>JAICQO010000036.1 GCA_025937835.1 Polyangiaceae bacterium
CGTTCCGCGGCCTGCGCCGGATGACGTTGAACAACATGGTCGAGGATCCGTCTTTTCTCGCCGAACGCCTCGCTTACCGGGTGTTCCGCGAAGCGGGCCTGCCCGCGCCGCGCTGCAACAACGCACTGCTCTACGTCAACGGCGAGTACTGGGGCGTGTACGCGAACGTCGAGGCCGAGGACAAGACGTTTTTGCGCCGCTGGTTCAGTGACGACAGCGGCAACCTCTACGAAGAAGGCCAGACCGACTTCGTGCCGGGCGCCGAGGCGCTGTTCGACCTCGAGACCAACGAGACCCAGAACGACCGCAGCGACCTCGCCGGCTTGATCGCGGCCTTCCAAGACGCGGAGCCCGAGACCTTCCTCGAGGACCTCGGGACAGCGCTCGACACGGAGCATTTCCTTCGCTTCACCGCGGCCGAGCTGCTCGTGAACCAGTGGGACATGTACGCGTACACCATGTTCTACCCGAACAACTTCCGGCTCTACTCCGACCCCGAAAGCGGGCGCTTCGTGTTTTTGCCCTGGGGCATGGACATGTCGATGAAGCCGTTCCGCGACTCGGGCCGCAAGCACCTCCACCCCTTCGAAATCGCGCGACAGGGCGACCGCAGGAACACACAGGTCAGCGGCGGGCTGATGTTCCAGCGCTGCCTCGAGAGCGAGGACTGCAAGGCGCGCTACGCCGAGGCCGTGCTGGAGCTGGTCGAGGTCTACGAGGACGCCGACCTCGAAGCGGCTGCCGAGCGCCACTACGAGCAGATCCGCGAGCACGTCGAGAGCGATCCGCGCTCGGAGTACGAGCCGGAAGAGTTCGAGCAGGGCTACGCCGCGTTGCTGAGCACGATTCGCGAGCGCGCGGCCGCAGTGCGCGCCGACCTGTAGGCTCAATCGTCCAGCGAGCAGCGGTAGTCGCAGCTCGCGTTTTCTGGCATGCGCGCGACGAACGAAATCACGGTGGCGCTGCAGCTCACGAGCGAGCCGACCTCGATCGTCTGGCCCTCGAGCGCGGGATCCGTGCAGTCGACGTCGCCGGTGCTCGAGGTGGCCTCGCATCGATAGCGAGCATTCTTGCTGTCGTTGTCGAGCACGACCTCGGCGCCCGCCACGTCTTGGTAGGTGAGCTCGTCATTGGCGCCCGGGCACCACGCGAAGCACGTGCCCGAGTCGCAACGGCCGCCGCAGGCGATGCGCCGCTGGGTCACCCGCCCCGGGTCTCCCGTGCACGGTGGCGGTATGGCTCCGCGCCCAGCCTGCGGCAAGGCAATTCCGGGCACATCAGCGGCGCCCGACGACGTCATCGCGCCACACGCGCTGTTCTCGCACACGTATTCGATCAGATCTCCGTCCTGGCAGGTGTCTTCGAAGGTGCCGTTGCTCCCCGTGGTCGTCCCCCGCTTTTTGTAATCGGACCCGTCTGGGTCGACGCACACGCTCGCGACGCCTCCGCTGCCACCGGGTGAGCTGCCGCCGACGCTGCTCTTGCCGCCGAGGATCGCGCCGCCCACGCCGATCGCACCCCCGAATGTGCCTCCGGTCGCAAACCCGCCCCCGGGAAACGCACCGCCGGCACCGCTCGAGCTCGAGCTCATGCCGCCGGCCGGCGCTCCGCCGACCGCGATCGCGCCACCCGCGCTCGTGCCTCCGACGCCGATCTTGCCGCCCGCGGGCGCTCCGCCGGTGACCGTCGCCCTGCCCCCCGTGCTCGTGGCGCCGCTCCCGCCGGCGCCGTCGTCACCGGAAGAGCCATTACCTGCACTCGATGAGCCTCCCGTTTCTTCTTCAGAGCCGTCACCACCGGCGTTGTCCTCGAACAAGTCGGAGCTCTTACCGCTGCAGGCCGTCGCGAACGTGAACACGCAAATCCAGGCAGACTCTCGCCAAAAACGGGTCATCGCCCCCAGCCGTAGCAGGCTTCATGCCACGTTTCGAGCAGCGGCCGGAACGCACAAGTATCTTAATTTATTGCGCAATTGACCAGCGGCTAGCTCGGCGCCGACGAGACTGTGCCAGCCTCTGGCACAATTCGCGACGGGGCAGACGCTTAGCTCGGAGTGGACCGGCAGACGGCGGGCTGCGGACAAGGAGCGCAATCGCCGTTGCCCGCGGCCGTCACGCTCCCACTCCAACCGCGATCCCGGAGGCCAGAAACGAACGTGTCGATCGTGCACTGACAGAGCTTCGGGTTGTTGGCGATTTGGACGCTTCCACCAGGGCTCACGCTCAGCACGTCGTGACGAAAGATGCCGGCGGCGTCCGAGTCGGCGATCGAGAGTGACCCGACGCTCACCGCCAGAGCGCCGATCTCGGCGGCGGCGGGCCACGCCACGCCCCGAAAGGCCAGCGTCTTCTCGACGCGAGTGAGCGCAGGGAACGCGCGCGCATCGCAGCGCCAGCCGCCGCAGCCGCTCACGGTCATGTTCCCCGCGACCTCTGCGAGATTCGGGAGCACGCGCGCGCTCGAGAGGGAAGCGTTCACGGAGCAGGCTTCACCGCCCTCGAGCGTGAAGTCGCCGCCGACGCGGCTGACGCGGGGCAGCGCCTCGACCAGGTGGTTGCCGGCGCGGATCGTCAGGCTGCCGTCGATCGCGTCGAGGCCCTGGAGCAGCTGGTTGCCGATCAGCTCCCAGCGCGGCCAGTCGAGCAGCACCGAGCCGCTGACCCGCGAAAGCGCGGGCAATCCCACGACCTTGCTCGGCCGGGGATTGCCGGCGGTAGAGACGGTGACGTCGTGCGCCACGCGCAACGCCTGGAGCCCGAACTCGTAGCTCCACTGCCCGCTTCCCGTGTCGACGTCGTCGAGGTTTTCGACGAGCAACGACAGCGCTCCGGCGTCCTGGGTTCCAACCTCCGCCAACCGCGGAAGCTCGATGGCGGTGCTGCGCACGTCACTCCCACGCGGACCGTATCTGAACACGTTCGAGCGCAGCGTGACGTCGCCACCCACGCGAGTGAGGGCGGGCAGCGCGACACGCTCGGCGCGGTTTCCACGGATCGTCAGCTCCCCGGTGATGCTGGTGAGCGCCGGCATGCGGACCTTCACACCGAGCTCGTACAGGGCAGGCTCCCTGGGGTTCGCGCGCTCGCCGCCGTCAATTTCCAGGTTGCCGTCGATGGACGCAACGCAGCCGTAGCGGTCGGCGTGTTCCTGGCTGACGATCTCGAGCGTGCCGCCGGGGGGCGCGTAGTTTTCGACCGTCTGCACCCGCTGCACGACGATCTCGGAGCCAAAGCAGGCGGGATCCACGGCCTCGCCCCGCTCGGCCGCCGCCGCACACTCGCTGTCGACGTACACGGTAACGACCTCGCCCGCCGCGTCCTCCGCGCGGAATCGGCCGGCCTGACACGGGCCGAAAAAGACGGCGTCGGAGACGTCGATGCGTTCCGCCTTCCACGATCCATCGGCCTCTACCGTCGATGCGGACCCCGCCGACACCCACTTCGCCCCGTCCCAAGCGCGGATCCACACTGCGCGATCCAGCGCGCTCGGGGCCTTGCCCGAGATCGAGATCTCTGTGCGCCCCGCCTCGGACTCAGCGCCATCGTACGCGCCGCAGCCGCCGAGACACGTCGCGAGCTGCAACCAGAGCCACCAACGTTTCTGCACACCTCGCTACATATGCAGGCGCCGTTCCACCCCGTTGCACCGGGAAAAACTGCCCGAGCCGCCCAACCCATTGCAGTGAGAGGGTTCCTTCGATTCTAACTCTCCTCGAAAAGCAGCAGCGGCGTCGCGTTCACCGCCAGGACGCGCGCTCGCGCGAAATCGAGGCTGTGCAGCGCGCTGCGGAGCTCGTCGTGGCGCCCTGCCCCGATGCGGGCGCATAGCCACGCCGAGAAGTGAGCGAACGATTCGAGCGCGTCGAGATCCTGGTCGCCGAGCGCCGCGATGAAGCGCTCCCATTCCAGCGCCGACGGAGGCACCGAGCTTTCATCGACCGCAGGCCGAGCAGTCGCAGGCGCCGCCCGAAGCGCGTCACGGAGCGCCGTGGCTTCCACGCACAAGGAGACGAGGCCCGGGCCGAGCTCGGGGTCCGCCGCGCGGGCGCGCTTTTCGAGGTCCAGAGCCGCTTGCGCGAGGCGCCGGGCGCCGAGGTTCCCGGCCATGCCGCGCAGCTTGTGCAGGCGAGCCGCCCAGTGCTCGAGCTTCCCCGGAGCGCCCGCTGCGCGCGCCTCCGCGCAAAAGTCGTCGAGCTCGTACGTCAAACGCCCGAGCAGCGACCGGAACAGCTCGTGATCACCCGCCAGGCGTGCCTGGACGTCCGCCGTGTCGATCCCGTCGATCGCGGGCCAGTCGGCTCGAGCGGCGTTCGCAGGCGCGGGCGCCGGAGTCCGGAGCCGAAATCGTTCCGCGTGGCTCGCCACGCGCGCGATCAGGTCCTGCCGCACGAACGGCTTTTGCACGAAGTCGTCCATCTCCGCGGCGATGGCCTGGGCACGATCGCTCTCGAGCACACCCGCGCTGAGGGCGAGGATCGGCAAGCGCCGGTGGCCGAGCCGTCCGCGGATGATCCGCGTCGCTTGCTCGCCATCGAGCTCGGGCATTTGCAGGTCCATCAACACCACGTCGAGCTCGTCGCCTCGCGCTTGCACGAGCTCCACTGCCTCGCGGCCGTTCGCGACGCCGAACACCCGGGCCCCCGCCCGCTCCAGGGTCTTGGTCAACAGCACGCGATTGATGGCGCTATCGTCGGCGATCAGCACCGAAATCCCGGTTAGCGACTGCTCGGTCACGGCGGCGCTAGCTCCCGAGGTCCCCCGGCTCGACGCGATTTCGGCCGCTCTTTTTGGCGCGGTACAGGGCCTTGTCCGCCGCCTCGATCAGCTCCTCGATGCCGTGCGGAGGCACGGACGGAAGTGGTGGTCCGCTACGGCGATCCGCGGCGTTCGGTTCGCCTCCGAGACAGGCTGCGCCGATGCTCACCGTGACGTGCGGAGCGACCTCGGACCCGGCGTGCGGGATCGACGACTCGATGATGGAGCGCCGGATCGAGTCGGCCACGAGGCAGGCGCCGCTCAGCGACGTCTCGGCGAGAACTACCGCGAATTCTTCGCCGCCAAAGCGGGCGGCGAGGTCGGTCGGTCGCCGCGCTGCGCCGCGAACGGCGGCCGCCACTCGTTTCAAGCACCCGTCGCCAGCGGGGTGGCCGTAGCGGTCGTTGAAGAGCTTGAAGTAATCGACGTCGATCAGCAGCAAAGACAGCGGGCGACCGCTGCGCTGGGCGCGCCGCCATTCGCGCTTCAGCGTCTCGTCGACGACGCGTCGATTGGCGAGGCCCGTCAGGCCGTCGGTCGAGGCCAGCGCGCGCAGCTGGTCGAGCTGATGCTTGAGCTGCAGGTGAAGCCGAACGCGTAACTCGACGCGCGGCGCGCTGATTGGCTTCGGTAGGAAATCCGCCGCGCCCAGGCCGAGGGCCCGGGTCTCGAACTCGAGATCGTCGTGAGACGTGACGAAGATCACCGGTACGTCTTGAAGCAGCGGCTCGAGCTTCAGGCGTTTACAAAACTCGAAGCCGTTCTCTCCGGGCATCTCACTGTCGAGCAGGATAAGGTCGGGAGGTTTGTCGCGCGACAGGCGCATGGCGTCGGCGCCGCTGGTCGCGAAGCGCACGTGCTTGTAGGCGCCGAGCGCCGCCCGCAGGATCCGGATCGCCAGAGGGTCATCGTCGACGATCAGGATGTTCGCGTCCTCGAGCGCAGGGCTTGGCGCGGGGGCCAGGGTCACAGCTTCGGATCTACGTCCAGCTTCACTCCTGCATTAGGCGCGTCTTCCCACGCTACACGCTCGATTTCAGCGTGGACAGACAGGCGGCCGCGCAGCTCCGCGGCTCGGTCATGCCCCTCACAATTGAGGGGTTCCCGGAGCTGACACGCGACGAGTCGGCCTTTTTCCTGCGGGATCCGCGCACGAACTCTGGTACTGGCAGAGGCCATGAAGTCGAGATGCTTCGGGGCCTTGCTGATGGTCGCCGGCTGTCGGACACCGGCACCGGCCCCCAGCGCCCCCGCGTCGCCGAGCCCGCCGCCGACCGCGCCGAGCGTTCCGCCCGCGAGCGCTCCCTCCGCCGAGCTCACCCCGACCGCGCCGCGCTTCGGCAACGTCGAGCGCTACGACGCCGGGCTTGACGCGATCGTGCCCGCAGACTGGAAGATGGAGCGCCTCGCACAGGGCTTCACCTGGGCCGAGGGACCGGCGTGGATCCGCTCGGGCGGGTTCCTGCTGTTCACCGACGTTCCCGGCAACACGCTGCACAAGTGGTCGGAGCAAGGCGGCCTCGAGGTGTTCCTCCAGCCATCCGGGCTCGCGAACCCCGACCCGAAGCTGACACGCGAAGCCGGCCTGAACGGTCTGTTCCCGCTCGCCGACGGCAGCGTGCTCGCGGCAGATTCCGGGAGCCGCGAGGTGGTACGCCTCGACCTCACGACCAAGAAGAAGACCGTTCTCGCCGCCAAGTTCAACGGCAAGCGCTTCAGCAGCCCGAACGACGTGTGCCAGAGCGAACAGGGCGTCACGTTCTTCACCGATCCGCCCTACGGGCTCGAGGGGATGAACGAATCGAAGGCCAAGGAGCTGGCGTTCAACGGCGTGTTCCGGATCACGAAGCAAGGCAAGGTCGAGCTGATCGACGACAAGCTCAGCTACCCGAATGGGATCGGCCTGTCCCCGGATCAGAAGACGCTGTACGTCGCCAACTGCGATCGCGAGCGGCCGATCTGGCTCGCCTATTCGCTCGACGCCGCGGGCAAGGTGCTCGGCCAGCGGATCTTCGCCGACGCGAAGGATCTCGCGACTCCAGACGCTGCGGGCGCGCCGGACGGGCTCACTGTCGCGAGTGACGGAACCGTGTTTGCCACCGGCCCGGGCGGGGTGCTGGTCCTGAGCGCCGAGGGCAAGCGCCTCGGCCGCATCTCCACCGGCAAGCCGATCGCGAACTGCAAGTTCGGTGACGACGGCAAGAGCTTGTATCTGACGAGCCACGATACGCTGGCGCGGATCCGCCTCAACGTGCTCGGCCAGGGCTTCGCTCCTCGCTAGTCGCCGTGCAACTCTGGTTCGTCGCGCTGTCGATCGCCCTGCTCGTGATCCTGATCACGAAGGCGAAGCTGCATCCGTTCCTGGCGTTCCTGCTGACGTCCGCCTTGGCGGGCGCATTGCTCGGCATCCCGCTCTCGCACATCCCGGGGATCCTGGAAAAGGGGCTAGGGAGCACGCTCGGGCCGCTGCTCGGCATCATCTGCCTGGGCGCGATGTTCGGGAAGATCGTGGCCGAGAGCGGCGCGGCCCAGCGGATCGCGGCGGTGTTGATCCGCGCGTTCGGCACCTCGCGCATCACCTGGGCGCTGCTCTTGACCGGGTTCGTCGTGGGCTTGCCGTTGTTTTACAACGTGGGCTTCGTGCTGCTCGTGCCGCTGGTGTTCTCGATCGCGCAGCAGGCTGGGCTGCCGGCGATTTACCTCGGGGTGCCCCTCCTCGCGTCGCTGTCGATCACGCACGGCTTCTTGCCGCCGCACCCGGCGCCGACAGCGATGGTGCCGATGTTCGGCGCACGCATGGGTACGACGCTGCTCTACGGCGTGGTGGTGGCGACACCGGCGATGCTGCTGGCGGGGCCGCTGTTCGCGCGGGCCTTCCGCAACGCCACGCCGCGGCCGTTCACGATGTTCGCGCCGCCGCTGCGACCGGAGGCGGAGCTACCCGGGGCGCTCAATTGCTTCGCGACCACGCTGTTCCCGGTGGTGATGATCGCGATCTCGGCCGCGGTTCCTCCCGGGGTGGAGCCGGCCACGGCGGGCCGCGAGGCGCTCGGGTTTCTGACGAACCCGCTGGTGGTGATGCTGCTGGCTCTCGGGCTCGCAACCGTCACGCTCGGCACGTCCCGCGGGATGAAGCTGCCGGTCGTGATGGAGCACTACTCGAGCGCGGTCAAGGACGTGGCAGTGATCCTGCTAATCGTGGCCGGCGCCGGCACGCTGAAGCAGGTGCTGGTCGACAGCGGCGTGAGCAAGCAGATCACCGTCCTCTTGCAGGGCATCCCGCTGAACCCGCTGCTGCTCGGCTGGATGATCGCCGCGGTGATCCGGGTCTCGCTGGGCTCGGCGACCGTGGCGGGGCTGACCGCCGCGGGCATCATGGCCCCCGTCGTCGCGGCCACGGGCGTGGACGGCAATCTGATGGTGCTCGCGATCGGCGCCGGCAGCCTGATGCTGTCGCACGTGAACGACTCCGGCTTTTGGATGTGCAAAGAATATTTCAATCTATCGCTGCGCGAAACCCTGCTTTCGTGGACGCTGATGGAGGGCATCGTCGGCGTGAGCGGGATTGTCTCGGTGTTGATCCTCGACGCCGTGTTGCACTGAACGAGAGAGCGGTAACCTAACGCCATGTACTTGAGCCGACATCAGACTCCGCACGGTGCGCGCTGGGCGCTCGACGGCCAATTTTTGCCCGTGAGCTTCGACCTCGGCGTGCTGCTCGAGCAGCCCACGGCGACGCTGTCCGCGTTCCTCGCCGCGCTCCCACGCTCCGAAGCCGCGGAGGGAGCGCTGCTGCCGCCGGTCGAGGCGGATCAGGAAGTGTGGGCGGCGGGCGTCACGTACCTGCGCAGCCGCGAAGCGCGCGAGGCAGAATCGACGCAGAAGGACGTCTACACGCGCGTCTACGAGTCCAAGCGCCCGGAGCTGTTCTTCAAGTCCGTCGGCTGGCGCGTGGTGGGTCACGGAGCGCCGATCCGGATCCGCAAGGACAGCGCCTGGAACGTGCCGGAGCCGGAGCTCGTGCTCGTCATCAACTCGCGCGGCGAAATCATCGGGTACAGCGCCGGCAACGACGTCTCCTCGCGGGACATCGAGGGCGAGAACCCGCTGTACCTGCCGCAGGCCAAGGTCTACACCGGCTCGTGCGCGCTCGGCCCGGGTATCGTGCTCACGGCCCCGGCGACGCTGCGCGATCTGCCGGTGCAGATCGGTATCCAGCGCAACGGGCAGCGCGTCTTCGAGGGCGAGACGCGCACCTCGCGCATGAAGCGCACGCCCGAAGAGCTCGCGGGCTACCTGACGCTCGAGCTGTCGTTCCCGCGCGGCGTGCTGTTGTTCACGGGCACGGGCATCGTGCCGCCCGCCGAGTTCACGATGCAGCGCGGCGACCTCGTGTCGATCCGCCTCGCCGAGCTCCTCTTGGAAAACGCCGTAGCCGCCGATTGACGCTGTAAAGGATAGGAGATCGCCTTGTCGCTAGAACCCGTGCTCGTCGCCGGCAGCTGGACGCCCGCCGTCGATCCTGCCGCAGAATTTTCCGCTCACGATCCCAAGACCAAGGCCGCGCTTCCGGCGCGGTACCCGGTCTCGAGCGGCGCGGACGTCGAGCGCGTCTTCGCCGCGGCAGGCGAAGCCGTCGCTGCGCTGCGCTCGGTGTCGCACGACGCACGCGCGGAGTTTTTGGAGCGCTATGCCGAAAAGCTCGAAGGGCGCGCCAAGGAGCTGGTCGAGATCGCGGCGCGCGAGACGGCGCTCCCCGCAGAGCCGCGCCTCGGCTCGGTCGAATTGCCGCGAACGGTCGGGCAGCTCCGTCAAGCCGCGGCCGCCGTGCGAGAACGCTCGTGGTGCCGGGCCACGATCGACAGCAAGGCCAACCTCCGGTCCCTTCACGCGCCGCTCGGCGGTCCGGTGCTGATCTTCGGCCCCAACAACTTCCCGTTCGCGTTCAACGCGGTCTCGGGAGGCGACTTCGCCGCCGCGATCGCCGCGGGAAATCCGGTGATCGCCAAGGGCCACCCCGCGCACCCCGGCACGACGAAGCTGCTCGCAGAATGCGGCGCCGAAGCCGCGCGGGCGTCGGGGATGCCGCCGGGGCTCTTCCAGCTCGTATACGGCGTCCCGAGCGAGCTCGGCGTCGAGATGGTCGCGGATCGGCGGCTCGGCGCGACGGCGTTCACGGGCAGCCGCGCCGCGGGGCTCCGGCTGAAAGAAGCCGCCGATCGCGCGGGCAAGCCGATTTACCTCGAGCTGTCGGCGAACAACCCGGTGTTCTTTTTACCGGGCGCGCTGGCCGAACGGGGCGCCGCGCTCGTCGGCGAATTGTTCGATAGCTGTGCGCTGGGAGCCGGCCAGTTCTGTACGCGCCCGGGCCTCAGCGTGCTCGTCGATGGTCCTGCCGCGGACGCGTTCGTGTCCGAGCTCAAAGCGCGCTTCGCGCAAGCGAGCCCTGGGACGCTGCTCGCCGCCGGCCTGGTGAGCGCGCTCGCGACGGATGTCGAGCAGCTCGTGCGCGGTGGCGCGCGGCTCCTTTCCGGCGGACGCGCGGCGGACAGCGAGCGCTACGCCTTCGAACCGACGCTGCTCGAGGTATCGGCGCGCGCCTTCGTCGAAAACCCGAGCCAGCTCGGCCGCGAGTGCTTCGGCACGCTCCACGTGGTGGTCCGCGCGCGCGACGCCGCGGAGCTGCTCGACGTCGCCCGCGCCTTGCCCGGAAATTTGACGGGCAGCCTCTACACCAGCGGCGCCGGCGACGACGACGCGCTGTACTCCGAGCTCGAGCCGCTCGTCCGCGACCGCGTCGGGCGCCTGCTCAACGACAAGATGCCGACGGGGGTCGCCGTGTCGTCGGGCATGAACCACGGTGGGCCGTATCCGTCGACCGGTCACCCCGGCTTCACCGCCGTGGGGATCCCGGCATCCTTCCTGCGTTTCACGGCCCTGCACTCGTACGACGCCGTGCGCCCCGCGCGCTTGCCGGAAGAGCTCCGAGACCGGAACCCCACGGGCAAAATGTGGCGCCTGCTCGACGGCGCCTGGTCGCAAGCCGACGTCACGGGATGAGCCCGAATGCCGCTCGATGAATCGATCCTGGGCGGCGCCGACGGCTTCTCGCTGACGCGCACCCAAACCGCGGGGCCGCGCGGGGAGCTGCCGCTCACCGCCGAGATGTTGCTGTCCGAGCCGAGCGGCAACCTGTTCGGCATGACCCAGGACGTCGGGATGGGCGCCGATCCCGCCGACGTGAACCGGGCTCAGTACCTGATCGTGAGCACCCAAGGCGGGCTGCGCGACGAGAGCGGCAAGCCCGTCGCGCTCGGGTATCACACCGGTCACTGGGAGATCGGGCTCTTGGTGCGAGCCGCGGCCGAGACGCTGCGCGCCGAAGGCGGGCTGCCGTTCGCCGCGTATTGCAGCGATCCCTGCGACGGCCGCACCCAGGGGACGACCGGCATGTTCGACAGCCTGCCCTACCGCAACGACGCCGCGATCACGCTGCGGCGCTTGATCCGCTCGCTGCCGCGGCGCGCGGGCGTGATGGGCATCGCCACCTGCGACAAGGGCTTGCCGGCGACGCTGCTCGCGCTGGCCGGCTCGAGCTCGCTGCCCGGCATCGTGGTTCCCGGCGGGGTCACCCTGCCTGCCACCGGAGCGGAGGACGCCGGCAAGGTGCAGTCGATCGGCGCGCGCTACGCGCACGGCTTGATCACGCTGCAAGAAGCGGCGACCCAGGGCTGTCGAGCTTGCGGCACGCCGGGCGGTGGTTGCCAGTTCCTCGGCACGGCCGCCACCTCGCAGGTCGTCGGCGAAGCATTCGGGCTCAGCCTGCCCCACAGCGCCCTCAGCCCCTCGGGTGAGCCGGTCTGGCTCGACCTCGCACGGCGCTCGGCGCGGGCGCTCGTGCGATTGTCGGAGCGCGGGCTCAGCCTGTCGAAGATTTTGACGCGAGCCGCGCTCGAGAACGCGATGCTCGTGCACGCGGCGTTCGGCGGCTCCACCAACTTACTGCTGCACATCCCGGCCATCGCTCACGCGGCCGGCCTCCCGCGCCCGACGGTAGCGGACTGGAAGCACGTGAACCGGCGCACGCCGCGGCTCGTCGATGCGCTGCCCAACGGACCGAGAAATCACCCGACAGTGCAGGTGTTTCTGGCGGGAGGTGTACCCGAGGTGATGCTGCGGCTGCGCGAGGCCGGGCTCTTGAACCTGGACGTGCTGACCGTGACGGGTGAGAAGCTCTCGACCGTGCTCGACTGGTGGCAAGACAGCGCACGCCGCAAGGCTTCCCGCGCCCGGCTCCGGGAAGCGGACCGAGTGGACCCCGAGCAGGTGATTTTCGGACTCGACGGCGCGCGCGCGGCCGGCTTGACCAGCACGGTGGTGTTCCCGACCGGGAACCTCGCGCCCGAGGGCTCGGTGGTGAAGTCGACCGCGATCGATCCCGCGGCCATCGATCCCGACGGCGTGTACAGAAAGCGCGGCCCTGCCCGCGTGTTCGTGTCCGAGCGCGCGGCGATCGCGGCGATCAAGGGCCACACCGAGCGCCCCGTCCAGCCGAAAGACGTGGTCGTGCTGATCGGCGCAGGGCCGCTCGGGACGGGCATGGAAGAGACGTATCAGCTCACCTCGGCGCTCAAGTACCTGCCCTGGGGGCACACGGTCGCCGTCGTCACGGACGCGCGCTTCTCCGGCGTGTCCACGGGCGCGTGCATCGGCCACGTCGGTCCCGAGGCGCTGGCCGGCGGTGAGCTCGGCAAGCTGGTGGATGGCGACGTCATCGAGATCGAGATCGACAGGAACACGCTCGAAGGGCGCCTCGATCTGGTCGAGGCAGCCGGCGTTCGGCTCGAGCCGGGCGCGGCGGCGGCGTTGCTCGCTGCGCGTCCCATCCACCCCGAGCTTTCGCCGCATCGCGAGCTGCCGGACGACACCCGGCTGTGGGCGGCCTTGCAGCGGGCGAGCGGCGGGACCTGGGGAGGCTGCGTTTACGACGTCGATCGCATCATCGAGCTGTTGGACGCGGGGCGAGCCGCGCTGGATAAACCGCGCGACCCCTGAGCTAGCGCGTCGGCAAGAGCACGCCCGCGAAGTTGGCTCCGCCCGGGCTGACCTGGATGCAGTAGCCGCCCGCGCGCGGCTCGCCAAGCACCACCCCATCGTCAATCTGGCACGCCGTGGGCACGCCGTTGACTCGCAGCTGCCGGTTGCCGTTGAACTCCCAGCAGACCACGCGGCGCTCCGTCTCGGTCGGGTCGTAGTCGTAGACCTCGTAGCAGTGTCCGCCGAGGCCCAGCGGCTCCATCCGGAAGCCGTCTTCGGCGAGCGTCGCCTGCTCGGGGTTGCTGCACAGGAGATCGCAGGGCGTGCGCACGCATTGACCGCCGAAGCAGTCCTGCTCGTCCCCGCACATCTTCCCGCAACCTCCGCAGTGAGCCTCGTCGGTCATCAAGGAGACGCAAGTCTGTTGGCAGTCGGTCAGACCCGCCGGGCAGCCACACATCGCGTCGATGCAGTTCAGGTTGTTCGGGCACTCGGTCTCGCAGCTCCCGCAGTGCTCCGGATCCGTGGAGGGATTGATGCACACGCCGTCGCACTCGAGATCGCCGGGGCGGCAGGTGCACTCGCCGGCGCCGCAGATCTTGCTCGCTTCACAGGAGTTGTTGCACTCGCCGCAGTGGTTCTGGTCAACGTCGAGATCGGCGCAGACTCCGTCGCAGTCGGTGGTGCCGGGCGGGCACACGCACTCCCCTTCTTCACAGACCTCGCCGTTCACGCAGGCCGTGCCGCAGCTGCCGCAGTGATCCACGCTGCTCGAGAGATCGGCGCAAACGCCGTCGCAGTTCTCGGTCTCCTCGGGGCAGATGCACTCGCCGTCCGTGCAGGTTCCACCCGTGCACGTCTGGTCGCAATCGCCGCAGTGTTTCTCGTCGCTCGTGGTGTCGACACACTCGGTGCCGCACTCGATTTCTTCGTCGGGGCAGCCGCAATCTCCGTCGACGCAGACGCCGCCCACGGCGCAGAGCTTTCCGCAGACTCCGCAGTTCGCGACGTCGGTCTCGGTGTCCACGCACTCGGCGCCGCAGATCGTCTCGTCGTCGGGGCACAGACACTGTCCGTCGCTGCAATCGGCGCGAGGCGGACACTTCACCCCGCAGTCGCCGCAATTTTCCAGGTTGGTGAGGGTGTTGACGCAGCGACCGAAACACAGCGACTCGTCGTCCCGGCACGAGCACTCGCCTGCCTCGCAGCTCGCGCGTGCGGGACACGTCATCTGGCAGCCGCCACAGTGCGCTTCGCTGGTCAGCGGATCGATGCACTTGCCTTCGCACGACACGCCGCCGCTCTCGCAGACGGGCCCGCCCCCGCCCCCTGGAGAGAGCCCGCCGCTCGCGCCGCTGCCGCCGGAGCTGATCAGGCCGGCGCCGCCCTGAGGCGCGGCTTGGCTGCCGCCGGAGGCATCGGCGGAGCTGCCGCCGCTCCCGGGCGTGCCAGCGGTGACCGAGCCACCGGTCGCGGGCGGGGTTCCCGCGGCAGCACCGGACGAATCGAAGAGCTCGCTCTTGTCGGAGCTACAGCCGAACGCCGCGGTGCTCGCGCCAGCCAGCAACAGAGCGAGCACACCAAGCTTGCACGACCACGATCGCATCTCGGTTTCTCTAAGGGCGTAAGCCGTCTACCACCGCGGGGTGGAGGGTCCACTATTTCACCCGTTGCCGCCAACGCGGTCAACGTTCACTCGAGTCGAAGATTTTTCGGCAGTTCCCCGGCGGCTAGGCGGATGCGGCGCATGTGTGCAGCAGTGCGCTCCCCTGGCGCGCGGTTCGCGCCATTTCGCGCTGTAGATTGGCTTTTTCAGTCGTCATCGGCGGGGCTAGACCTACCGGATGCGTTCGACTGCGATCGCGCTCTTGTTCGCGTTCGGGATCCGGGATTGTCGCGATACGAGCTCGCCCGCAACCGACCGGCCGGACCCGGACACGGCGAGCGCTGGTGCGCGGGCTCCGCAAACGCTCACCAGGAGCAGCGCTGGGCCGGTGCGGATCGAGGCGCTCGACCCGGCAGAAGACCCGCCGCTGTTCGTGATGCGCGGCGGACCGCGCGGGACCGCGCCGATCGTATTTCTGCACGGCATGTGCGGGCACGGCCTCGGGTACGCACAGTCGTTCCAGTTCAGCGCCGCGAAGAAAGGGCTGTTGATCGCGCCGCAGGCCGACGTGAAGTGCGGGCGCGGGCCGTGGGCCAAGTGGTCCGGCGACGTGAACGCTTTGCACGCGCGCATCGAGTCCGGGTTTCGGGCGCTGGGGCTCGAGCCGCTCGAGGACGTGCTCGTGATCGGCTACTCGCAAGGCGCGACGCGAGCCGAACAATTGGCGAGAAAATGGCCGGAGCGCTACACGCGCTTGATTTTGATGGGAGCACCGCAAGTCACGCGCGCGCGTGGGCTCGAGCGGCTGCGCGGGGCCGTGATGATGGCGGGCGAGCGCGATCGCAAGGACTTGATGAAGGCCGGCGCGCGTGCCCTCACTGCCGCGGGGATCCCCGCCGTGTTCCAGATCATCCCCGAAGCGACGCACGGCGCGATGGGGCCGACGCCGGAGAAGACCATGGGAGAAGCACTCGATTGGTTGTGGTCCAATCAGCGCGAGCGCTGAGCGACGCTTCTTCAGTTCGCGTCGATTTCCCGAACACTGAACCACTTGTAGCGAGCCTCGGTGACGTCGGTGTTGCGAACGAACGCGGTGCCTCCATCGACGATCACCATCTCCGACTCCCCGCCGCTCGGAGCGTGCTCGGAACAACCGGTCTCCACGGACCAATCGCCGTCGTCGACGGTCTGGTTCATCAGCACCCAGTCGCCGCCGCCTTCGCCCTCGGTGAGATCGCGGTACGCCTCGAGCTGGACCGCGTCGCCGGACGGCAGGTTGTAGATCACGAATTTCCAGCCGATCCAGCGGTCGAACGGCAGCTCGCCGTCGGGCGGCCAGACCGTTTGCGGGTTCACGCGAGAGCGCGTGCTGCTCGCGGGGTGCTCGAGCTCTTTTTCGAAGTCGATCGCGCCGTCGTGGCGGAGCCGTGCGTAGTAAGTGTGCGCGTCGCAGGCGTTCGAGTCGGTGTGCCCGTCCTCGCCGCTGCGCACGCCGACGACGAGCCCCGCGTAGGCGGTCGCGGCGTCCTCGACTCGCCGGTAGTACACGGTGAGCTCCACGTTTTGCCAGGGCCCGCCCGAGCCGGGATACACGTAGATGCGCGGCTGGCTTCCGCCCATCACGAGCTCTCCGCTTTCGTTGACCTCGACAGAACCCTCGCCGCGCATGCCCGATAGTCCGAGCGGATCGTGATCGTCCGTGCGGCCGTCGATCTCGTAAGGCCCTTCGTTCCAGTGCTCGGACGTCCACTCGGATGCCGGGCTCGCCGAGGGGTAAAGCTCGGTGATGCCGAACGGATCGACGCCGCCGCTCTCGCCGCCGGCGCCCGGATCCGAGTCACCCGCTCCGCCACCCGAGCCCGCGGTGCCGCCCTTGCCCGCGTCACCGCCGCTGCCTCCCTCCTCGGAGCCGCTACCTCCGTTGCCCGCGCTGTCTGGCGATGCCCCCGCGCCGGCCGCGGCCGCTCCGCCGCTCGACGCGCGGCCCCCCGTCGAACCGCACCTTCCGCCGCTGGTCGCGCCGCCGCCGCCGCGGCTCGGGCTGGCTCCGCCGCCCGCGGCCTGAGTTTGCCCGCCGCTGCCGCCGCTGTCTCCCGGGGCGCCTCCTCCGGGCTTGCCGCCGTTCTCGGCGCCGGAGCCACCCCCGCCCGCCCGCGCGCCGCCACCGCCACTCGTCGCCGGCGCCCCGGCGCTGGTCTCCGCGGCACCGCCGTCGTCGTCGCCGCAGGCAGAAAAAAGCGAAAAGCACAGGCCCAGGCAGGTAAAGCTCGAAATCCGGCGAGAGGGCATACCGCAGAGGAACCCCGAGCTTACCGAAAAAGCTCAACGTTTCCTTGCACGGCGCTGCCTGGAAGACGCCAGTGCTTGTGGCGACCGGGGACGTTCTGTAAGGAGCAGGGATCGCGCGATTGGTTGGGTGATCGCGAGCGACAGGAGCAGTAGCTTGAACGACTCAGTCGGTTGGTGGAGACGAACTCGGGGAGCGCTGACGGCAGCGGGCCTTTTGCTGTCGGTGGTGCTGTCTAGCGGCGGGTTTGCGGGGTGCGTCGTCAAGCAAGGCGACGACGACGCGACGGGCGGGACCAAAGCTCGTCCGACTCTGCCGGAGGCCGGCGAAACCGGCGCCGGCGCAGAGCCAGGCGAAGGCGGCGCTCCCTCGCGCGGCGGCACGTCGAATCAGGGTGGCGACGACCGCGGCGATGCCGGGAGCCCCTCGACGGGCGGGACGTCGAACGGCGGCGGCGGCACGGTTGGCGGAGCCCCGGGAGACGGCGGCGGCAGCGGCGGCGGTGGCGGTCTCGGCGACGGGTCCGGCGTCAAGGGCGCCGTGTCCGGGAGCTGGACCTATCTCGTGTACATGCTGGCCGACAACGATCTCGAGCGCTTCGCGCTCCAGGATCTCGAGGAGATGATGGTGGTCGGCAGCGGCGGCAAGCTGACGATTCTGGCGCAGGTCGATCGCGCCATCGGCGAGTCGAGCCTGCCGGTCGGCGGCCTCTCGGACTTCACGACGACCAAGCGCGTGCGCGTGGACGAAAATGAGCTCGTCGAGCTCGAAGACATCGGCGAGACCAACATGGGTCAGAGCGCGACGCTCGCGGACTTCTTGCAGTGGGGCATCGAGACTTCGCCGTCGGAACACTACGCGGTGGTCTTCTGGGATCACGGCGCGGCGTGGCCGCAGTTCGGGCTCGATTTCTCCGCGGGCACCGACGGCCTGAGCTTGCCCGAGCTGGTGAAGGGGCTCGACGACGGCGCCGCCGCCGGCAAGCTGCAGGGCCCGTTCGACTTCGTCGGCTTCGACGCGTGCTTGATGGCAAACTGGGAGGTCGGCGTGGCGCTGCAGAACCGCGCCCGCTACCTGCTCGCGTCCGAAGAGGTGGAACCCGGTCACGGCTGGGACCACAGCTCGATCGCTTTGCTCAAGCAGGGCGCCGAAGCGAGCGCGCTCGGCGAGGCGCTGATCGAGGGCTACCGCGATCAGGCGACCGACGCCGGCACGCTGGCCCGCGTCACGCTGTCACTCACCGATCTGTCGAAGATGCCGGCGGTGAACGCAGCCCTCGGAGCCCTCGGCACGGCGCTCGAAGCCGACATGGCCTCGCACGCCGTGGCAATCGGCAAGAGCCGAGCCGGCTCGCCGACGTTCGGACAGATCCCGGGCGCGTCGTCGTCCGAGATGACGGATCTCGCGATCTTTGCCCAGAAGCTCGGGGAGTTCGACTCGAGCCTGAGCAGCCAGGTGTCGGCGCTGCGCTCGGCGATCTCGAGCGCAGTGGTCGAAAAAACCGCAGGCACCGCGCAAGCCTCGAACCTCGGAGGGCTCTCGATCTATTTCCCCCCGACCTCCGACGGCTACCGCAACAACTACGACCAGCTCGAAGGGATCTCCGACTGGCGCAGTTTGTTGAGCTCGTTCTACACGGCGGCCAGCGAGAACACGAGCTCGTCGCCCGTGTTCACGAACCCCGACAAGCTCGCGGACGTGACCGTGCTCAGCGACGGCCTCCTCGTAGAAGGTCAGCTGCAGCAGGGCTCGTACGAGAACCTGACTACGGCGCTCATCTATACGGGTCTGTTCGAAGGGGACAGCGGCATCTTCCTCGGCGAGGAGCAGGCCTCGGTTTCGGACACGGGGCTCGTCTCGGCCACCTGGGACAAGACCGTGTTGTTCCTGACTCAGGACGGCGTGTCGGACTTCGGCTACTACTCGATCGAAGCTGCGGGCGACGACGCGTTCACGCTCTCGGTGCCCCTCAAATACCGCGAGGGCGACGAGGAAATCGACGCAGTGCTGATGCTGGCCTTCGACCTCACGGGCACCGTGCTCACTCAGGGCCTGTACGCGCCGACCGAAGATTCGTGGGCCGAGCTCGTGCCCGCCGAAGGCTCCCGGGTCGCGCCCGTGGTTCCGATTCAGCTCGGGGACAGCGATGATCTAGAATGGTTGCCGCTGGCCACGGAGTTCGATGCGTCGACGCTCACCGAAATCGATCTCGAGTTCCTGGAGCTCGATGCGGGCACCGAGGTATTCGTGGCCCTCGTCGCGCAAGATTTCGCTGGAGAAGGCGACACCGTGAGCGCCGTGGGGAACCTATGAATCGAAGCCTTTCGAACTGGACGTACCGAGCGCTGGCCCTCGCGGCGCTCGCCGGTTGCACGAAACAGCCGAGCTCGAGCACACCCGCAAGCGCGGAGCCGCTCGCGGTGCCGCCGCCTCCGGCCACCGTCGCCACACCGGCGTCGACCGCGAGCGACAGCGCGGCCCTCGCGACCGCCGCACCCGATGCAAACCCGGCTACCGCGGGCTCCGCGACGCCGGCCCCCGAGCTCCCGAAAGGAACCTGGAGCGCGGTGGACGCCAAGACCAGCGTCGAGGGCTGCCTCGCCGCTGCGGCTCCGAACGAGGAGCTCGGTAACCAGTTTCCAGCCGACACCCGCTCGAACCCGAGCGGCGTACGGCTCGAGACGGCGTCCGGGTACGTGCGCGTCGTACATAGTCTGAGCCACGCTTGCTGCCTGAAGAGCGACGCGCGGGTCGAGCGCTCGGGCGGCTTGGTCCGCGTCAGCGAACGCCTGAGCGGCACACCTTGTCGCTGCCGCTGCAGCTCGGCCCTGATCACGCGCTTGAAGCCCCAGGCGGGCGACACCGAAATCGCGGTTTCCCTCGAAGAAAACGCGAAGACGAGCGAGGTGTACCGCGGACCGCTGCCGAGCACGGGCCCTGCCGCGCCACGTCCGAACCTCGCCGGCAAACCCGAAGCTGGGCCGGAGAGCGGCGCCGCCAAGCCCCCCGTGCACGCGCCGGTGCTTCCCAAGACCGAAGCGCCGAAGAAGCAACAGGTCGGCCGGTAGCGCTGGCGATCTCGAGCGAAGCTTGGGATCGCCCGGCTCCGGAAGGTATGCTGCGGCCCCATCGTGCCTCCGGAAGCCGACGAGAAGCCGCCCGTCGCCGGGCCGTCGGTATTTGCCCGGCCGAAGCGGGCGCTGCCGAAAGATTCTCCGCTCACGCCGACGGGTCAGAGCTCGCCGGGCTGGAAGCGCCATTCCACTGCCGCGATGATCGCGATCGCCGGGTTGGCGGTCAGCATCGCGGCCGCCGCCGTGGCCAAGCGCGGAGAGGCCAATCGGAGCCGAGAGGCCTTCGAGCGGCGCGCGGGCGACCTGGCAGCGGTGGTGGCGCGCAACTTCCAGCTGACGCGCGAGGTCGTGCTTTCACTGCCCGCCTTCTTCGAGGCCTCGATCGTGGTGGAGCCGCGCGAGTTCACGACCTTCGTGCGACCGGCGCTGGAACGCCACCCGAGCCTCGCCGCGCTCGAGTGGGCGCCACTGGTGCGCGACGAAGACCGCGCATTCTTCGAGCAGAAGATCCGGGGAGAGGGCTATTCGAGCTTCGAGATCCGCGAGCCCGATGCGACCGGCGCCATGGTGCGTTCGCCGAAGCGACCGCTGTACCTGCCGCTCGCGTTCCTCGAGCCCGCGGTCGAAGAGGTGCGCGGGCTCGAGCTGATGTTCGAGCCCGTGCGAGCTCGTGAGATCCAGTCCGCGATCGACGAGGGGGAGCTGCACGTCTCGCTGCGCTTCCGCCTGGTCGAGGATCCCGAGGGCGTGCACTCGGTCGCCGTTTACGCGCCCGCCTACGACCCGATCCGCCCGCTCCACACGCCGGCCGAGCGCCGCGCCAGCTTGCTCGGCCTGGGTGTCGCGCTGTTCCGGCTGCGCCCGCTGATGGACAGCGCGCTATCGCGCGAGCCACGCGAGGGCATCGCGCTCGCGTTGATCGACGCCGAGGCGCCGAAGGCTCTACAGCTGCTCTACGAGACCGAGCCCGGGGTCGCCGCGCGCGTCCAAGGCTCGACCCTGAGTTATCGCGAGAGCTTCGATTTCGCGAACCGCCGCTACACGGTGCTGACCGTGACGGAAGAGGCGAAAACCTACACCCATTGGTTGGTGTTCCTGTTCGGCGTCGGGCTGACCGGCATCGCCACGGCCGTCTATTTCACGTTCGCGATGCTGCGCAACTTGCGGCGCAGCGTCGAGCGCAGCATCAACCTGGGCCAGTACACGCTCGAAGAGAAGATCGGCGAGGGTGGCATGGGCGTCGTGTACCGCGCCACGCACGCGCTGTTGCGGCGCCCGGCGGCGATCAAGCTGCTGCTCAAAGAGAGCGCGAGCGAAAACGATCTGGTGCGCTTCGAGCGCGAGGTCCAGCTGACGAGCCGCCTCGCGCACCCGAACACGATCTCGATCTTCGACTACGGCCGAACGGCGGACGGCGTCTTCTACTACGTCATGGAGTACCTCGACGGCGTGGACCTCGAGCGGCTGGTGCAGAAAGACGGCCCGCTCGACCCGGGTCGTGCCATCCACGTGCTCGCGCAGGTGGCCGGGGCGCTCGCCGAAGCCCACCTCTCGGGACTGATCCACCGCGACATCAAGCCCGCCAACATCGTGCTCACCGAGCGCCTCGACGAGCCCGACGTGGTCAAGGTCGTGGATTTCGGGCTCGTGAAGACGGTGGAGCAGGCCTCGGGCGACATCGGCATCACGCAGGTGAACTCGATCACGGGCACGCCGCTGTACCTGGCGCCGGAGGCCATTCAATCGCCCCAGAGCGTGGACGGGCGTGCCGACATCTACGCGCTCGGGGCCGTCGCCTATTTCATCCTCACGGGTGAGCACGTGTTCGACGGCTCGACGGTCGTGCAGGTGCTGACCCGTCACATGCTGGAGCAGCCGGCGCCGCCGTCTGCGGTGCTCGGGCGGCCGATCGCGAAGGACCTCGAGGCCGTGATCCTGTCGTGCCTCGCCAAGGAGCGCAGCCAGCGGCCGGCGTCCGCTGCCGAGGTTCGCGACGCGCTGCTCGCCTGCGCCGACGCCGCGCGCTACGACGCCGAGGCCGCGCGTGGCTGGTGGCGCGAGCGCGGCGCGGTCCTCCGCACGACGGCCCGCGTCCAGACGCAAGGCGCGCCGCACGCAACGACGATGAAGGTCAACGTCTTCGACCGGCCCCTCGCGGATACGACTCCCGGATAGGACCTGTCAGCGCCCTCGCCGAAGCCGAAACGCGGTGGCGACGGCGGGGCCGGCCGCCAGAACGCCGTAGCCCAGCGCCAGGCCGATCATCCCCGAATAGCCGACACAGCTGCAGCCGAGCGCGCCCACGAGCAGCGTGATCGCCGAGGCGCTGAGCCAGTAGCCCGCTCCGCGGCGCTGGCGCATTCCGAGGGCTCCGACGTAGGCGCCCCCCAGCAGCCCTCCGGCGATGCAGGCCGGGATGCACCAGGACAGGCAGCTCTCGCCCGTGCAGTAATGGCCCATCCGGTTCGCGCACAACACGAGCAGCAGCGCCGCGCCGCCCGCGAGCGCCCCCGGTAGCACACCGCGGCCGAGCTCGCGGCCTCGCCACAGCGCGACCACGCCCAGCGCGAACAACAGCGGACCCACCACCACCACGGTGGAGACGCGCCCGCCGAACACCAGCGCCGCCAGCACCAGGATCACGATCGGCACGAACTCGATCAGCGCTCGACGCAAGCGCGACCACTCGTAGGCGCGGCGCAGGCGGCGTTCGAAGACGGCTTCACTCGGCGCCATACAGCCTCCGAAACGCCAGCCGCAGCCGCTCGATGGCGCGCTGGCGGCGCTTGCGCGACGCGGGGTCCCCGGCGGGCGCCTCGTCCCAGTAGGCGGCGACGAGCGCCACGCGGTCGGGCTCCGAGAGTTGACCGAGCGCCGCAAGCGCGGCCGCTTCGAGCTCCCGCTGCACGCTGGCGCGGTCCGGCTCGCCGGATCCGGGCGCCGGGACACGCTCGAGGTCGGCCTCGCCCACCTCGGCGCGTCGCTGGCGGGCGCGCAGCACGGTGCGGCACTCCCAGGCGGCGATCGCGAACGCCCAGCTCAAGGCAGACCGGCTCGGATCGTAGTCCGCTGCTCGAGTCAGCACCTTCTCGAGCGCGCGCTGAGCCGCGTCCTCGGCGTCGCCCTCGTTCTTCAGCAGAGACGTGCACAGCGCGCGCAGCTTCGGCCACAGCTCGCGGAACACCTCGGGGAACGCAGAGCGATCGCCGTCCGCGAGCCGGGCCATGCTGAGGTCGAGTTCGGGCGAGGGCATGCTGCGAGCGCCGGAGCGACTCGAAACGTAGCTCCCCCCGACGAGCCCGGCGAGATCCAGGACGGCCTGCAGGCTGGCGGGGGTCACGCGGGCCTAGGCGGCTCGCAGAGCGGCGTGACACGCCCGAGGCTCACTGACCGAGCTCCGGCGCTTCCGGCGCCAAAAACCCCGCAGCCAAGAGCACCTTTCGCCCGGTCTCCGAGCGGACCAGGTTCACCCACTCGAGCGCCAGCTCGGGCTGCACGGAGTCAGCAACGACCGCGATCGGGTACTCCGCGATCACGTTCAGCTCGGGCGGGATCGCCACGACGCGTACCTTCCCGCGCGCGGCATTGGCGTCGGTTCGATACACGATCCCCGCGTCGGCTTCGGCGAGGCTGATCTTGGCCAGCACCTGGCGCACGTTGAGCTCGCGCGACACCACTTTTTCCTCGACGCGCGCGCGGAAGTCGGCCCCGAGCTGCTGCCCCGCGCGCTCCAGGATTTGCAGCGTGTAGCGGCCGATCGGGACCTCTGGAGTTCCGATCACGAGCCGCGTCGCGAGCGGCAGCTCCGCGAACGACCGGAGCCCGACTGGGCCCTGGTTTGCGACGATCACGACCGGCTCGTTCCTCGCGAACGGCACGGGCGCCAGGATCCGCTTGGATTCGAACAGCACCCTGGCGTGTTCGGCGTCGGCGGAGGCGAACACGTCGGCGCGCGCGCCGTGCTCGATCTGCGTGCCGAGCTCCTGCGTGCCTGCAAAGTTGAACACGACGCGGACCCCCGCGTGCGCGCGTTCGAATTCGCGGCCAAGCTCGCTGAAGGTGCCGCGCAGCGAGGACGCCGCGAACACGCTGAGCTCGAGCGCCCGGGCGCTCTCCTTCTGCGCAGGCTCGGAGCGCTGGCAACCGAGGCCGAGCAGCGCGCCCGAAAGCAGCGCCGCGAGCAGAGCACGACGGACGGCCGCACTCGGAGGCATGGTTCGTCCTTAACACGGCGGCCGCGGGCAAACTGGCTAGCCCGCTGCGCCCGGGCTAGGCTCCCGCGGTGCGAGGGCGTTCGGCTGTCGTCGGTTGTCTGGGCTTCGTCCTCTCCTGCTCGGGCGAAGAAGCGGGCTCGCCCGGCGCCGCGGGTTCCGGCGGCGCAGAGAGCGCGGGCTCGGGCGGCTCGCCGATCGCCGCTCCGAGCGGTGGCGCGAACCCGAGCGGCGGCAGCTCCGGTTCGACGGGCGGCGAGCAGCACCTTCCCCCGGGCGGTGGCGGTCAGGGCGGCGGTCTCACGCCGCAGCCGTGCAGCCTGGTCGCTCCCACCGAGTGTCCGAGCCCGGACCTCGACTACGCCGCCGTGGAGCCGATTTTCCGCGAGCGCTGCGTCGTCTGCCACGCCGGGCTCCCGGGCGGCCCGTGGCCGCTCAACACCTACGGCCACGTCGCGACCTGGCGCGACACGATCCGCGCGGCGTTGCTCGGCTGCGCGATGCCGCCCGCCGACTCCGGCATGAGCATCCCGCCCGAGGAGAGTCAGCGCATCCTGGAGTGGATACGCTGTGGGATGCCACCATGAGCTCAATCGTCCAACCGACATAAGCACCTGAAATAACTCGGCTTATTATTCACTCGAGCTGGAGCTCTCGAGTCCTGGAATCCGGACCAACGCAAGTGGGTGAATTCGAAGAGTCGAGCTGGCCCTTCGAATTGCGGCGAGCGCGAGAGATAATGAGTGTCCATGCACTCCACGCCAGGGGCGCGGCTGGGCACAACGACGGCCGCCGACGACGCGAGGCTCGAGCTCGACGCCGTTCACGGACAGCTGCTCGAGGCGCTGCCGTGCGCGGTGTTGCTGATCGAGCTCGACGGCCGCATCTCCTTCGCCAATGCCGAGGCCGAGCGGCTATTCGGCATGCCGCGCGAAAGGCTCACGAGCCTCGGTATCGACGAGCTCGTGCCCGAGCAGCTGCGCGAGCGGTACCGCGAGCTGCGCCGTAAGTTCGCGGGCGAGGCGGATTCGGAGTTTCGCGTGCTCCGCGGCGAGCGCGTCATGAAGGGCGCCGGCGGCCGAGAACTGGCGCTCGAAACCGCGATCAGCCGGCTAGAACTGGGCGGACGCCGCGTCCTGCTCTCGAGCAGCATGGACCTGTCCGACAAGAAGCGCGTCGAACGCCAGACCATCGAACAGCTGCACTCGATGTTCGAGAAGGCCGACCACGGCATCTTCATGATCCAGGTCGCGCCCGAAGGTGATTTCCTGTTCGAGGCCTTCAACCCCACGACGGAGCGCTGGACCGGGGTCACGAGCGAGCGCGCGCACGGGCGGAGACCGGACGAAATCATGCCGCGCGAGGAGGCGGCGAGGCTCGTCGAAAACTACCAGCGCTGTGTCGACACTCGCTCCGTCGTCAGTTACGAAGAGAGTCCGGGCGCGCCGTCGGGTCACCGCGTGTTCCGAACGACGTTGATCCCGATCCTGAACGATCACGGGCTGGTGCACCGCATCATCGGCCTGGCCCACGACGTCACGCAGCAGAAGCAGGTCGAATCCGCGCTGGTCGAGGCGCAGAAGGCGCTCTGGGATCAGACCCGCGAAACGGAGCAGCGGTTTTCGAAGATCTTCCGGGTAAGCCCGCAGCCGGTATTGATCACTCGCCGCGCCGACTCGGTCGTCGTCGAGGTGAACCAAGCGTTCGAGCAGACCTTCGGCATCCCCCGCGCCGAAGCCCTGGGCCGTAGCACCTTCGAGCTCGCGCTGTGGATCGACCCCGACGACCGCGCGCGCGTGCTCGAGCTACTCGGGCGACAAGGCTTCTTCCGCGACGTCGAGGTTCGGGGCAAGGCGCGCGACGGACGCGTCCTCGGTTTGCTGCTCAGCGGTGAGCCGATCGAGCTCGACCGCACGCCCTGCATCGTGACGTTCCTGCGTGACCTCACCGACCAGCAGCAAGCCGAAAAGGCCCGCATGGAGCTCGAGCGCCGCGCGCTCCAGGCGCAAAAGCTGGAAGCTCTGGGCACGCTCGCGGGCGGCATCGCTCACGACTTCAACAATATCCTCGGCGCGATCGTGGCCTACGCCGAGCTCGTGCGCCTCGACGCGGACGACCCCGAGCAGGTCAAGAACCACGTCGTCGAGCTGCAGCGCGCGAGCAGTCGCGCCAAGGAGCTGATCCAGCAAATCTTGGGTTTCGGTCGCCAGCAGAAGCAGGAGCGCCGTCCGATCCGGATCGAGGTCGCGATCCGCGAGGCGGTGAAGCTGTTGCGCTCCACGCTGCCGAGCACGATCCAGATCGACGTGCAGATCGCGTGCGAGTCGCCGATCGTACTCGCGGATCTGACACAGATCCACCAGGTGTTGCTGAACCTCGGCACGAACGCGGCGCACGCCATGGCCGATCGCAACGGGCAGCTGACGATCCGCCTCGACGCGCTCGAGGTGGATCAGGAGCTCGCCGAGCGCCGCCCGGGGCTCCAGCTCCGCAGGTACGCGCGCCTGTCGGTCGCCGACAACGGCCACGGGATGAGCCCGGAGACGCTGAAGCGGATCTACGAGCCGTTCTTCACGACCAAGACGCCGGGCGAAGGCACGGGCCTCGGGCTCGCCGTGATCCACGGCATCGTCCAGGAGCACGAAGGGTTGATAGCCGTCGAGAGCGAGCTCGGGAAGGGTACCCGCTTCGAGCTGTTCTTCCCTGAGCACTCGGCGGACCTCGCCGACGAGCGCCAACCGCCGGCAGAGTTCTCACGCGGCAACGGCGAGAGCGTGTTGTTCGTGGACGACGAGGTCGTGCTGTGTTCTTCCGTGGCGCGTCTGCTCGAGCGGCTGGGCTACCGGGTGACCGCCTGCTCCAAGCCGCGCGAGGCCCTCGCGCTGTTGCGCGAAGACCCGCGCGCCTTCGACGTGGTGCTGACCGATTTGACGATGCCGCAGCTCACGGGGCTCGACCTCGCGCGCGAGGTCCACGACCTGGATCCGCACAAGCCGGTGCTGGTGATGACCGGGTTCAGCGGCACCTGGAGCTCGGACTCGCTGCGCTCCATCGGGATCTACGACCTGGTCCCGAAGCCCCTCAGCGCGCAGGCGCTCGCGGCCGCCGTGGCCGCTGCGCTCGCGGGCAAATGAGCTCAGTCCGCGCCCGGGCCCGGCTGTTGCCCGAGCTTCAGACGCTCCGTCAGAGCGTTGCTGAGCTCTGCATCGCCCGAGCCGCGCAGCGCCCCGCTCGCCTCGGCCGCGCTCGGCTGCACGAGCTCCGAACCGCCAAGCGCTGGTTCGACCTCCGTCGCACTGCCGGGCTCGAGGAACGCATCGACCGAGCCCCGCGCCGCACGGACCTGGGTTTTTTCGCGCGGAGCGCTCGGCGTCTGAAGAACGCTGGCTGGCGGCGGCGTCAGCTCGGCGCAGCCGAACGATTGAACCCCGCCCAACAGGGTGAAGACCCACGCCGCCCGCGCGGCGACCGACGCGCCGCTCGTGAATGACGAAAGCATCCGTGGATCTCCTGCGCTCGAATCGAGCAAGGTGCATGCCCGTGTTTGCCCGAGCTCGCCGCGCCAAGAACCGTCGTCGAACCGGCGGCGCACCGCGCCGAAGCGACGAACCAGACGCGAGGCATACGCGCCGCGCGAACCCGCCTCGGACGGGGCTATTTGCTACGCGAATTGCGGCTATTTCCCGTGTCAACACGCAGCGACGACGGTACCCTCGAGGCTCTGTCGCGAGCTTCGTTCGCCGTCGAAACGCGACACGAGAGGATCCCGATGTTGGAGAACATGGCCCGTGCGCGCGCGGGCTCGAAAGAACACGAGCACGAAGCTCGCGATGC
The DNA here is from genome assembly GCA_025937835.1 of Polyangiaceae bacterium. GTDB lineage: Bacteria > Myxococcota_A > Polyangia > Polyangiales > Polyangiaceae > PMG-095. The sequence continues at coordinate 27,804 of JAICQO010000036.1, forward strand.
TTGCCAGCATCGGGTGCATTTCTACCAGGACGATTCGATCCTGGAGGCCCTGAGCAGCTTCGTCGCCGAGGGGCTCGACGCGGGAGAGCGCGTGCTGGTGGTGGCGACCGAGCAGCGGCTGGACAAACTCCACGCTGCCCTGGAGAGCCGCGGAATCGCCCGCGAGAACGCGGCGCGACGCGGTCTGCTCTGTCTGGAGGCGCGCGCTCTCTTGAAGACGTTCATGGTCGGCAGGCTGCCGGACTCGGAACGCTTCTTCGCGAGCGTCGAAAAGCTCATCGCGGTCCCCGAGCCACGGCCGCTGCGCGTGTACGGCGAAATGGTCGACATTTTGTGCGCCGACGGACATCCGGCTGCAGCGCTCTTGCTGGAAGAGCTGTGGACAGAGCTCCAGAAGCGGCACCCCTTCACCCTCTTGTGCGCCTATGACCTCGCCCGGTTCGAGGGAGAGCCCGAGCTCCTGAGAGAGACCTGCGAAGCCCACACGCACCTCGAGGGCTTGCCGGATCCGCACACTACCGTCGCGGACAGCGGCATTTTCGCCGAGCCCGGGGCGGCGGAGCTTTCGGCTCTCGCCACCGAGATCGCTCGGCGCAAAGCGATCGAGTGGGCGCTGCGCCGGGCGCTCCGCGACGCGCGAAACTCGGAGGACGCAGCGCAGAGCGCCGCCCGGCAGCTCGAGCTCGTGACCGATGCGCTCCCGGTGCTCGTCTCGTACGTCGATCGCGAGCACTGCTACCGATTCGTGAACCAGAACTACCAGCGCTGGTTCGGGATCGCGCGCCCCGCGGTGCTCGGTCGCCACGCGCGCGACGTGCTCGGGCAGGCCGCCTACGAGCAGCTGCTGCCGTACTTCGAGGTCGCGCTCGCCGGCAGCAACGCCAACTTCCGAAGCAAGATCGAGTACGCGGGCGCCGGGCCGCGCGACATCGAGGCCTCCTACATCCCTCACTTCGGCGAAGACGGCCGAGTCCACGGCTTCGTCGCGCTGGTGGCCGACATCAGCGACCGGCGGCGGCTGGAAGAAGCGCGCGAGGTCGTGGCGCGACGGGCCGAACGGCTGCTGCGCATCACGGGCGCGATCGCCGACGCCGTCACTCCCGAGCAGGTCGTCGAGGCCGTGGTCGATCAAGTTGCGAGCGCGCTCCAGGCCTCGAGCGCGGCGCTCTGGCTTTTGGACGGCGACCGCGTCGCTCGGCTGGTGCGCGCCGTCGGGTACCGCGACGACGCGCTGAAGGGTTACGACCGAACGCCGCTCGAGACCTTGCAAGGTTTCCCCGCCCTCGACTGCATCCGCCTCGGGGCGCCGGTCTGGCTGTCTTCCCAGCGCGACTTGCTGGCGCGCTATCCGCACCTCGCTCCGAGCATCACCGTCGGCAGAAACTACCGGATCTCGTGCCTGCCGATCGTGGTCGATGGGTCAACGCTCGGCGCCGTCGGGTTCACCTTCGAGCAGGCCTCGCCCGTCGACGAAGAGGAGCGCAATTTCCTGCAGCTCGTGGCGCGCTACACGGGCCAGGCGCTCGAGCGCTTGCGCTTGCTCGAGCTCGAGCGTCAGATGCGCACCAGCGCAGAAGCCGCAGCGGCGCGGCTCGAGGTCCTGAGCGCCGCCTCGCGGGCGTTCTCCGAACACGCCGCCGCGGACGTCCCGCACCTGCTCGACGTGGTCGCCCGTCAGCTCTCGGAAGGGTTCGCGGACGGCTGCGCGGTGTTCCTGGTCTCGGACGACGCACGGACCCTCGAGCTCGGCGGGATCCGCCACCGCGACCCCGAGCTGTTCGAGGTGCTGCACCGGGCGCTCGGCGATACGCCGATGCGCGTCGGCGAAGGCTTGAGCGGCCGGGTCGTGAGCACCGGCGAGCCGGTGTTGATGAGCCGCGTGGACCAGTCGCTGCTCGAGCGGTTCGCGCCCGGCTCGCGCCATGCCTGGATGCGCGCCGTCGCCGCGGGCAGCGTGATCGTCGTTCCCCTGCCCGTCCGCGGGAAGGTCATCGGAACGCTCGCGGTCGTGAGGGGCAGCGACTCGCCGGCGTTCGAAGCCGCCGATCTGCGCCTCGTGACCGAGCTCGGCGAGCGAGCGGCCGTGGCCATCGAGACCTCGCGGCTCTACCGCGAAAACCGCGTGGGCCGCGCCCGCGCCGAGTTGCTCTACGACATGGCGGAAGCCGTGATCGCGGCGGAAGACCTGGAGACCGTGTTGTCGGCCTCGCTCGACGCGATCGGGCGCGCGCTGGACGCTTCACGCGCGGCAATCCTGACCTTCGATCCGGAAGGCGTGATGCGCTTTCGCTCGTCGCGCGGGCTGTCCGAGGTGTACCGGCGCGCGGTCGAGGGGCACTCGCCCTGGCCCAGAGACGCCAGAAACCCCGAGGCCATCCAGGTGCCCGACGTCGTGTCCGAGCCGTCGCTCTCCGCGTTCGGCGAGCTGTTCCGGGAGGAAGGGATCCGCTCCCTGGCCTTCATCCCGCTGGTCGCGGGTGACCGATTGATCGGAAAGTTCATGGTCTACTACGGCGCACCGCGCACGCTGTCCGAGGTCGAGCTGGCCCTCGCGCGCGGCATCGCCAACCACGTGGCGAGCGCATTGGTTCGCTTCTCGACCCTCGAGGAGCTCCAGAAGACCGTGCGCTTCAACGAAATGTTCACAGGCATCTTGGGGCACGATCTCAGGAACCCGCTCGGGGCGATCCTGACGGCCGCGCAGGTGGCGCAAAACCGGGACACGGAGGAGCGCCTCAGCAAACCTCTGGCGCGGATCCTGAGCAGCGGCGCGCGCATGGCCAAGATGATCGACCAGCTGCTCGATTTCACGCGGGTTCGAGTCGGCAGCGGTATGCCGCTGCGGCCGACCATGCTGCAGATCGGCGGCGTCCTGCGCCAGGTGATCGACGAGCTGGAGACCGGGTATCCGACAGCGCGGGTCGAGATCGAGGTGATCGGCGACGACGACCGGGGCAGCTGGGACGGCGATCGGCTGTCGCAGGTGTTCTCGAACCTGGTGGCCAACGCGATCCAACACGGAGAACCGCAGCACGGCGTGCGCGTTCGGCTCGGCTTGACGTCGAACGAGGCGGTCCGGATCGACGTACACAACCAGGGAGTGATTGCCGAAGAGCTGATCGGCCGCATCTTCGAGCCGTTGACCGGCAGTCAGCAGAAGCGCGATCGCTCGCAGGGGCTCGGCCTCGGTCTCTACATCAGCAGCGAGATCGTGAAGGCGCACCGGGGTCGCATCGACGTGAGCTCGAGCCCGGCCCACGGCACGTCGTTCAGCGTCCATCTGCCGCGCGCAGCGCTCGAAGGTACGGCGTGAAGCGCGTGCTGATCGTCGAAGACGAGCGGGATCTGCTCGACTCGCTCCAGGAGTTCTTCGAAGACGAAGGGTTCGCGGTGCAGACCGCGAACAACGGCGCCGAAGCGCTTTCGCTGCTCGACGCGGAAGAGCTCCCGCAGGTGGTGTTGCTCGATCTGACGATGCCCGTCCTGGACGGAAACGAGCTCTACGCGCGAATGCGCTCCGAGCCGCGCCTGGCAGGCATTCCGGTGATCGTCTCGACCTCCGACCCCTCGCGGGCACCCAGTGGGGTGCTGATCATGAAGAAACCCGTCAATCTGAACAGTTTACTCGGCGCCGTTCAGAGCCATTGCCAGAGCGGGTGAGGCAGTTCGCCACGGGGGCTTCGCTCCGCGAGCACCCGCGATAGAATCGCCGACCCTTTGTCCGAAGCCCCGTCCGCCGCTCGCCTCCCTTCCCTGTCCTGGGACGAGTCTCGGCTGCTGATCGACAGCGTCGAAGACTACGCGATCTTCATGCTCGACACCGACGGCAACGTCGCGACCTGGAACCTCGGCGCCGAGAAGATCAAGGGTTATACAGCCCAGGAGATCGTCGGTCGCCATTTCTCGACGTTCTACCCCGAGGAGGCTCGGAGCGCGGACCGGCCGGAACACGCGCTCGAGACCGTGCGCACGGTCGGACGCTACGAGGACGAGGGCTGGCGCGTGCGCAAAGACGGCACGCGCTTCTGGGCCAACGTGGTGATCACGGCCCTGCGGGATTCCGACGGCCGGCTGCGGGGCTTCGGCAAAGTGACGCGCGATCTCACCTCGCGCCGCCAGGCGGAGCAAACCGAGCTCGCTTTGATGCGCGAACAGGCAGCTCGCCTGGCCGCAGAGGCCGCGGAAACTCGCGTACGCGACAGCGAAGAACGGTACCGCGCGCTGAGCGAGCGCCTGGAGCTGATCCTGGAGGGCGTGGCCGACGGGATCACGGTTCAGGACACGACCGGCAGGCTGCTGTTCGCGAACACCGCCGCAGCCCGCGCCTGCGGCTTCTCCTCTCGCGCGGAGTTCCTGGCCGCTTCTCCGGCCGAGATCGTGGCCCGCTTCGAGATGCTCGACGAGACCGGCGCAGCGATCGACGCCTCCCAGTTGCCGGGCCGGCGCGTGCTACGCGGTGATCCTCCCCAAGCGGCCGTGATCCGCGTGCGCGAGCGCTCGTCGGGGCGCGAGTCGTGGTCGCGGATTCGCGCCAGCGCGGTGCTGGGACGCGACGGCCAGCCCGAGCTCGCGATCAACGTCTGGCACGACGTCACGGCCGAGCACCGCGAGCAGCGGGATCAAGCCTACCTCGCCAAGGCCAGCGCAGCGCTGTCCTCGTCGCTCGACTACGAGGCCATGCTGTCCACGTTCGCGCACCTGCTCGTGCCCGGCCTGGCCGACTGGTGCACTGTCCACCTGCTCGAGGGCGAGCGGCTGAAGAACGTGGCCATCGCTCACACCGATCCGGCTCGCGTCGCGCTCGCGCAGCGGGTCGAGAGCCGTTACCCCCCGGACCCGGGCGGCGACGGCGGGATCTGGAAGGTACTGCGGACGGCGCGCTCCGAGCTCCACGAGCTGCTCTCGGACGCGCAACTGCAAGGCGGCGCTCGCGACGCCGAACACCTCGAGATCTTGCGCAGCATCGGGCTGCGTTCGGTCCTGATCGTGCCGATCCGGATCCGAGACACGGTGTCCGGGGCGATCACGCTGGTCAACGCCGAATCCGGCAGAACCTACGACCAGCGCGACGTGGTCCTCGGCGAAGAGCTCGGCCGGCGCGTTGGCGTGGCGATCGAGAACGCGCGCCTCTACCAGGCGTCGCAAGAGGCCACGCGCCGAGCAGAAAAGGCAGCCGCGCGCGCCCGCGAGGCCAGCCGGATCAAGGACGAGTTCTTGGCGACCGTCTCGCACGAGCTCAGGACGCCGCTCAACGCGATCGTCGGCTGGGCGTCGTTGCTGAAGAACCACGACACGGCTCCGGCCATCGCCAAGGGCATCGAGGTCATCTATCGGAACGCGCAGGCCCAGAGCAAGCTGATCGAAGACATCCTGGACGTGTCCCGGATCATCACCGGCAAGCTGCGGCTCGAGCTCAAGACCACGGACCTGATGACGATCGTCAAGGACGCGATCGAGGTGATCCGGCCTTCTGCCACGGCGAAGCGGATCACCATCGAGATCGCCGACGGCGAGGCGAGCTGGCGGATCGTCGGAGATCCGGAGCGGCTGCAGCAGGTGGTGTGGAACCTGCTCTCGAACGCGGTGAAATTCACCGAACCCGGCGGGGCGGTCCGCGTGGACGTCGAGCAAGGGCAGAGCAGCCTGGTGCTGTCGGTGACGGATACGGGTCGCGGTATCGAGCCCGAGTTTTTGCCGTACGTGTTCGATCGTTTCAAGCAGGCAGACAGCTCGACCACACGCCGCGTCGGCGGCCTGGGGCTCGGGCTCGCGATCGTGAGCCACATCGTCGAGCTGCACGGTGGGCAGGTTCACGCCTACAGCCAGGGGGCGGGCACCGGTGCGCGGTTCTCGATCACGCTGCCGGTCCGCGCCGTCACCGCCGAGAGCGAGCACGCCGAGCGCCCGACGCTGCCGGCCGTCGAGGTGAGAGAGCAGCCCGCGGCCGGCTCGCTCCGGGGCATCCGGGTCGTGGTCATCGACGATGAGCCGGACGCGCGCGATTTGCTCAAGGCCGTGCTCAGCCAGGCGGGTGCGCTGGTCGAAGTCGCTGCCTCGGCAACGGAGGGCTACGCGCTCGTGCAACGTGCACCGCCGGACGTGCTGGTGAGCGACCTCGGGATGCCGGACATCGACGGCTACACCTTGATCCGCCGCATCCGCCTGCTCGACGAGTCGCAAGGGGGTCGGGTGCCGGCCCTGGCGCTGTCGGCCTATACGCGCATCGAAGATCGGGCGAAGGCCCTGGCCTCCGGCTTCACACGCCACGTGGCCAAGCCCGTGAATCCCGGCGATCTGGTGACCGCGGTGGCAGAGCTCGCGAGTTTTTCCGGGGCGACCGCTTCGAGGGCTGAACAAAAGCCGCCACAGGGGCCAGGTGGCGTTTGACAAGCCCGCAGGGTTCCCGCATATTCCCGCCCCCGAAGCGGCCCCGGGTGACGGGCCGGCGCACGCAACGAGGTCCTTAGCGATGGTTTCCTCAACCCGGCAAACTGAACGACGACGAGCAACCCGCGCCAGCAGCGCTGGTCGCTCCAACAAGCGCGCTCGCGTCAAGGCGGGCACGCCCACGTTTCCGGTGCACCCCGCCGGGTACGATCCCAAGGCGGCGGACGCGCGCAAAGCCAAGGAAACCAAGTAGGCTGAATCATGGCGAATCACGCTTCCGCAGATAAGCGCAACCGGCAACGAATCGTCCGCACCACCCGCACCCGCGCGGTCAAGAGTGCGGTGCGCACCGCAGTGAAGAAGGCGCGCAGCGCGATCCAGGGCGGCGACGCCAAGGCCGCGGCCGCGCCCGTGAAGGAAGCCAGCAAGGCGCTGGCCCGCGCTGCGAGCAAAGGTGTGATCCCCGCCCGCTCGGCCTCGCGCGTGACGGCTCGCATCCAGGCCGCGCTCGCGAAGGCCGCCCAGCCCGCGAGCAAGTGAGTCGCTGGGCGGCATCCGCCGCCTGGCATCGGCTCGGGCAGGGAACCGGACCTACGGTCGGATCCGGTAAAATGTGCCGCGGCGCCGGTTTCGCGCGCTGCTACTCTGTTCGGCAGTGGCTGAAGCGGAGGAAAGCGAGCAGCGCTCGTCGCTGGATGGGCTCGTCGGCAGCGTCGTCGCCGAAAAGTACCGCATCGATCGCCTGATCGGCCGCGGCGGGATGGGCGCCGTGTTCCAGGCCACGAACCTGACGATCGGCAAGCGCGTCGCGCTGAAGTTCCTCGACCGCGATGCGACGCGCGACCGGGACGCGTTCGAGCGCTTCCAGCGCGAAGCGCGGGCCGCGAGCGTGGTCGAGAGCGCGCACATCGTGCAGCTGTTCGACTCCGGCACCGCCGAGGACGGGCGCCCGTTCCTGGTGATGGAGCTGCTCGCGGGCGAAGATCTGCGTTCGCGGCTGAAGCGCGAGCAGAAGCTGCCGGTCGAGCTCGCCGTCGGCGTCCTGAAGCAAATCCTGCGGGCGCTGGTGCGCGCGCACGCGGCCGGGATCGTGCATCGCGATCTGAAGCCCGACAACGTGTTCCTGTGCGAGCGCGACGACGGCGCGTTGTTCGTGAAAATCGTGGACTTCGGGATCTCGAAGCTGACCGCGGCGAGCACGGTCGACACGCTGACCCGGCGCGGCACCGTGCTCGGGACGGCCTACTACATGTCGCCGGAGCAAGCGCAGGCGTTCTCCGACGTGGACGGTCGTACGGATCTGTTCAGCGCTGGCGCGATCCTGTTCGAGTCACTGAGCGGCCGCCCGCCGCACACCGGTCCCACCTACGAATCGGTGCTGGTGGCGATCTGCACCAAGGACGCGCCGGATCTACGCGAGCTCGAGCCGGCCGTGCCCGAAGAGCTCGCGCAGATCGTGGCTCGCGCGCTTTCACGCGAGCGGGAGCAGCGCTTCCAGCGCGCCGAAGAGTTCCTGGCGGCGCTGACCACGCTCATGCCGACGCCGCTCGATCAGATCGACTCGTCCGCTCGTCCACGGACGAGCCTCGAAGCCGTGGCTCCGGACGCGCCGGCTCTCAGCAGCACCTCGCGCACCCAGATCGGGTTGCAGCGCGCGCGTTCGTGGGTCGCGGGAGGAGCGGCGGTGTTGCTCGGCTTCGCACTGACGGCGTTCTGGATGGGGCAACGGCGCGCGCCCGCGGCCGTGTCGAACGAGACGGTGCGCACGGCGGCAGCAGCCGTGGCGCCGGCCCGCGCGCTGTCACCGGCAGCGAAAACTCGGGAGCCGAGCCCCGCCCCCACCGCCTCCGCGTTGCCGGTCGCCGCCGAATCGACGAAGGCGGCCGCGAGCGCGGCTCCTTCGAGCAGTGCCACGACGCCGGGCCCGCGCAAACCCAAGCGGCCCGCGCCGTCCCCGCACGAGCGCCCCCGTCCGTCCGTGGCGCCCGGCCTGGAGCTCAGCACACAAGGGCCGTGATCTGATAAGCGATAGTCGATGGGTGCGACTCAGGCCTGGACCGCCGCGATCGCCGTGGCCTTCGCCGCGCTCTGCACCTTCGCCCCGCCCGCCCTCGCGGACGACGACGGAAGCGCAGCGACGGATGCCGCCACCCGCTCGGCGCGGCGCCATTTCCAAGCTGGCATCAAGCTCTACCGCGACGCGAATTACTCGGGAGCGCTGGCCGAGTTCGAGGCCGCTTACCGCGACAAACCCGGGCCCGGTTCGCTCCAAAACGTGGCGCTCAGCCAGAAGGCGCTGTTTCGTTACGCAGAAGCTTCGCACAGCTTGCGTCTGCTGCTCGAGCGTCACGCGGCCGAGCTCGACGAGCGAGAGCAGGCCGCAGTCCGCGAAGCGATCGCCGAGCTCGAGGGCCTCGTCGGCACGCTGCGGCTCGAGGTCGTGCCCGCCTCTGCCACGGTGAGCATCAACGGCCGCGAGGTCTCCGCGGAAGAGCAGAAAAACGGCGTCAAGCTCAACGTCGGCGAGCACGTGATCGTCGCCGAAGCACCCGGCTTTGCCCGGAGCTCGCAGGTCGTGAGGGTGGCCGGACAACAAGCCGTTCAAGCGCAGCTCAGCCTGCGGGCGACCTCCGGCTTTCTCCAGATCACGACCTCCGATCCCGCTGCAGCGATCGCCGTCGATGGCCAAGCGCGTGGCTATCAAAGCTGGAAGGGCCCGGTCACCCCGGACGTCGAACACCTGGTGCAGATCTATCGGCCCGGCTACGAGGCCTACGAACAATCTGTCCGGCTGAGCGTCGGCCAGACGTTGCGCATCGACGGCAAGCTCGGAGACCGCACCGACGAGGACGCGACGCCTCCGACCGCCCTGGACAAGCCTGCCGCACCGCCGCCGCCGCGCGAACCCACCGGCCCGTACGGGCTCGTAGCACTCGGTGTGCTCAGCCTGAACAACGCGCCGCTCGATCTGCAATTGAGCCAGGCCAGCGAGGGCCGCTCTTTATCGACGCTCGGGCTCCGCGCGGGCTATCGCCTGTCCGAGCCGATCGCCGTCGAGGCAGCCGTGGATGTCGGGCATCTCCGGGGCTCGAATGCCTGTCAAAAACGAGAGGACGAGGAGGCTTGCTACGTCGAACGCGACTTCGCGCTGAGCTCGTTGCGCTTTGGTCCAAATCTTCGGCTATTCACGCGCGGCGAAATGCTGCGCTTCGCCGTCGGTCTCGGCGCGGGTGCCGTGGTGCACCGGCTGGAGCTCGACGCTGCGACGAGCAGTGATGGGGAATGGCTCAAGGGCGGCTCTGCGACGGGCATCGATCCGTACTTCTCGTTCGAGCTCGGGGCCGCCTTCAACTATCGACACTTGCTCGCGGAACTTTCCGTCATGGCGTTCATCGAGGGTGCCGACAATCTGTCGGGTGACTTCGACGAGCACACGGAACAGGGCGTTTTCTCGGACGGCACACTTCCGATGCTGGGTCTCGGCCTCAAGCTCGGGTACAGTGCCTGGGCCCCGCGGCGCTGAGGAGCGGGCCGCGGCACGCATGGAGAAGCCATGAGCATCGATCCGCAAGACATCGAAACCCACTCCCACGAATCGCGTTGGTTCGAGCCGAGCCCCGAGTTCGTCGCCAAAGCGCGCGTGCGCTCCGCCGAAGAGTACGAGAAGCTCTACCGCGAGAGCCTCGATTCGCCGGAAACCTTCTGGAAGCGAGAAACCGGCGACCTGGTCTTCCGCAGCCCGTGGAAGGAGCTCGTGGAGTGGAAGCTGCCCCATGCCCGCTGGTTCGAGGGCGCGACGCTCAACGCCAGCGAGAGCTGCCTCGATCGGCACCTGTCGACCGATCGCAAGGACGCGCCCGCGCTGATCTGGGAGAGCGAGCCGGGTGAGACGCGGCGCATGACCTACGGCGAGCTCCACCAAAAAGTGGTCGAGCTCGCGGCCGCGCTCCGCGGCCTGGGCGTGAAAAAGGGCGATCGCGTCGCGATCTACATGGGCATGGTGCCGGAGGTCGTGGTGGCGATGCTGGCCGCGGCGCGCATCGGCGCGCCCCACACCGTGGTCTTCGGCGGCTTCGCCGCGGAGTCGCTGCGCGATCGCATCAACGACTGCGCCGCCAAGGTCGTGCTCACGCAGGACGGCGCTTACCGCCGCGGTGGCGTCGTTCCGCTCAAGGCCACGGTAGACAGGGCCGTCGAGGCCACGCCCAGCGTCGAAAAGGTCGTGGTGTTCCGCCGCCTCGGCCAGTCCGTGCTGCCGATCGAAATGAAGGAAGGGCGCGATCTCGACTGGGACGCGCTGGTGAAGCAGGCCGATCCCGAGGCTGGCGCGCCGGAAAGCGTCGACGCCGAGCACCCGCTGTTCATCCTCTACACCTCGGGCTCGACGGGCAAGCCCAAGGGCGTGCTGCACACCACGGCGGGCTATCTGGTCGGCGCCCACGTCTCGACGAAATACGTATTCGATCTCCGAGACAGCGACGTCTACTGGTGCACGGCCGACGTCGGTTGGGTCACCGGACACAGTTACCTCGTCTACGGTCCGCTCTCGAACGGCGCGACCTGCTTGATGTACGAGGGCGCCCCGAATCACCCGGACTGGGGGCGCTTCTGGCAGATCATCGAGAAGCACAAGGTCACGATCCTGTACACGGCGCCGACGGCGATCCGCGCCTTCATCCGCCAGGGCACGGACTGGCCCAAGAAGTCGGATCTTTCGAGCCTGCGCCTGCTCGGCAGCGTCGGGGAACCGATCAACCCCGAGGCCTGGGTCTGGTACCACACCAACATCGGCCAGGGGCGTTGTCCCGTGGTCGACACGTGGTGGCAGACCGAGACGGGCTCGATCCTGCTCACGACTCTGCCGGGCGCACACAAGATGCGGCCGGGCTCGACCGGTCTTCCTTTCTTCGGCGTAGTGCCCGAGATCGTGAACAAGGCGGGAGAGCCGGTCGGTCGCGAAAAGGGCGGCCTTCTGATCCTTCGCCGCCCGTGGCCGAGCATCCTGCGCACGGTGTGGGGCGACGACGAGCGCTTCCGCAAGCAGTACTTCTCGGAGATCCAGGGCGCGTACTTCACCGGCGACGGCGCGCGGCAGGACAAGGACGGCTACTTCCACGTGGTGGGCCGCATCGACGACGTGCTCAACGTCTCCGGCCACCGCATCGGCACGGCGGAGATCGAGAGCGCGCTCGTCAGTCACCCGAGCGTGGCCGAGGCCGCCGCCGTCGGCCGCCCCGACGAGCTCAAGGGTCAAGCGCTGGTCGTGTTCGTCACGCTGAAGCCCAACAACGAGCCGAACGAGGCCATGAAGAAGGCGCTCACCGAGCACGTCGCCCAGGAAATCGGCAAGTTTGCCCGGCCCGATGCGGTGCGCTTCGCCGAGAGCCTGCCCAAGACGCGCAGCGGCAAGATCATGCGCCGGCTCTTGAAAGACGTGGCTGCCGGCCGAGAGTCGACGGGGGATACCTCGACGCTCGAGGACTACAGCGTGATCGCTCGGCTTCGCGAAGAGGACTGAAATACACGGCCATGCGCGCGATCATCATCGGCGCCGGTAGAGGAAGCCGGCTCCAGCATCGGACCGACGAGGTCCCGAAAACCCTGGTGGAGGTCCTCGGGCGCCCGATGCTGGACTGGATCCTGGAGGCGCTCGCGGCCGGCGGCTTTCACCGTAAAGACGTGGTGTTCATCTCGGGCTACGCCGAACACGTGGTTCGCGCCCGCTACCCCGAGCTCACGTTCGTGCGCAACGAGCGCTGGGAGCACAACAACATCCTGGCCTCGCTGCTGTGCGCGCGCGAACACCTCCGCGAGGGCTTCGTCTCCACCTACGCCGACATCGTGTACGAGCCGGGGATCGTCGAGCGCCTGGTGGAAGCTCCCGAGGACCTGGTGCTCGGCTGCGACACCGAATACCGCGCGCGCTACGTCGGACGCACGCAGCACCCCGAGAGCGACGCCGAGAAGCTCAGCGCCGAGGGCCGGCGCGTCACGCGCATTTCCAGGAACATCCCGCCCGAGCAGGCCACGGGCGAGTTCATCGGGGTGATGAAGGCGACCGCCGCCGGCACCGCCACGCTGATCGAGGGCTTCGAGCGCGCCGAGGCCCGCTTCCAGGGGCAGACCTACCGTGAGGGGCGCAGCTTCGAGCGCGCCTACCTGATCGACTTGCTGGCGGAGCTGCTCGAGGGCGGCACGGCCATGTACCGGGAGGACACCGCGGGGGGTTACATGGAGCTCGACACCCTGCAGGATTTGTCCATGTCCGAAAGTTGGTGGAACGCTTGGAAAGAAAGAGTCAGCCGAGCCTAGCCGCGCGCGATCTGCTGCACGCCCGGCTCGAGGCCGTGTTCTCCGAGTCCACGGACGGCGTGCTCGCGTTCGACGCCGACGGCACGCTCTGGTCGGGTGACGTCGGTGAAGACGTATTCCACCTGGCCGTGAAGAGCGAGCTGATCCTCGAGCACGCGCGGGACGAGCTCGGGCGGATCGCGGAGCAGTATCGGCTGTCGTCGGCGGGGAGCCCGAGCCAGATCGCGCTGCGGCTGTTCGACGCTTACCTGTCGGGCATCTACCCCGAGCGCGACGTGTGCTCGATGATGAGCTGGTGCTACGCCGGCTGGTCGCTGGACGACCTGCGGCACCACGCCCGGCGCGCGTTCGCGGAGACGCACCTCGCCGGGCGGCTGTTCCTCGGCTTCGAATCCGTGTTCGAGCAGGCGAGGAAGCGCGGGATCCGCGCGCTCGTGGTCTCGGCTTCACCGCAAACGGTGGTGGAAGAAGCCGCCGCGCACTGGGGCGTGCGACCCGAGGACATCATCGCCTGCCGGCCAGCGACCGAGGGGGACCGCATCCTGCCCGCGCTCGCGGCGCCCGTCCCCTACGCGGCAGAGAAGCCCGCGGCGTTGTCACGCGCGACCGGCGGGCGCGCGGTGCTCGCGAGCTTCGGCGACAACGTGTTCGACATCGAGCTTTTGCGCGCCGCCCGGGTCGCGGTAGCGGTACGCCCGAAGCCCGGCCTGCGCGCCCGGCTCGCCGAGCTACCCGGCGTCGTCGTTCTCGAGTGATTCGGGGGGTCGGTTGAGCTTCGCGGGCAGCTTTGCTACCCGTTCTTCGCCTACGATGCCCCTGCCCTACTCCCCGTCCTGGATCCGCGCTGCCGCCCGTTGCCTGAGCCTTTGCCTGATCTTCGCTGCTTGCGGCGGGGAAGAGGCCGGAACGCTGCGGCCCAAGGTCGTGGATCAGACGCCGGTGGAAGACGACGACGCGCACCTGCACGGGGTTCGCACCACGAGCGAGGTGGGCGGCATGAACGAGGAGAAGGTCGATGCGACCTTCAAGAGCTCGCTCGGGGATTTGCAGAGCTGCCTCGAGCAGGGCTCGTCGCGCGTGGAGTTCCTGGGTGGCTCGGTGAACTTTTACCTGAAGATCGGCGCAGCGGGACGGGTCGAGCACGCGCACCTCGAGCAGTCGACGCTCGGTGACCGCACGACGGAGCGCTGCATGCTGGACGCGCTGCGCGGAAAGCGCTGGCCCAAGCCGGTCGGTGGCGAGGTGGGCCTCGCGCGCAAGTCGTTCGACTTCGATGCGCCGAACGACGTGCGCCCGCCGACGGATTGGGACGAGAGCGAGGTCCGTGAGACGGTGGACAAGCTGCGCGGCCAGTTCAAGGACTGCAAGCGCGGCCGGCTGCGCGGTTTCTCCGCCACGGCCTACGTCGCCGCCGACGGCAGCGTGCTCGGCGCGAGCGTCACGCCGCCCGACGAAGAAGGCGAAGAGCACGTGGATTGCCTGACCGAGGTGATCCGGGAAGCGACGTTCCCCTCCCCCGGCAGCTGGCCGGCGAAGGTGAGCTTCTCGCTGTGACGGCGCTCGAGCTCCGCGGCCGCGCCGCGCTCGTCACGGGCGCAGCCAAGCGCGTGGGCAAGAGCATCGCGCTCGCGCTGGCGCAGCACGGCGTGCGGCTCGGTGTTCACTACAACTCGAGCCATGCAGAGGCGGAGGCGGCGCTCGCCGAGTTCCGTGCCGTGGGCGGCGACGGCGTGCTCCTCCCGGCGGATCTCCGCCGTCGCGACCGAGCGCGCGACCTCGTCGATCGCGCGCTCGAGGCCCTCGGAGGGCTCGATCTCTTGGTGTGCAGCGCCGCGAGCTTCGAGCGCGCGCCGCTCGAAGAGGTCGACGACGAGGCGTGGGACCGCACTCTCGGCCTGAACCTCGCCTCTCAGTTCGCGCTCGCCCAGCGCGCGCTGCCCGCGCTCCGAAAGAGCCACGGCTCGATCGTCTTCATCACCTGCTCGAGCGCGACCACGCCCTTCCGCAATCACCTGCCCTACGTCGTGGCCAAGGGCGCCCTCAAACAGCTGATGCGCACCCTGGCGCTGGAAGTCGCTCCCGACGTGCGAGTGAACGCCGTGGCGCCCGGCACCGTGCTCCCTCCCGACGAGCTCGACCCGGCCGTCGTGCAGCGCCTGGCCCAGAGCGTCCCCTTGCGCCGCACCGGCAGCGCCGAAGACATCGCGGACGCCGTGGTTTATCTCGCCCGCTCGCCGTTCGTCACCGGGCATGAAATTGCCGTAGATGGCGGCCGGGGCGTCGCCAAGGTGGAGCAGTTTTAAGGGGCTATCAGCGATAACGGCCGGCAGCTGATAGCCTCTCCCCACCATGCACCGCGAAGAGCGCGAATTTTCGATCGTCCTCAATCTCTCGGCCGAATTCGACGAAGATTACGCGGGGGACGACGACGGCTTCGCCTGGCACGAGCGCTTCGAGCGCGAGCTGAAGCCGCGCCTCGTGGCCGCCGTGTTCGACGTCCTGCGCTCCGAGCCTTCGTGGCAAGCCGTGGCAGCACCGACCGGGCGCGACCCGGACCGGGCCGTGGAAATCGCGGTGCGACGCGTGAGCCGCTAGGGCTCCGTCAGCCCTTGCTTCCGCTGGTCGATCTCAGCGCCAGCACGTACGCCTTGGGCGCGCCGGACACCGGCTCGTCCAGCGGTTCGAGCCGGATCCGGCCGTCGAGGCCATGTTGCTTCAAGGTCGCGGCGAGCTGGGCGCGGCGTTCGTCGCCGAGCGTGGGAGACAGCTTGGAGTCGTGGTTTGCTTCGCGGAGGCTGCCGGACAACGACGGATCGGTGCTCGCGAGCCGAGCAGCGGCCACGAACAGCGGCATCAGGCCGGGACGCAGCGCGGCCGAGTCGTCCTCGAACAGCACGGCCTCGCCGATCGTGAGCTCGACGGCGTCGGCGCGACTCGCGACCTTCACCTTCTGATCGAGGCCGACGGCCGCAAGCGCTGCGCTGACGCCGCGGGCGAGAGCGCCGAGATCGGCCGTTGCCTTGGGTGGCGCCTCGGGCGGAGGCGCTGCGGCCGTTGGTGCCGGAGGGACCTCCGCGGCGGGCGGTGGCGGCATTTCCGTGCCCGGAGGATCGACCTCGGGCTTTGCGGGCGGCGTGGCGGCGGTCTCTTGAGCCGAGCTGAGCTCGCGCTCGAGCCGCGCCTTCTCGTCGGCGTACGAGCGCAGGTGCTCGCCGGTGCGCGACAGCTCACTGCGCAGCTGTTCCACGAGCGAAGCGTTCTCGTCGCGCTCCTTCTCGGCGATGCTGCTAGCGAGCTGCTGCTCGTCGAGCGCGCTCTGCCGGGCGTCGATTTCGGCTTGCCTGGCCTGAAGCGAGGCCTCGAGCTCCGCCAGGCGCTTCTGAGTGTTCTCGAGCTCGAGAGCGGCCCGGCGCCGTCCTTCGGCCTCGACCTGGGCCGCGGACTGAGCCTCCTCGTAGCGCGTCGCGGGGACGCAAGCCGTGAGGGCAAGGACGAGCGGGGCGTAGGCTTTGATTTCCACGGTCGGAGGATCGTAAGTCGGCGCGGATCGGCGGGGCCAAGTTCGCGCGGGCACGAGGCGGTTTCGTTAAGCTCTTCGATAACCGGAGGGGAACTTGGCCGGTTTACTCCACTCCGATACGAGAGGCCAGTGCGACTCCGCCGCGCGCTCGCGTTCTGTCTCGTGCTCGCCGGGGGCCTCGGTGCGACGTGGAGCGCTCTCGCCGAACAACCGGCGTTTTCGACCAAGACCATCGACCTCTCGCGGCTCACGCTCGGCGCTCACTCGGTCGTCACGCGCACCGCCTCGGGCAGCGTCGTGGAGCTCACGCTCGCCCCCAAGCTCGAGGAAGCCTCGAAGAAGCTGCTGTCGCGCGCGCGGCCCGTCGAGGGCGCGATCGTCTTGCTCGACGTCGCGAGCGGCGACGTGTTGGCCTGGGCGGAGACGCGCGCGGGGGTGATCAGCGAGGCCCGCGCCCCGGCGGCCAGCGTCTTCAAGCTCGTCACGACCTCGGCGCTGCTCGAGACCACGAGCACGTTGCCGAGCGACACCGTCTGCATCTCCGGAGGCGAGCGCGGCATCGAGCGCCGCCACCTGGAGCGCCCGCCCGCGCGCGAGGCATCCTGCCGCCCGTTCTCGGAAGCCCTGGGCTACAGCCGCAACGCGGCCTTCGCACAGCTCGTCACGAAGAACCTCTTGCGGGCGGATCTGGTCTCGGTCGCCGACCGCATCGGCTTCAACCACGCCGTGCCGTTCGACTTTCCCGCGACCATCGGCACGCTCGAGGTGCCCTACAACGATCTCGAGTTCGCGCGCGCCGCCACCGGCTTCCGCGGCAGCACGCTGTCGCCGCTCGGCGCCGCCTACATCGCGACCTCGATCGCCCGCGGCGGTACGCCGATCCGGCTGCGGTTGGTGCGCCGCACCGACGACTACGAGGCGCCGGACGGCCCGCAGGAGTTACCGCGCATGCTGAGCGCCACCACCGCCTGGCGTCTGTCTCGCATGATGGAGGTGACGGTGCACAGCGGCACGGCGCGCAGCGCCTTCACCGACCGCGAGGGCCGAAACCTGCTGCCGAACGTGCGCGTCGCGGGCAAGACCGGCACCCTGCGCCCGCTGTCCGGCACCACCACCACCAGCTGGTTCGTCGGGTTCGCGCCGAGCCGCAAGCCCGAAGTCGCGGTCAGCGTGCTGCTCAACAACGGCAAAATCTGGCACAACCGCGCGGCCGAGGTGGCCCGGGACGTGCTGCGCGCCTACTTCCGGGAGCGCGGTTTGCCGCACATCGCGGATCCGCTCGCGCCGGCGCCGCGCCCCGAGGCCGTCAGCTCTCTCCGATGATCAACATCTTGAGCAACCACAAGAGCCCCACGCCCGCCATCGGACCCGCGACCCACAGCATGCGCACGGGCCCGATCGAGATCGGCGCGCCGGCGATCGCCGCGTAGGCAAAATCTGCGATCATCAGCAGCACCGACAGCGCGATCAGCTGCAGGGGCTGCTTGAGGCTGGTCATCGCGTCGCGCGCGGCCCCTTGCTCGGCCCTTTGCACGGTCCTTTGCTCGAGCCTCTGCGCCGGCACGCTCGTCGCGGGGAACGGCGACGGACGCCGCCGCGACTGAACCGGCGGCGACATGTCCACCTCGAGCGCCGTGCTCACGGGCTCGACCAGCTTCACCTCGCGGATCCCGGCCAGCTCGTTGCCCATCAGCGGGAGCTCCGAGCGCCGCACGTGGATGGTGCGCTTCGGCTGCTGCTGGCTGGGCGGAAGGCTCTGCTCGAGCTCGAGCTCCGGGAACGCGCCCTCGAATTCGAACTGTAGCTCGGCCAACATGGCGCTGGAGAGCAGCTGCCCTCCCGGCAACGTGGTCTCGAGCTCCATCTCCATCGGCGGCGGAACGACCGACTCGAGCGCCGAGGGCGCGACCCCGAAGCGCGGCGTGTGCATGCCCGTCTCGGCTTCCAGGATGTCCCAGAACTCCCCGATCCGAGCGAAGCGTTGCTGCGGATCCACCGCCAGCGCGCGCCGGAACGCCGCCTCGACCGCGTCCGAGACCACGAGCCCGAACGACCGCGGCGTCGGCCGCCTGTGCTCGTCGATGCAGGCCTCGAGCACGGTGTGCATGTCGCCCTCGAGCGGCTGCTGGCCGGTCATGGTCTCGACCAGCGTGAGCGCGAGGCCCCACACGTCCGTCCACGACCCGGTCTGACCGAAGCGCTTCGGCAACCATTGCTCCGGCGCTCCGTACGCTGGCGTGAACGCCGCGAGCGTGTCCTGCACGGACGACACCTGACCGGCGATCTGCGCCGCCTCGGTCTTGACCTTGCTGATCCCGAAATCCAGGATCTTGACCAGCTCCTGACCGTGGATCCGCGCGATGAAGACGTTGTCCGGCTTCATGTCGCGGTGGATCACGGCGACCGTGCCCTCGGGCGTCGGAAAGGCATGCGCGCGCTCCAGCGCTCGCGCCACGGGCCCGAGCAAGCGCACCACACGCGGCAGCGAGAGCGGTTGTTTCCCCGCTGCGCGGCGGCGACGCACCACCTCGGTCAGCGACTCACCGTCGAGCCACTCGAGCGCGATGAACGGCACGAAGTCGGAGCGCGGGCTATCGAGGGTGCCGACGTGCAGCGGCCGCACGATCGGCGGCATCAGCGCCGAGAGCCGGAACAAAAGCTCGCCCTCTTCCTGGAACTTGCGGAGGAAGCTTTCCTTCTGCTCGCTCTTTAGGCGGTTCGGCACCTTCAAGCACTTGAGCGCCACCGCGGCGCGGAACCCCTCGTGATGGGCGCGGTACACGACCGCGAAGCCCCCCTCGGCCACCACGGCCACGACCCGAAAGACATCCGCTTGCACGGAGCCGACGATCCCGAAAACGTCGTCCTCCACGACAGCGGTCACGATACACCGGATCCCGCGCCGGAACTAATGCTGGCCCGGGTCATCCGACAAAGTCCGCAGTTCCGCGCAGCGGTCAGGGCCCTGGGCGGCGATTTGACTCAGCCTTTGGCTGCCGTCTTGCGCCTGCGACGCAGACCGACGAGCGCCGCAAACGCGAGCAGCGCCGGAACGAGCGGGCGATTGTCGCGCGCTCCGCCCGGCACACGGCAGCCGCACTTGCCGCTGTCCGCGGCAGGCGCAGTGCCGGCGTCCGGCGCACCCGCGTCGGGCGCCGCAGCCTGTTGCTGTGGGGCACCGAGCCCGAGCGAGGCAATCTCGGTGATCACCACCTTGTCGGGTTTGATCTGGGTGCGGCTCTTGCGCGCCAGATCTTCGGCGATCCACGTCTTGCGCAGGCCGCGGTAGTCGGGCGGGCTCTTGCCCCAGCGTCCGCGCTCGGGGTTCTGGCATTGGATCTTCGGCACCCAGGGGTGAAAGTTGTTGTACCGCGTCTGGAAGCGGCTGATCGGCGCCGACTTGGCCTCGGTCGTCACCTGCTTCTTCATACCCTCCGGGATGGCCACGCCAGCTTCGATCTTGTCGGAGGCGGGCCCGAGCTTGGGATCTTCCGGCAGCGCCGCCGCGTCGTGCCGATAGTGGAGCCGCGAGATCACGTACTTGTGCCGCTCGAGCAGCGCCTTGCGCGTGGCGATCGTCTGCCGCTCTTCGTCCTTCAGCTTCTTCCGCTCCCTGCGCTCCTTCGGCTTCAGCTCCTTGAGCTCGGCCTTCTCCGCTTCTTTCTCTTCTTTCGTGAGCTCCGGCGGCTTCGGGTTCCGCTCGTCCTCGGGCAGCGACTGCTCGAAGAAGTCGGCGCCCAGGCTGAGCAGCTCGTGCACCATGATCGGCTCGGTGGCGCACGGCTGGCCGCAGCCGCTGCTCGGCCAGGCGAACTCCATCAAGAACGTCTTCGGGAACTTCTGCGCCATGATGTCCATCAAGGCGTTGTAGAACTCGCCCATCCGCTCCTTGACGGCGAAGTCCACCTCGATGTTGGTGGGCGGATACATGCTCTTGTAGTTCTTGGTCTCGTAGCGCGAGTCGGGATCGAGCACGTAGATCACGAGCTCCTGCTTGCCCGGTGAGTTCAGCTGGCTCGGCTTGGTGATCAGCGTGTCGAACGGCCGCTCCGTCACGAAGCGGATCGGCGACAGCTGCGCGCGGTCCGCGCCGATGAGCTCGATGCGCTTCGGGTCCACCTCGGCCACGACCACGCGGTTGCCCGCCGCCACGTAGGGCTGAATCGCCGCCGCCGCGCCGTCGGGCGCCTTGTAACCCTTGCCCGACAGCCAGCCGACCACGTCCTGCCCGGCCGGCAGCAGCGTGAACGTGTATTCGCCGTCCTTCTTCTTGGCTTGAACGTCGACGAACAGCTCCTTGGCCACCTTCTTGCCGGAGGTGATGCTGCCGCCGCCGAGGAAGCCGCCGCCCTCGACCTTCAGCACGCGCTCCCACTCTTGTTGCGGGGGACCGGGCTCACACGGATCCTGCTCCCAGAACTCGTGGAAGCGAGGCGCGCTCAGCGCGTCCAGCCGGTCGATGAATTCTCGCTTGAGCGTCACCACCTTGTCGGCCGTCACGTCCGACGGCACGATCAGCACCACTGCAAATGGCTCGAGCGGCCCCTCGAAGTCCGGCATCACGGTCACCGCCGTGGCGTCGCCGCGCTTCATCACGGCAACCTGCGTGGTGTACGACTTGATGGGGCCAGCCTTGCCCGCAAAAAAGCCGTTCAACGCCGAGGCGTCGGGCGCGGCGGTCAGACAGGCCAGGGCCAGGGCAGAAACCAGAGAGCGATACAGCTTCATCGGAGGGGCGTCACCGTAGACGAGAACGGTCACCCTTGAAAGTCGCTCATAACCCTGCGATCCCCACTGGGGCAGCCCGCATGCTTCTTTCTCCTTGGGACCGCCTCGATCGCGCGTTGATCCGCCGCGCGCTCTCGGGTCACTCGAATCTTCTGGTCACACCGGCAGCGGCCGAAAGAACCGCGGCGGTGAGTCTGCTGCTGGTCCCCGCCGCCGCCCAGGGCGTCGAGGTGCTGATGATCCGCCGCGCCAGCCGGGACGGCGACCCCTGGTCGCAGCACATGGCGCTGCCGGGCGGCTTCCGGAACCAGAGCGACGCGGACCTGTTTCAGACGGCCCTGCGCGAGACGCGCGAAGAGGTCGCAGTAGACCTCTCACGGGACAGCGAGCTGCTCGGCGTGTTGCCCGACGTGAACCCCGCCGTCGGCAACCTGATGGTGCGCCCGTTCGTGTTCGCGCGCGACTCTCGCCCGTCGATCGAGCTGAGCTCGGAGGTCTCTGCCGTGGCCTGGGCGAACCTCGGCTCGATCGCCCGAAACGAGGCGCCCGCAGAGTTCGAGCTCCGGCGCGGGGCCACGCTCCATCGCTTCCCGGGTTTCCGCGTCGGCGAAAACGTGGTCTGGGGCATGACCTATCGCGTGCTGACGGAACTGGTCGAGCGGGCCGCGCGCGCCTTTTCGGAGCCGATTCCAAAGCAGGAGTGAACGACTGGCGGGAGCCGCGGCGAGAGACTAGTGTCCGCCGCGACCTGCCCCAATGACCAGCACGACCGAGGCCAGAGCTGCGCTCCCGACCGGAATTCCGGGTCGGATTTCGGCGCTGCTCGAGCGCTTCGCGCCGCACGACTGGTTGGTGCTCGGCTACCTCGCCTGCGTCAACGTCGGCGTGCTTCAGGGCGTGCCTGGCCCGACTCGCGATGTGGGCATCGTCAAGGTCCTCGGGCTGTTCCTGTGGGTCGCCATCGGCGTCTCGGTGGTTCGCGCCGAGCTCGTCCGCCCGCACTGGCTGAACGGGCTGCTTTACCGCTGCACCATCTACCTGCCGGTCCAGCTCAGCTACTTCTTTTTCCGCGACCTGTTGCCGGTCATCAACCCCGGCTCTTTCGACACCGAGCTTTACTCGCTCGACCTGTGGTTGTTCGGCATCGAGCCCGCCGTGGCCCTCGACCGATTCGTGACGTCCGCGACCACCGAATGGTTCGCGTTCTTCTACTTCGGGTACTTCTTCGTGCTCGCGCTGCACGTGATCCCGATCCTCTTTTTCGGTGAGAACCAGCGCGTGCTCGGCGAGTTCGCGCTCGGCATGCTCGCGGTCGTGTGCATCGGGCAGACCATCTACATGCTCGTCCCAGGCTGGGGCCCGTACCGCGCCATGTCCGACTCGTTCCAGCACCAGTTCCCACCCGGTTCGTGGATCGAGGCCGTGCGCGGCGCGGTCGATTCCGGCGGCGCGCTGAAAGACATCTTCCCCTCGCTGCACACGGCCCTGCCGGCGTTCATCGCGCTGTTCTCGTTCAGGAACCGCGCGCTGGCCCCGTTCCGCTACACCTGGCCGATCGTGCTATTTTCGAGCGTCAACATCATCGGGGCCACGCTGTTCCTGCGCTGGCACTACCTGGTGGACGTCGCGGCGGGCCTGTTGCTCTCGTCGCTGACGATCTGGCTCGTGCCGATGCTGATCGAGCGGGATCTCGAGCGGCGCCACCGCCGCGGCCTCGACCTACTCTGGCCAGAGTATTCGGCAGACCGCGGCGGAAAAGCCTGAGCGCCTAGCGCTCTACTTCTCGTAAACCTGCGCGCCGGCCATACCCTGACCCGCGCTGGCGCGCACGACGACCTTCATCGGCGCGCCGATCTGCAGCGCCCACTTGAAGCAGTTCGGAGCCGCGCCGACCACCGCGGTCGAGGCCGTCGTCTGATCGGCTGCCATCACGGGCGACGCGAGGCCCGGGATCGGCATCACCGGCACGAGCTCGATGTCGAGGTTCTGGATCGTGGGCGCGCCGACGCCGATGATCGTGTAACACTTGCCCGGGTTCATCTGAACCTGCCCCTCCAGCGTCTGACCCTGCTGGAAGTTACCGGCGATCGCCGCGCCCACGGGCTTCGCACCCGGCGCGTACTGCTGGATCAGCGGCGTGAGCAGCGGAACGATCATGCTCGCGTCGACGGGCGCGGCCGGCGTGCCCGGCGCGGAGGTCGCGACCGGGGGCGCCGCAACGGTCGGAGCTGCCGTCGCCGTCGGAGCCGCCGTCGCCGTCGGCTGCCCGTAGGGCGTGCCTTGCATTGGCTGGCACATCTGCCCGTCGAAGTACTGCCCCGCCGGGCACTGGCTCTGCAGCGGCTGGTTGGCGGGCTTGTCGTCCCCACCGCAGCCAACCATGCCAAGCGCCAACAGCGCGATCGTCGTGTACCCAGCGAATCGAGTCTGAAGCATCGTTCTGCTACTCCGTGTCCCGGCCCGAGCCGGGCCGCCCAGGGAGTCTATAACAGCCGAGCGCGTTTCAAACCCCGATTTTCAGGCCGGATTTACCGCTCAATGTGCGGGGCCCGCGCAGAAGCCCTCGTAGTCGATGTAGCTCGTGATGGTGGGGTTCTCGCCGCAAGCGGGGCACTGGGGGTCGCGGCGCAGCTTCAACGTGCGGAAGGTCATCTTCAACGAGTCGTAGGTCAAGAGGCGCCCGACGAGCGGCTCGCCCTGCCCCAGCAACAGCTTGATCGCCTCGGTCGCCTGCGCGATGCCGATCATGCCCGGCAAGATCCCGAGCACGCCCGCTTCCGCGCAAGATGGCGCGAGGTGCGCGGGCGGCGGCTCCGGATACAGGCAGCGGTAGCAGGGACCGACCCACGGCTGGAACGTCGTCACCTGGCCGTCGAAGCGGAAAATCGAGCCGTGGATGACCGGGATCTTGTGGAACAGCGACGCGTCGTTGACCAGGTAGCGCGTCGGGAAGTTGTCGCAGCCGTCGATGATCACGTCCCACTTGTCGCCGAAGATCCGATCGACGTTGGAGCTGTTCAGCCGCTCGGCGTACTTCACGACCTTCACGTCGGGGTTCAGGTCCGTGAGCGCCTTCTCGGCGCTGTCGACCTTCAACATGCCGAGCCGGGACGTCGCGTGCACGATCTGGCGCTGCAGGTTCGAAGCGTCGACCGTGTCTGCGTCGACGAGGCCGAGCGTCCCGACGCCGGCCGCGGCCAGGTACATCGTGGACGGCGCGCCGAGACCGCCCGCGCCGAGGAACAGCACGCGCGACTTGAGGAGCTTCTCCTGCCCACGCTCACCCACCTCGGGCAACAGCAGGTGGCGCGAGTAGCGATCCAGCTGCGCGGGCGTGAGATTCGCCGGCTCCTCGACGGGGTACTTCAGATCCTTCCAGCGCACGAAGCCGGGGTTCGCGCTGATCACGTTCGTGTAGCCGAGCTCCGCCAGGGTCTTCGCGGCGAAGGCGCTGCGCGTGCCGCCGGCGCAGTACACGACGATCTCGGCGGACTTGTCGGGCAGCTTCTGCTCTGCCTGCATCTCCAGAAACCCGCGCGGAATGTGGACAGCGCCCGGCAAGAAGCCTTGCCGGTATTCGTCCTTCTCGCGCACATCCACCAACGTGGGGCGCTTGTCCGGCGGAGCCGACAGTCGTTCCTTCACCTGCTCGAGGCTGATGGTCTTGACTGAGTTTCGAACGTCCGCGAACAGGTCTGAGTACGTCTTCGGCATGGTCGGGGCTTTTCTAGCGGTCTGGTTGCGGATCGCAATCCCGCATTTTCCGATGCGACAATTACGAGGCGGCCGGGATAAGTTTTCGTCGAAACGGCCGTTCGTCAACCCACCGTCCTCAGGGGCGGCACGCGCCGCCCCTCCCCACGCGCTCTCCACCGTTTGCCGATCTAAGACAATCCGGGGCTTCGCGCCGGCTCATTGGCCGCCCCTCCCCGCGCAAGACTTGGTCAGGAAGGCGGGGTCCGGGCTTCGGGGGTGTTACCCTGGATAGCCTCTCGCTTGCGGGCCCCACGCGCGCCGCAACAACCGCGTCAACCTCATGTCGGCCCAGAATCGCCTCGGTGAGCTGCTCGTTCGCGAAAAGCTCATCAGCTTGCAGCAACTCAGGAAGGCTCAGGACGAGCAAAAGCGCACGGGGCAAAACCTCGGCTACACGCTCGCCAAGCTCGGCTACATCGGCGACGGGGAGATCACGAATTTCCTCTCGTCGCAGTATCGCCTGCCCGCGATCAACCTCGACGAGTACGAGATCGATCCGGAGGTGATCAAGCTCGTCACCCGCGAGGTCTGCGAGAAGCACCGGATCATCCCGGTCTCGCGCTCGGGCTCGTCCCTGATCGTCGCGATGAGCGACCCGACGAACCTGAACGCGATCGACGACATCAAGTTCCTGTCCGGGTACAACGTCGAGCCCGTAGTCGCGAGCGAGACCGCGATCCAGACCTCGATCGAGCGCTACTACAACGCTGGCCCCTCCTACGAGGAGGTGATGGCCGACTTCAACCTGAGCGACGAAGACATCGACTTCGGCGCGGACACGGAGGAGGTCAACGCCGTCGAGCTCGAGCGCGCCAGCGCCGACGCCCCGGTCGTGCGGCTCGTGCACGTGCTGCTCTTGAACGCGATTCGCAAGGGCGCGAGCGACATCCACTGCGAGCCCTACGAGAAGAAATTCCGCGTCCGCTACCGCATCGACGGCGTGCTCCACGAGGAGATGACGCCCCCGATGAAGCTCAAGAACGCGATCATCAGCCGGCTCAAGATCATGAGCCAGCTCGACATCGCGGAGCGGCGCCTGCCGCAAGACGGTCGCATCAAGCTCAAGCTCGGCAAGGGACGCGAGATGGACTTCCGCGTCTCCGTGCTGCCCACGATGTGGGGCGAGAAGGTCGTCTTGCGCTTGCTCGACAAGGGCAACCTGCAGCTCGACATGACCAAGCTCGGCTTCGACAACGAGCCGCTCAAGGACTTCCAGTGGGCGATCAATCAGCCCTGGGGGATGGTGCTGGTCACGGGCCCCACGGGCTCAGGCAAGACCACCACGCTGTACTCCGCGCTCAGCGACCTCAACCGCCCCGGCGTCAACATCAGCACCGCGGAAGATCCGGTCGAGTACAACTTGCCCGGCATCAACCAGGTGCACATGCACGACGAGATCGGGCTGAACTTCGCGATGGCCCTGCGCTCGTTCCTCCGGCAAGACCCGGACATCATCATGGTCGGCGAGATCCGCGACTTCGAGACCGCGGAAATCGGCGTAAAAGCCGCGCTCACGGGCCATCTCGTGCTCTCCACGCTGCACACCAACGACGCTCCGGCGACGATTTCGCGTCTGCTCAACATGGGCGTCGAGCCGTTCCTGATCACCGCCAGCGTCAACCTCGTGCTCGCCCAGCGCCTCGCGCGCAAGGTCTGCAACGACTGCCGGCGCGAGGTCGAAATCGAGAGCCAGGTGCTGGTGGATCTCGGCTGTACCGAGCAACAGCTCGCGAGCGCCAAGGTGTTCCGCGGGGCGGGCTGCGCCACCTGCAACAACACCGGCTTCAAGGGCCGCGTCGCGCTCTACGAGGTGATGCGCTTCCACGACGACCTGAAGGAGATGGTGCTGCAGGGCGCTTCGGCGGCCGAGCTCAAGGCCGCCGCCATCAAGCGCGGCATGGTCACGCTGCGCATGGCCGGCATCCGCAAGGTGCTGGAGGGCGTGACCACGCCCGAAGAGATCTTGCGCGTGACGATGGCGGACTAGGCGCCCGAAAGAACAGCTCGATGACCCAATCCCAGGACGCGATCAAGGTCAACCTTCACCAGCTCCTGCGCGCCATGATCGAAAAGGGCGCGAGCGATATGCACGTCACGACCGGCTCGCCGCCGCTCCTGCGCATCGACGGCGCGATCGTGCCGCTCAAGCTGCCGCCGCTCTCGCCGATGGAAACCAAGCAGCTCTGCTACTCGGTGCTGACCGAAGAGCAGAAGATCCAGTTCGAAAAGAACAAGGAGCTGGATCTGTCGTTCGGCGTGAAGAACCTGTCGCGCTTCCGCGCCAACATCTTCCTCCAGCGCGGCGCGGTCTCGGGCGCGTTCCGCTCGATCCCGTTCAAGATCCTGAGCTTCGACGAGCTCGGCCTGCCCGCCATCGTCTCGGAGATCGCCGGCAAGCCGCGCGGGCTGATCCTGGTGACCGGCCCTACCGGCTCGGGCAAGAGCACGACGCTCGCCTCGATCATCGACAAGATCAACAACGAGACGCGCCAGCACATCGTCACCATCGAAGATCCGATCGAGTACCTGCACCCGCACAAGCGCTCGATCGTGAATCAGCGCGAGATCGGCAGCGACACCAGCACCTTCAAGCAGGCGCTCAAGTACGTGCTGCGCCAGGATCCCGACGTCGTGCTCGTGGGCGAGATGCGCGACCTCGAGACGATCGAGGCCGCGCTGACGATCGCCGAGACCGGCCACCTCGTGTTCGCGACCTTGCACACGAACTCGGCGATCCAGAGCATCAACCGCGTGATCGACGTCTTCCCCCCGCACCAGCAGTCTCAGGTCCGCGCCCAGCTCAGCTTCGTGCTCGAGGGCGTGCTGAGTCAGCTGCTTTTGCCGCGAGCGGGCGCGCCCGGCCGAGTCCTCGCGCTCGAGGTGCTGGTGCCGAACGCCGCGATCCGAAACCTGATCCGCGAAGACAAGGTTCACCAGATCTACACGCAGATGCAGGTCGGCCAGCAGAAGCACGGCATGCAGACCCTGAATCAGTCCCTGTACTCGCTCTACGCGCGCCGGCTGATTTCCCTCGAAGAGGCGCTCGGCCGCTCCAGCGAGCCCGACGAGCTCCGTACCATGATCGAGGGCCGCGTCGCGGGCGGCCCGTCCGGCCAGTTCGCGGTCTGACGCGCTCCCGCCGAGCTGCGCTCGCCGTTGAGCTGCGGAGCTACTTCAGCGCCTTGAGCGCGAGCGCGATGTCCGGGTGCTTCTTGAGCTTGCGGGCCTCGGCGACCAGGTACGGCTTGGCGCGCTTGTCGTGCGCCGCGGCCAGGGCGCGGGCGGCGAGCACGCGCAGCACCACGGGAGATTCGGGCGGCGGGGGCTCGAGCTTGGCGAGGCGCACGGCGGCGAGCGCGGCCTGGTTCGACGCGACGTCGACCAGGACGCCGAGCCAGCCGCTCATGGGGCCGAGCAGCGTGGGGTGCTTGGCGACGAGCTCGCGAGCGGGCTTCACCTGGTCCTTGTCGAGCAGCTCGTAGGTGCGCTCGATCACGAGGCTCGCGGTGGGGGTCGCGTCCAGAGCCGACAACGACGCGGCGAGCGCCTCGTCGAGCTTGCCTTCGTAGCGACGGAGGCGCGCCAGGCGGGAGCGATACGAGGGCGCAGCGTTGTCGAGCGAGCGGCGTCCGAGCAAGGTGGACGCGAGCGAGAGGTTGCCCGTGTCGAGCGCGGCATCGACCGCGACCACGTCACCCCAGGCCACGGCCGGCGTCGCGAGCTCCTGCAGTTGCTCGGCGTTCGGGTACTTCACGCCCATGAGCACGTTGGGAGCGACGGCGAGAGCCCGGAACGGCGCGGCC
>JAICQO010000170.1 GCA_025937835.1 Polyangiaceae bacterium
ATTTTGCGCAGGCACGCGGAAGCGCACGCTCTCGAACAGCGCCGAGAGCTCACCGTTCAGGGCCTCGGGCGGCGTCGCCACCGACGCGGGCTCGATCATGAGCAGCTCGATCTCGAAGGCCTCGGCAGTGACCGTGACCACTCCGCAGCCATTCTTGCCGAGCTCCTGAAACGCGAGGTGCGGGTTCGCGCGCGGCGTCTTGGTCATCAACAGGTTGCCGACGTAAGGCGCAAGCTCGGCTACCATGGGCGGCAACGAGGGCGCTGCCGCGACGATCCCGGACAGACCGTCCTTCCAGGTCTGCGACGTGACGCTGCCGATCACGAACTCCACGACCTGCCGCGCTTCGTCGCTCGGAGCGTACGGCGTGCCCGCGAAGAAGCAGTGCAGATCCCCGGCGAGCACGACGACGTTCTCGACGCCCTCGAGCCCGCGGAACAACGCCCGCCGCTCATTCGGAAACCCGTCCCAGTCCTCCGCGGTCAGCCCGATCCGCTGCCGCAGCTCCAGCGGGGCCACGCTGAGGCCGGTCAGGTCGAGGTGCTTGGGCATGAGCGCGATCTGGCTGCCCCACACCTTGAAGGTGCGCGTGGAGGCGCGGAACGTGTCCAAAAACCAGGCGCGCTGCGCGGTTCCCATCAGGTTCTCGCTCTCGCCGTCGCTCTCGCGAAACTTCGCCGCGGCCAGCGCCTCGAACGGCGCTTGGGCCACGAAGTAGCGCGAGCCCACGCGCGAGAACTCCTCGGCCTTCATCAGCTGGTGGTACGCGAGCCCGCGTTCCATCGCGTCGCTCTCTTCGATCGGCGCGGGGGCTCCGTCGAGCTCTGAAAGGATCGAGTTGATCCACGGCACGCTGAGGAGCCCGGTCACGCTCGCCGCGCGGAACCCGAGCTCCGCGGCCGCTCCGCGCAGTGCCCGCGCGTACACGCCGTCCTCGAAGTCGTCGACCTCGACGCACGGCACTGCGATCGCAGCCGCGTCTTCATCGAGCTCCTCCGCCGTCAGGTACACGCTGCCGGGAAAGGCATCCTCCGGGATCAGATGATCCGGCCGATAACGCCGCAGATCCGTGAGCACGAGTTCGAGGTGCCGCCCGAACCCGAAGCTCCGGTAAATCCGCAAATCGTCGGGGAACGCCGCGCGATCGTCGAGCGCGCTCGCGCTGCCCGACGTGTAGTCCACGGGCATGTACTCGAACCAGGCTCGGTCCGAGGCTCGCTTGCGCTCGAGGTCGGCCTCGTCGCGCCGTCCGTCGGAGTACGTCGCCGTCGCGCCGTGGCTGTCGTCGGAGAACTCGTGATCGTCCGGGATCACGAGGAACGGCACTTGCTCGTGCAGCGCCTGCAAATCGGGATCGCTGCGGACGGTTCGGTACAGGTCGCGGTAGTTGTCGAGCGAGCGCGCCACGAACGGCCGCCCTCCGCCGTCGCCGAGTCCGAGTGCCTCCCCCGGTTTGCCGAACGCCACGTCGCGCACCCCGGAAGGGTCCGCGCTCCCGCCCTCGTACACGTAGTCTCCGAGGTGGACGATGAAGTCGAGGTCTTCGTCCAGCAAGCGGCGAAGCACGTGATAGTACTTGCCGTCGTAGTCCTGACAGGACACGACGCCGAATCGCAGGCTCACGTCGGAGTCGTCGCTCGGCGCAGTCCGCGTGCGCCCGACGCGGCTCGTCGCACCAGCGTAAAAGAAGCGGTAATGGTAGGTCGTGGCGGGCTCGAGCGCGGTGACGAGCACCTTCACGCAGCCGTCCGCCGCCGCCTCGGCCGTCAGGCGCATTCGCGGCGCTCCCGATAGCTCGACCCGATCTTCGAACAGCGCATCGCGCGCGACCTCGAGCTCGAGCTCCAGGTCGTCACCTGCGCGCTCCGCGTCCACGACGCGCGTCCACAACACCACGCTCGTCGGCCGCGGATCGCCCGAGGCCACGGATTGCCGAAAATATTCGCGAGAGGAATCACCGCCTGGGTTCTCGCCGTTGCCCGACGTGGAAGCGCCGCACCCGCTCGCCCCCCACGCGCCGCCGGCAACGGCTACGACCAGCTTCAAGAATTGCCGACGGGCGTTCACTTCGGGGGGATATTTCACGATTACCTGCGGGCGCATTCTGCATGGCGCGAGCGGCCCGAGTCACCAGAAACGAGCTCGACACGAGCCGGCAACATCCCAAAAGCCAACCTGAGCGCGCTTCGTAGGCTCACCGGACGAAAGGCTAGGCCATGATCCCGATCGTTCGGCTCGCTGGACTCGCGCTGGGGCTGTTCTTGCTCGGCGGGTGCAGCAAATCCTCTGAAAAACCTGCTCCCTCGAGCGAGCCCGCGGCTCAGGCGGCAGCTCCGTCCGCGGCGGCCGTCCCTGCGGCGCCCTCGCCCGAACCGACCGGGACTCCCCTCACCATCGCCTACAGCGACTGGCCGGGCTGGGTAGCGTGGGACATCGCCCTGCACAAGGGCTGGTTCAAGGAAGCGGGCGTCCACGTCGAGCTCAAGTGGTTCGACGACTACGTGAAGTCGATGGAGGCCTACGCGGCCAAGCAGATCGACTCCGTGTGCGTCACCAACGGCGACGCGCTGGTGACCGGCGCGAGCAGCAACGCCCCGAGCGTGGCGATCCTGGTCAACGACTACAGCAACGGCAACGACATGGTCGTGGCCAAGCCCGGCATCAAGAGCATGGCCGAGCTGAAGGGCAAGAAGGTGGGCGTCGAGGTCGGCTTCGTCAGCCACCTGTTGCTGATGAACGCGCTCAAGTCCGTCAACCTGACCGACAAGGACATCCAGATCGTCAACGTTCCGACGCCGCAAACACCGCAGACTCTGCAGTCCGGTAGCGTCGAGGCCATCGTCGCGTGGCAGCCGAACAGCGGCCAGGCGCTGAAGCTCGTGCCCGGTTCGACCGCGATTTTCACGAGCGCCGACGTGCCCGGCATCATTTACGACATGCTGGTCGTGAACCCGAAGAGCCTGGCCGAGCGCCGCGCCGACTGGGTGAAGGTGACCAAGGTCTGGGACAAGGTCGCGAAATTCATCAAGGACGAGAAGAACCTGGATGAGGCCGCAAAGATCATGAGCGCGCGCGTGCACCTCACTCCGGAGGAATACAAGCCGCTGATGAAGGGCACGTTCTTCCTCGACCTCGCCGAGGGCAAGAAGCGGCTCGAGAAGGGCGACGGGCTCGGGTCCGTCTACGGCTCGAGCAAGGTCGTGGACGAATTCAACGTGAAGAACAGCGTCTACAAGGCACGGGTCAAGATCGAAGAGTACATCGACCCGAGCTTCACCGAAGAAGCGCTGAAGTGAGCGTGAGATGAGCGCAACGCCCTCGACTGCCACGCCCCCGAAGAGCGCGATCGTGCGCAAGCGGTCGAGGGCTCCGCGTTTTTTCGTCGTGCGCGCACCGCTGCCCAAGGGCGCATCGAGCTGGGCGCTGGCTCTGGCGTTCGCGATGCCGCTTTTGGTGTGGGCCGCGCTCAGCTATCTGCCGTTTCTCTGGCACCCGCTGGTGTTGATCGGCGACCCGGGCGACACCAAGCACCCGGGGCAGTATGCGTACCTCGCCACCGGTCAGCGGGTGGAGCGCGAGGTGTTCGAGCGACGGAACGCCGAGCTCGCGGCCGCCGGCAAGCGCCTCGCCCAGGGTGAGCGCGTGAACCCGGTGTTCTTGCCGCCGCCGCACGCGGTGGCGCGCGCCTTCTACACCGGCTTCACGACGCCGCCGCTGCGACCGGGCGAATACTGGCTGCACGAGAGCCTGCTCCAGAGCTGCCAGGTGATCTTCTGGGGCTTCTTCTGGTCGGCGCTGATCGGCATCCCGCTCGGGATCTCGTGCGGCACGTTCGCGCTGTGCTCGCGGCTGGTCGAGCCCTTCATCGATTTCGTGCGCTACATGCCCGCGCCGGTGTTCGGCGCGCTCGCCGTGGCAGTGCTGGGCCTGGGCGACGAGCCCAAGATCAC
Organism: Polyangiaceae bacterium; assembly: GCA_025937835.1. Taxonomy (GTDB): domain Bacteria; phylum Myxococcota_A; class Polyangia; order Polyangiales; family Polyangiaceae; genus PMG-095. Next base: position 3,951 of record JAICQO010000170.1, read on the forward strand.
GATCATCTTCATCGGCACCTTCTTTCAGATGGTGCTCGTGGTCGCCAACACCACGCGCTCGGTGGATCCGGCGCTGCTGCACGCCGCGCAAACGCTCGGCGCCTCGAACCGCCAGCTCTTGATGCACGTGGTGATCCCGGCGGCGCTGCCAGCGCTTTACCGCGACGTCAGGATCCTGATCGGCTGGGCCTGGACGTACCTCGTGGTCGCCGAGCTGATCGGCGAAAAGTCGGGCCTGAGCTCGTTCTTGTACCAGCAACAGCGGTACATGAACTTCGACAACGTCTACGCCGGGATCGCGATCATCGGCATCATCGGTCTGTGCACCGACCAGTTTTTGGCGATGGTGGGCCGCCTGCTGTTCCCGTGGGAGAGCGGCAACAATCGCCTGAGCCGAGCCCTGAAGAGCTTCACCCGCCTGTTCGCTTCCCAGAAGCGGATGCCGGCCTCCGTCACCACCGTGCTTTGAGCGAGAACGAGCGAGCCATGCCCAACGACCAGCTGGAACTCCCGAGCTACCTGCACCACACCGACGAGGTGAAGCGCCGCCTCTCGGAAATCCGCGAGCGCCCGACGGTGATGTCGCTCTCGGGCATCACCCGCCGCTTCGAGAGCGCCGAGGGCTCGGTCACCGCGCTCGACACGATCGACTTCGAGGTGCGCTCGCGTGAGTTCATCAGCGTGATCGGGCCTTCCGGTTGCGGCAAGTCCACGCTGATCCGGCTGGTGGCGGGCCTGGACACTCCCACCGCGGGCGAAATCTGGATCGATAATCAGCCGGTCACGGGCCCCGGCGCCGACCGCGGCATGGTCTTCCAGGGTTACACGTTGTTCCCGTGGCTCAGCGTGAAGCGGAACGTGATGTTCGGCCTGCGCATGAAGGGCATCTCCCGCTCCGCCGCGGAGAAGAAGGCGCTCGAGTGGCTGGACCTGGTCGGCCTCGCCGACTTCGCCGATCACTACCCCGCTCAGCTCTCGGGCGGCATGAAGCAGCGCGTGGCGATCGCACGAGCGCTAGCCAACGAGCCGCGCATTCTGTTGATGGACGAGCCCTTCGGCGCGCTCGACGCCCAGACCCGCTGCAGCATGCAATCGCACCTGCTCAAGATCTGGGAAGCGGTCGACGTCACGATCCTGTTCATCACCCACGATCTCGAGGAAGCCATTTACCTCTCCGACCGGATCGTCGTGCTCGGCGCTCACCCCGGTCGCGTGATGGAGATCATCGAGGTTCCGGTGGCGAGGGCCCGGCACCCCGACCAGTTCCTTTCCGGGCATTTCCTGGCAACCAAGAAACGCCTCGAATCATTGATTTACGATCCAGAAACACACTCGAAACGCGGGTCCGAGAGGATGTCCCCGGTCGCCGCCTGAAGCCGGCGGCCGCTTCCTTACTTTCCTCCTTCTCTCTCCAGACCATCGACCGCCCGAGCTGGGACGACCCAGCTCACTCAGGGCTTTTTCGCCGGGACGACCCGGCAGGGTTGCCTCCAGTGGGAGATCCTAGCCTGGAACCCGAGCTCGCCGCCGAAGCGCTGCGCGGCGGGCAGATGTGGTCCCGAGTCTTGCGACGCGGACAACGCCTCGAGCTCACCGACCTCGAAGGCGGCGCCAGCGTCGCGGCGCTCTTCTACAACGCCGACGATTTCGGCGAGCGCTACAACATGCCCGACACGCTCAAGGCGCAGCACCTCGCGCGCTTGACGGCGGGGGTGGCGCTGTTCTCGGACATGGGCCGAGTGCTGTGCTCGATAGTCGCGGACAGCTGCGGCTGGCACGACACCATCACGGGCCACGGCACCGCCAAGCACAACCTCGCGAAGTACGGCGAGGGCTCGTATCAGCGGCTGCGCAACGATTTTTACCGGAATACCCGCGACAATTTCCTGGTCGAGCTCGGGAAATACGGGCTCGGCAAGAAGGACCTGGTCGCCAACCTGAACTTCTTCGTCAAGGTCGCGGTCGACGACCTCGGCGGCCTGTCGTTCGTCACCGGCCACTCGCGAGCGGGCTCGCAGGTCGTCCTGCGCGCGGACATGAACACGCTGGTCGTGCTGTCCAACACGCCGCATCCGCTGGACCCGAGCCCCGTTTATGCTCCGAAGCCCGTGGCGCTGGTGGTGCGCGGAGGAGCGCCGGCCGCTGCGGACGACACGTGTCGCAACGCCCGCCCGGAGACAGAGCGCGGCTTCACCCTCACCGATCGGTACTTTCAGTAGGGCGACCCATGACATTCGTCGAAAGTCAGCTCGAGCCGAGCACCGCCAGCGTCGACGAGGTGATCGAGTCAGGCCTCGGTTGGACCCGCAACGTCAAGCACGGCAGCGTGGTCCGGATCGTCGATCTCGAGGGCAACCAGGCCGTCGACACGCTGTTTTACAACGCCTACGACCCGGCCGAACGCTACAGCGCCGTCGATACGATCCGCGAGCAGGGCAACATTTACCTCACGACCGGGACGCGCTTGCTCTCGACCGAGGGCAACCCGCTGGTCACGATCGTGGCCGACACCTGCGGCCGTCACGACACGCTGGGTGGAGCCTGCGCGGCCGAGTCGAACCAGGTGCGCTACGCGCTCGAGAAGCGCTTCATGCACAGCTGCCGCGACAATTTCTTGCTCACGCTTGCGTGTTGCACGCGCGACATGAGCAAGCGCGACCTGACGGCGAACGTCAATTTCTTCATGAACGTGCCCGTGACCAAGGAAGGCGGCCTCACGTTCGAGGACGGCATCTCCGGCCCGAACCGCTACGTCGAGTTTCGCGCGGACATGACGGTGCGGATCCTGATCTCGAACTGTCCTCAGCTGAACAACCCCTGCAACGCCTACAACCCCACGCCGATCCGGATCCTGATCTGGGAAGGCGCGTCCTCCTCGGGTTCGGTTCCGCCTTGATCGGCGAGATGCAGCAGACGAATTGCCCGCCATCGGTGCTTCTGAACCGGAGCACTGGGAAGCCCGAGGGGCCGAACCTTCGGGACCGCTCGGCGCAGGGAATGAGCCCCCGGCGCACGATGTCCCGATCTGAACCGGTGAGTCTGACGAAGCGGTTCGGTTCCCCGGGCTTCCCCGTTCTTCGCTCCCGAGCCCGACAGTGGTGCCGTTGATGCTGCCCGAAACCGTGCTCATCGCCGATCGCGGCCTGGGGGCTCGGCTG
>JAICQO010000205.1 GCA_025937835.1 Polyangiaceae bacterium
GCCGAGATCGAGCGCCTGGTGCGCGAAGACACCGCTCGGCGCGGTGGGAAGCCCAGCCAGCTCGGGTACCAGGGCTTCCCGGCCGCGGTCTGCACGAGCCGCAACCACGTCGTCTGTCACGGCATTCCGAGCGAGCGCGAGCGGCTCGAGCCCGGCGACATCGTCAACCTCGACGTCACCACCAACCTGGACGGCTATCACGGCGACACCAGCGCCATGTTCGTGATCGGCGAGGCGAGCGCTGCAGCGCGGCGCATCGTGGACGTCGCACGCCGCTGCCGTGACGCCGGGATCGCGGTGATCCGAGACGGAGCGCGGCTCGGTGACATCGGAGCGGCGATCGAGGAAATCGCTCGCAGGGAGGGCGTCGGTGTCGTGACCGAAGTGGGAGGCCACGGCATCGGCCGCCACATGCACGCCGAGCCCCACGTTCGGCACACGGGACGGCGCGGCACGGGAATGCGGCTGAAAGCGGGCATGGCGCTCACCGTCGAGCCGATGCTGAACCTGGGCGGCCCAGCCGTGCGCACGCTCGAAGACGGCTGGACGATGGTCACGGCCGACGGCAGCCTGTCGGCTCAGTGGGAACACACCGTGGTCGTGACCCGCGAAGGCCACGAGATCCTGACCTTACCGCCCTAGGGGCTGGGGCAGATCGTTCCCGCGGGCAGCGGTTTGGGATCGATCAAGAAGTCGCGAACCTCGTCGAAGACGCAGCGGCTGCCAAAAGACATCGCGCTGTGCCCGAAGTGCTCGCTGGTCAGCAGGCTCGCGCCGCGGAGCTCGAGAGCGCTCTCTTCGGCCCAGGCATAAGGAGTGAGGATGTCCGCGGTGCCGCCGATGATCAGCGGCGCGATGCGGGGCGTGAAGGCTCCCGTCGCGACGGGATCGCGCGCGACCGGAAGCACGCCGCACGACAGGGACAGCAAACCGAGCGAGGCAAAGGTCGGTGATCGAGCCTCGAAATAGGCCATTTCGGCCTCGGCCTCGGACGGCGTGAGCGGGGCGCGCGTGCTGTCGGTGCAGTGGATCGCGAGGTTGACGAAGGCGTCGATGTTGGCGTCTGGCAGCATCACTTGCATGCCATCCATGGCAGGTCCCGTGAAACCGTTCCGCAACGCCTCGGCCAGGAGCGGGGGTCCGAACGCGGTGGTGAGGAGGGCCTGCCATTTCCGGACGAAGCCCGCGGCCTGCGCCGGTTCGAGGCCGGCGATGTATTCGTCGAACACGCGCTCGGGCTCCGGCGGACATTCGAACACGCCCTCGCTGCAGGCCTCGAAGAACTTTTGGTGCATCTCGAGAAGCGCCTCGAATTGTCCTTCCACGAGCTCGATGAAGTCGCCGCTCGGTGGAACCGCCGCATCGAGCACGACCGCGCGAGCTCGCTCCGGATACTTACGTGCGTACTCGACCGCCAGCCGCGTCCCGTACGAGATGCCGAGGAAATTGAGCTCTTCGCTGCCGAGGGCCTGACGCACGAGCTCGATGTCGTCGACGACCCGATTGGTTCCGAGGTGACCGAAGAGCGGCCGACGGCTCTCGGCGCAGCGCTCGGCGGCCGCTTCGAGTGTGCCGAGGACGGCTTGCGTCTTGCCGGCGAGGTAGGCGCCTGCGAGGTCGAGCTCGGTCTCGCAATGGATGCCCTGGCTGTCGCCGGTGCCCCGCGGATCGAAGCCGATCAGGTCGAATCCGGGCAAGAGGCTGCGCAAGGCGTCGGCGTTGGCCTCCACGAACTCCTTGCCCGGCAGTCCGGGCCCGCCCGGATTCACGAACAGCACGCCGCGGCTCGGGGAGGGATTGGCGCGGATGCGGTTGACGGCGATGGAGACCGTGCCGGCCTCGGGAGCGCGCGAATCGAGCGGCACCGCGAGCTCGGCGCACTGTCCCTTGCCGCAATCGCGCCAGGCCAGCGTGCCCGCGGCGTCTCCATTCGGCCCCGGATCCGCGTCGCCCCCGTCACCGCAACCGCCCAGCGCGACCAGCGCGCACAAAATCGCCGTCCTCGAGTACTCCCTCATGGCAGGACGGCTAACACGCCGCGCAGAGCGTCACCAGCCTTGAGTCGTAAGCCGATCACCGGAGTCGCTGACTGGCACGTATCCGCGTGCCATCCTGTCGCCCGATGGACATCCACCAGCTGAAGACGTTCGTCGCCGTCGCGCGCGAAGGCAGCATCACGCGCGCCGCGGAGCGCATTCACCTGAGCCAGCCCGCCGTCAGCGCTCACGTCAAATCGCTCGAAGACACGCTCGGCCTCGTGTTGTTCGAGCGCGCAGCGCGCGGCATGGTCCTCACGGGAGAGGGAAAGCGGCTGCTGGAGAAGGCGGAGCAGACCCTCTCCGCGCATCAGGGCCTGCTGGAAGAGGCGACCCGGCTCAAGGGCGTCTCGAAGGGCAAGCTGCGGCTCGGCGCCGGCACCAACTCCGACCACGAGGCGATCGGACGGCTGCTCGTGGTCCTGGCGGAACGTCATCCGGAGCTCGAGGTCGTGCTGAAACACGGAACCTCGCTCGAGATCCTGGAAGGGATCCGCACCGGCAGCCTGGATGCTGGCTTTTACAACGAAGCCGGCGCGCCCGACCCGGAGCTCGATACCAGCGAAGTCTCCGAGTTCGGGATCTACGTGGCTGGTGCAGCGGGCGTTCGCGGCGCCGAACCGCTCGATTGGCAGGCGCTCGCCGGTTCGGCCTGGATCTATCCCGGCGCCAGCGCGTGTTGCGCTCGCACCGCCGAGAACCTGTTCCAGGAGCATCGCTTTCGTCCGCGGCGCGTCGTCAGCGTCGATCGCGAGGACCTGATCCGGACCTTGATCGCGGGCGGCGCCGGCGTGGGCCTGCTGCACGAAAAGACTGCCAAACAGGCCGAGAGC
>JAICQO010000091.1 GCA_025937835.1 Polyangiaceae bacterium
CGGTTCCACCTCGCTCGGCGCGTGGTCGGTCAGCCGCGACGGCAACACCATCGCCTACCAGGTCCGAAAGAACGCCGCGGACGAGGCCGCGCTGCATTTCATCGACGTCGGGACGGGCCGGCAATTGCCCGACGTGCTCGAGGGGGCGAAATACTCGTGGCAGCTCGGCTGGTCCCTCGACGATCGCAGCGTCTACTACACCTGGGTTCCTCCGCCCGGCGCCGTGCCCACCGCGGAGCGGCCCGGCCACGCCGAAATCCGCAAGCACCGCCTCGGCACCGATCCGGCCAAGGACGCCGTGATCTGGCAAAAGACCGGTGATCCGACGACCTTTGCCAACGTCTCGAGCTCGCTCGATGCGGATCCGTATCTGTTTTACGAAGTCCGGCACGGCTGGGTCTCGCGTGACGTGTGGTTCCTCGATCTCCGCGATCCGAAGGCGCGCTGGAAAGAGCTGATCCGCGGCAAGCCCGCCAACTACTACCCGTTCTCTTACCGTGGCCGGATTTACGTCGTGAGCGACGAGGGCGCTCCACGAGGCCGCGTCTTTCGCGTCGACCCGGCGCAGCCCGCGCGCGAGCGCTGGCTCGAGCTCGTCCCAGAACACCCGACGCGCACCCTGCAGTGGGCACAAGCCCTGGGGAAGAAGCTGGTGCTCACCTACCTCGACGACGTCAAGACGCGGCTCGAGGTGCGGGCTCTGGACGGCCGCTTCGAGCGCACGGTCGAGCTACCCGGCATCGGCACGGCCACACTCAGCGGCCACCCCGACGACGACGACGCGACCCTCGCCTTCACGACCTTCACTCGACCGTCCCAGCACTTTCGCACCAGCGTCGCGAAGGGTGGGCTTGCCCTCGAGTACCAGGTCGACGTGCCGTTCGATCCGCGGCCGTACCTCGTCGAGCAGCTCTTCGCGCGTTCGAAGGACGGCACGCGCGTCCCGGCTTTCGTCGTGAGCGCGCGCGATGCGCCGCGCGACGGCACGCGGCCGCTCTTGCTCTACGGTTACGGCGGGTTCGGCGACATGCTGACGCCGATGTTCTGGGGCTCGATCGTGCCGTGGCTCGAGCACGGCGGGAGCGCCGCCTTCGCCAATCTGCGCGGCGGCGCCGAGTACGGCGAGGCTTGGCACCAGGGCGGCATGCTCCACCGCAAGCAGAACAGCATCGACGACTTCCACGCCGTGGCCGAAGCCCTGATCGCAGCCGGCTACACGCAAAAACAGCGGCTCGCGATCCGCGGCGACTCGAACGGCGGCCTGCTCGTCGGCGCCGCGCTCGTCCAGCGACCCGAGCTGTACCGCGCCGTCCTGTGCGGCGTGCCCCTGCTCGACATGCTTCGTTACGATCGCTTCGGCTCGGGGCAAACCTGGATCGAGGAGTACGGCACCGCCAGCAACGCGGCCGACTTTCCCTTCTTGTTCGCGCTGTCTCCGTACCACCACGTGAACGCGGGCACGCGCTATCCGTCGGTCATCCTGCTCAGCGCCACCGACGACGACCGCGTGGACCCGCTCCACGCGCGCAAGTTCGCAGCTATGCTCCAGGCCCGCTCGTCGGGTGGTCCGGTGCTGCTGCGCATCGAATCCAAGGCCGGCCACGGCGGGGGTGACACGATCCGGTCCCTCGTCGAGCAGCGCGCGCAGGCCTTCGCCTTCCTGATGGACGAAGTCGGGATGCGTCAGCGGAATTAGCCGAGCAGCTCTTCGGCTCGACGCATCAGCTGCGCGAGATCCAGGCCGTTCGGACACGCCGCGCTAGCGCGGCTGAAGTCGCGGTCAGCCGAGCGGCGCACCTCGCTCGGGAGCGAGCGGAACAGCGCTCGCGCCTGCTCGTGCTCGCCGTAGGCGTCGTGATACATGAGGTAGCGCAGGGTGTGGGCGATGCGGGCGCCCCCGGCGTGGGGCTCGCAGTGGTGCGCGCAGCCGTCACAGGCCTGATGCCGTGTGGCCCGGGCGTAGCGCTCCAGAGCCTCGTGCTCGAGCGCGCCGAGCTTCTGCCGGTCGAGGGCCGCCGCGATGTTTTCCTTGAGCTTGGTCAGGTCGTCCATGTGAGAAACCGCAGCGCTGATGCGCTCGTCGGCCCACACGGCTTTCAGCACGGATTGGAACTTGTTCCATTTTCCGGTGCGCTCGAACTTCTTCCAGGCGTCGGCGATGCCGGCTTCGGAGCCCTGCGTCTTCATCGCGATCAACCCGACGCCGGCCTTGTGCGCCTTGTCGATCGCATCGTTCAGCGCCTTGTTGCCGTACTGGCGGAAGTTGTAACGAAACATCACCGAGTCGATGTACGAGCGCTCGGAGGCTTTGACGAGCAACTCGGCAACGTTGTCGTCGTGGCACGAGAAGCCGAAATAGCGGATCTTCCCCTCTTTCTTGAGGCGAGCGACGGTCTCGAGCAGCTGCTTGTCGTCGAGCGGCGCAGGGTCCGTAAGCTCGTGGAGGTAGTAGAGATCCACGTAGCTCGTCTTCATCGCGGCCAGGGTTTCGCCCACGGCGCGCGCGAAGCCCGCCGCGTCGCGGCTGTCGGTCTTCGAGGTGATCCAGGTCTTTTCTCGGGCCTTCAGGGCGTGGAGCGTGACCGCGGCGTGGGGCTCGGAGCGGCCCGACGCGTACTTGCGTGCGGTGTCGATGTAGTTGACGCCGTAGTCGAGCGCCGTCTTGATCCGTCCGTCGAAGCTGCCCTTGAACCCGGAGCCGCCTCCGAGCAAGAGGATCGGGATAGACTGCTTGGTCTTGCCGAGGACGCGGCGCGGGACCTTCGGCGTTGCTGCTTCCGCAACCCCGGACCAGAGGCCCTGATCGATCGAAGTAGCTAGCGCCGTGGCGCCGCCCAGCACGACCAGGCGGCGGCGGCTCGGATCGTGGGGCGGCGTCGTCATGGCGCGGCGTTCCCCCCTAGCCGACCTGGCGCAGCATCGTCGCCGCGTCGCTGACTTCGAGCTTGCCGGAAGCTTCGACGTTGAGCGTCTTCACGACGCCGTCGTCTACGAACATCGAGAAGCGCTGCATGCGAACGCCCATGCCGGCCGCGGTCAGATCGCGCTCGAGGCCGAGCTTTTTGGCGAACTCTGCCGAGCCGTCGCCGAGAAAGCGGAGCTTGCCGATCGCGTTCTGGGACTTGCCCCAGGCGGCCATCACGAAGCCGTCGTTGACCGCCACGCACCAGACTTCGTCGATGCCGCGCGCGCGCAGCGCGTCCAGCGACTGGATGTACCCGGGCAAGTGCCGCTCGGAGCAGGTACTCGTGAACGCGCCGGGCACGCCGAAGATCACGATCTTCTTGCCCTTCGTCGCTTCGGTCACGCTGACGGTCTCGGGCGCTACGGGACACACGTCTCCGAACTCGATGGATTCACGCAGGGTCGCCTCGGGCAGGCGGGCACCGATTTCGATCGTCATGGCTCAGGTCTCCTTTGGCCGGCGAGTCTACGCGCCGCGCGCGAGACGCGCATCCATCCCTGCTCGTTCAGAGGGTTGAAAGCAGCACCGCCCGCGCGCATGGTGAGCCTGCTGTCCCCTTCACCCATCAAAAACGCCTCACCTGCGCCCGTGAGCGCGGTCGGGATCGGCCTTTCCGAGATCGTTTCGTATTCGCGTCGGGCCCTGTCGCTGGTCTGGAGCACGAGCCCACGCCTCAGTGTGGCCCTGTTGCTGCTCACGCTGGCAGCGGGCGCGCTCCCCGCCGCCGTCGCGTACGTGGCCGCGCTGGTGGTGGACGCCGTGGTGGCCTCGATCTCGGCGCCCGCGGCCGCTGCCGGCGAGCAACACCGCGTGGTGTTCGAGCTGGTCGGTATCGAGGCCGCGCTCGTGATCGCGATGGGCGGAGTCGAGCGCGGGATCACGCTGTGCCAGTCGCTGCTCCGGGCTCAGCTCGGGCAGCGCGTGAACGTGATGATCCTCGAGAAGGCGCTGACGCTCGAGCTCGCGCAGTTCGAGGACTCCGAGTTCTACGACAAGCTGACGCGGGCGCGGCGGGAGGCGTCGTCGCGGCCGTTGTCGCTGGTTACCCGCTGTTTCGGGCTCGGCCAGCGGCTGATCTCGCTCGCCAGCTACGCGACGTTGTTGTGGCACTTCTCGCCCTGGGCCGTGCTCGGGCTGGTCGCTGCGGGGCTGCCGGTGTTCTTTGCCGAAGCCAAGTTCTCGGGCGACGCTTTCCGGCTGTTCCGCTGGCGCGCGCCCGAAGCGCGGCTGCAGATGTACCTGGAGACGGTGCTGGCGCGCGAGGACCACGCCAAGGAAGTGAAGCTGTTCGAGCTCGGGCCACGGCTGCTCGCCCGCTATCAGGAGATCTTTCGAGGGCTGTACGCCGAGGATCGCAAGCTCTCGGCGCGCCGCGCCTGGTGGGGTTTCTGGTTGGGGCTGCTCGGGACTGTGACGTCCTACGCCGCGTACGCCTGGATCGCCTTCGCCGCGGCGGTCGCGCGGATCACGCTCGGACAGATGACGCTGTACGTGGCGTTGTTCCGCAGCGGGCAGGCTGCGGTCTCGGGCAGCTTGAACGCGATCGGCGGGATGTACGAAGACAACCTCTACCTGTCGACGCTCTACGAATACCTCGAGACGCCGGTAGCGCCGAAGACCGGGCGCTTCACGGCGGGCAGCACGCCTGGAGCAGGGATCCGCTTCGAAGACGTGAGCTTCCACTATCCAGGCGCGTCCGAGCCGGTGTTGAAGCACGTCTCGTTCGAGCTAGCGCCCGGGCAGTCGCTAGCGATCGTCGGCGAAAATGGCGCTGGAAAAACCACGCTGATCAAGCTCTTGACGCGCCTCTACACACCGAGCAGCGGGCGCATCACGCTCGACGGACGCGATCTCGCCGACTACGAAGAGTCCGACCTGCGCCGGCGGGTGGCCGTTATTTTCCAGGATTTTGCGCGGTACCAGATGCTGGTCGGCGAAAACGTGGGCGCTGGCGACGTGCGCGCGTTCGACGACGAGACGCGCTGGCGCGAAGCCGCGTTGCGCGGTCAGGCGAGCGAGATGATCGAGGGCTTGCCGGCGGGGTACCAGACTCAGCTCGGCAAATGGTTCAAGGACGGGCGCGAGCTGTCCGGCGGGCAGTGGCAGAAGATCGCGCTCGCCCGCGCGTTCATGCGCAAAGACGCGGAAATCCTGGTGCTGGACGAGCCGACGGCGGCGATGGACGCGGCGGCGGAGGCTCAGGTGTTCGAGCAGTTCCGAGAGCTCACGCGCGGCCGCATGGCGATCCTGATCTCCCACCGCTTTTCGACGGTTCGCATGGCCGACCGGATCCTGGTGATCGACGGCGGCCAAATCGTCGAGCAAGGCAGCCACGAAGAGCTGATGCGCGGAGACGGCCAGTACGCGCGCTTGTTTTCGCTGCAAGCGCGCGGCTACCGGTAGGGACTCCTCCCTCGCTTCACTCGTAGACGACGTCGGTGACGACCAGCGAGGCGTCGCCGCTGCTCGTGGAGTGCACGCGCACCTCGATCTGATCGAAGGTGTCGTCGTAGTCGCCCCAACAGCCGTTGAGCAGCCAGCCGAGGCTGTCATCGAGGTACGCGCAGCCGCTCGCGCCGCCGTCCTTGACGAGCGCGACCTCCAGCGGCGCACCGCTGTTGCTCGCGGCGACGCCGAGCGATTCGATGATCTGCAGCTCGTCGAACTTGAAGAAGATCGCCCCGACCTCGTTGGAGGCCTCGAACGCGAAGCTCGCGCTCGCTTCGGAGGCGTCCGCCGACCAGGCCGTCGTGTACTCGGCCGTGCGATCGTTCGGCGGGTCGTCGCCGTCGAGCGCGAACACGCCGGCCGTCACACAGCAGCTCGGGCAGGTCGAGACCAGCGCACACGCTTCCGGCTTCTCCTCCAGATCGATGCCCGAGCCGGTTTTGCCGCCGGTGGAGTTGCCGGAACCGCCCGTGCTGCTCTTGCCTCCGGTGTTGCCCGAGCCGCCGCTGCCGTTGTCGCGGCTGCCAGTCGGGCCGTTCTTCATCAAATCGATCACGAGCGGGGCGTGACCGTTCAAATCGGCTGCGGTCCAACCGCCCGACAGCGGCACGTCGCGATTCTTGAAGATGCAGGTGCTGTCGGTGCAACCGTCGAACTTCCAGGCGGCCCAGCTGATCATCGCTTCGTCGAGCCAGGTATGCCAGGCACGCGCCTCGGCCTCGCAAACCTCGCCTTCCACGCCGCCGTCGGCGAGCGTCGCGCCCCACTCACTCACGAACAGCGGCAGCCCCGCGTTGTACGCAGCCTTGGCCTTGTTTCGCACCGACGCCTGGTGGGTGCACGCGTAAAAGTGCAGGGAATACATCAGATTCGCGCCGCTCAGCGGATCCTGCGCGGCGACGTCCACGTCCATGTCCCAGTTCGGCGTGCCGAGCAGGATCACGTTGTCGGGGTCATTTTCGCGGATCGCCGCCACGAGCGCCTCGTGATACGGCTTCAACGTCGAGGACCAGTTCAGCGCCAGCGGCTCGTTGAACACCTCGTAGATCACGTTCGGATACTCGCCCCACTTCGCGCTCATCTCGTCGAAGAAGGCAATGGCCTCCGACTGGTGGCTCAAGGCTTCGTGCTCGTGCCAGTCGATGATCACGTAGATGCCGGCATCGATCGCGTTTTGCACGATCGTGTTGACCCAGGCTTTGTTCTGAGTCGGGTTCGCCAGGTACGTGTTCTCGGTGTCACCCTCGGAATACGCGCCCATCGCGATCCGGAACAGACGCAGGTTCCAGTTGTCGCGCATCCACACCAGCGCGTCGGCGTTCAGCGCGAAGCCGGTCGGCTCCCAGTTGAGCCACATGCTGCTCAGCCCCTCGAGCTTCACGGGGTTGCCCTCGGAATCCACCAGGTTTCGGCCCTGAACGCGGAGCTGACCGTAGCGCTCGACCGGCGTCGGTCCGCTGGGGTTGGAGTTAGCGCCACCCTGGCCCTGGCCTCCTCTATTGGAAGAGCCTCCGCGCGAGCTCGAGCCGCCGGCACCCGGCCCGGGATCGGTGCCGCCATTCTCGCTCGGCGTCGAGCCGTTGCCGCCAGGTCCAGGTCCAGGGCCCGAGCCATCTCCACCGAGCGGGAGCTCGCCGTCACCGCCGATGCCCGGGCTCGAGCTGTTGCCGCCGGAGCCACGCCTGCCGCCGCTGCCGCTCGGCGGCGCATCGGGATCGTACACGCAGAGATCCGACAGGCACTCGAGACCGTCGTCACACGTGTCGTTGCGATAACAGGCGCAGGTTTCGGTTCCGACCACGCAGTCGGGTTCGTGCTCGTCGTCGCCCTCGCTGCCGCACGCCCCCGCCGCGACCGCCGCGAGAACACCCAGCATCCACCACCGTCCACTCACCACACGTCGATTCACGGACACAATCCTCACGCTAAGTCGGCCGGACCACCACGACCGAAAGCGTCTAAGCGTGACAGTCCGCGCGGTCCCGGCAAGGCCGTGGTCACCCCCACATTGTGTGATTCCTGGTCGTGCCCTGACGGGACGATCGCTATTGGCTCAGTCGCGCTGACACACGACCGCGATTTCTGCGGTGTTTGTGGCCCGCGCCGAATGGCACATGGGTTGCTACACTTGCCCGCATGATCCGTGCAGGACTTCAGTTCCGTGAGCTCGGCTGGGTGACACTGAGTTTTGGTCTTGCCTGGACAGGCCTCACCGCGTGCGGCTCCACGGACGGAGACCTGTTCGACGACGGAGCTCAGGTTCGGGGGAACGCGGGGGACAGCGCCGGCGGCAACGCCGACGGCAGCGGCGGGCGAACCACTGGTGGAGCGCCCGCCAAGGGTGGAGCCCAGACTGGCGGCGCTGCCACCGGCGGCGAACCGATGCGGCCAGCGAGCGGCGGCGTCGGAGCCTCCGGTGCGGGCGGCGCCAAGCCCTGCGAGTTCGGCGGCGAGGTTTATCAACCGGGCGAGTCGTTCAAGGACGATTGCAACACCTGTTCGTGCGTCTCCGGCAAGGAGGTGCTCTGCACGCTCATCGCCTGTCCCGAGCCGCAAGGCGGAGCCGGTGGCGGGACTGGAGCACGAGCTTGCACGGACATCGTCGACGACGTGAACGAGGAGCTCGAAGCGATCCAGTCGTGCGACTCCGACGAGGAATGCGGTCAGGTGCTCGAAGGCACGAGCTGCGGCTGCACCCGCAACCTGGTCGCTCGAAAGGACGCCGACATCTCGCGCTTCGACAAGCTGAACCGGGAACGCAACGAGCTGTGCGAAGGCCTGGTCTCGACCTGCGACTGCCCCGCAGCCGACGGCTTCAAATGCGCGTCGAACCGCTGCACGTGGAACTACCAGAGCCAGAGCTCGTGCGAGCCTGCGGAGCCTGGTCAGCTGTGCTTGAAGCGCAACGACGGCGAGCCCCGCGCCACGCTCGAGGTCGGCCAGAAGCTTTCCATCCAGGTGCAACCCAAGGGCTGCTTTTCGAGCAGCTGCACGAAGGTCGAGGTCGCGAGTTGCTCGCTCGAGCAAAAGGGCGGAAACTTCGTGGCCAGCGCCGCGTTCTGCATGGCCGACACCAGCGTGGAAGGCGGAGGTTGCACGGCAGACTGCGGCATCGGCATGCAAGCGGAGTGTCAGTCGGAGATCACCCTGACCAAAGGCGAGCACACCGTGACGCTCGGCGACCTGAGCCTCACCTTCGAGGTCCCCGGCGTGATCCCGGAAGACGCGCTGTGCGTCGGCAACCGCTTCTGAATCGACTTTGACTCGTCCCCCGGGGCGGCGCCTCGCTGAGCGCCGCCCTCCGCCATCACTGCCTGCGCGACGCCGCGCTCAGGGCAAGCCGCCCTGGCGGCGCTTGTACGCCGGCGTATCCCAGTCGGTCTCGAGGCTGCTCGACGGGAAGGGGATGTCGCGGACGAGCAGCGACATCTGACTGTCGCGGCCGGAGCCAGCGTGCGCGGCGGCCGGAGCGGGCAGCGGGCGGCGCGTGGACAGCGCCGGCACCGCGCTCTCGCGCGGGAACTCGGGTCGCATCGTGGCGCGCGGATCTGAGGTCAGCGTGCTGCGCTCGCGCGCGGCGGGCGGCGCGGCGGGGCGGCGCGTGGCCTCGAGCGGAACGCTCGGCTGCGCGGGCTGGAAGCCGGTGGCGATTACGGTGACCTTGAGCGCGTCGCCCATGGCCTCGTCGACGCTGGCACCGAAGATCACGTTGGCGTCTTCGTGCGCCTGCTCCTGGACCAGCGACGCGGCCTCGCGGATCTCCTTGATCTTCATGTCGGGGCCGCCGACGATGTTGATCAGCACGCCCGTCGCGCCCTCGACCGAGACGTCGTCGAGCAGCGGCGAGCAGATCGCCTGCTCCGCGGCGAGCCGCGCGCGGCCTTCGCCCTTGGCGCAACCGCTACCCATCAGGGCGCGGCCCATCGCGCTCATCACGGTGCGCACGTCGGCAAAGTCGACGTTGATGATGCCGTTCATGGTGATGAGATCGCTGATGCCCTTGACGGCCTGATACAGCACCTCGTCGGCCTTGCGGAAGGCATCGACGAAGGTGAGGTCGTCGTCGGCGAGCGCCATCAGCTTCTCGTTCGGGATCGTGATCAGCGTGTCCACGTGCTCGGTGAGCGACTGCAGCCCGAGCTCGGCGCTGCGCATGCGCGCCCGGCCCTCGAACGCGAAAGGCTTGGTCACGACGCCGACCGTCAGCGCGCCCGCTTCCCGCGCGAGCTGCGCGATCACGGGGGCCGCGCCGGTGCCGGTGCCGCCGCCCATGCCAGCCGTGACGAACACCATGTCGGCGCCCGACACGATGTCCTTCAGGCGATTGACGTCCTCGAGCGCGGCCTTGCGACCCTTGTCGGGGTCGGCGCCGGCGCCCAGGCCGCGGGTCACGTTGGTGCCGATCGCGATCTTTTCGACCGCGGAGTTCGAGCCCAACGCCTGTGCATCCGTGTTGATGCTGATGAACTCGACCCCTTCGAGCCCGAAGTGGATCATCGTGTTGATGGCGTTGCCGCCCGAACCGCCGACGCCCACGACCTTGATGCGGGCCTCGTAGACGCGCGACTCCTCCGCAAACTCGATTGAGAATCCCATGGTCCTGCCTCCCGGCTCGGCCTTTCTTCGCGAGCGCCTCGAGTTCGTTCCGGCGAGGTTGCCTCTCCTCTTGGTGCCGGTTCGGCCTCGGGGGCCCGTTTCTTCTGTTCGTCGGTGCTGTGTTGAAGTGTCTAAGCTAAGTGTCGAAGGCGCCGGGTGCTCAGAAAGCGGCCCGGAGCCAGTTCAAGAATCCGCTCTTGCCTTGGGCGGGCGCGGCGGTGTCCTCGACCGCGGCCCGCATCTGCTGCGGCAAGTGGCTGCGCTGCGCAGCGTCCGAGAGCTGGCTCGCGCCGTAGCGCACGAGGCCCACGGCCGTTGCGTACTGAGGGCCCTGCACGAGCTGCACGATGCCCTTCACGCCGATCGGGAAGCCCATGCGCACCGGCATTCCCAGGATCTCCTCGGCGCACTCGGCCATGCCTTCCATCAGCACGGCGCCGCCCGTCAGCACGCAGCCCGAGCTCACCTGCTCGAGCAACCCGGTCTCTTCGATCCGGCGCCGGGCCTCGGCGAAGATCTCTTCCACGCGCGGCTCGATGATGTCGCTCAGAAGCCGGCGCGCGACCCGACGCGGCGCGTGGCCGCCGACTCCCGGCACCTCGATCTCCTCGTCGTCGGCGATCATGCGGCCCAGGGCGCAGCCGTAGTTGCGCTTCAGGCGCTCGGCCTCGGCCATCGGCGTGCGCAAGCCGGCCGCGACGTCGTTGGTGATGTTGTTTCCACCCGCGGGGATGACGCTGGTGTGGACGATGCCGCCATCGGCGTAGAGCAGCAGATCCGTCGTGCCGCCGCCGATGTCAATCACGGCGACGCCGATCTCCTTCTCGTCGTCCGACAGGACCGCGTCGGCGCTGGCCAGCGGTTCGAGGACGACCTCGGCCACGTGCAGACCGCAGCGCTCGACGCAGCGGACCACGTTCTGGACGCACGACGTGGCGGCGGTGACCAGGTTCACGCGCACCTGGAGGCGCACGCCGCTCATGCCGATCGGGTCACGGATGCCGTCCTGGTTGTCCACCACGTACTCGCGCGGCAGGGCGTGGAGGATCATCCGATCGGCGTCGACCGGGATCGCGCGCGCGCCCTCGAGCACGCGGTCGAGGTCCGTCCGCGTCACCTCGCGCCCGGCGATGGCGCAGACGCCGTCGGAGCTGTGAGCCCGGATGTGGCTGCCGGCGACGCCGGCGTAGACGGTCGAGATCTCGACGCCGGCCATGGTCTGGGCGGCATCGATCGCTTCGCGGATCGAGCGCACCGTCCATTCGATGTTGCTCACCACTCCCTTGCGGAGGCCTCGGCACGGCACGTTGCCGACTCCCAGGATGGTGATGCCGTCCGCATCGACTTCGCCGACCACCGCCGAAACCTTGGTGGTGCCGAGGTCGAGCCCGACGACGATCTCGCTTCCTGATTCAGGGGTTCTCATGGCTCACCATCACTGCCGGATCTTTGGATTTCGCGCCGAAAACTCGGCTCGAGGCCCGACGCACGCTGCCATGCGCCCTTCGGGGTGGCCAAGTTCCAGAGAGCAAAATCGAGGGTTTGCACATCCCCCTCTGGCGGTACGACCGGGAGAGTCGTCATCGCATCCTCACCACCACGCGCTCGGGGTGAGCGGTGTTGTCCGCGAACACGATCCCGGGCAAGCGCCCGGCGGCGCGCGACTCGGTGACCACGCGCTCCGCCATCAACAGCCGCTGCCGGAGCGAGTCGGAGCCGAGGCTCAGGCTGATGCCTTCGCTGCCGATCACCAGGCGAACGCTGCCCCCCGGGTCCAGATGGACCTCCTGCGCCGGGTAGGTCCGCTCGAGCTTGAGGCGGCGATACTGGCGAAGCACCTCGAGCGCGTGGGTCAGGCGCTCGAGCTCTCGACCGCGATCGCGCGCCAGCCCTATCGGTGAAATCCCGGTCACCACGGGCAGATCGACCGGATCTTCGGCCGAAAGCGGCTTGAACGGCTCGCCGTCGCTGCTGACGACGTACAGCGTGTCCTGGATCTGGGCGAGCGCCACGGCCTCGCGTTCGCCGAGCTCGATCTTGAGCGTACCGGGCAGCTCGCGGACCACGCGCGCGCTCTTGACCCACGGGTCCTGCAGCAGGCGCTGCTCGAGGAGCTGCGTGTCCAACCCGAACAGGTTCGCGCCCGGACTCACCCCGCAAAGTCGCTGCGCCTGCTCTGGACCGATGCGCTTGCCCCCCCGGACGTCGATCTTCTCCAGGGCAAAGCGCGACGAGGTGACGGCATAGCGGTGGGCGCTCATCGCCACGGCGGCGGCGACGCCCAACACGATCGCGAGGCCGGCGAGGAAGCGAGCGGCCCTGAACAGGGGCCCGCGAGGGGAACGCGGCCGGGCCTGCACGCGGCTCGATTCGGCGACGAGGCTCGGCACGGGGCTCTCGCCGTCGCCGAAGGACTCGTCGGGGGCGACCACGGCCGCGCCGTGAAGCAGGCGATTGCGCTTCATTCGACGGCGCCCTCGAGCTCGCTGCGGGCGCCGATCTCGAGCGCAACCTGCGGCAAAATCCGGTTGATATCGCCGGCCCCGAGCGCGATCACCACGTCCCCGGGGCGGGCCGCGCGGGCGAGCTCGGACGCGAGCAGGGTGCGATCGGCGATGTGGCGCACGCCGTGGTGGCCGTGCTCGGCGATGCCGCGCGCCAGGCGCTCGCCCGTGATACCCGGGATCGGGGCCTCACCCGCCGGGTAGATGTCGGTCACGAACAGCACGTCGGCCTCGTTGAAGGCCCGCGTGAATTCGTCGAACAAGTGCGAGGTGCGGCTGTAGCGGTGAGGCTGGAACGCCACCAGCACGCGCTGCCTGTAAGCCGTACGGGCCGCCCGCAGCGTGGCCTCGACCTCGGCGGGGTGATGGCCGTAGTCGTCGACCAAGACCACGCCGTTCACCTCGTTCACGACCGAGAAGCGCCGGGCCACGCCGTCGAACGTCCGGAGCGCGTCCTTCACGACGTCCAGCGGGACCTCGAGCTCGTCCGCGACCGCGATCGCAGCCAGGGTATTCTGGACGTTGTGCTGGCCGGGCATTTTCACGACGAAGTCGCCGAGCGGCTCGCCTCGACGGAACGCCTGAAAACTCGCGGATAAACCGCGAAACTCCAAGTTCCTGGCAAAATAAGTGGCCTGAGGCGACAGCCCATAGGTGACGTGGCGGCGCCCGACCCGCGGCAATAGGTCCTGCACGTGCGGGTGATCGAGGCAGAGCGCGGCGAGGCCGTAGAACGGAACCTGCTCGATGAACTCGAGGAACGCTTCCTTCAGCGCCTCGTGGGTTCGGTAGTAGTCGAGGTGCTCGGGATCGATGTTCGTCACCACGGCGATGGTCGGGGTCAGGCGCAGGAACGAGCCGTCGCTCTCGTCGGCTTCTGCGACCAGCAAGTCCCCTGCCCCGAGCCGGGCGTTGCTGCCGAGCGCGGCCATGCGGCCGCCGACCACCACGGTCGGGTCGAGGCCCGCCGCGCGGAGCACCGTCGCCACCAGCGAGGTGGTCGTGGTCTTGCCGTGCGAGCCCGCGATCGCGATGCCGTATTTCACGCGCATCAGCTCGGCCAGCATCTCGGCGCGCGGGATGACCGGAATGCCGAGCAGCTTGGCGTGCTGGATCTCCGGGTTTTGTTCGTCGATCGCGCTCGAGTGCACGACCACGTCGGCGCCGACCACGTTCTCGGCGCGGTGGCCGATGTCGACGCGCACGCCGAGCCTCGACAGGCGCCGGGTGTTCTCGCCCTCGCGCACGTCGGAGCCGGAGACGTCGAACTCCAGCGTGCGCAGGATCTCGGCCAGGCCGCTCATGCCGATGCCGCCGACACCGATGAAATGGACGTGACGCACGCGGCCGCGGAACATCAGGAAACACCTTCCAGAACGGACGTGAGGTCCGGTTGGGACGAGCTCGGCACTCCGGCCAGGCGCAGCAGATCTTCGGCGAGGATCCGCGCCGCGTCGGGGCGGCCGAACACTCGCGCCGCGGCCGCCATGCTCTCGAGCCGGGAGGGATCGTGGAACAGCCCGGCCACGAGCTCGGCGAGCCGGCCCGCGGTGGCGCGCTCCTGGGGCACGCACAGGGCAGCCCCGGCGTTTTCGAGGATTTGCGCGTTCCGGAGCTGATGGTTGCCGGCCGCGAACGGGAACGGGATGAGCACGCTCGGCCGACCCACCGCGGCGATCTCGCTCACGGCGCTGGCGCCGGCCCGACCTATCACGAGAGATGCGCCGGCGATTGCCTGCGGCATGTCGTCGATGAACGGTAGGACGCGCGCGCGCTCGGCGAGCCCCAGATCGCGGTAGCGCTGGGTCACGGCTAGCTCGTGGTTCGGCCCGGCCTGGTGCACGACTTCCACGTCCGAGCGCAAGCGAGCGAGCGCGCGCGGCACGGTCTCGTTCAGCGCGACGGCACCCTGGCTTCCGCCGAGCACCAACACCTTCACTGGTCCGCTCCGCGGCGGCGCGTACGCGGCCGGTCGAAACCCCGGACCGAGCGGCACCCCGGTTTGCAGCACCACCGAGCGCCGAAAGTGCCGCTGGACGGGCTCGAAGGCGGTGTACCCGCGGTTCACGAGCGGCGCGATCAGCCGGTTGGCGAGCCCCATCACGCTATTCGGCTCGAGCAGAGCGAGCGGGATCCGCGAAAGCGCAGCAGCCAGCGCGACAGGCCCCGCCGCGTAACCGCCGACCGAAAGCACCGCGCGCGGAGACAAGGTCCGGAGCAGCTCCCTCGCCTCGGCCATTGCGCCCGCTGCGCGAACGCCGCCGCGCACGGCGCCACGGAGCCCGCCCCCGCGCATGGGCAAGACGTTCATGAGCTCGAGCCGGTAGCCGCGGGCCGGAACCACGCGCGTCTCGATCCCGCGCTCGGTGCCCACGAACACGCTCTCGAGACCGGGCTCGAGCTCGCGCAGCGCGGACGCCACCGCCACGAGCGGGAAGACGTGGCCGCCCGTGCCGCCACCGGCGAGGACGATCGTGCCCGCGCTCAACTGCGCGCCCCCCGCCCGAGCGGCTCGGGGGCGAAGCCGGCTTCGGTCAAAAGGAGCGCGCTGACCTCGGGGCGACCAGCGGCCGGCTCGCCGAGCTTGCGATTTTTCGGCTCGATCCGCTCGCGCGACACGCTGAGCAAGATCCCGAGCGCCGAAGCCGACACGAGCAGCGAGGAGCCGCCGTAGCTCACGAACGGCAACGTCAGCCCCTTGGTCGGCAACACCGACATCGCGACCGCCAGGTTCACGAGCGCCTGGACGCCGAACAACATCGAGATGCCGAACGCGATGTACGAGCCGTAAGCGTCCTTGGCGGTCAGCGCGACCCGGACGCCGCGCGAGACGATCACCAGGTAAGCGATGCACAGCGCCAGCACGCCGAGAAAGCCGAGCTCCTCCCCGATGATCGCCGCGACGAAATCGGTGTGCGCTTCCGGCAGGTAAAGGACCTGCAAGCCGCGACCGAGTCCGAGCCCGGAGATCTCGCCCGAGCCGAAGCTCATCACGGCCTGGAACGGCTGATACGCCAGATCCTGCCGGTGCTCGGCCATGTTCAGCCAGGCCAGCATGCGCTCCCAGCGATAGGACGTGAACCGCACCGCCCAGACCGCGACGGCCGCGCCCAGCATCGCCGCGCCCAGCAGGTAACCGAGCGGCGCGCCCGCCACGAACAACAGCGCGAACGTGAGGAACAGCAGCACCACCGCGCCGCCGAAATCAGGCTGCTTCATGCACAGGAGCATCAAGAAGCTGGCCATGATGAGGTGCGGCATCATGCCGATCGAAAAGGTCTTCACGCGCTCGCGCTT
This sequence comes from Polyangiaceae bacterium, assembly GCA_025937835.1. GTDB lineage: Bacteria > Myxococcota_A > Polyangia > Polyangiales > Polyangiaceae > PMG-095. Next base: position 15,811 of record JAICQO010000091.1, read on the forward strand.
CTTGTCGAGCGAGTAGGCGAGCCACAGGATCAGCGCGAGCTTGGCGGCCTCCGACGGCTGCACGTGGATCGGTCCGAAGCGCAGCCAGCGCGCCGCGCCGCCGCCGGTGTGGCCGAAGCCGATCACGCTCAAGATCATCAGCAGCGTGACCCCGCCCAGGATCGGGTAAGTGAACGGGCGCAGGTGGTGGTAATCGATGCGCGAGCCCACGAACATCAACAGCAACGCGCCGACCGCGTACAGCGCCTGCCGAGTCACGAAGTGCTGCGGGTTTCTGAACACCACCGTCGCCTCCACGACGCTGGCGCTGTAGACCATCACCACGCCGAAGCCGAGCAGCAGCACCACCACCGCCGCCAGCACCACGTCCACGGGTCCGCGATCGTTCTGCTTGAGCAGGCTCTGAATCACGGTGTTTGCTCCCGGAAGCGCGCGACGGCGCGGACGAATTGCTCGCCGCGATCGGCGTAGCTCGCGAACATGTCGAAGCTCGAACAGGCGGGGCTCAACAACACCGCGTCGCCCGGCTGCGCGAAGCCGTGGGCGAGGCGCACGGCCTCGTCGAGGTCCTTGGCGCGGGCCACCGGCAAGCGCCCGGCGGCCGCCGCTGCGATGCGCTCGGCGGCCTCGCCCAGCACGACCAGCGCTCGGCCCTTGAGCGACAAGGCGTCGATCAGCGGCGTGTACGAGCCGTGCTTGTCGCGGCCGCCGGCGATCAGCACGCCGCGCGGCTCGGCGAGGCCGAGCAGCGCCGTGACCGCAGCGCCGACGTTGGTCCCCTTCGAGTCGTCGTAGAAGCGAACCGAGCCGATCTGCCCCGCGAGCGCCATCCGGTGCGGCAGGGGCTGGAAACTGCGGAGACCCGCGCGCACCGCCTCGGGCGTGATCCGAAGCGCGCGCGCCGCGGCGATCGCAGCGGCGGCGTTCTCGTGGTTGTGCCGCCCGAACAGCCGCGACTCTCCGAGCTCGAAGCGCTGGCCCGTGGCGGACTCCACGACGCCGCTCGCATCCACGGCGTAGTCCGCGCTCTCGCCGAAGCGCAGGATCCGTGCCTGCCCGCGCCGGGCCTCGGCTTCGCAGATGCTGTCCCCTTCGGGGATGATCGCAAAATCGTCGCGCGTCTGGTTGGCGAAGGCGTTGCCCTTGGCGCGCGCGTAGGCGGCGAAATCAGGGTACCTGTCCAGGTGATCTTCGGTCACGTTCAGCAGCAACGAGACCCGCGGCCGGAAGCGCGGCGCGCGCTCGAGCTGAAAGCTCGAAACCTCGAGCACCACGAGCTCGTGGCCCTGGCCCACGGCGTCCGAAGCCGGCGTGCCCAGGTTTCCGCCGACGAAGGTCCGAAGCCCCGCGGCCTCGGTCAGCGCGCCGATCAGCGTCGTGGTCGTGCTCTTGCCGTTGGTGCCGCCGACCGCGACCACGGGCGCGGTGAGGCGCCGGCACGCGAGCTCGAGCTCTCCGATGATTTCGACGCCCATTTGCTCCGCAGCGACGAGCTCGGGCAAGGCCGGCACGCCGGGCGACACGACGATCAGATCCGCGCCCGCGAAATCCACACCTCGGTGCCCGCCCGCCACGACTTCGATACCGAGCTCGAACAGCTCCGGAGCGAGCTTCTCGCGCGTGTCCTTGTCGGTCCCGAGCACGCGTGCGCCTTCGGCCTGGCAGAGCCGGGCCGCGGCGATGCCGCTCTTCTTCAAACCGACGACGATGACGCGCTTTCCGGACAGCACGGCTACCTCAGCTTCAGCGACGACAGCGAGACCAGGGCCAGCAAGATCGAAATGATCCAGAAGCGGACGATGATGCGCGGCTCCGGCCAGCCCTTCTTCTCGTAGTGGTGGTGGATCGGGGCCATCAAGAACACGCGCTTCTTGAACAGCCGATAGCTCGTGACCTGGGCGATCACGCTGACCGCCTCGACCACGAACACCCCGCACAGAATCGCGCTCAAGAGCTCGGTCTTGGTGAGCACGGCGAGCATGCCGAGCCCGCCGCCGAGCGCGAGCGAGCCCACGTCCCCCATGAATACCTGAGCTGGATAGGTGTTGTACCAGAGGAAGCCCATGCCGGAGCCGATCACGGCCGCGGCGTAGACGCTGAGCTCGGCCATCTCCGGGATTCCGGCGATGTCGAGGTAAGCGGCGATCGGGCGACCGAACAACACCGAGCCCGCCACGTAGGCCCAGACCAGGTACGTCCCCGCGCTGATCATCACCGGGCCGATCGCCAGGCCGTCCAGGCCGTCGGTGAGGTTCACGGCGTTGCTCATGAACACCACCACCAGCACCGCGAACAGGATGTAGAGCAGGAGCGGGATCTCGATCGGGTGCTTGTCGAACGCGACGAACGGTATCGCCAGGCGCGTGCGCAGCGACACCCACCCCGCTGGCAGCTCCGGCTCGTTCAGGAACAGGTACGCCATCGCGAAGCCGGCGATCGTGAACTGGCCCAGCAACTTGTAGCGGCCGGGCAAGCCGCGCGTGTTCGAGCCCGCGATCTTCAGGCGATCATCGATGAAGCCGACCAAACCGTAGCCGGCGGTGACGGCGGCGGTTGCGATCACGAACACGTTGTGCACGTCCGCCCAGAGCACGGTGGGCACCAGGATCGACACCAGGATCAGCGAGCCGCCCATGGTCGGGGTGCCGCGCTTCGAGAAGTGCGAGGCCGGGCCCTCTTCGCGGATGATCTGGCTGATCTGCTTGCCGCGGAGCTTCTGGATGAACCACGGCGCGACCAGAAAGCTCATCAGCATGGCCGTGATCGTGGCCATGATCGCGCGGAACGGCGTGTAGCGGAGCACGTTGAGCGCGCTCGCCCAGCCGAACTCGTGGCTCAGCGGATAAAGCAGCTCGTAGATCAACCGGCCCTCCCGAGCTTGTCGATCAAGCCGTCCACCACGCGCTCGGCGCGCACGCCGCGCGATGCTTTCACGAGCACCACGTCGCGCGCTCGCAGGTTCTGGATCAAAAACTGCACGGCCGCGTAGCTCTCGAGCGAGTGCGCAGGGACGCCGGCGCGCTCGAACGGCTCGAGCAACCAGCGCGCCTCGCCGCCGAGCGAGACCACGCAAGCAGCCGAGAAATCCAGCAGGGTTTCCCCGGCTTCGCGGTGCAGCCGCGGCGATTCGTCGCCGAGCTCGCGCATTTCGCCGAGCACCAGCCAGAGCCGTCCGGAGCGAGCGCGCGCGACCTCGTGCGCCGTCGCCACCGAGCTCTTCAGGCTGGCGGGGTTGCTGTTGTAGGTGTCGTCGAGCACCAGCACGCCGTTCTGGAGCGCAATCGGCGTCAGCCTTCCGGGCTCGAGCCCGCCGAGCCGCGCGAACGCCGCTTCGAACGCGCCCGGCTCGAGCTCGGTACCGAGCGCCGTTTGCGTCGAGGCCACGGCTGCCGCCACCGCGTAGGAGCCGGGCCGGCCGAGGAAGGGATTGTCCACCGACAGCGGTTCTCCTTCGGGACGACCGATCACGAGCCGCGAGCGCGCCACGTTGCCCTCGTCGCGCCACAGAATGCGGTAATCGGCGCCCTCGCCAAAGCCGTAGCCGATGCGCGCGCGGGTCTTCGCGCTCGAAAGGCGGCGCCGCACGCGCTCGTCGTCGATGTTGCCGAGCGCCGCAGCACCTGGACCGAGCCGGTCGAACAAGCTGGCCTCTTCGGCCTCGATCCGCTCGATCGAGCCGAGGCCGGCGCTGTGCTCGATGCCGATCAACGTCAGGATCCCGGCGTTCGGCTGGGCGATGTCGGTGAGCATCGCGACCTCGCCCGGGGAGTTGGTGCCGATCTCGACCGCCGCTGCGCGTTGCCGCGCGTCGAGCCCGAGCAGCACCAGCGGGACCCCGATCCGGTTGTTGAGGTTTCCGCGCACGAAGTGTACCTGGCCTGGCAGCGCAGCGTCGAGCGCGGCGGACACGGCCGCGCGGGTCGTGGTCTTGCCCGCAGATCCGGCGACGGCGATCAGCGTGCCGCCCCAGCGCTCGCGGTGCGCGCGCCCGAGCGCGCCGAGCGCCGCGAGCGTCGAGTGCACGCGCACGACCGGCACCGGCACGTCGCCGATCTCGCGCTCCACGAGCAACGCGCGTGCGCCGCCCCGCAACGCGGCGCTGATGTAGTCGTGGCCGTCGTAGCGCTCGCCGGAGAGCGCCACGAACAGCTTGCCGCGGGTGTCGGCGCGGCTGTCCGTCACGACGCCCTGCGCCTCCGCCTCGCCCGAGCCCGCGAGCGTGCCGGCGCAGATGGAAGCCACGGCGTCGAGCCGAAATCGAGCCGTATTTTCGGGGATTGCGCTCGCGCCCGCCATCACGCCCTCCTCCGCCGGAGCTCGAGCGCGCGCCGCGCCTGCTCGCGGTCGTCGAAGTGAGAGCGCTCGGCGCCGAAGATTTGATAGGTCTCGTGCCCCTTGCCCGCGATCAAGATCGAGTCGCCGCGGCTCGCCTCGAGCACGGCGCGCTCGATCGCCTCGGCGCGGTCCAGGATCACGCGGTGCTCGATGCCGCTCGCGGCGAGCGGGGGCACGATCGCGCGCGCGCTCGCCTCGGGCGCCTCGCTGCGCGGGTTGTCGTTGGTGACGATGGCGCGGTCGGCCGCGGCGGCCACGGCCGCTCCCATCTTCGGTCGCTTGCCCGGGTCGCGGTCGCCGCCGCAGCCGAACACGCACCACAACTGGTTCGCGGTGATCGGGCGCAGCGCGGCCAGCACGCGCTCGAGCGCGTCGGGGGTGTGGGCGTAGTCCACGACCACGACCAGGTCGTCTCCGGGAGCGTCGCAGCGCTCGAGCCGGCCCGGCGCGGCGGGGGCTCCCCCGAGCGCCTCGGCGGCGTCGCGCGGCGGATAGCCGAGCGCGATCAGGATGCCGAGCGCGACCAGCAGGTTCTCGAGGTTGTGCTCGCCGACGAGCGCGCTCGAGAGCGACAGCTTTTGTCCGCGAAACTCCAGCTCGGCCTGGATCCCGGAGGCGTCGATGCGCGAGGATTTGGCGACCAGATCCGCCTCGCCCGAGCGCGCGGCCGTCAGCACCTTGCCCGGGATGCGCTTCGCGAGCGCGCGCCCGAACGCGTCGCCGATCTGGATCACCGAGTGGCGCGGCGAGAGCTCGGTGAACAGCCGGGCCTTTTCGGCGCCGTAGCGGTCCATGCTGCCGTGGTAGTCGAGGTGGTCCTGGCTCAGGTTGGTGAAGGCGGCGACCTCGAAAGCGAGCGCGGCCACCCGTTCCTGCGCGAGCGCGTGGCTCGACACTTCCATCACGCAGTGCGTGCCGCCCTGCTCGCGCACCTCGGCCAGGCGGCGCGAGACGTCGTCCGCCTCGGGCGTGGTGTGGCTGCCCTCGTCGAGCTTTCCGTCGAACGCGAAGCCGAGCGTGCCGAGCGTAGCCGGGCGCGCCCCGAGCTTTTCGAGCGCGGCGGAGACGAGCAGCGCCGTCGTGGTCTTGCCGTTGGTGCCCGTGATCCCGATCAGCGACAGCGCCTGGCTCGGGTGACCGTAGACGCTCTCGGCGGCGACGCTCAGGGCGCGGCGCGCGTCGCGTACGCGGATCACCGGGACTTCGAGGGCCGGCAGCGCGGTGCCGTGCTCCGCGATCAGCGCTGCCGCACCCCGCCGCGCTGCCTCGACCGCAAAGCTCGAGCCGTCGCTCTTCGCCCCGCGGCGCGCCACGAAAAGGTCGCCGGCTTCGACCGAGCGCGAGTCGTGCCGCACCCCGGTGACGCGCGCCGACCGAGAGCCTTCGACGGCGGGTTCGAGGCTGGACAGCGCGCGCAACAGCTCACCCACGGTAGCTCCGCGGGAACCTTTGGCGGGAGCTTCGAGCGGCATCATGAAGCCGGCTCGAACACCAGGGTCACGGTCGCGCCCGGATCGACGACGCTGCCGGGCGGCGGCGTTTGACTGACGAGCAGCCCGGAGCCCTGCATCGCCGGCACGACTCCGAGGTGGTAGGCCTTGGCGAGCGCGGCGCGCGCGGGCATGCCGGTCAGGTCAGGCAGGCGCAGCTTCCCCGACGGCGCGGGACCACTGCCCACGCTCTCCTGGATCGGAGGCTTCTTGCCGTCGCGTTCGCGGAGCGCCTGGTAGGCGGCGCGCGCCGGATCGGGGCTCGCAGACAGCTCGGCGAGATCGGCGCGCGCGACGCCTCGCGGGATGAGTCCGCGCGTCTCGAGCGCCATCTTGGCGACGCGCCGGAAGATCGGCGCGGCCACCGCGCCGCCCGCGTGCTCGACCATCGGCTCGTCGATCATCACGGCGATCGTCACCAGCGGTTTCTCGGCCGGAACGAAGCCGACGAACGAGGCCACGTAGCGATCGAGCGAATAGCGCCCGGTGGCAGGGTCGGTCTTCTGCGCGGTCGCGGTCTTGCCGGCCACGCGATAGCCGTCGATCGCCGCCTCGACGCCCGTACCCTCGCCTTCGGTCACCGCGACCAGGAGCTCGGACACGGTGCGCGCCACGAACGGCGGGACGACGCGGCGCCGCACGCGCGGCACGGCTTCCCGGATCAGCTCGCCCGTGGCGGTCGTCACGCGCTTGATCAGGATCGGCTCCATCAGCTCGCCGCCGTTGGCGATCGCGGCCGTCGCCAGCGCCACCTGCAGGTTGGTCATGCTCACGCCCTGACCGAACGAGGCCGCGGCGGTCTCGACCTGCACCCACGGGCGCCCGCGCGGCCGGAGCGTGCCGGTCGCCTCGCCCGGCGAGGGGATGCCCGTCTTCTCGCCGAAGCCGAAGCGGCGCAGCGCCTCGTACAGCCGGTTCTCGCCGAGCGAGAGGCCGATCTTCGCGGCGCAGATGTTCGAGGAAACGGCCAACACTTGGGAGAGGCTCAACCACTCCGCGGGGTGAGTGTCACGGATCGTGACGTTGTCCACCGCCATCGAGCCGTTTTCGCAGTAGAGCCGATCACCGGACTTGACGACGCCCGCGGCCAACCCCGCGGCGATAGTGAAGATCTTAGCCGTCGATCCGGGCTCGAACGCCTCGGCGCTGCCCCGGTCCCGGCGCGCCTCGGGTTCGCTCTCGCGGTAGTCGTTCGGGTTGAAGAGCGGCACCGAGGCCAGCGCCAGGATCTCACCCGTGTTCGGATCGAGCACGACGACCGAGCCGGCCTTGGCCTCGAAGGTGCGCATCGCCTGCAGCAGCTCGCGCTCGGCGACGTATTGAATGCCCTGATCGAGCGCGAGCTGGATGTCGTGCCCGGCCAGCGCGCGCTCGTCGTCGATGCCCTCGGAGAAGATCAGCCGGCCCGAGCGGTCACGCAGACCGTTCAAGCTCTCGACGCGGCCCGCGAGCTCCGCGTTGAGCGCGTACTCGAGGCCGTCCTTGCCCTCGCCGTCGGGGGCCACGAAGCCGAGCAACGCCGAGGCGAGCTCGCGCCGCGGGTAGTAGCGCCGCCCCTCGCCTTCCACGGTCAGGCCGCGCACGCGGCGCCCGGGGCCTTCGTCCGACGACAGCGCGCGGATCTTGTCCGCCTCTTCGGCGCTGATCTGGCGCTTCAACCAGTTGAACCGGCGCTTGCCGAGGATCCTGCGCTCGACCTGGGCCGGCTCGAGCCCGAGCACGGCGGCGATCCGGTTCGCCGCGTTGCGTGCCACGACCGGCACGTCCTGCGACGGGATCCCTCGCAAGAGCTCGGCTGCGTCGAGGCTGACGCTCGGGACCTCGACGCTGACGGCGAGCGACGAGCCACCGCGGTCGTAGATGGTGCCGCGCTTCGGAGCCACGTGCAGGCGGCGCTTGCGCTGCATCTCGGCCATCTCGCGCCAGGCCGGCCCGTCCTCGACCATGATCGTGTAGCCCGAAGACACGATCAGCCCGAGCCCGAGCGCGAGCACTCCGGACAGGAGCCCCATGCGGAAGCGGATCCAGCCCCGGCGCTTTTCCTCGCGCTCGAGGAGCTCCTCCGGCGACGGCTCTTTCCGCTTCGGCACGGCGCGATTCACGGGTTGCCTCCCGCGGCGGGCGCGGCTCGCGCGACGCTCGGATCGTTCGGATCGGGAGCTTCGCCGGGCCGTGGCTTTCGGCCGGCGGTGCGGATCCGATCCGGCGTCGGCTCGCTCATGCCGAGCAAGGAGCGAGCCACGAAGTCGACGCGCTCGGGCGTCTTGTAGCTCCCGAGCTCGACCTCGAGCACGTGCCGCACTTCACGAAGCCGTTCGAGATGCGCGTGAGCGCGGCCGAGCTCGTAGCCGAGCTCGACGGCCCGCACGCGGAGCGCGAGGTAGAGCACGAACGCCGCCGTCGACGCGGCGACCGCCAGCACCCACAGCGTGAGGAACACGCGCTCGGGCCTCATGCGAGCTCTCCCTGATCCTGCTCGTCCGGCTCTTCCGCCACGCGCGCCGCGACCCGTAGCTTCGCGCTCCGCGAGCGCGGGTTCTTGCTCTGCTCCTCGTCACTCGCGACGAGCGGCTTGGGAGTAATCCGCTGCCAGGCCTCGCGGTCCATGAACTCGCGCTTGACGATGCGGTCTTCGAGCGAGTGAAAGCTGATGATCGCCGCGATGCCGCCGGGGGCGAGGCGCGCGCGACCGAGGCCGAGCACCGAGCGCAGCTGGTCGAGCTCGCCGTTGACCTGCATGCGCAGCGCCTGGAACGTGCGCGTCGCGGGATCCACCCCGCCGACGCGGCGCGGGCCGACCGCGCGCACCACGGCGCGTCGCAGGTCGAGCGTGGTCTCGAGCTCGCCCTGCTCCAGCGCTTGCTTGATGCAGCGCGCGATGCGCCGCGAGCCGCGCTCTTCACCGAGCTCGTAGATGACGTCGGCGAGCTCCTCCTGCGACAGGCTGTCGATGAGCTCGAGCGCCGTGACGCCACGCGTCGTGTCCATGCGCATGTCGAGCGGCC
>JAICQO010000020.1 GCA_025937835.1 Polyangiaceae bacterium
GCCGCCGGCGGTCACAATCTGCTCTTCGTCGGTCCGCCCGGCGGCGGCAAGACGCTGCTCGCTCGCCTCTTGCCGAGCATCTTGCCCCCGCTCACCTTCGACGAAGCCATCGAATGCACCAACCTGCACAGCGTCGCCGGGCTGCTGCCGGCCGAGCAGGGCGTGGTCTCGGTCCGGCCGTTCCGCGCGCCGCACCACTCGGTGAGCGAGGCCGGCCTGGTCGGAGGCGGCGAGTTTCCTCGGCCCGGTGAGGTGAGCCTTGCCCACCACGGCGTGTTGTTCCTGGACGAGCTCGCCGAGTTTCGCCGCAGCACGCTCGAAGCGTTGCGCCAGCCGCTCGAAGACGGGCAGGTCTGCATCGCACGCGCCCGGAGCCGCGCCTGGTTTCCCGCGCGCCCGACCGTGGTCTGCGCCCTGAACCCCTGCCCTTGCGGCTACTACGGACACCGGCGCCGGAGCTGCCGCTGCACGGACGAAGCGCGGCAGCGCTACCGCGCGCGGCTCTCGGGACCGCTGCTCGACCGCCTCGACATCCACGTCGCGGTTCCGCCGGTGGAGGTCGCCGCCTTGCTCGGCGAGCGGCGCGGCGAGTCGTCGCGGCAGGTCCGGGCTCGCGTCCTCGCCGCGCGGGAAATCCAGCGCCGGCGCTCGCTCGCGCTCGACGGATGTTTTCGTTTGAACGCCCTGCTCACGGCGCGCGACCTCGAGCGCGTCGCGGCGCTCGACCAGAAAAGCCAGCGCCTGATCGAGATCGCCGTGACGCGGCTCGGCCTCTCCGCGCGCGCCTTCGTCAAGGTGCTGCGCGTCGCGCGCACGATCGCCGACCTCGAGAACGAAGAGCGCGTGCGCGAGCCGCACGTGGCCGAGGCGATCCAGGGACGCCTGTTCGAGCGCGAGTCGCTGCGCTGACTATCGAATACGCGCGCGGTCTACTTGCACACGAATGGACCGGCGCAGGGGTCGTCGGGGTTCTGGCTGGAGCAGAGCCCGCTCTCGCAATCGGAGCCGCGGCGACAACGCTGTCCGCGCCGGCAGGGCGCGCACTGCGATCCGCCGCAGTCGATGTCCGTTTCCGGGCCATGCAACTGGCCATCCGCACAACGGCGCGCGCAGCGCTCGGCCTCATCTGGCAAGAGACACAGCCCGCACGCGCAGACCGCGGGAGCCTCGCAGTCTCCGGGGATGCAGCTGATCGTGGGCAAGCAAGGGCCGCACGCGCCGCCGCAATCGACGTCGGTCTCGTCCGCGTTTGCGATGCCATCGAAGCAATGTTCTTCGCAGGCGTTTGGCTGGGGAGAACCAGCATCACCGCCGACGACGAGGACGACCGATTCTCCTCCCGCACCGGCACCCGCAGGTCCCGGCCCTTCTTCGTCGAAGCCGGCGCCCAACACCTGCCCGCCGCAGGCACCCAACAAGACCCACCCACCGATGCTCGCTACCCGCATTGCTTCCCGCCTCGAGTCTCGCTCCTTCACGGGGGTGTTCCCAATCTCGAAACGGTTCCTACGTCGCTCGGCTTTGCGGCCGGACCTCACGAAGGGCATGGACGGGGCCAGGTCCCCCCGCTAAAGAGGCAAATCCTCGATGGAGCGGCTCGCACGCGTCGTCGCTGCCCTGTGCGTGCTCGTCACGCTGACGACGACTGCCGCCGCCGAGCCGGTGTTGTCGCCCGCAGCGCCCCCGCCGACCCGAGACCAGCGCGGCGGTCCGCCGCTCGAGTGGCGCTGGGGGAAGTTCTCGACCCTCGACTACGTGCTCACGCTCGGCGGCGCGGGCATGACGCTCGCCGGCTCGATCATCAAGCCGCGCTCCGAGCACTCCCTGACGGGCGGGATGTGGTTCGACGAAGACGCTCGCAGCGCTTTGCGCCAGGATGACGCGCAGTCGCGGTACATGTTCCGTGACGCCTCGGACGTCGGCCTGTCGCTCGCCGTGACCTGGCCGTTCTTCGCCGATTCGCTGGTCACCGCTTGGTGGTACCGCGGCAGCCGCGACGTGGCCGAGCAGATGGCGCTGATCGATCTACAAACGCTGGCGCTGGTCGGCGCGGTGCACAGCACGACCACGGTGCTCGTGAGCCGTGAGCGCCCCTTCGGCCGCCATTGCGGGACCTCGGACGTGCCCGGAGAGGCGCTCGATTGCGAAGGCAGCTTTCACTACCGGAGCTTTTTCAGCGGTCATGCGGCGTTCAGCTTCACCGGCGCGGCGCTGATCTGCGCGCATCACGCACAGCTCGAGCTGCTCGGGCCGCCGTGGGACGCGCTCAGCTGCGCGACCGGCTATGCCGTGGCCGCGACCACCGCGACGTTCCGCATGGTCGCCGACGTGCATTACGCGAGCGACGTCCTCACCGGCGCGCTGATCGGCACGCTCTTCGGTTACGGCATCCCGCTCCTGCATTATCGCACCCGGCCGGACACCGACCATCTGGGCGTCCGCTTGCAGCTGGTGCCGGCCGCGGGCGGGCTCGGCGTGGCGGGTGCGTTTTGAGAGCGAGCCTCGCCCTCACGGTGCTCGCACTACCGGCGCTGTGCTGCGTGCCGGATCGCGCTTCGGCACAAGAAACCTCGCCTGCGAAAGCGCAGGTTCCCGAGCCGCCCCCGCAACCACCGTCGCCGGACGTCCGCCCGCCGCTCGGCCTGTTTCCGATCGACGAAGATGCGCTGATCGATCCGCGCATGAGGCGCTCTTGGGCGACGGCTCCGCCGCGGGCGTTCGTGTCCACGGCGTTCGACTTCGGCTTCGTGTACGCGCGCCCGCGTGTGTCGCTCGGCTACGGCAGGCCGTTCACTTCGTGGGTCGGAATCGACGCCAACCCGATCGCGTCGGGCGCAGGGCTCGGCGCCTACGGCGGCTTGCGCTTCGAGATCCCGTACTTCGATCTGCGCGTGGGAACGCGGTATTTCTGGGCGTTTCGCCACACGTACCTCGACACCGAGCCGAGCTACGAGCGGCTCGATCTCGAGACCAGCGAGGGAACGCGCGCCAAGACCGTCACCTATGAAGCCGAGGCCGACGCCGCGATTCCGGCAGGGCCCGGCCGGCTCTTGCTGCGCGCCAGCATCTCCTACGTGGACAACGTTCCGGAAGGCCAGAGCGTGTTCGAGGAAACGCTACGCATCATCGTCGAGCCGCCGCTCGTGTGGCGCGCGCGCGTGGGCTACGCCTTCACCTTCGGCGAGCGCTCACAACACGGCATCGGCCTGGTCGCGGATTTCCTCGACGTGCCGAAGCGCGACGACTCGAAGACCGTCCGCGCAGGTCCCGTGCTGCGCATGGCGCTGTCCCGGCGCGTCGAGGTCCGCGGCTCGTTCGTCGTGCCGCTCGTGAGCCCCGACCGGCTCGGCCTCGTCGGCGGCGATTTCACCGAGCTCGGGGTGCGCTACCGCTGGGCGAGCGAATGAGCGACGTTCGCGCGCGCCGCGGGAACCCCGCGGAGCCTCGGGTGTCTCTCGCTCGGTGATCGAAGAACTGATCGAGCTCGCGCAGGCTGCCCCGGACGCGAGAAGCTTCGAGGCGGCGATTTTACGGCGATTGCAGGCGCGGATCGGCTTCGAGGTGGGGTTCTTCTCGGTGCGAGGGGCGGAATCGTACCCCAGCGCCGTGGGCCTCGAACGCGCGTTGCTCGAGCTCGCCGTCGAGCGCAGCGACACCTACGCGCGCGAGCTTTTGCCCGTGAAGCGGGCCGCGCTTTCTGCCCGCGGCGTGGCCGTGGACACGGAGGTGCTCGGCGAGACCCGCGTCCGCCAGCAGGCCTACCATCGCGAGCTCGCGTCACGCGTGAACGGACGCCATTCGCTGCTCGCGTACCTTCCCTGGCGCGGCGATACCCTGGGCATGTTGATGCTGGGCCGCACGGGTGGCGCCTTTTCTGCGCGGGCTCGCGAACAGGTCGAAGCCTGCTTGCCGGCGCTGGGCGCGGCGCGCGCTGCGTTCGGACTGCCGTTTCACGCGAAGCCCCTCACCGCGCCGAAGCCGCCCGGGCTACTCCAGCGTCTCGGGTTGGGGAGCCGCGTGTATGCGGAGGCGGCGACACCGAGCGGACGCATCGTGGTCCGCGACCGCGGGGAATATCGGGAGATGGTCGCGCTCGATCGCGACGGCGCGGAGCTCGTCTGGACGCGAGCCCGGCGCTCCGATCCGCGGAGCTCGGGGTGGCCGTACGTCGATCTGTTTCACGTCGCTGCGGCGCGGGCCCGGCGCCGCGAGCGCGCCCTGTTCATCGGCGCGGGCGGCGCCGTGGCGCTTCAGCAATTCGCGGCAGTCTATCCGGGCATCGAGCTCGATCTAGTCGAGCGCGAGGCCGGCGTGATCGAGCTTGCGCGGGCCTTCTTCGGTCTCGACACGCTGCCCCGGCTGCGCGTCACGATCGACGACGGCGCGGCGTTCGTGGCTCGAGCAGCGCCGGAGTCGTGGGACATTGCCCTGGTGGACGCGTTCGACGCTCGCAGCGCCGAGCAGCCGTTCCTCGAGGCCCCTTTCCTCGCGTCGCTGGCCCGCGCGCTGCGCCCGAACGCCGCGCTGGCCCTGAACTGGATCGGCGCTCTCGACGCGCCCGCGCTAGAGGCCCTGGTTCAGCGGCTCGAGCGTTGCTTCGAGGGAGTGCAACTGCTCCCCGTGGTCCGCGCCGGAGCCCTGGATCCTCGAGCTTTGCGCAACGTCGTGATCGTCGCGTTGCGGCGCTCCGCTATTCGAAGCCCTTGAGGTGCACGATGTACCACTCCCCGCGCCACGAGATCAGCGAGGTGATCTCGAACGCCAGCGATTTTCCCTGGTCGGTCTCGAGCCGGAGCTTCGAGCGCAGCACGCGGAAGTAACCCACCCGGTTGCCCTCGGAACCCGGCTTCATCCAGCGCACGCCCGCTTCGGGGATCTCGAGCCCCGTCACTTTCAGGACCTGCACGTTGGCGCCGATCGCGCGGTGGTACTCGTGGATGTTGCGCTCGAAGGCCGCGACGAGGCGCAGCTTCCAATCGCGCGCCGGCTTCGCGATGTCTTTCACCTGCTCGTAGGCCACGACCGGAAAGAACGCAGGCAGGGCGATAGCCGGATCGTCCTTCACGATTGCCTCGGCCAGAAGCTCGAGCTTCTGCGCCAGCGCCGCGCTGTCGGCGCGTGGTCGATCTTCGGTCTGCGGCAGGGCCTTGCCGTCGGGACCGAGCAGCGGATCGACGGGAGCGGGCGGTGCCGCCGGCTCGGACTCCGAAGCGACCGCCGCGGGCGCGCTCTCGGCAGGTGAAGCTTCTCGAGCGCTCGGCAAGGCCGCCGGCGACGCCACGGGCACCGCCACAATGGGCTCGCTCGCGCTCGTGACGGCGCTCGCCCCGCCGCGCGGATGCTGGCAGCCGAGCAGGAGCGCAGCAAAAATCCAGGGGGTCGGTTGCGGGCTTCTTGCGACCATTCCCGCACAGGATCCCAAACCGCGTTCGTTCGGGCCCAGAAAGCGGTCGCCGAGGCCTCAGTGGCCGGATGCGCCGCCGGTCTCGTGCTTCGTATCTACGGCTCCGCCGACGCGCTTCTTCGGGTCGTGGTGCAGACCGTGTTCGTCCGCCTTCCAGCCCGGTGCCAGGCCTGGCTCGTTGCCGACCACCGCGCCCTCTTCCAACCGGTCGCCGGGGGGAACGCCGTCCGCCCCGACCGGCTGGCTCTCGGCCGTGTCGGGAGGCGGCGGCTGGTAGTCCAGGCTCGGCGACCTGACGGGTGCATCGGGATTGCCCGCTGCGCAGGCCGACAGCCAAACAGCCAAGCCAGCCAGCCGAACCAAACCCGAAAGAGTGTGAGACATGGGGCGCTCCTGACCTTCCGTTCCGAGCAATCCCCGTGCCGAAACGCTTCAGCGCGGCGGGGCAGGGACGAGGTCTGCGAAAATGAACCCGTCGCGCTCGACGATCTTTCCCGATTCAATCGCGATGCGCCGCGAGAACATCGGACCGTCGTACGCAAACGTGTGAAATTCACCACGCTCTCCGCAGGGATCGACGGCGGGCGGGAGCTCCCGCAACAGCTGCAGCTCGAACTCACGCCCCGCAAAGCTCGCGCAGAGCTGCTTCGGATCGACACACGTGAGGCGGGCACGCAGCCCCCCGCTCAGCATGTCGCGAGCGAGCTCCGGCGTCGGCAGCGCCCACAGCGGAAACACCGGCTCGATCCCCGTACCCGAGAGCTTCTGTTCCCGATAGGCGCGAACGTCCTCGAGGAACAGATCGCCGAACGCCATGCGCGTCACCCCCAGGTCGGTGGCTCGCTCCAGCGCGCCGCGCATCGCCGTCTCGTATTCCTCGTTACTACACGGCGAAGGGATCGGCACGACGATGAGCGGCAAGCCGGTTGACTCCGCCTGCTGCTTCAAGAGCTCGTGGCGCACCGCGTGCATCGCGACTCGATCGTGCAACTGGTTCAACGTCGTGAGCAGGCCGACCACTTCGAGGTCGCCGCGCTGCCGGAGCACGTGCAGCGCCCAGGCACTATCCTTGCCACTACTCCACGAAAGAAGCGCACGCGGCCGCATTCCGAGCCTCCGTGACAGACCACTAGCAACCCCATTGACAGCGCGCACGGCTGCGAAGAAAACTCGGCGTTTCTCGTGTCGCGCCGCTCTTCGATTCTCCGCTGGGCCCTCGGCTCGGCCTTGTGCCTGGCCTCCGGCGCCGCGTTCGCCCGCTACTCGAATGCCGACCTACCGCCCGCCTTCCAGAAGGCGCCGTTCTTGAAAATGTCGCTGTCGGTGGGGTCGCCGATCGAAGGCTTTCAGCTGCGCGCCAAGCGCTTGCGCGCGACGGAGTCGCTAGCGCTGAAGAACGCCGAGCGCAGGACGGCGTACGGGCACCCCTCGCTGGTGCTGATGCTGCAACGCAGCGCCAAGCAGATGGCCCGCGAGGCGAGCGGCGCAGTGCTGCTGGTCGGCGACTTGTCGAACGAGAACGGGGGACCGCTCGCCGGCCACCGCTCGCACCAGAGCGGGCGGGATGCGGACGTCGGCTTCTTCGTGACGGACGCCAAGGGCCGCCCCAAGCGGCTCGACCATTTCGTGGCCTTCGGCGCCGACGGCAAGGCCAAGGACGGCAGCGGCCTGCTCTTCGACGACTACCGGAACTGGCTCTTGATCCAGATGTGGCTCAAGGACTCGCGCGCCGGCATCAAGTACGTCTTCGTGGCCAAGCCCTTGCGCCAGCGCCTGTTGCACTTCGCAAGCTCTCGTCCCGCGTTCAAGAAGTACGCGGGTGCGGCCGCCGCGCTCTTGCTCCAGCCCAGCAACTCCGCAGCCCACGACGACCACTTTCACGTGCGCATCACCTGCCCCAAAGGCCAGGAAAAGCTGTGCGTCGAGCGCGTTGCGGTCAGCGACTAGCGAATCGCGTTGCTGCGAACGAAGTCGACGATCTCCTGAACGTAGCCGAAGGCGACGCTGACGACCGTGTCCGCGCTGCCGTAGTACAGCGCCAGCCGCCCCGTTGCTCCGTCGATCAGAGCCCCACACGGAAAGACCACGTTCGGGACGTTGCCGACGCTCTCGTAGAGAGTGCTCGGGGTCAAAAGGTACGGATCCGCGCGCGCGATCACACGCCACGGCTCGTCCAGATCGAGCAACGCGGCACCGGCGCTGTACACGAAGCCGTTACAGGTCGTGACCACGCCATGATAGATGAGCAGCCAGCCCTCCGAGGTCTCGATCGGCGCGGGTCCCGCGCCGATCTTCGTGCTCTGCCAGCCGTTTTCTTGCTTGATCGGCGACATCACGTGGCGGTGGCGCCCCCAGTGCACGAGATCCGGGCTCCGGCTCAGATAAATCTCGCCGAACGGCGTGTGGCCGTTGTCGCTCGGGCGGCTCAACAAGCAATAGTCCCCGAGGATGCGCCGCGGGAACAGCACACCGTTGCGGTTGAACGGCAAGAGCGCGTTCTCGAGCTGATGGAAGGTCTCGAAGTCGTCGGTGTAGCCAAGGCCGATCGTCGGCCCGTGATAACCGTTGCACCACATCACGTACACGCGCCCGTCGATGCGCACGAGCCGGGGGTCGTAGCCGTAGCTGAACTTTCCGATCTCGGGGTCGTCGCACACGAACTGAATCGGCTGCTCCTCGAGCTTCCAGTCGAGCCCGTCGCGGCTGCGCCCGGCGTGCAGCTGCATGCGCCGAGACCGGTTGTCGACCCGAAAAACTCCGGCAAATCCGCCGTCGAACGGGATCACCGCGCTGTTGTGGACGTAGGTCGAGGCCGCGATCGCGCGCGCCGGAACGACCGGGTTCCGATCGTAGCGCCAGAGCACGTCCTGCGATCCTTGCGGACGCTCTTGCCAGGGGATGTTCGGGAGCGGCTCGGCACGCACTTCGGTCATGGCGGAGGCAATCTTTAGCATTGCTGCCTTCGGCGTGGCACGCTGCTGGCGGTGAGTCGCAGCGTGGCCTGGCCGTCGATCCTCGCGTGGTCGCTCTTCGGCGCCGCGCTCGTGTCGTGGCCTTCGCCCGCTACCAGCAGCGACCGCCTGCCGGGAGCCCCAACGGAAGGCCCGGCGAGGATTCCGCTGCCGCATCTGCCGCCGATCCCGACTTTGCCGCCCGCGCCGGCAGAGGATCGGGCCGTGGTTCCGATCGTGCCGTTCGTGCACGCGCCGCTGCTCGGCGATCCGTGTCGCGACGAGAACAGCCGCGAACCGAGCGTGCTGCGCGAGCCCGGCGGACCGAAGCGCTACTTCTCGGTCGACGGCTACGTCGCGAAACGGATGATCGTGACGCGCGAGCTCGGGGGCGTGACGCGGCGGCATTGCATTTCGGTGGCCTGGCCACCCGGCGACAAGAACACCGCGGGCAAGCCGTGCCGCGTCGCAGCGGGCATCGACGCGGCCTGGTTCCGCGCGCTCGAAAACACGCTGGCGCGCATCCCCTGGAGCCACGTCGAGCTCATCCGAAGGTTCGTGATCGACGACCGCCCGACGGGTCACGGCGTCGCGCCCTACGACCGCAAGGCCGCGGACGACGCCCGCGACGGACACACGATCTGGCTCTCGTCCCACCTGTTCCGCGATCCCAATCACTCCGTGCGCGGCAACTACGGAACGTATTGGGCCTACCACGTCAACGTCGACGGCGTGGCGTTCGACGGGAAGAAGCCGAATCACCAGCTGTTCAGCCCGGTGCTGTTGCACGAGATCGGGCACACCGTGATGTACCATCTGGTGAACGCGGAGGCGGATCCGGTCAGTACGCCGGAGTGCGCGAGGACCTGCGCCGACACGCCCGAGGGCTGTTCGGCGCTTCCGCCCGACCATCGCGAGCGCGGCTGCATCAGCACTTACTGCCGGCCCTTCGACTACCCGGGCAGCACCGAGAACTGGGCGGAGCTCTATCGGTTCCACTACCAGAGCTCGACCACGCGCGCGCTCCTGACCCGCGCGGGCGCTACCTGCCGCGGCGAGCTCGCGCGCATCGACAACGACGGCGGCAGCGTCGTGCCCCCGCCGTGGGAGCGCGGGCTCCCGGACATCGCGCGGTTCCGGCCGAGCCACTGGAAGAGCTGCAAAGGCCGTCCCTGTAAGCCGTGGTAGCGTCGGCGCCATGCGCTTTCGTCCGGCGGCGTTCGTGGTCTTTTTGTCGTGTTGGGCTTGCGGCTCACCGCCCGTGAAGCTCGAGACACCGAGCCCTCGCCCGGCCGCGGCGCTTGCCGCGAGCGCCGCCAGCGAGCCCGGGCCTCCGACGGCGGAAGAGGCGGCGGAATTTCTGGCGGACGTCAACCAAGAGCTGAAAGAGCTGGGCACGTACGTGCAGCGCATGTCGTGGGTCAAGAGCACGTACATCACGCACGACACGGAGCTCCTGGCGGCGCGCGCCACCGAGACGCTGCTCGAGTACCAGATGCGGAAGATCAAAGAGAGCCAGCGCTTCCGCGGTCTCGCCTTGCCGCGCGAGCTCCAGCGTCAGTTCTACCTGCTCACGTATTCGGCAGGGTTGCCCGCGCCCTCGGACCCCGCCGAGCGGGCAGAGCTCGCGCGGCTGTCGTCGGAGATGGAGAGCCTGTACGGAACGGGCAAGTACTGCTCGCGGCGCCTGCGCGGCAAGGGTGACGACCCGAAATCCGAATGCCTCACGCTGCCCGAGCTCAGCGAGCTGCTCGGAAAGTCCAAAGATCCGAAGCTGCTCGAGGAGGTCTGGACCGGTTGGCACTCGATCGCGCCGCCGATCCGCCCGCTCTACCAACGCTTCGTGGAGCTCGGAAACAAGGGCGCGGCCGAGCTCGGCTTCCACGACATGGGCGAGATCTGGCGCGGCGCCTACGACATGAGCGGCTCCGAATTTCGGAGCGAGGTCGAGCGCCTCTGGAAGGAGGTCTACCCGCTCTACGAGCAGCTCCACTGCTACGTCCGGCAAAAGCTCCGCACGCGCTACGGCAAGGACTCGATCGCGCCGCGCGCGCCGATTCCAGCGCACCTGCTCGGCAACATGTGGGCGCAGGAGTGGACGAATCTGTATTCCTTCCTGGAGCCGTTCCCGGGCGTGGGCCAGGTCGATCTGACGCCGAGGCTCGTCGCCGCCAAGTACGACGCCGTGAAGATGGTGAAGCTCGGCGAGCGCTTCTTCACGTCGCTCGGGCTCGATCCGCTGCCGGCCACGTTCTGGGAGCGCAGCCTGCTCACGAAGCCGCGCGACCGCGAGGTCGAGTGCCACGCCAGCGCCTGGGACGTGAGCATGGACGGTGATCTGCGGATCAAGATGTGCATCCGCACGAACCACGAAGATCTGGTGACGATCCACCACGAGCTCGGGCACGAATACTACTTCCAGTATTACAAACAGCTCCCGGCGCTGTACCAGAACGGCGCCAACGATGGGTTCCACGAAGGGATCGGCGACACGTTGGTGTTGAGCGTGACGCCCGAATACCTGGCCGAGGTCGGCTTGCTACCGCCCCAGAAACCGGACGAGAAGGCCGGCATCAACCTGCTCATGCAGCGCGCGCTCGACGGCGTCGCGTTCCTCCCCTTCGGCAAGCTGGTCGACGAGTGGCGCTGGCGGGTCTTCGACGGCGAGGTGGAGCCCGGCGAATACAACGCCGCGTGGTGGAAGCTTCGCCTCGCCTATCAAGGCGTCGTGCCCCCGAAGCCGCGTGCCGAAAGCGACTTCGATCCGGGCGCGAAGTACCACGTACCCTCGAACGTCCCCTACACGCGCTACTTCCTGGCGCGGATCCTCCAGTATCAATTTCACCGCGCGCTCTGCAAGATCGCGGGGCACGAAGGCCCGCTCTACCGCTGCTCGATTTACGGCAACCGCGCGGCGGGCGACCGGCTGAAGCAAATGCTCTCGCTCGGCGCGAGCCAGCCCTGGCGCGAAGCCCTGCGCACGCTGAGCGGCGAGACCGAAATGGATGCCACCGCCATCCTCGATTATTATCAGCCGCTCATCGCGTGGCTCAAAGACGCAAACCGCGGCGAGCAATGCGGCTGGCAGTGACGCTGGCCAATCGCTATTCGAAATAGAACACGCTGCTCTCGTTGGCGGCGCCACCGCCCTGCCTCGTCGCGCCGCCCAGTAGGTAGACCCGGTCGTCGATCACGGCTGCGCCGTAGCCGTGGCGCGGAACTGCCATCGTTCCGAGCAGCTCCCAAGAATCGGTCACGGGATCGTAAGCGTCGATTTGCGGGAACACGCCGCTCGGAGCGTCATCGTTGCCCTCGCCGCCGAAGATCAACAGGCGTCCAGCGAGCACGGCTCCGGCGACGCCGCCGCGGGCCGGGTCGATCGGCGCCTTTTCGCTCCAGCTCCCGGCTTCCGGATCGTACGCGTAGGTCTTGGGCTCGACGCCCGCGATGCCGTCCACGCGGCCGCCGGCCACGTAGATGGTGCCTCGGATCGCACCCGCGGCGCAGTGCTCGCGCCGCTCCGGGAACTTCGGCAGTGTCTCCCAAGAATCCGCCGCGGCGTCGTAGCGCGTGACCGTATCGCGGCTCATGCCCATGTGCGCGCCGCCAATCACGTACAGATAATTGCCGTCGACTGCGACGCACGACGCGGCGCGTTCAGTGCCCGACGGCATCGGCTCGACCTCCGTCCACGAGTCCGCTTTCGCGTCGTAAGCGAAGGTTTGCGTGGTCGCACCGCTCATGCCGGTGATGTAGAAGCCCGCGACGTAGATCTTCCCGTTCACCGTCCCCGCATTGCCGTGATTCAGGGGCGCCGGAAACTTCGCGACCTGGCGCCAGCGGTCGGTGCTCGGATCATAGGCCTGGACCTGATCGGTGATCTGGTTCGCTGCATAGCCGCCGATCACGTAGCCTTCGCCGTCCAGCGCTGCGACGGAGTGCTCCTGGAGGATCTGAGCCAGCTCGGACAGCGCTTTTTCGGCGGGCTTGCCCGTGACGGCCGGCGCGCCGCCATTCGAGCCTCCCGAGCCGCCTTCCGCCGAAGACCCAGCCGTCGAGCCGCCCCCGCCTTCGGCTTTGCCACCGCTGCCAACGCCTCCGCCGGTCGTGCCACCCGCTGGAGCCACGCCGCCGGACGCGCTGCTTCCCGCGACGGGGCTGTTCGGGCTACCACCCTTGCTGTTGGCGCCGCCTGTCGGCCCGTTGCCGCCCGTCGTCGACGAGGGCGCACCGCCGGAGCTCGTGCCACCGATGGGTGCGCCGCCGCCGTTCGTGTTCAGCGTTCCCGCGGAGCCGCCGCTACCGGAGTCGGAGCCCTTCTCCGAACAAGCGGGCAACGCCAGCAACCAGGCGAAGATCGAGCCCCACGGGCCGCGCGTCGTCACACAGCGACGCTAGCACCGCCGCCGGCGACGTCAGCGCGGATCTGCCAGCTTGAAATGCTCAGTCCGATTCGATCCGACATCGGTGTCTTGTTGGCCGCGCTCGGTTAGCATTGGGTGGCGGACATGCCCCGAGTCGCGCGGAAGATCTTGCTGTGCCTGCTGCTGGCGGCCGCGAAAGCACAGGCGAACGGCCGCTTTCCCGAGACCAATCAGCTCGTGGTCGAGCCCGGCAATCCCGATCACGCCGTGGTGCGCGCCACGTTCGGGCTGCTCGTGACGCGCGATCACGGAGCGAGCTGGCACCTGGTCTGCGAAGACGCCTTCGGGCCACAAAATACCGATCCTCCTCTGACGCTGCTACCCGGCGGAGTGATGGTGCTCGGTCTCGAAGACGGCGTCTCCCGGAGCGACGCGCTCGGCTGCAGCTTCGCGCGCGCGAACGGCTTCGGCTTGGACCAACGGGTCAGAGACGTGACGGCCTCCGTTGCAGAGCCGGGGACTGCGTGGGTGCTCACGGTCGACGACGCGGCTTCGAGTCTCTGGCTCTCGAGCGACGCCGCCGATTCGTTCAGCCAGGTGGCCACCTTCGCGGGTGTTTCCGCGGTGACCCTGGACGTCGCGCCGACCAACCCGGACGTGATTTACGTGAGCGGCGTCGAGCGCGACCAAGGCGTGCTCTTACGTTCGCGCGATCGCGGGGCGGCGTTCGAGCCCTTTCCGATCCCCGGCGCGAGCGGCTCCAAGGTGCCGTACATCGCCGCGATCGATCCCACCGACGAAAACACCGTTTATGTCCGGACCTACGGCATTCCGGGAGCGCTGCTCCAGACGCGAGACGGCGGGGAGTCGTTCTCGAAGAATCCGTTCGAGATGCGGACTCCGGTGCAAGGCTTCGCGCTCTCCGGTGACGGCTCGATCCTCGTCGCCAGTAACCCCTTCGACGGCACGTTTCGGGCCGATCGCGAGCGCTTCGAGTTCGAACGAGTGCGCTGCGGGGGCGCTTCCTGTCTCGGCTTCGCGGGCGAAGATTTGCTCGGCTGCGGGAGCGAGTCGCTCGACGGCTTCGTGATCGGCATCTCTCGCGATCAGGGTGTGACCTTCTCACGGCTGCTCGCGCAGAGCTGTATCCCGGGCCCCGTCGGATGCCCGGAAGCGAGCGGCGTCGCGAGCGAATGCGCCAACACCTGGCCGGACCTGCGAGCGCGGCTCGGCGCCGAGCGCTGTGAACCCGTCGACGTCGCGCCGAGTTCTGCTTGTTCTGCGGCGAGCGGCGCGGGTGGCGGCGGATCCGCTCCCGAGATCGCGGGCGCGGGTGGAGGAAAAGAAGCTCCACGACCCGCAGCGGACGAGAGCTCCGATGCAGGCTGCGGTTGCCGCGCGGTCGCGCCTGGCGGCCGCTCGGGGCTCTCGGCGTTCCTGCTTTCGTTGCTGCTCGCGCGCTTGGCTCGTCAGCGCGCCCGCGCGCCTCGAAACTGAACCCACCCGAGCGCCGCCGCCACGAACGCCCAGCCGATGCTGGCGTGACCGAGCAGGAGATGCCCCCGATGAGCGCTCGCGCAGTGGTATTCGAGCACGCTCGCCGCGACCAGGCCGAGCGCGCCGCCGAGCAGCGCAGCGTCGCTCGGGCCCAGGCGATCTCGCCGCTCGAGCAGCACGAACAGGCCGAGCAGCGGCAGCGAAAATGCGCCCCCGTACAGGAAGCACAACCCTGGAGAAGCCAGCTCCCCCGTGTCGGTGGCAGTGACGGCCCAGAGCAGCGCCGGCAGCCCTGCCGCTACGGCCAGCGTGCCGAGCTTCTGAAAACCCGGCGTGGCCCGCGCAGAGGCGAATGACACGGCGCAAGCCAATACGAATGCAGCGGCGAACGGCGCCACCCAGTCGCCGCGCCCCGGGCTCGGGCGAAGCCAGACCTGAAGTACGGGCAGCAGCGCAGCCCCGGCGCACGCGAGCAGCACGCGCTGCCACGTCGGCAACGAGCGCAGGGTCGCGCGCAGACCGCGCTCCTCGGCGATGTCCGCGGCGACCTGCGCCTCGAACGCCGGATCGAGCGAAAAGGCGGGCTCCCGCACCGAGAGCAACCTCCCGACCGCCGGCGTAGCCAAAAGCTCGCGGCATGCCGCACATTCGGCGACGTGTCGGTCGACGTCGGCACCGGCGGGGCGTTCACCGCGGCGAAAGGCGTCTCGAAGCTCGGCGCAGGACACGATCATGGTTCTATGCCGCTCTCCGGCGCGAGGTTACCGAGGCCGAGACCCGTCAGCGCCTCTTTGAGCCGGACGTACCCCCGATGAGCGCGAACTTTCGCGGCGGTGGTGGAGATCCCGAGCGCTTGCCCGACTTCCTGGAACGACAGCTCGTCGAACCAATGCAACTCGATCACCTCGCGTTGTTGCCGGGGAAGGCTCGAGAGCACGCGTCGGAGCGCCCGTGCGCGATCCTCCCGCTCGGGATCCACCGCGTCCACCCCCGGCTCGGGGCTCTGGTCGAGCGGTTGAGTCGGCCGTCGCTTGCGCCCGCGCAGGTACTCCCGCTTCAAATTGAGGGCGATCGTGTAGACCCAGGGCTTGAGTCGCCGGCTCAAGTCGAAGTCGTTGCGGGCACGGTGGATCTGCAAAAACGTTTGCTGCACCAGGTCTTGAGCCTCCGATTGCGAAGACAGCTCGCGCCGCATCAGGCGCAGCAGAGCGGATGCATAGCGGCGAAACAGCTCGTGAAACGCCGACGCGTCGCCTCGGACATACGCCAGCATCAACTCTTCGTCGCTCTGCATTACGCAATCACTCGATTGCCGCCTCGCGTCGGTATTACCCGGAACGCGGCAGCATTGCGAGCACGAGTTTCACGACCACGGCAGTTTGGACTAGGCTCTCGGCCGTGGATGGCAACGTCCGAGACAGGGCCGTGGCCTTGCTCCAAGCGCTCCCGGCCGATGCCGGAGTCGAGCAGGTGTCGGGAGCGGTACGCGCGCTCGCCCAGGCCGAACCGAGCGAGCGGGATCGGGCAGCGAGCGAGAGCGAGCGCCACGAAAGCGAGCCGCGTTTCCGGCTGATCTTCGAGAGCTCGGCGCTCGGAATCGCGCTGGTGGACGTGGCCGGGCACCTGGTCCGCGCCAACCGCGCGCTCGGGACCATGCTGCGCTGCGAAGCCTCCGAGCTTACCGGCAAGAGCTTCGCCGAGATCACCCACCCCGACGACATCGCACTCGACTACGAGCTCTACCTCGAGCTCTTGCAGGGAAAACGCACGCACTACCAGATCGAGAAGCGCTACCGACGCAAGGACGGCACGATCGCCTGGGGAAGACTCACGGCGTCGCTCGTGCAGGGTGAACGAGGCACGGGTGTGTTCGGCATCGGCCTGGTCGAGGACATCACCGAGATCCGCGCGGCACGCGAAGAGCAGAACCGGCTGGTGCTCGCGCTGAACGATCGGGTGCGCGAGCTCACCGCGCTGCACCGCACGGCGCGCCTGCTCCAGGACGATGCCCTGCCCGCGTCGATCCTGTTCACGCGCGTGGCGTCGCTCTTGCCGCAAGCCTTCGAGGATCCGGAGCACACCGCCGCGCGGATCCGCTACGGCAATCTCAGCACCACCACCCCGGGCTACCGTGAATCGCAGGCGAGGCTCGGCTCGAGCTTCCGGACCATCGACGACGAGCAGGGCTCGATCGAGGTGGAGTTCCACGGCCCGCTGCGCGACGGTGCCGCTGCCTTCCGCGCCGAGGAGCGCACGCTGCTGGACTCGCTCGCCGAGATGTTGCGAGCGACGCTCGACCGGCGCCTCGCCGATCAGGCCCGGCGCCGCAGCGACGAGCGGCTGAACCTGGCCCTCTCGGCGACCGGCCTCGGCTTGTGGGAATGGGACCTGGCGACGGACCGCATGATCTGGTCGGAGCAGATGGAGCGCCTCGCAGGGCTCGAGCCCGGAACGTTTCCCGGCACCTTCGGCGCGTTCACGAGCCTCACCCACCCGGACGATCGCGCGGTCGTGCAAGCGATGCTCACCGCTGCGATCCACGACGCGAGCCGCGCGGATCGCTGCGAGGCTGAGTTCCGCTTCGCGACGCTCGGCCAGGGCGAGCGCTGGGTGGCCGCGAAGGGCCGCGTGCTGCGAGACGACGAGGGGCGACCGCTCCGGCTGATCGGCGTCGGGCTCGACATCACGAGCCGCCGCACTCTGGAAGACCAGCTGCACCAGGCCCAGAAGATGGAGGCCATCGGCAGGCTCGCGGGCGGCGTCGCCCACGACTTCAACAACCTTTTGACGGTGATCGCCGGTAACTGCGAGCTCTTGCTGACCGACCTCTCCGAGGACGAGGGCTCGTGCCAGCTCATCACCGAGGTGCGCGAAGCGGCCGAGCGCGCGGGTGCCCTCACCCGACAGCTCTTGGCGTTCAGCCGTAAAAACGTCGTGCAACCGACGGTCATCGACCTGCGTCACGCGCTCTCGCAGCTCGAGGGCATGCTGCGCCGCCTGATCGGAGAGAACATCGAGCTCGACACGCGCGTCGCGGCCGACGCCGGGCACGTCCGCGCCGACGCGAGCCAGCTCGAGCAGGTGCTGTTGAACTTGGTCGTGAACGCGCGCGACGCCATGCCGAACGGCGGCAAGCTCACGATCGAGGTCGAAAACGTCACGCTGGACGAGGCCGCGGCAAAAAAGGCGACCGGGGCGCGCGCCGGAGAGTACGCCGTGCTGACCGTCACGGATACCGGCAGCGGGATGGACTTGGCCACACAAGCCCGGATTTTCGAGCCATTTTTTACGACCAAGGCGCTCGACAAGGGCACCGGCCTGGGCCTGTCGGTGGCCTTCGGGATCGTGCGCCAGAGCGACGGCCACATCACGGTCGAAAGCGAGCCGGGTCGCGGCTCGAGCTTCCGCGTCTACCTGCCGCGCGTGGACGAGACCGCGCGCGCCACGGCACCGCCGTCACCGCCGAAGGCGCTCCCGCGCGGACGAGAGGCCGTGCTCGTGGTCGAAGACGAGGTGATGCTGCGCAAGATCGTGCGCACGGTGCTGCTGGCGCAAGGCTACCGCGTGTTCGACGCAGCGGGAGGCCGCGAAGCGCTGGCGCTGCTCGCTGCCACGGGAAGCATCGATCTGCTGGTGACCGACGTGGTGTTGCCGGGCATGTCGGGACGGGAAATCGTCGAGGCCGTACGAAAGCTACGGCCCGAGGTGGCCGTGCTGTTCATCTCCGGTTACGCCGACGACGCGCTGATCCAGGAAGGCGTGCGGAAGTCGGAGGTGAGCTTCCTGCAGAAGCCCTTTTCACCGTCCGTCCTCGCCCACAAAGTGCGAGAAGTGCTGGACGCACGCCGCGCTCGCTAACCCGAGTTGGGGGTTCGGCTACGGACAGACGAACGCGATGTCGTCGACCTCGAAGTCGAAGGTCTGGCGCCCCGCGACCTGGAACCGAACGCCGAAAATCGTCTCCGAAAGTTCTCCGTAGAGGACCTCCGACCAGCCCACCTGTTCGAGCTCCGACCAGCCGAACTGGTAGTAGGTCCAGTCTTCCTGGAGCTCGAGATCAGCGCCGAAATAGTCGTCGCACTGCCGCTCCACCTCGCAGCCGCCGTGATCGTCGCAGGTAGCCTCGAGGTTGCACACGTCGCCGAACGGCGAAGTGTTGACGTCGGTCACGTCGAAGCGCAGCTGGGGAGTCGCATCGGGAGCGCGCCTCGCCCAGAAGGAGATCCCGGCGTACGGCGACGCATCGTACGGCTTCTGCGCGTTGAGCTCGAACCCCACGCCGGCGCCCCAGCGCTCGAAGCCGTGCCCGTTCGAGCCGATGCCGTAATTGCTGTCTTCACGCGGCGGGTCGAGCTCGATCATCGGGAAGCGCTGCACGTTGGTCGGCGGCGTCTGCTCGCCTCCCGGCGTGAGATCGTTGAAAGCGAACCAGTTACCCGAGCGCTCGCCGTACTCGAGGATCGCCGGGTGCCGGTCCTCCATGTCGTCGATCATCTCGAGCTCGGCGCCGCCGGCGCACAAATGCCGATCGGCGGAGGGCGGCCGCTCGGGCGCGGGTTCACCGCCCAGGCTCTGATCCTGGCCGCAGCCCGAGAGCGCTGCGGCGAACGAGCCGAGCGCGCAGACGAGGCGAAGGCGCTGCGTGGGCTCAGGGCCGCGCATCGGCAGGCCGGACCAGTGCTTCGAGCGACGCCGCCTTGCGGCTGCCCGGGTGCTTGGCGATGAAGTCCCGCGCCAGGGCGCGCGCGGCGCCGGTGCGGCCTGCGCGCTCGAGCGCCTGGATCTCGAGGAATTGCGCCTCGGGCGCCAGCACGCCGCTGCGCTTCTCGCCCGCGTACTCCTCGAGCACGGAGAGCGAGCCGAGCGCGTCCCCGGCCGTGAGCGCGGAGCGCGCGCGGTCGAGCAACGCCACCTCCACCGCGAGCGTGGCGCTCTTCGCGGCAGGCGCGGGCGCGGGCGCGGAAACCGCTACCGCGGGAGCAGCCTTTTGCGGCGCGACGCGCTGGGTGCGCCTGGGCGGCGCCGCCGCGACGGACGGCTCGTTCAGGAGCGCGAACTGCGCCGTCACCCCCGCGGGCTCGGGCCCCGGCTCCGAAACGACGGCCGGGGGCTCGGCGTTTTCGAGCGGCTTCAGCCGAGGCGCCCGCTCGGGCGCGCGCGGTGCTGCGGGAGCGGCCGGAACGGCGTGCACGTTGTCGTGGCCGCGGCTGCTCGGCAGCCCGACGCTCGTGTAGTAGCCGCCCATCACCGCCACGCCGGCGAGCATGCCGATCGCGGCCTGCTTGGCGAGCACGACGAAGGTGACCCCCGCGGCTTGAGGCAGCGCGGCCGGCGCACCGAGGGCGGCGGCCGCCTGCGCGGTGCCCAATGCGCTCGCCGAGCCCGCCGCGCTCGCAGACGCAGCCCCCGCCGCGACGCCGATGGCACCACCACCCACCAGTGCACCGACTCCCAGCGCCGCTGCCGCTTTCGACAGCGAGCGGGCCTCGGGCGCGTCGTCGTTCGCGGAGCGCAGCAACGCGACCGCGAAATCATCCGACTGGGCGTCGATCAGACGCCGGAGCTCCGTCACGGCGAGCCTCCTTCGAACACTCCGCGAGCTTTCAGGCGCTTGCTGGCGGCGAGAAACAGCTCGCGCGCGCGACGCAGGCGCGACGAGACGGTCCCCACCTTGGTGTCGGTGAGCTCCGCGATCTCGGGAACGCTCAGACCCTCGAGCTCGAAAAGCACGAAGGCGGTGCGGATGTCCGGAGGAAACCGCTCCAGGACTTCGTCGAGCACCTCGCGCAGCCGCTTCTGCTCGATCAGGCGATCGGCGCTCGGGACCGGGTCCGTCTGATCGTCGAGCACGCGATCGTCCAGCACCTCACGCCGTGCGCGGTGCGCGCGCCGGAAATTGGCGGCTACACGCAGGGACGCGCTCAGCAGGTAATTCCGCTCGCGCCCCTCCTCGATGAACTCGAGCTTGCGAGACAGCACGATGAACACCTCTTGGGCCGCGTCGTCCACGCGGTCGGCGTCGATGCCGACACGGCGCAGGGTGCGCCAGACGGTGCCGTAGTGCTTCTTCAGCAGCTCGGCGAGCAGCGCGTCGCGCGCGGCGACGGACAAGGTGCGCACCGACACGGGCGCCTCGAGCGGGGACGGCGAGGCTGCGACGCCCGAGTCCCGATCCCCCTCGGTCAGCCGCGGGGCCGCCTCGCTTGCCGGCACTTGGCTCGGCAGGCAGGCACCGACGGGCATCGAGAGCGTCACGAAAGCCAGTATGTGATGCGATCCCCCGCCCGATCAGAAAAAAAGCAGGCCGAGGCCGA
The DNA here is from genome assembly GCA_025937835.1 of Polyangiaceae bacterium. Taxonomy (GTDB): domain Bacteria; phylum Myxococcota_A; class Polyangia; order Polyangiales; family Polyangiaceae; genus PMG-095. The sequence goes on from JAICQO010000020.1 coordinate 20,531, forward strand.
CCCCACCGGAGAATCCGGCCACGGGCACCTCGTGCAGCTCGGTGTCGGGCTCGAACAGAAAGCGATCCCGGCGAAACGGCAGCAAAATGCCGGCTTCGACCCCGAGGGCGAGCGGGCCAAACACGCGAAGCTCGCCCGAAAATTCGACTCCCGCCGCCGTCCAGAACACCGATTTCTCGTCGCTGGGCTCGATCTGGGACCCGGCTCCGTGCAGGCGTCCGGCATCGAGATATGCGCATGGCCGAATATTCCAGGTGCGATCGAATCCAAAGCGCACCGGGCACCCCTGAAGGCGCGCCGTGATCCAGTCGAACTCCGCGAGGCCGCGCTCCGCGTCGATCTCGCCGCTCTGGGAAAAGATCCCCGACAGCCGCAGACGCGGCGACCACAGCGACGGACCCGTCACGGCGAGCTCTGCGTGTGCGCCGAGGCCGAGCGTCGCGCCCGGCATGACCGCGGTCTGAACCGTGACGCGCTGCCCGACGCCGAAGCCGAGCCCGGGCTTCGCGTTCGCTGGCGCGGCAGAGCTCGGCTCGGCTCGCTCCTGCTCCTGCTTCTGCTTCGGCGGCTCGCGCCTCGGAATCACTCGTTTGGGTGATTCGCGCCTCGGCCGCGGTGGGGGCGATGACTGCGGCTCTCTGCGGTTGCGCATGCGCCGAGCAAGCGGGATCTCGCGATCGGGCCGCGCCAGCGGATCGACGGTGAGCGCGGCGATCAGTGCCATCGCCGACAAGACCTCCTCGCAATCCCCCCCCGGCACCTCACGCACGGAGACGAGGCCGTCGTTCTCGCGCAGCGTGAGCCGTCCCTCGATGCCCTCTGCAGAGGGGGCGAGCTCGACGCTCAGCACGAGCGCGGCCTCGCCCGAGTCGGCGAGCCGGAGGCGATCCGTGCGCTTCAGCACTTCGTCCTCGAACGCGGCGGCGCTACCGCAACCCGCCGCAGTGGAGAACGTGACCCGGAACGGCTGCGGTTCTGCCGCGGCCGGTTCGGCGAACGCCAGGCTGACCAGGCCCGCGCCACCCAGCACCAAGAGCGCCTGGTGGATTCGAAGCAGGGCGGGTCGAACTGCGATCATCGAGAGGCTACGGGCTGGCCAGAAGCGCCGAACATGCCAGAGATCGCGTATTCTCGGCCAGCTCTTCGGGGGGGCCGGCTCGGGGCGCCTGCCCACGAAGGCACCGGACAGGACTCCGGGGAGCTGGACAAACGCCCGTGTGCTGCCCACTTACGCACACTTCCTGGCGCGACTTTGCGAGTACTCGACTTCACCGACCGTGACGCGTGCGCTACCCTACGCGAGGACGGTTGAAAGGCGGCCCGATGTTGAAGAAGCGCTCGCTCGGTTTGGCGGTCTCGCTGCCCGTGCTGGTTTTAGGCCTCGGCTGCAGCGATGACGCGAAGGACGACGGCGGGTCCGGTCCGGGCGGCCCCGCGCCCCCGGTCGGAGCCGGCGGTGGCAGCCCGGTGGTGATCCCCGGGACCTCGGGCAACGGCGGGATGTCGAGCTTCGACGGCGGATCCACGCCGCTCACGCCGGAAGAAGCCGACGTGATCCGGACTCAGCAATGCGCGAGCTGGGTGACCGAAGTCGAGGTGGTGCCCGCGATGCTGCAGCTGGTGGTCGACGTCTCGTCGTCGATGAAAGAAAAAGCCCCGGGCTCAGCAGGCAAGAGCCGCTGGGACGTCGCGCGCGACGCGCTGCTCGAGGCGATCGTCGGCGTCGGCGGCGAGGGCCTGCCGGCGAGCGTGTCCGCCGGTATGTTGCTCTACCCGAACCTGGAGACCGGCGTCTCGACCATGCCGCAAGATCCCGGGTTGTGCGTGAACCGCGAGCCGATGGTGCTCCCGGAAGAGCTCGGCCCCGCCAACAGCGAGCAACGCCAGAGGATCCGCCAAGGCATCGAGGGCGCGCAGCTGTTGTTCAGCACACCCACCGAGGATGCCTACGACATCGCGCTGAACGAGTCGCTCCTACCGACGCGCTTCAGCGGACAAAAGTTCATGCTGCTCATCACCGACGGCGAACCGACGGTCAACGGGCAGTGCTGGACCGAGAGCGGCGGTATCAGCGGCGGCGTCGACCCGCAGCCGATCGTCGACATGATCGAAAACGCCGCGGCCGCGGAGGACGTGAAGACCTTTTTGATCGGCGTCCCGGGCAGCGAGCCCAACCGGCGCTGGATGTCGCAAGCAGCGATCCTGGGCGGCACGGCCCCGCCCGGCTGCTCTGCCGACGGCGGCCCGAGGGGCGACGCTTACTGTCATTTCGACATGACCACGGCGCCGGACTTCGCAGCCGCGCTGCGCGCCGGCCTGAACACCGTGCTTGGCGTGGTGTCACCGTGTAGCTTCTCGTTCGCGGAACCGCCGGATGGGATGACCATCGATCCCAGCAAGATCAACGTACTGCTCAGCGACGGCAGCGGGGACACGCTGATCGTGCGCGACGATGTCGGGGATTGCACCGAGGGCTGGCAGCTCACCGCGGACGACAGGATCCTGCTCTGCCCCGACACCTGCGAGCGGGTGCAGTCGAACCCCGGCATCACCGTGGACCTCACCTTCGGCTGCAAGAGCTTCCGCGAGCCGCCGATCGTCGAGTGACGCCGCTCACCTGCCCGGAGCCCTAAGGAACGCCGAAGCCAAAACCCAAAATCGCCGGCCGTGGTGGAAGCTTGAGAGGGCGTCGGCTCAGGCGCGGATGCCGGGAAGCACGTTGCCAATCGCGCTCATGTCGTAGTCGACCGCGAAGGCATCCGAGGGTTTGCCCGTAGTCACGGTGTCGCCGTAGCCCTTGCCCGAATCCGTTTCGTAGTCGCTCGGCTCGAGCCCGAAAGCCTGCAGCAGCGTGACCATCAAGCGATTGTAGGGTACGCCCTCGATCACCATGCCGTTGTGCTGGCTGAACTTCACGTTCCGATCCCAGTCGATGTAGTCGATGTAGCGACCCGTCTTCAGGTATCCGCCCGCACCACCCGCGAGCACGGTCGGAATGCTGTAGTTCAGGTGGTTCATCCCGAGCTCGTTGCCCCAGAACACCACGGAGTTGTCGAGGTAGGTGCTGTCACCGTCCTCCGCCACGTCGAGCTTCTCGAGGATCGGCGTGAAGACTTCGCGCGCGATCCACTCGTTGATCGAGATCACCTTGGAGCGCTGCTCCATCTGGTCCCAGTCGTGGGCCGCGCGGTGCCAATCGGTGGGGTTCGGATTGCCTTCGCAGCTCGCGCAGCTGTGCTCGAAGCCCTGGTCTGAGCCACCCGACTTACCGACGGCCTTGTACACGTCGAGCGTCACGATCCGCGTCATGTCGCACCGCACGGCCGCCACCAGCAGATCGATCATCAGCTCGTAGGACTTGCGCAGCGTCGCCACGTCGACGCCCTGATTTTGAACCGAGGGTGGCGCCGTGGGCGGCTCGCAGCCCGTGCTCGGGCCGCCGGAGCCACCGCCAAGGCGCGCCTCGAGCTCCGCCATCAGCGAGACGTGGCGCTCGAGCGTCTCCTTGTCGGCCGCGGAGAGGGTCGGGTTCTTCGAAAGCTGCCGATAGTCCTCGATCACACGATCGACCAGCAGCTTGTTCGGGTCTTCGGCTGGCGGCTCGCCGCCGGACGGGGCCTGAAAACTCTTGAACAGGCGGTCGAACACCACCTTGGGGTTGGTGTCGGCCTGAACCTGCGTGATCGAGCCGCCGCGCTTGCCGTTGTCCGTGAAGGAAAACGTGTTCGAACGCCCGGGCGAGAGGTGCAGGCTACGCGTGGCCGGCGGGCTCGGGTACACCTTCGGTGAATACGCGAGCACCTGGTCGATCGTCGGGACGTCCTTCAACGAGGACGCGGTGTCCGAGATGCTCCCGCCCTTGTAGTAGCCGAGCATCCCGCCGTCGTTGTGGTTGGTGTCCGGCAAGAAATCGAGGCCGCGCAGCACGAGCAGCTTCTCTGCGAACCGAGCCAACTCGGCGCCCAGGATCCGCGAAAACCCCTCGCCTGCAAAGTCCGAAAGCGGCGCCCACTTGCCGGTATAAGCGTTGCCGTTCGAGTGACGGCCGCTGCTCTCGGCGAGCGGTTCGGATAGCGCGAGCGTGCCGTCTTCCTTGCCGTTGCCGCCGCCGCTCTCGTCGCCCTTGTACTTGCGGAGTGTGTAGCCGCTCACGGCGCGAGACGGGTAAAAGTCTCGGATGTTCTGGGTGCTGTAGCTCTTGATCGCGATCAGCCGACGCGGCGGCGCGGCGCTCTGTGCTCGCACCTCGCGCGGCAACAGCGACTCGAGGAACGGCAGCGAGAGGAGCGCGCCGCCCGCTCCCTGCAAGAAGAACCGCCGCTTCAGCCGATTGACTCTCATGGGATCACCGCGCGCTTCTTGAACGAAGGGTGCAGCGCGATGCTGCGCAATGCCTGGCGTAGGCTGCCAGCGGGTCCCGCTGCCTCCGCGATCGCAGCGACCGTGCAAGAGTCGCTCGCGGTCTCGTAGCGACGCCGGCTGTACCTGAAATACTGCCGCGCGAAACACTCCGTGGCCCTCGGGCTCGCGGCGATCGCCTGGCTGAACGCCAGCGGATCCGCCGCGGGCACGAGCTTTCCATCGATCACGAGCTCAACCTGTGAGTCAACGGGCACCACGGCCGCCACGCTGCCGTCGTCTTCGAAGATGGTCTCGCTGGTTCGATAACGACCGAGGGCGTCGTAGGCTTCGAGCGCGAACCCGAGCGGATTGATCAAGGAGTGACAGCCGGCGCACTCGTTCGGCGAGGTCTTGGTCTCGAAGCGCTCGCGCGTGCTGCGGTTCGGGTCGGCGGGCGGCAGCGCCAAGGCCTCGGCGGGCAGGTTCGAGGGCGGGGACAGAGCCTGGCAAAACACGTGCTTCAGCACGAACGCGCCGCGCTTCACCGGATTCGTGAGCTCGTTGCCCTCGACGAGCGCCGCGGCGCGCGTCAGCAAACCGCCGCGCTCCCCGGCCGGAAACCGCGGCGGCAGCCCCGTGCCGCTCCAGGCCTCGATCCCGTAAAGCTCCGCGAGCCGCTCGGAGCGCACGAACGTCAGATCGCTCGTGAGCAATGCCGCGTAGTTCCCCTCGGATTGAAAGGTCGTGTAGTCGATCAGCGTGTCGAACTCGTCGAGCATGTCGGCGAACAACTCGAGATCGGGGTCCACGCCCTCGGAGAAGCTCCGGAAGCTCGGCGTGCTGGCGAAGCCGGCGAAACCGGGCAGCTGGTACCACTCCTCGTAAAAGCGGAAGATCGTCCGTTTGGTGCGCGGATCGTCGAGCAAGCGCTCGACGGCGACCGCGTAGCCTTCGTCCGTCGCGAGCTCGCCGGAGTCGGCCGCTTGGCGCAGCTCGACGTCGGGCGCCCCGCGCAAGAAATGGAACGAGAGGCGCTGCGCGAGCTCGTGAGGGGTGAGCGCGTAGTCGTCGCCCCGAGCTTCGCCGAGCTCGACTTGATAGAGGAACCCGGGCGCGAGCAGCAGCGAGAACGTGATCCGCCGGAACGCCTCTGCGGCGGCGACATCCTCGGCGAGCGCGGCGTAACGCTCGACCTCGGCGTCCGTGAGCGGCCGCCGGAGCGCCTCGGCACCAAAACCGCTGACGAAGTCGCGCACGCAGGCCGCGCTCGGCGTGGCTGCGACCGCGCAGTCTCCGGCCAGCGCCGCGAGCTTGCCGGCGTCGGCGGTCATGCGCCTCGCGAGCGCGTCCGCGACGCCGTAGTACGCGTCCACGTGACGCTGGGTGACGCGGGCGTCCATGTCCGAGAACAGCGACTCGTTCTCGCCATCGGGTGGCAACTGCGCGAGCTCGTCTTCGATGCCCGTGAGCTCCGCTTCGAGCTCGCGCGCCGTGAGCAGCTCGGCGAGTGAGCGCTCTAGATCTGCGCGCCCGAGCCGCCGCAGCGGCGAAAGGCCGTTCGGGACGCTCTCGTCGCAGGCGATCGCAACGCTGCCGGGCTGGCCGCCGCTTTCGCCAGGCTCTCCCGGCGCGGAACCACCCGCGGCGCTGCTGGGCGCACCACCCAGAGCAGCCGTTCCCCCGCGTGAGCTCTGCCCGCCGCGCGTGCTCGCGGCTCCACCGACGGCGGAAGCTCCGCCCGCCTCCGGCTCACCGGGCGTTCGCGGTTCGCCGGGATCCGAACCGTCGATTCGATCGGCCGGGCTGCCGCCCTCGCCGACCGCGCCTTCGGAACACGCGAAAAGCGCGCAGAGTCCAGCGATCGCCGCCACGATCGGGACCCTCCCGCGCGAAAAACCATCGCGATGGCTCACGCATCAAACGACCCCCGCCTCCCCAGGCACGGGTCAGAAAAATCCGAGACTCGCGTTTCTGCGAAATGCATGAAATTCTTCGAGCGGAGGGAAATTTTGAGCCGCCGTCCAGCCGCCCGGGGACATCTACATCGGATGCCGACACCACGGTTCGAGCATGACGGCGCTGCTTCCTTCCCTCCTCCACCCCGAGCGGCGGCTCGCGGGCAAACCCTTGATGGATCGTGGTAGCCGGCTCGACATCCACCACGCGCTCGGGGGCAGGCCCGACCGACGCCGCGCTGGTCGTCGCCGCGCGGGCGGGCGAGCGCTGGGCGCAAGAAGCGCTGTTTCAGCGCCACTGCCGGCTGGTGATCGCGCTTTCCCAGCGCCTGTTGCCGCACTCGGCCGACGCGGACGACCTGGTCCAGGACGCCTTCGTCTTTGCCTTCCACCGCCTGGACTCGTTACAGAATCCTCAGGCGTTCGCAGCATGGATCGCGTCGATCGTGGTTCGCACGGCCAGCAAGCGGCTCCGGCGGCAGCGGCTTCTCACCCGTCTGGGTTTGCAGCGCAACGAACCGATAGACCTCGACGCGGTGGTCTCCCCCTCGGCGCCGCCCGAAGTGGTGAGCGAGCTCAAGGCCGTCTACGCCCTGCTCGATCGCCTGCCGGCCGAGCAGCGCATCGCCCTGGTGCTACGCCGGGTCGAGGGCATGGAGCTTGCCGAAATCGCCACCGCCATGAAGCTCAGTCTGGCCACCGTCAAACGTCGCTTGGTGCTCGCGGAAGCGCGGCTCGAGCGCGAGCGGGAGCGGGGGTAGAGCCGTGAGCGAATCGCGTGACTTGTCGCGCCACGTGCAGGTCGACGTCTCGCCGGCCCGCGTCGCGCGCGTCTGGCAAGCGATCGCGCCGCGCCTCGAGCAGACGCCGTCGCGCGCGCGCCGCTGGCTCGCGCCGTTGGCCGTCGCGGGCGGGCTTTCGTTCGCGGCTGCCGGCGCCGCCCTGCTCGTCGAGCGCGGCCCCGATCCGAGCTCGGTCTGGGAAAACGCGGCGCTCGAGAGCGCGGGCGACTCGATCTCCGTGAAGCTCGAAGACAGCTCGCGCATCGAGCTCGCGGCACAGTCGCGGATCGAGCTCGCCGAGAGCAAGGCGGATGCCGTCAAGCTGCGCTTGCGGCGGGGCTCGGTGCGCTGCGACGTCACGCACCGAGAAGGCCGTCGCTTCTCGGTCGAGGCCCTCGGTGTCGAGGTGCGGGTCGTCGGCACGCTGTTCAACGTGGCGATCGCCGAGGGCGAGCGCCGGGTCGACGTCTCCGTCGAGCGCGGCAGCGTCGAGGTTCGCGCGCTGGACGAGACCGGCGCGTACCGGCGGATCTCGGCCGGAGAGCGCTGGTCCGTGGATTTGCCGTCGCTCTCGCCCGCGCCGTCGGCCAGCGCAGAGCCCGCCGCGCCAGCGCCCGCGCCCAGCATCGATCCGGCCGAATCCCGACCCAATCGGCCGAAAGACGAGCTTCGCTCCGCCGAACCCGCGCCGTCGACGGCCGACCGCGGTGACGCGGATCCAGCGAGCGATCCGAACACGGCCACGGCTCGCGAGTTGTTCGATCTGGCGAACCTGGCGCGGCGTTCCGGCGATCTGGCGGCTGCCGCGCGCGCTTACGAGCTCTTGCTGTCGAAGTATCCCAACGACGGTCGCGCAGGCCTCGCGGCGTTCGAGCTCGGGCGGCTGCGCCTCGAGCGGCTCGGCAACCCGGCGGGCGCGGTGACCGCGCTCGAGCGCGCCATGGCCAAGGCCCCGAGCCCCAGCTTGCGCGAAGACGCGATGGCGCGCCTGGTTCAAGCCTACGCCGCGCTCGGCGACGGCGCGCGCTGCCGCCGTACGCGAGACCGCTACCTGTCGGAGTATCCGGGTGGCGTCCACACCAACGCCGTAAAGAGTCGTTGCGCGGGACATTGACGTAGCCCCAGAGAGTCGGTCATACCCGGGAGGCGTGCGCCCGCTTTCGCTCGCCCTCTGCCTTGCCTGCGCCCTGGGGGCCGGGACGCTCCGCGCCAACGCGCAGGGAGCGAGCTGCCCCGGCGGCCGCCGCTGGGTCGCGCTGTCGTTCACCGGGAGCTTTCCCGAGGGGTTCGAGCGCGCGGTCGCGCAGGATTTGACGGCGGGCCTCGCCGCGCGCGGTATCCGCGTGTGTCGACCGGAAGCGCGCGACGACGCGAGCGAGGCACCGCTCGCGGACATCCGCCTGTCGGCCGAGCGCGAACAAACCGTGGGCGTGAGCGTCGAGGTTCGCGATTCCGTCACGCAGAAGCGCGTCGGTCGCGACATCGATCTGACGCGCGTGCCGGCTGACGGCCGCGCTTTCGCCGCGGCGCTGGCGGCCGACGAGCTGCTTCAAGCGAGCTGGGTCGAGCTCGCCCTGGAGCGCGGCAAGAAGGCCGAGGCCGCGCCGCCGCCGGAGGTGCAGAGAACGGTCGAGACGGCGCTGCGCGCGGGACGCAGGCTGCCCTTGCCGCGGCTCGGCGCGCGCGCGGCCGCCGAGCACTTCGCGGGCGGGCAACTGCACTACGGCGCTGACGCAACCTTCGAAGCGCCCCTCAGCGCGTGGTTGCGGTTCGCGCTGTCGCTCGGCGCGCGGCAGGGGCAGAGCGTGGACTCCGAGCGCGGCGAAATCCTGTCGAGCGCGCTCGGCGCGGAGCTGCGCTTCGAGCTCGTCTACTACTCACGGCCGAGCTTCGAGGCCTGGTTCGCCGCGGGCATGCGCGGTAGCCGCGTGCGCTTCGAAGGACGCGCCGCGGCTGGCTCCGTCGACGCGGACTACACGGGGCTCAGCTTGTTCGCGCGCGTGGGACCGGGGGCGGCGCTGCGCGTTGCGGGCCCGTTGTGGCTCGGGCTGAACGCCGCGGCCGGCGCGCCGCTCTGCGCGATCGAGGCCGACGACGGCCAAGAAGCGGCGACAGCCGTCGCGGGCCTCGAGCTCTCGGCCGCGCTCGGACTGGGAGTGGAGCTGTGACGTCGTCGCGCCTCCTGCTGCTGCTCGCGCTCTCGGCGCCGGCCTGCTCCGAGAGCGGTCAGGTGCTGGGCCCGGCACCCGCGCCGAGCGATACGACCGCGCCCCCGTCGGAACCCACCACGCTCGCCGCAACGCTCGTCACGACGGGCTTCTCGCACACCTGCGCGCTCGCGCTCGGCTCGATCTATTGCTGGGGCTCGAACGAGCTCGGTCAGCTCGGAAATAGCGACCCCGCCGACGCCCTGGAACCCCTACCGGTCGCTGGCAACGAGCGCTACCAGAACCTGTGCGCCGGCAACGAGCACACCTGCGGCCTCACCGATCTGGGCGAGGTGTTTTGCTGGGGCTCGAACCAGCGCGGTCAGCTCGGTCAGGGTGATCGTCGCAATCTCTCGCGCGCGACGCGCGTTGCGCTTCCGGGCAACGCCACTCAGCTCAGCTGCGGCTTCGCGCACAGCTGCGCGCTGCTCGGAACCGGCGAAGCCTGGTGCTGGGGCAAGAACGGCGAGGGTGAGCTCGGCCTCGACGACCCGTACCCGGGCAACATGCAGGAGAACGCCGACGCCCTCGAGCCGGTCCGCGTCGGCGACGCGACCTACCGCTCGATCGGTCCCGGCGACGGGCACACCTGCTTGGTGCGCAGCGACGGCGCCCTGTTCTGCACCGGCCGCAACAGCCAACATCAGCTCGGCTCGGCGAGCGACCAGATCCAGGAGCGGGTCCTGCTCCGGCTCGGCACGGACTCGGATTGGGTCCACGTCGTCTCCGGCCAGCAATATTCGTGCGGGCTGCGCGCGGATCGCACGCTCTGGTGTTGGGGCTCGAACACGTCTTTTCAGGACGAAGCCGGCTCTCCGCTCGGTATCCCCGCCCCGGAGTCGATCAGCCCGACGCGCGTTCCCGGCGGAGATTGGCTGAGCGTCGCGGCCCACACCTTCCACACCTGCGCCATCGGTCGAGACGCGAGCGTCTGGTGTTGGGGCCGCAACGCCGAGGGCCAGCTCGACTCCGACGACACCTCTTTGCGCGTGGGACCGGTCGAGCTCGGACGCCGTGCGACCAGCATCGATGTGGGCGTGTTCACGACCTGCCTCGTCGACAGTGCGGGCGTCGTCGCCTGCACGGGAAAAAACGAAAACGGCGAGCTCGGCACCGGAGATCGCGAGCGGCACTACGCGCTCACGGACGTACCGCTACGCGCTCCGCAGTAAGCTCAGAAATCGCACCAGTTCGTCGGCGCGTCGGCGCCGAACGAGTACGGGCGCGCCTGCTTGATCAACAGCGTCCGCTCCGGACCCATCAACTTGAACTCGATGTCGATCGCGAACCACGAGACCTCCTGCTCGGGGTCGAGCACGCTCCGGAAGTGTTCGTGGATTTGCGTCAAATTGCAGGAGAGCGCCTCGATTTCTTCCAGCGCCATCACTGGTTCGTCGGGGCTGAACGAGGAGTGCGTGTGCTGCTCGAGGCGTAGCCAGCCGTTCGACTGAAACGTGAACTGGTCGCTGGCAATACCCGGTGCGGGGTTCGTGACCAGCGCTTCGCCGACCTGGGCGTTGATGTAGTAGCGGTCACCGCGGGTCGGATCGAGCACGTCGCGGCTCACGGCCACGCCGTTGACGCGCTCCGAGCGGAACGCCGGGTGGATCAGCACGCCCATGCCCACCTGGCTCTGATCCACGTTGTAATAGCTGCGCTCGTCGTAGGCGCGGGTCGTGAACAAGCTCGCCCACACCTGGAGGACCGCCGCTTCGACCTGGTCCGGCACCTCGTCGGCGTCGAGGCCGACCGAGTCGTACAGACCGGCGCCGTTGAAGCCCGACAGATCTTCCGTATTGCTGCTGCTCCTAAAGCGCATCGCCTGGTCCGGGCAGCGCTCGCTGATGCCGCGTTGCACCTCGGCGAGCAGCTCGGGGTCGACCGGGTGACCCTGCACGAGCGCGCGGACCTCGGCCAGTCCCTGCTCGCGGATCAGCGGATCAGCCAGAAAATCGGCGTCCTGTTCGAGCTCGTCCAGCCGAGCCCGCGCTCCGCTCGCGAGGTAGTGCTCGCGGGAATGGACCAGCGGTATCGCGAACGCACCGCGCGGGGTCTCGACGGTGCGCCCCGTGCAGAACGGCACGCGCTGGAGCTCTGCGAGCTGCGCGGCCTTGCCGCCGAGCGAGGGGATGTCCGCCACCGAGTGCTCCTCCAAGAGCTTTATCCCGCGCACGCTCTCGTCGAGCCGCGGCACGAGCGGGTCGCCCTCGGGGCTGCGGCTCTCCCAAAAAGCCAGCGCTTCCTCGCGATCCGCGAGCTCGACGCTGAAGTCGGATCCGGTCACTTCCAGGCGCACCAGCTCCCCGAGCAGCGGCGCGATGCGCGGATCCGAGCGCGCATTCCGGAGCGCCATGTTCGGTGTCCCTCGCCCGCGGCTCAGGATGTTCACGTGCGCGAGCGGCGTCTGGAACGACTCGGTGATGAGGCCCCCGATCAGGGGGATGTCGTTCGGCACCTGATCGGTGATCACGATGTCGCGAGGGCCGAGCGAGGTCTGCCGCAGCTCGTCGGAGTCGACGAACCGAAGCGTGCCGTAGGCGAGCGCCGGCGTGAGCGGCTGGAACGTCACCCCTCGAAAGGGCGCGTTCGGCCCGACGATCGGCACCTCGCCTTCGATGGCACGGATCCGCTCCACCTGATCGGGCGTCTGAGGCCGGATCAGCCAGTCCCTCGGGTTCTTCACGTGCTTCATGACCGTGAAGAACGCGTGCTTCATCTGGGGAGCAGAGATCGTATCGCCTGGCGCAAACTGCAGGGTCGAAATCCCGGAACCAGCGTGACGGACCAGAGTTCCGAGCAGGTAACGGCGGCCTTCGACCTGGAAGTAGTTCTTATCGCTGAAGGCGTACCAGCCCTCCGCGAATTGCTGAGCCTCCACCGGATCGCAGCGATCGAGGTGCGGCAACCCCTCGACGCGTTCGCGGATGAACATGTAGTGGAGGTCCCAGTCCGCAGAGTTCAAGAACGTGACGACGTCCCCTCCCTCCATGTCGATCACGAACTCCACCGACTCCGTGCCGAGACCGTGACGGCCGGCAGCCAGCGCCTCGAAGTCCCCGTCGGCCAAGAGCCCGCGCGTGTGGTCCCCGAGCTCGCGCGAGGGGCTCGCTTCGCAGTCTTCGTTCGGCTCTCCGGGCGTATCGTTCGCGCAAAACCGGAACACGCTGTCGTCGCCTTCGCCCCGCGCGAGCACCGCCCCGTCCGGCCAATTCATGAAATCGACACGGCCGGATGTGCCGCCGGCGTTGGCCCAGACCGTGACCACGCCCTCGAAGCTCGGGTCGTCCGCGATCTCTCCGAGGTTCGCCTCGCCGAGCTCGACACTCACGCGCTCGCCCGGTTCGAGCTCCGTGTCCGGCAAGGCGACCGTGGTGCCGGCCTCGCGAGCCGGCCAGGGCAAACCAAAGCGGTGCGGCGCGACGCCGAGCGCGTAGTCCGAGAGCGTCAGCGTCTCGCCGGAGGTATTCAAGAGCTCGACGAACCGCGCCGGGCGCAGCGCAAGCTCGGTGATCGCGAGCGGCGTTGGCAAGCTCTTCGGGGCACTCGCCCAGTCGAAGTCGGCGAACGTCAGATCGTCGGGATCGACGAGCTCGGAATCGTTACCGCAGAGCTCGCCGTTGGGGCGCCCCGGCGTCGCCCATCCGCAATCGACGAAGTCGCCCGTGCCGTCCGGCAGGCGCAAAAATGCGTGGTGTTCCTCGAGAGCGGGCACCTCCACCGCGTCGATGATCGCGCCGTCGCGCGCCACGAGCGCGAGCGGCTCACCCGACGCGGAAATCTTGAACGGCAGGTGGTTCGGGCCCTGCTCCGGGCTGTCGTCGGCGAACAACAGGCGCACCTCGGAGGGGCCAAGCTTGCTGCTCGGCAGCGGGCGTTCACCGCTGCGATCACGGATCTGGAAGTGAGCGAGATCCACGGGCTCCGTGCCGATGTTGATCACCTCGACGTAGTCGTCCGCCTCGCCCAGCTCATCGAGCCAGGCCCCCTCGTTGTTCGAGACCACCTCGTTGATGCGCAAGGTGCGCGGGCTGTCCTGGAGCGCCGCTTCGGAACCGCAGCCAAGCGCCAGCAGCGCGCCGAGCAATGAAAACCTCAGCCTCATCTCAGTGACCGCTCGAAGAATCTTCCCGGATGAGCAGGATGCGTGCCAGTCGAAACTGCTATTTTCGGTTTGGTTTCGCTGCGTTCCTGGGTCGCGGTCGTGGCACAGCGCGACTCGCCAGTCACACCCGGTTCTCGAGACGGCTCGCGCGAGGCTAGTCCACCAGCGTCACTTTGAAGCGCTTGCCCTTGATCCGGCCGGCGTTGAGGCGCTTCAAAGCCGCCGGCGCTTCGGCCTGAGCGACGGCCACGAACGCATAGTGATCGTGTATCTCTATCTTGCCCACATCGGAGCCAGCGAGCCCTCCCGCTTCCCCCGTCAGGGCACCAAGGATGTCGCCGGGGCGAAGCTTGTCCTTGCGCCCCCCCGAGAGGCGCAACGTCTTCATCTTCGCGTCGGGTGCGAGCGACTTCCGCGGTCGCGTCACGCCGCGGGCTTCTGCCTCGACGGGCGTGAGCCGAACCTGCGCGAAGTGTTCGATGGCCGCGAGCCTCGGATCGTCGTCCGCTGCTGCGAAGGAGATCGCCAGGCCCGATTTTCCAGCGCGGCCGGTGCGGCCAATGCGGTGCACGTACACCTCGGGCTGGGTCGGCAAGTCGAAGTTCACGACCAGGTCGAGGGCCTCCAGGTCGATGCCCCGAGCCGCCACGTCGGTGGCGACGAGGATGCGCGTGCTGCCGTTGCGGAACTTGGCCATCACGCGCTCCCGGTCGCGTTGCTCGAGATCGCCGTGTAGCGACGCGACGCTGAGGCCGGCCGAAGCCAGGTGCCGTTCGAGCTCTGCAACCGTCAGCTTCTGGTTGGCGAACACCAGCGCCGACTCGTGCGGGTGTCGTTCGAGCACCCAGCAGAGCTGCTCGAGCTTTCGAGACGCATCCGTGCGAACCACCAGCTGGCGGATCGCCGGCGCCTCTTCCGCGCGCTGTTCCACGCGGATCCACACCGGATCGCTCTGGTGCTTCTCGCTGAGCTCGCGGATCGACTCGGGGAACGTCGCCGAGAACAGCGCCGTTTGCCTGGCTTCGGGCAGCGCCTTCAGCACCTGTTGGATGTCCGGCAAAAAGCCCATATCGAGCATGCGGTCGGCCTCGTCGAGCACGAGCGTTCGCACCCGGTGCACCCGCAGCGTGCGCCTGCGCAGGTGATCGAGCACGCGGCCGGGCGTGCCGACCACGACGTGCGCTCCCCGCTCGAGCGCGCGTGCCTGCTCCCGCACCGGCTCGCCGCCAGAGAGCACGACCACCGACAACCCCGGCCGGCCGCGCCCGAGCTTTCGCAGCTCCCTCGCGACCTGCGCGCCGAGCTCGCGCGTGGGACACAACACGAAGGCCTGCACCTCGCGCGTCTCGAGCTCCAACCGCTCCAGGAGCCACAGGGCGAAGGCCACCGTCTTGCCGCTGCCGGTCTGGGATTGTCCGACCAGATCCCTTCCGGCGAGCAGCGGGGGCAGCGCTTTGGCCTGGATCGGCGTGAGCTTCTCGAAGCCAAGCGAGGCCACCGCGTCGAGCAGGGCGGCCGACAATGGCAGCGACGCGAAGTCGTCGGCGCTGTTCGAAACGGACGCGGGCATGCCTTCACCGGACAGCACGCGCTGAAAGCCCGCGTGGCCGAGCTCGCGCAAAGTGCGCAGGTTTTTCTCGAAGATTTGCGCGGCCTCCGGGAACGCCTCGACCGCGCGGCTGACGCTCTCTTCGCGCAGCAAATGCAAGATCGGATACGGAGAACGATTGCTGCAGTTCGCCACGTCTTCCGGCTCCGAGTCGGCGAACTGATACTGCGGATGGAAGCTCGCGATCTGCAGCGTACCGGACAGCCCCGCGTCCTCGAGCACCCCGTCCGCTCGTTCCAGGAAGTCGTTGTAGTCGTAGAAGTCGGCGAGCACCCGCGGCAGCACCAACAGCGTCGTCTCCACCTGCTGCGGGTCCGCCTCGGCCAGCGCAATGAGCTCCCGGCGCAGCTCCTCGAGCAGCGCCTCGGGCGTCTCGGCAGGGCTCACGACGTAGCGGATCTGACCCTTGACGTGGACGGCCTTGGCGAACGGGCACAGCGAAAGGCCGATCACGGCGCGCTCGAGCCAGTGGCGCGTGGCGAGAAGGACCGCGTCGTCCGTAGGCTCGGAAATCATCGCTTTCAGGCGCCGATCAGGTACTTGAGACGACCGACGATGACGTCGAGCGCCTCGGCGTTTTCCCCGCCCTCTGGCACGATCAGGTGGGCAAAGCGCCGGCTGGGTGCGACGTGCAGCACGTGCATCGGACGCACACTGCCGAAGTACTGGTTCTCGACCGAGCCGATGTCGCGCTCTCGCTCCACGATGTCGCGGCGGATCCTCCGCATCAGCCGGATGTCGTCGTCGGTGTCGACGAAGATCCGAAGGTCGAACACGCTTCTGAGCGCTTCTACCGCAAACAGCAGGATCCCTTCGACGACGACCACTCGACAGGGTTCGATGCGCCGCAGCTCACGGGCTCGGGTGTGCGTGCCGAAGTCGTACTGCGGGCAGTCCGCCGCGATCCCGCGCTTCAACTGGAGCAGGTCGTCGGCGAGCCGCTGATTGTCGATGGCGGCGGGCTCGTCGTAGTTGATCGCCTCGCGCTCCGCTTCGGAGATCCCGGAACGGTCGTGATAGTACCAGTCCTGCTGGATCAACGCGGCGTGACCGGGGATGGACTCGGTGATGCGAGCCGCGAGCGTGGTCTTGCCGCTGCCAGTGCCGCCCGCGATGCCGATGAGGAGGGTGGTCATGGGGTTTCGGAGAGGCGGGAGAGCTTTTCCAGGCGCTCGCCCGTGATGCGGCACAGCTGCCACTCCCGCAGCCGCTCGGCGCCGACGTGCTCGTAGAAGCCGATCGCCTTCTCGTTCCAGTCGAGCACCGCCCACTCCAGGCGCCCCGCGCCCCGCTCGACGGCAACCCCGGCAACGGCGGCCAGCAAGGCCCGGCCCGTACCACGCCCCCGCGCGGCCGGTCGCACGTAGATGTCCTCGAGGTAGATGCCGGCCCGCGTCAAGAACGTCGAGTAGGAGGAGAAGAACAGCGCAAACCCGACGGCGCTGCCGTCGAGCTCGGCAAGCAGCGCCTCGGCGCGCGGCGCGGTGCCGAACAAGTCGCGCGCCAGCCCGTCGGCGCTGCCCGTAACCAAATGCTCGAGCTGCTCGAAAACAGCGAGCTCCCGGATCATCTCGAACAACACGGACTCGTCGCCGGGCCGCGCCGGACGGATCGCCAAACCGGAGTGCACGCTCGACCCCTGCCCCGTTCGGCGCGCGCTGGCAAGCGGCCTCACGGAGACGCTGGGGCCGGGAACGCACCCGTCGGCGGCGCGGCAGACGGTGTCGGCGCGGGTGTCGGCACCCCTGGCTGCGCGGGAACTGCCGGCGCGGGCGGCTGCGCCGAGGGCGCGGGTGGCTGCGCCGAGGGCGCGGGTGGCTGCGCCGAGGGCGCGGGCGCGGGCGAAGGTGCCGCCGGGGGCGGGCTCGGCGCGAGCGGCGGATCGGCGGGAACGGCGGGTGGTGTCGCTGAAATGGCTGGGGTCGGCGTAAGCGCGGGCGCGGGCGCCGGTGGCGGCGGGCGATATCCGGCCGGAGCGATCGTGAGCTCGATCGACTGCACGGCAGGGTCGCAGCGCGACTCGCCTGGAACGAGCAGCGGCGTCGTCGCCGTGACGTAACCCGGAAGCTCGGCGCGAACCGTCCAGTTTCCGCGCGGCACAGCCGCGTGATAGCAGGACCGGAAGACCAGCTCGCTGCCTCCCGCATCGACCGCGGTCACTCGCGCGGAGCAGGTGAGCTGCCCGGATGCGGCGTCGGTCAGCCGCAGCGACACGCGGTCGTAACAAGACGACGTCAGCGCGGCCGCACCACCGAACGCGACCGCGGCGCCCGCGCCCGCCGCCGCTGCAACGCACCCCGTCACCATTGGCAGCAGCGGGAGGAAGAGCAACACCCGCGTGTCAGCGATTACTTGTCTCCAGTTGAGCCGCCGTGTCCCGCACATGGCGTTTGCCGGCGTCAGCATGACACGAAAGTCGCGGTCGAGGTGCGCGGCGTTCGGAAGCAGCACGCAAATATTCCGTCAACCGCTCGCTGGCACGCACGATGCACTTATGTATTGCCAACCATGGCAACAGTGCTTCGAGCTCTTCTCTGGACGGCGGTCGTCGTGGCCCCGGGTGGAGTGCTGCTCCTGCCTTTGCTCGTGATGGACGCCAAGCGCCGCCAGGATGGCGCTGCAGCGGCCAACGACAACACCGGCCCGCTGTAAACATCGCCCCGGCGGGTGGCTCGCCACGCCGCTGGCCGCCAGCCGCTCGCCGGCTGTTTTCCGGGCTTTTCGCTGCGGCACGACCCCTGCGATCCGCGTTCCCCGTCTGCACGAGCAGCGAAAGGAACCAACGGAGTCATGCGCGACGATCAACGCAAACGGCAGGAGGCGGTCCGTGAGGCCGTCACGAACATCGAAAAGGCCTACGGGCAGGGGGCGATCATGCGCCTGGGCGAGCGAGCGCTCGAACCCATCGCCGTGATCCCGACCGGGTCCCTGGCGCTCGACGAAGCCCTCGGCGTCGGAGGCTTGCCTCGGGGTCGCATCGTCGAGGTCTTCGGGCCGGAATCCAGTGGTAAAACCACGCTGCTGCTCCATGCCATCGCGCAGGCACAAGCGGCCGGCGGCATCGCCGCTTTCATCGACGCCGAGCACGCCTTCGACCTGCGCTACGCGCGGGGTATCGGCGTCGATATCGGCAAGCTCCTGGTCTCGCAGCCCGACTGCGGAGAACAGGCGCTCGAAATCGCGGAGTTGCTCACCCGCTCGGGTGCGGTCGATCTGGTGGTGATTGACTCGGTGGCAGCCCTGGTGCCCAAGGCGGAAATCGAGGGCGACATGGGCGACTCCCACATGGGTCTCCAGGCCCGGCTCATGAGTCAGGCGCTGCGCAAGCTCACAGCCATCGCCAGCAAGACCAACACCACGATCGCCTTCATCAATCAGCTGCGACAGAAGATCGGCGTCGTGTTCGGCAACCCCGAGACGACGACCGGCGGCAACGCCCTCAAGTTCTACGCCAGCGTCCGGCTCGACGTACGGCGCCTCGCCAAGATCAGCGTCGGCGAGAGCGCCGTGGGCAATCGAACCAAGGTCAAGGTCGTGAAGAACAAGGTCGCGCCGCCCTTCACCGAGGCGGAGTTCGACATCCGTTGGGGTACGGGCATCGACGCCGGAGCGGACCTGGTGGAAACGGCGCTGGCAGCGGGTGTGCTCGAGAAGAGCGGCTCGCACCTGTCGTTCGGCGGTAAAGCGATCGGCCAGGGGCGCGACCGAGCCCGCGATGCGCTGGTCGCGAACCCGGAGCTCCACACCGCGGTGCACAAGGCCACGCTCGACGCGTTGCCGTCGCAACAGCGGCGGGAGAAGCCGAAAGCCGCCTGACGGCTCAGTGGTAGGTGACGGTGAACAGGGCGCCGGGGACCAGGGCGTGGGCTTTCACGTCCACGAAGTCGTCGGAGTCGGACTTCAGGTTCGCGTTTGCATACACCACGCGCGCCACGCCTCCGATGCTCCACTGGTCCGCGACGAACACCTCGTAGCCGCCACCGACCATCAATCCGAGCCCAACGCCGCTGTACTTGTCCGGCGGAAAGGCCAGGTCGTCGTCGGCCTCGTCAGCGGTGATGACGCCGAAGCCGACCGCCCCTTGAAAATGCAGGCCGAGCTCGGGATTCGGATACACGTCCACGAATGGCCCGATCACACCGACGGTGGTGCCTGCACCGTCCGCGGTGATCTCCGCCCCGCCTTCCTCCAACTCGTAGGAGGTGGTCGGCGTGTTCGCGCTGTAGATGCCGCCTCCGATCACGAGGCCGGGGATCGGAGTCCCGCCGAACGCGAGCTCCGACAAGACCGAGAACCCGGACGTCTTCCCTTCCAGATCCGTGTCGACGTCGGGCTCGACCTTCCCGATCAAACCGCCAAAGCCCAGACCCGCCCGGAAGTAGAACCCATCGTGCACCTCGACGCCGCGCGACGGCACCGGCGGCGGCGTGACGCTCACGGGCGGGGTCGGCTCCACCGGTGCTCCTGCGAGAGGAGGCGGCGGGCTGGCAGGCGCGGCCGTCGCTTCCACTGGCGGAGCTGGCGGCGGAGCTTCGGACGGCGCGGGCGGCGGCTGAACGGGCGGCGGAACCGCGCCCTGCGCGGCGGCGGATCCGGCAATCGCCGTCACGAAACCCGAGATTGAAGCTGCCAGAGCCAATCTAAAGCGCACGTCCCTCATGGTCCAGCTTGTTAGTACGCCTCGAAACGAGACGTCAAAGAACCGGGCGGAGCGCGCGTTTCTCGCGCTTTCTTTCGATCGGCGCTAGCACGCTAACCCCTGCCATGCGCCGCTTCGCCTCCATCCTCCTGCTCGCCGGCTCGTTCGCGACGAGCAGCTCGGCTTTCGGGTCGAACAAGTACCTCGAGATCCCGGCCACCGAGGACGTCGAGTCGTCGAGGGCGCACCACTACGCCAACCTCAGCAACCCCGAGGCGTTCGCGGAGCTCGACCGGCGCGGCATCGCCTACGTGCCCGCCACCCCGCCGATGCCGGGCGTCCGCGCGCCGATCCGCCTCAAGGGGCCGCTGAACGGCGTGTGGATTCATTCGTCCCTACCCGAGCCCGAGCGGGCGACGACTCCGTTCGAGATCCTCGACGCACGCCTGGCGCTGGCGCTCGACGACTTCACGGCCCTGCTCGCGCGCCACGGGATCGTCGAGATCGTCCATTTCACGATGTACCGCCCGGCCGGGACCAAAACCGATGACCCGAACGGGCCCCAGTCACGCCACCCCGGCGGCATGGCGATCGACGTGGGGGGCATGAAAAAGAAGAACGGCCAGTGGCTGGCTGTCGGCCCCCAGTGGCCCGCACACATAGGAGCCCAGACCTGCGGCCGCGGCGCGCGCTCGCTCAAGAGCCGCGCGGCCCGGGAGCTCGTCAGCATCGTCTGCGAAGCCTCCGATCTGCGGATCTTCCACTACATGCTCACCCCGCACTTCGATCCCGCTCACGCCGACCACCTGCACCTCGAGATCAAGCCCGGGGTCAAGTGGTTCCTCGTCAACTAGCCTGTCGCCCGCGTCGGCACCAGCGAAGATCCACGCTTCCGCGAGCCACTCGCATCTGCTAAACGCGCCATAATGCGGCTGGCGCGGCTGATCGGTCCCGAGCTCGCGACGTTCGTGCGCGAGTGTCCGGATCAGCTGCCGGAGCTGATCGACGAGATCCACCCGGAGGACATCGCCGACATCGTCAGCGAGTTCGACGAGGAGCACGCGATCGAGCTGCTCACCCATCTGCCGGCGGACTACGCCGCGCAGGTGTTCGCGCGCCTCGACGAAGAGGTGCAGGGCGTGCTCGCCTCGAAGATGGAGCTGCGCTCGGCCGTGCGCATCGCCGGCGAGATGGACGCCGACGACGCCGCCGACTTCTTCAGCATCCTGCCGCCGAAGCTCGGCGAGCCGCTGCTCGAAGAGCTCGAGAAGGTCTCGCCGCAGGCCGCCGAAGAGATCACCGAGCTGCGCCGCTGGCCCGAGCGCAGCGCCGGCGGTCTGATGACGACCGACTACATCAGCGTCGGTCCCAGGCTCACGATCGGCGAGGCCGTCGAGGAAGTGCGCAAGGACGCGCGGGATGCCGAGACGGTCGAGACCATCTACGTCGTCGATTCGAACCACCGCCTGCTCGGCTACCTGACGCTCAGGAGCCTGCTGCTGTCCGACACGACCGATCCGGTGACGGACGTGATGCACAGCAACGTGATCAGCGTCCCGCCCGATCTCGACCAGGAAGACGTGGCCAAGGTGCTGGCCAAGTACGACTTGCACACTCTGCCGGTGGTCGCGCCGACGCAAGAGATGCTGGGCGTCATCACCTCCGACGACATCCTCGACGTGGTCGTCGAAGAGCAGGGCGAGGACGTCCAGAAGATGGGCGCCATCGCCCCCATCCAGGAGGGTTACTTCGACGCGGGCATCGGCGAGTACCTGAAGAAGCGCGCGCCCTGGCTGGTGGTGTTGTTCGTCGGTGGCTTCTTCACGACCACTGCCATGAAGCAGTTCGATCACATGCTGGCTGCCGTGGCCCAGCTCGCGTTCTACGTGCCGCTGCTCGTGTCGGCGGGAGGCAACTCGGGCTCGCAGTCGTCCACGCTCGTGATCCGCGGTCTGGCGGTCGGTGACATCCAGAGCCGCGACTGGTGGCGGGTGCTCCAGCGCGAGTTCATCCAGGGGGTGGTGCTCGGCGCCATGCTCGGGGCGCTGGGCGTGCTTCGGGTGGCGATCGCCGGCGATGGGATGAGCTTCGCCTTCCTGATCGCTTTCACCATTTTGTGCATCGTGGTGATGGGCTGCGTGGTGGGCGGAATGCTGCCTCTGCTGCTCAGTCGGCTGGGGCTCGACCCCGCGACCAGCTCGAACCCCTTCATCGCCACGCTCGTCGACGTGCTCGGGATCGTGATTTACTTGCGCGCGGCCCAGTGGCTGCTGGCCGGGGCCCTCGCGACCGGACACGCTGGAAGTTGACAGCCGGAGTGCCCCCGCGATGATAGGCAGGCCGACGGCGGGCCGCCCCTGAATGCCGACCCTCAGTTCCAACATCGTGAAGCGCGAGGTGGCGTCTCCCAAAGACGTCGAGCTGGCCCTCGCCCGCCAGTCTCTGCACGGCGGCGATCTGATCACGAACCTGCTCGAGGTCGCGAACCTGAACGAGGAGCGGCTGCTGCGTACGATCGCCGAGAGCCTCGGGCTCGAAGCCGCGCCTGCCGGCGAGCTGCCTCCGTCGGGCGACGGCCTGCTGCGTCTGGTTCCGTCGGACGTCGCGCGCCGTCACGGCTTCTTCCCACTGTCGGAAGAGGACGGCGCATTGGTCGTCGCGGTCAGCGAACCGCTCGGGAGTGACGCCGAGAGCGACCTCGAATTCTCCCTGGGCCTCAAGGTGGTCCAGAAGGCCGCAATACTCGTGAGGGTGAAGCAAGCGCTGGCTCGGGATTACGGCGTGCCGCTCGATCGCCGCTTCGCTCGCGTCGTGGCCCGGCTCGACGGCAAGCCCGATCCGAGCCCCAGCGTCCCGCCCGGGCCCGTCGCCCGCCGCGAGCCGACGCTGCCGCCCGAGGCGCTGCCCGAGCAGGCCGCGCGCCGGAGCTCGAGCGCTTCCCTGGATTTTCGGGCGCTCGCGGGCAAGGGTCCCCGCTACTCGGCCCCGCGCCGGCGGATCGGCCCGTACACCGTGGCGATGGCCGAGCACGACCTGTTCGAGGCCTCGCAGCGCGACCAGGTCGTGACCACGTTCTTCGATTTCGCGTCGCAGTACTTCGAGTACGCGGCGCTGTTCGTGGTCCAGGGGGACCTCGCCGAGGGTCGCGACGCCCACGGCTCGGGCGCTCCGCGCACGAAGGTGCAGGGCATCGGCGTGCCGCTCGATCTTCCGAGCTCGTTGTCCGCGTTGGTCTCGGGGCGCGAGCCCTTCCGGCTATCTCGCTTCGCGCCCTCCGGCATCGACGGCGCCATGGTGAAAGACCTCGAGCGCAAGCCGGGCCCGCTCGTGCTGCTGGTGCCGGTGCGCGTCCGCGATCGCGCCGTGCTCGTGCTCTACGGCGATCACGGCGACCAAGACGTGAGGCTCGAGGCCGTGGGCGACGTGATCTCGTTCTTGCCGCTGGTGAGCGCGGCGCTCGAGCGCGTGATCTTGAAGCGCAAGGGCATCGCTCCGCGGCCCTCGATACCGCCGCGCTCGATCCGGCCCGGGGAACCGTCGCGGGTCTCCGTGCCTCCGACGCGGATGCTCCACTCCGAGCCGCCCCGCCCGCTCGACCATTCCCCGACTCCCCGCCCCGTCCTCTCGGTCGGGCCGGCCCTGCGCCACCCGACGCCCGCCCCGGTCTCGCTCGCCCCGCCGCTCGCCGACCCTGACGCTTCGCAGGTGATCGCCGCGGCAACCGGCGCCACGCCACCCTGGTCGAGCGCTCCGGGTCCGGTCGATGTGCCGCCCCCGCCCCCGCCGCCGTTTCTCGACCCACAGGAAGAGGCGCCCGCGCGGGACAGCGGCGACTTCTCGGCGAACGAGCTCGGCACCAAGCCCGGCGTCGGCTCCGAGTCGAGCGATGCCGCGCCGGACAGCTCGCAGCGCCCGCCGCCGCCCCCGCCGCTGGAAGAAGCAGCGCCTTCGCCGGGCGCGCGCGACGCCAGAGAAGACCTCGCCGCGTACGCAGGCCCGAGCGCGACGGAGCTGCTCCAGTCGCTCGTGTCGGGCGATCCTCGCGCCGCCGATCGCCTGGTGAGCCTGGGCCTCAGCGCAGTGCCGGTGCTGATCGGCGCACTCCCAGGGCCTATCACCTCCGAGCTTCGCCGCGGCCCGGGCGACGGCCCTCCGCGCGCCTCCGACTGCGGCCCGCTGCTCAAGGTTTTGGTCCGGATCGGGCCCAAAGCCGCGAGCATGGTCGCCGTTCGCGCGAGCGACACCGATCCGGTGATCCGCGCCTGGGCGACGCGCCTGCTCGGCGAAATGCCGAGCGCGGACTCGGCCGAAGCCGTTGCCCTGCGCTTCCTCGATCAAGACATCGAGGTGCGCCGCGCCGCGCTCGCAGCGGGTCGCATGCTGCACAGCCATCCGACCGCGTCCGAGTCGCTGTCCAATGCACTCTCCGACGTGCTCGGCGACCCCGGCAAGTCCGACGAGGTCCGGCACATGGCCATCGAGGCCATCGCCGACCTGCGCGAAGCGCGCGCCATTCCGGGGCTGATCCGCGCGCTCGAGTCGGGCTCGAACGAGATCCGCCGCTCGGCGCACTGGGCGCTCGTCGTGCTCACTCGACAAGACTTCAAGGACGACCCCGCGTTCTGGGAAGCGTGGTGGCTCGAGAACTCCACGCGCCATCGGATCGAGTGGCTGATCGACGCGCTGATGCATCCCGAGCAAGAGATCCGACGCGCCGCCGGCGACGAGCTCAAGAGCTCGACCAAGGAGTACTTCGGCTACTACGACGATCTCTCGCCGCGCGAGCGCGAGCGCGCCCAGGGCCGTTACCGCGACTGGTGGACCAGCAAAGGAAAGTTGCGCTTCCACTGACGGCGTGGGGAGCCGTGCCACGGGAAAAGTTCGTGTGATTTCGCGGGTCGGGATCCTGAACGAGTGTCCGTCTCGACAGCCTCGGCAGGAGCGTGCGAAAAGCCGGGCTCCGTGATGAACCAGCCCTCGCAGCTCGACCCGGCTCTGCGCGCCGCGAACCTGGCCCTCGCCGGACGTAAACACCGCGAGGTCGTGCGCCGAGCCGCCATCGAGCTCGGCAGCGTCGACTCGCGCCACGGGCCCTGGGAAGCCATCGCCGTGTTCTCGGTGGCGATGTTCTCCCTGCTGTTGGTGATCGGGCTGTGGTTCTGGTGAGGGGCCGCCTCCGCTCGGGCGCGCGGCTTACTCGCCCGCGTTCGCCATGCCCGATTTCTTCGCGCCCGTGAGATCCACGTCCCACTCCAGGGTGTGCTCGGGGCCGGTGTACGTGCGGACAATCACCGCCTCCATCGCGCGCAGCACGCATTTCCCGACCGTCGTGTCCGCGTAGGGTTCGCCGAGCCGCGCTTCCTTGACGCGGCCGTCGTTCGCGAACACGAGCGTGACGCGCGCTTTACCCTTGGGTGCCTTCTCGGTCACCGACTCGGGGCACGTCTCTGCGGAGCGGGATGCGCGCTTCAGCTCGAGCTCGGCAAACGGCTGATCCCACTGGCGCTTCTTCTCGTCTTCGGTGACCTCCGGCGCGGCGTAGTCGCTCGGATCTCTGCCGAGCTTCTCTTGCTCGGCCGCCAGCGCTTCCTGCTCTGCGACGATCTCGTCCGGCGACTTCGCGCCCTGACCTTCGCCGTACGAGGGGCCACAACCGATCAACGCCGTACCAATCAGTGCCAGAACGAGCCTGCTCATGGGGCGCGATGTTATGCCGAGATTTCCGGGCTCGGCAACGGCAATCAAGGGCGCTTACAAATCCGTGATTTCGTAGTCCTTGATCTTGTAGAGCAGCGCGCGATGGCTGATTTCCAGCACTTCCGCGGCGCGCGTGCGGTTGCCCTTGGTCTTCTGCAGGGCCCGGCGGATGAGGATCTCTTCGATGACGCGCATCGTCTTCTTCACGCTCAGCTCACCACTCGCCAGGTGTAGCTGCACGGCGTCGCGCGCCTCGCGGATCCGCTCCGGCAGGTCGGCGGCGACGATCTGCTCGCCCTCCGAAAGGACCATCGCGCGCTCGATGGTATTCTCGAGCTCCCGAACGTTTCCAGGCCAGGCGTACTCGTAGAGCAGGCGCCGCGCCTCGGTGTCGATACCGCGGATGCCTGTCCCGAGCCGCGTATTGTTCTTCGCCACGAAGTGTTCGATGAGCAGCGGCACGTCGTCGCGTCGCTCGCGGAGCGGCGGCACGTGGATGTGCAGCACGTTGAGCCGATAGAACAAATCTTCGCGAAAGCGGCCGGCCTTGGTCTCCGCCGCCACGTCGCGGTGAGTCGCAGCCACGATCCGCACGTCTACCTGCACGTCCCGAGCTTCGCCGAGGCGCCGGATCTTCTCGTCTTCGAGCACGCGTAGCAGCTTCACCTGCAGACCGAGCGGCAGCTCGCCGATCTCGTCCAGGAACAGCGTACCCGTGTGCGCCTCCTCGAACAGCCCGCGCCGATCCTGAACGGCATCGGTGAATGCGCCTTTTTTGTGCCCGAACAGCTCGCTCTCGAGCAGGTTCTCCGGAATCGCCCCGCAGTTGACGGCGACGAACGGTCCGCCGCGCCGGCTCGAGCGGCGGTGCACCGCACGCGCCACGAGCTCCTTGCCCGTTCCGCTCTCACCGGTCACCAGCACGGTCGTCTTGTAGTCGGCGATCTTGGCGATGGTGCGGAAGATCTCCTGCATGCTCCCGCTCTTGGCGAGGATGTCCTCGAAGCGGTGTTCCTTGCGGATCTCGTCTCGCAGCGCGCGGTTCTCGCGGCGCAAGGTCTCGCGCTCCTCGGCCTTGCGCAGGGTCAGCACCACTTCGTCCGGCTTGAACGGCTTCTGGACGTAGTCGTAGGCGCCGGCCTTCATGGCCTCGATCGCCATGTCCATGTTCCCGTAAGCGCTCATCACGATCACGGTGGCGTCGTTGCCCTTGGCGCGCAGCGTCTCGAGTAGATCGAGCCCGCCCATCTTCGGCATGCGCACGTCCGTGAGCACCACGTCGGGCCCGAACGAATCCACGAGCGCGAGCCCCTCCTCGCCGCTGGCAGCGGTTTCGACCTCGTAACCGTGCCTTCGCAACAAGGTGCGGAGCACCAACCTCAAATTTTCTTCGTCGTCGACGACAAGGACCCGGCGCACTGTGCAAAAAATGCTAACTTCGGCGCTTCCGGTCCGCAACCAAGTTCAGATCTGCCGCGAATCGCTCATTGCGGCGCGGTTTCTGATACAGGGCAGGCCATGTGGTGCGGCATCGACCAGCTCTACGGTGGCTCTCTGGCAGCTCTTCGCCGACGCCTGCGCGGCGCCCGCTTGGGGGTGTTGACCCATGCGGCCGCCCTCGATCGGCGCGGCCAGCACTGCCTTTCGGTGCTCGACGAGCTGGGCGTCGCTCCGCGTTTGGTCTTCGCGCCGGAGCACGGGCTGCACGGCGCCGCGCAGGCGGAAGAGCCGGTGGCTGGCGCTCCCGCGCCCGAAGGTGGAGCACGCCCGCCGATCGTGAGCCTTTACGGCAGCACCAAGGCCGACCTCACCCCCACCGCGGAGGACCTGGCGGAGCTCGACCTGCTCGTGATCGACCTCGCCGACGTCGGCAGCCGTTACTACACGTACGTGTGGACGGCGCTGATCGCAGCGCGCGCCGCCCGCGAGCGCGGCATTCACGTGGTGGTGCTCGATCGCCCGAACCCGCTCTCCGGCGATCCGACGACGATCGAGGGCGCGCCGCAAGCCGAAGGCTACACCTCGTTCGTCGGCCTCGAGCCGCTGCCGATCCGGCACGCGCTCACGCTCGGTGAGATCCTCGCGCTGTTCTTCGAACGCGACGGCTCCCCGCTCGGCCCGGAGGGAGCGCTGTCCGTCGTCGGCACACTCGGTTGGGAACGCCACCGCACCGCCGAAGCCTGGGGTCGCCCGTTCGTGATGCCCTCGCCCAACATGCCGACGCTCGAGACCGCTCTCGTCTACCCGGGCGGTTGCCTGATCGAAGGCACGAACCTCTCGGAGGGGCGCGGCACCACGGCCCCCTTTCAGATCGTGGGAGCGCCTTTCCTCGACGCCGAGCGTTTGGCGCAGGAGCTCACCCAGGTGGGCGTGCTGGGCGCGTGGGTCCGTCCCATCCATTTCAAGCCGAGCTTCGACAAGCACGCCGGCGTCACCTGCCACGGCGTGATGCTCCACGTCACGAACCCGAGGTTGTTCCGTCCCGTCGCGACCTACCTGACCTTGATCTCGCTCGCACGCCGGATGGCGCCCGAGGCCTTCGCCTTCCGCGACACGCCGTACGAGTTCGAGACCGATCGACCCGCCTTCGATTTGCTGACCGGCTCCGATCGCGCGCGCCGCCTCATCCTCGAGGGGGCGCCTGCCGAGGACGTGGTGGCGGAGGTGGCGCCGATCGATCCGAAGCTCCGGGAGAGCGTGGCTGAGGCGGAAGCTCGGCTCGGGCGCGCGCTTTCGTAGCCCTGGCTCCTACCGCCGTCGCGACCCGGTTGCGTCCCTGCTGCTTGGCCGCGTAAAGCGCGCCGTCAGCCGCTTCGACCAGCTCAGCGGCCGACATTCCGCGCGAGTAGGCGGCCACGCCGAAGCTCGCGCTGACGCGCACGGGAGTCTCGATCGCCTCGACCGCGCGCCGCAAGCGTTCGGCGAGCGACGCTCCGGTCGCTTCGTCCACGTCCACCAGGAGCACGGCGAACTCCTCGCCGCCGTAGCGGGCAACCTGATCGACGCGACGCACCTCCCTCGCCAGCGCGGCGGCCAGGTGGACGAGCACCCGGTCGCCGATCGGGTGGCCGAGCGTGTCGTTGATGCGCTTGAAGTGATCCGCGTCGACCATGCACAGCACGAACGCCCGGCCGCGCTCCCCTTCGGCGACCAGCTGATTCAACCGCTCCCGAAACGCGCGCTGGTTGGCGATCCCGGTGAGCTCGTCGGTGGTGGCGAGCTCGGCGAGGCGCGCCTCGATCCGCTTCAACTCGGTGATGTCCGCGGCGATCCCCAGGATTTCTTTGGGGCGTTTGTCGCGATACCGCGAGAAGACGTTCTCCCGGGCGCGCAGCCAGCGGTACTCGCCATCGACTCCCCGCACCCGGTAGGTAAGCTCGGTGTAACCGTCGTCGCTCATCGTGTCGAACTCGGAGAAATGTCCGAGAACAGCCGGCAAATCCTGGGGATGGATGATGGTCGCAGGCAAACCGTCGCCGAGCACCTCGATCTCTTCCTGCGTGTAGCCGAGCAGCGCGGCAGCGTTCCGGTTCGCGTACACGTTCTTGCGCGACGCGAGCTCGAGCACGTAAATCACCTCCGGCGAGGTGTGCGCAATCCGCTCGAACAGGTGTCGATTTCGTTCTGCTTCCTGGAGCGCGGCATCGACCGCGTACGCCTGCTTCTCCAGGATCTGCTGGTTGCGGCGTAGCTCGAGCTCGTCCATCACGATCCCCGCAAGGCTCTCCAGCACCCCAAGCTGTTCCGCGCTCACGGCTCGCGGCGCCTGGTCGAGCACGCACAAGCACCCCAATTTGTGGCCGTCCGGCGTACGAAGCGGAACGCCGGCGTAAAAGCGCACGTGCGGCTCTCCCGAGACCTCCGGGTTCTCCGAAAATCGCGGATCTTCCCGGGCATCGTTCACGACCAGCGGCGCATCTCCGAGGCTCGCCCGAGCGCAGAACCCGCCGTCTCGGCTGGTCGACGAGGCGCCGCCGCCGCTCGCGGCCTTGCACCACTGCCGGTCTCGGTCGACGAACGTGAGCCGTGCCATCGGCGCGTGGAGGAGCCGGGCAGCGAGCCCCACGATGCGATCGAAGGCTGCCTCGGACGGCGTGTCCAGGATCTCGTAGCTACGGAGGGCGCGGAGCCGGGAAGCTTCGTCCGGCGAGACGGGGGCAGTCACGCCCCCATTCAATCACGCCTCGGACCATTTGAGCAGCACCACCCCCAGGAGTAAAAAGCCGACCGGGATCAGCCGCCGCACCGTCACCGGCTCGTCGAATGCGACCACTCCGACCGCGAACGCCCCGAGCGCGCCGATCCCCGTCCAGATCGGGTACGCCGTGCCGAGTGGAATGCTCTTCAGGGACAGGGAAAGCAGGATGAAGCTCGCCGCGAGCGTCGCGAGCGTGACCAGCGTCGGACCAGGCTTCGTGAAGCCTTGCGATTGCTTCATCGAAAAAGCCCAGACCACCTCGAGGGCGCCCGCGAGAACCAACCAGAACCAAGCCATGACCACTCTCCAAACGGAAGGTCAGGTCGTCCTGACAGAAATTGCCCGGGATGGGGAGGTCGTCCTCGGGACCCAAGTTAGCAAAAGGCGAACGGTAAGCCAGCCCGCGCAGGGTCTGCGCGGAGCGCGTTCCCGGCGCAACGGCGACGCGAAAGCGCGCGACGCCGGCAGCGAAACCCGGGCGGTGCTGCCGGCACGATGGTTGCTGTTCGGGCGAAGGATGCTGCGCCCCCCGGTAGCGCTCGCGCTCTCTCTGGTTTGCATCCCGGCTCTCGGGGCGCCGCGCGCGGCCGAGGAGCGAGCCCAGCCGGCGCTGTCACTTGCGGTCGTCGGCGGGACCTACGCAGCGGCGGCGACGTACACCTACTTCTCCTGGTACGGGCGCTCCGAGAACTCGGACACACTCACTTTTCGCGACGAGGGGTTCTTCGGCTACGACACGTACGCAGGCGGCGCCGACAGGCTCGGTCATGCATGGTGCAACTACGTGCTGACGCGCGGCATCGGCGGCGTCCTCGGCTGGGGAGGTCATTCGAAGGCCGTCTCGCTCGCGACTTCGACCAGCCTGGCCTTCGGCTTCTTCCTCTTTGATCGAGCTGAAAGACGGGTACGAGCCGCAGTATGGCTTCTCCTTGGTGATTTGCTGTTCAACGCCGGCGGCAACGCGTTCGCCGTGGGAGCGGAGCTGCTTCCGGAGCTCGATGATTTCATGGCCTTCCGCCTGAGTTACTGGCCAAGCAAGTCATTCGTGCGGCAACTGAACGCGGGTGGCGCCTTGAACGTCGCCGAGGACTACAGCGGCCAGGCCTTCCTGGTTTCGTATCACCTGTCTTCGATCCAAGCGCTGCGGGAGGGGTTGGCTTGGCCGCAGTTCGCGGACCTGACGGTGGGCTATCGAGCGCTCCACTACGAGCCCTCGAGCGCGAGCCGAGCGCGCACCCAGGAGTTGTTCCGCGGACTGTCGCTGAATCTGCAGCAGGTGATCGATCGCATTCACGGCGGCGCGCCCGCGCGAGCGCCGGCCGGCGTTCGAGCCGCGCGCTTTGCGACCCAGGTGCTCGCGCCGCCGTTCACGACGCTGGAGCTCGCGTCCGCGTCGCGCAGGCGCTCCGACTAGCGCGTTGGGTCACCACGGCGAGCCGCGGACCAGCATCACTCCTGCCGCGACCAGCACCAGCGCGAGGATTGCGTTCACGCGACCGAGCAAGGCGGCATGGCGCCGCGAGGCTGCGGCCTCCCGAGAGCGCGGATGCCGGGCGATCAGGGCGGTCGCTCGAGGCCCGAGCACGAAATCATGGATCGCGCTCACGCCCAGGACGAGCGAGAACGCGACGAGCTTCGTGAGCAAGATCCTCCCGAAGGGTGTTGCCCAGAAGACGGCGCTCGAGAGCGACGCCAGCGTGACGCCGCGCATCGAGAGATTGAAACTGCCGGTGACGAGCAGGAGCGCGAAGCACACCCAACCTACGCTGCGAAACCTCCTTCCCGTCTCGCTCAATAGCGTTCCCGCAGGCGCCCCGGGCGTCCGGCGCAGCCACGGCACGAGCACCAGCACGAGAAATGCCATCCCGCCGAGCCAGATCGACGCTGCCAGGATGTGGATCCAGACCGATACCAGGTACAGCGTCTGCATCAGCCGGCTTTTCCGTCGACGCGCGGCTGCGTCAGGATCGGAGCGTAGACCCACACGAACAACGCAAACGACAGCGTCCACAGCGCGCCCGCGACCCACAGGCTTTCGAGGTAACGGCCGGGCGCGAGCCACGGCCCCAGCACGCGGGCGAGGGCCGCCACCGTGATCGCGAGAAACGCCGCGCTCACACTTTTCGGCACCGCGAGCGGCCGGCCCGTGTGACCGAGCGAGACGCGCGCCATCATGCCCAGAGTCAGCGATCCGAGCGCGCCCACCGTGAGCGCATGTAGGGCCAGCACATTGCCACTGGCACGCAGCAGCAAGCCGAGAGGGATCCAGGCGTAACCCACGTGCAAAATCCACAACAAGGGCTGCCCGAACGTGAAGCGCGCACCCCAGTGCACCGCGCGCGCGATCGTCAGCACGCACGCAACGCCCCCAATCCACGAAATGGCCCCACCGGACAGCGCGAGGGCATCCGCCGCGGTGAGCGCCACGAGCGCCGCGACGGCCGCTAGATCCAGTGCGGGGATCGAGCGCACCGAGGCGACTCCGGTGGCATTGCGCGTGAACATCGGAAAAACGCGCCCCGCCATCAGCGCGAGCAGCACCACGATCAGGTCGACCGTGACGAGCGCCGCCCGGTGAGCGGTCCCCGGAGGCAGCAGGCCGAGCGGCTCGGCGTGCATCGCGGCATTGGTCGTGAACAGCAGGAGCAGCAGCCCGAGCATCACGAAGTTCCGACGGTTCTTCGCCAGAACCAGCGGTCTACCGATGGCAATCGCCACCGCCGGAAGGAAGGCTAGATCGATGGCCGCGACGGCTCCCGGGGGAAGCGTGGCCGCCATCAAAAGACCGACCCGACCCGCCAGCCACAGCCCGCACAGCCCGAGCAGCGCGCGGCCCGTGACCGTCTCGCGCTGCGTCCAGTTGCCGACCGCTGTTAGCAGGAAGCCGGCGATCACCGCCGAGGCATAGCCGAACAACATCTCGTGCGCGTGCCAGCTCGCAGGCGGAAGGTACGCGCCCGGAGCGAACCTTCCGCTCAAAACCAACAGCCAGAGCGGGATGATCAGCGACGCAAAGATTGCAGCCAACAGAAAGAACGGGCGAAAACCCTTCGCCGCAAGGGCTCGCAGCGGAGCCGAGTCGGGCCTGGAAATCGCGGGTTGCCCGTACATTTGGAGTGAACGCGCCATGCGCCGAGCTCACCGTGCAAGACGCGTGCGGAGCAAAGCGCGTGCGCGCGCTCAGGCTCAGCCCGAGAACCCGAGCGCTCGGGCGCGCTCCTCGGCCGTGCCGAGCGGTTCGCTCTTGCGATTCACGACCGGCAGGACCCTCGAGCGCTCGGCGTTGATCGTCAGCCACGAGCCGAGATCCGCGGGAAGCAACCCTTCCTCGTAAATCGCCTCGACCGGGCACTCCGGCACGCACGCCCCGCAGTCGATGCACTGCGCGGGATCGATGTAGAGCATCTCGGCGTCGCCGTGGAAGCAATCGACCGGGCAAACGGCGACGCAATCCGTGTAGCGGCAGCGCTGGCAGTTCTCGGTGACGACGAACGTCATCGAGTCGCTTCCAAGAGCGCAGGACTCGGCGACCAGTCGGCGCCGCTCAACCCGTGAAGCCGGGGCAAGTCTCCGATCGTGAAGCCGTCGACGTCGGTGGCCACCGTCCGCTCGCGCTCCCAGCGCGCGAGCACGCGGATCGCGGTTTCGAACGAGGTCGAGACCATGTCTGCGAGCTCCTGGCGAGATAGCGGCACGCCGATCCGCAAGCTCCCGTCGTCGAGCTCGTCGCCGAACTGGTCATAGAGCTTGAGCAAGAGTGTCGCGAGCCGCGCCTCGACCGAGCCGGCGCTCAGCACGTCGATCTTGTCGTGAAGCGCCGTGAACTTCTGCTCGAAGGCGCAAAACAGATTCAGCGCCAGCTGAGGGTCGCTGTGGACCGCAGAAAGCACGAGCTCGCGCGGGATCGAGACCAACACGACGTTCGCCGTGGCCGGAACGGCGGCGTTCTGGTACGGCACGCCCTTCACCAGCACGAGCTCGCCGAGGATGGTCGGCGTGCCGAACAGGCCGCACAGCGAGGTGCGCCCGCGCGCGGCGGGCCGCGTCAGCTTGACGAGCCCGCTCTTGACGAGGAGCAGCGCTTCCGGCGACTCGCCAACCCGCCAGATCATCGAACCGCGGGCGTAGGTCTTGGTGCGCGAGGCGGTCGCGAGCTGCTCGAACACTTCGGAATCGACGCCCTTGAAGAGCGCGGTGCGTTCGAGGAAATCGTGAAGGGCCATGTCTTCGCCGGCGTGTAAAAGAGCGCTCTGCGAGAAAGCGCTCTCACGCCGTCCTCCGTAGCCTAGGACCCGTTTCGGCCGCGTGCCATGATGGACGTCATGTAAGCGGGTCGCTGGGGCTTGCGTCGGGGATTTACGGTCAGTAGACCTCCGGGCGTCACGGTGCTGCCGCTTGGCTCCGCATTTGCGGGCGAAAAACGGCGGCAGGGAAAGGATTTCCATGACCAGGAACGGAACGAGGGACTCCCTCGATCAAGACGGGTCCACTCCGGCGATGAGCCGGCGCGTGGCGCTCGGGCGGATGGTAGCGCTCCCACTGGTAGCCGCGCTCCCCGCCGGGCTCGCCGCCTGCAACCGCGGCCCGAAATGCGACGACACGACGGGGCTCTCACCCGAAGACATCAAGGTACGCAAGGAAGTCGCGGTCTACGAGGAGAAATCCTCCGACGTCACGCGCTACTGCAAGGACTGCCTCCAGTACACCCCAGCGGGCGACAACGCTTGCGGCGGCTGCAAGGTCGTGAAGGGTCCGATCAATCCCGAAGGGACCTGCAAGCTCTTCGTGGCAAAGCCGTCCTGAAATAGAGCGCGATGACCGACAGCGGATGGAAACCGGTGCTCGCCGGCCTGGCGCCGGAGGCGTGGGAGAGCGAGATCGACGTCTACGAGACCCAGCTCGTCCTCAAGAAGCGGGGCAAGATCGACGATCGCTTGTTCGCGGAGACTCGACTGCGTCGCGGCGCCTACGGGCAACGCTACGACAATGGCAAGCGGCACGACGGCGTCGAGTCGCGCGAGCTGATCTACCCGCAAAAAGACCTGCACAAGGGGCCGGAGACGCTGTGGGACGCGCCGGGTATGCAGCGCATCAAGCTGCCCTTCGGCGGGGTGACGGCCAAGCAACTCGGCGTACTTTCGGAGCTCGCCGAGGAGTACTCCGATCAGATCCTGCACGTCACGACGCGCCAGGATATTCAGCTCCATTTCGTGCACATCGAGGACACGCCGGATCTGATGCGCCGCCTCGCCGCCGTCGGCGTCACGACGCGTGAAGCCTGCGGCAACTCGGTGCGCAACGTCACGGCCTGCCCGATCGCGGGCGTGTGCCGCGACGAACCGTTCGACGTGACGCCCTATGCCCGCGCGTTGGCGTTCTTCCTGCTCGGGCACGAGTCCGGTCAGGACATGGGGCGCAAGTTCAAGATCGCGTTCTCGGGCTGCTCTCAGCACGCCTGCGGGCTCACCGGTTTCCACGACATCGGCTGCATCGCGCGCCTGCGCGGCGAGGAGCGCGGTTTCGAGTTCTACGTGGGCGGCGGGCTCGGGCCGGTCCCGCACGCAGCGGAGCTGCTCGATCCGTTCGTGCCGGAGACCGAGCTATTTCCGCTGTCCGAGGCGGTCTGCCGCGTGTTTTCGAGGCTCGGCGAGCGCGCCAACCGCTCGCGCGCGCGACTGAAGTTCTTGCTGAAGAAGCTCGGGATCGACGAGTTCCGCCGCCTGGTTCTGGAAGAGCGGGCCAAGCTCAAGCCCGATCCACGCTGGACGAGCTTCTTGAGCCGCTTGAACGAGGGCGCCGAAGCTCCGAGGCCGCGCTCCGTCGAGCAGAACGGCGAGAGCGAAGGCCCCGCCGAGGGCTTCGAGGAGTGGCGTCGCACCAACGTCTACGAGCAGCGGCAACCCGGCTACTTCGCCGCGACCATCCAGCTCCCGCTCGGCGACTTCACGCCCGATCAGGCGAGAGCGATCGTCGATCTGATGCAGCGCTACACGGGCGACACCCTGCGGACCACGGTCGAGCAAAACCTGCTCCTGCGCTGGGTGACCGAGGAGGATCTGCCGCGGGTGCATCGCGAGCTCGTAGCAATCGGGCTCGCTGAATCGGGAGCGAGCGGCGTCTCCGACGTCACGTCGTGCCCGGGAACCGACACTTGCAAGCTCGGCATTTCCTCGTCGCGTGGCCTCGCCCGTGAGCTCCGCCGAAGGCTCGGCGCGGCGCAGAGCGAGCTGCCAGCCGAGGCCCGAGGCCTGCACATCAAGTGCAGCGGCTGCTTCAACTCCTGCGGGCAGCACCACGTCGCCGACATCGGTTTTCTCGGCGTGAGCCGCAACGTCAACGGCCGGCGCGTGCCTCACTTTCAGCTGGTCGTCGGCGGTCGCTGGCAGGGCAATGCGCGCACCTTCGGCCTGGCCATCGGCGCCATTCCGTCCAAGAACGTGCCGCAGGTGGTCGACCGGCTCACGGCTGAGTTCGCCAAGGGCCACACCGAGGGGGAGTCGTTCGAAGCCTGGATCGCGCGGGTCGGACGCAAATCGGTGAAGGCGCTGGTCCAGGATCTGGTCGACGTGCCGAGCTTCGAGTCCGATCCCGACTTTTACCGCGACTGGGGCGACCCGCGCATCTACACCACCGGTGATCAGGGCGTCGGCGAATGCGCGGGCGAGGTCGTGTCACCGATCGACTTCGCGCTCGCGGCTTGCGAGCGCCAGATCTTCGAGGCGCAGCTGTTGCTCGACGCACAGAAGCCCCACGACGCCGCGGGTCGTGCTCGCGCGGCGATGACCGACGCGGCGTTCTGGCTGGCCCGCGAGCGCTCGCCCGAGCTCTCCCAGGAGCAGCCTGAGGACATCCTTCGCGAGTTCCGGGTGCACTTGGCGGACACCGGCGCCTTCGACGCAGCCTCCGTCGGCGGGCGCTTCGCGCATTACCTGTTCCGCGCGCACGAGGTCGACCTTTCGACGGTGACCTCGCGTGCCGCGCACGAGCTGATCGAGGAAGCCCAGCTGTTCGTGGACGCCGCGCACCAGTACCACGTGCGCCGGAGCACCCTCACCGCCCCCGAGCCGGCTCGCTGACGCCGCCGCTCACGACGGCTCGGGGTCGTCGCCGCGCAGAATCTGCATCCGGCGGGCGCTCCCCGAAATCACTGCGCTCCCTCCAGCCCCTGATGCGCGTCAGCGTACCGGTTTTACGCCGGTACGGCTCTTGCTGGTGTCCGTCGCTCGAGGGAACCTCCGTGACTCACGAGACGACTCACCCGAAGCCGAATTACCCGGTCTGGACCTGCAGCTCGACCCAATCGCTCGGCACTGCCCTGCTCCGCCTGGAGACGGCTCGCGAGCTCGCCCTGGTCAGGCTCCAGCGCGCGGACCCGACGACACACGCTCGCTGGACCGCACAGGAGCGCAAGGTCGAACGCTTCCTCGACGAGTGCGAGCGGCTTCTCGCCGTACTGGGGGAAGGTGCCGTGCCCGCTGCCGCGGCGGGGATCCGCTCGCTCGAGCTCGAGGTCTGCGAGTTCATCGGCGCTCCGCCCGTGCATCACTGAATACCAGCGAGCGGGCAGCTGTTTCGGAGCCCGACAGCCGCTCAGAGGTGCTGGCCGAGCCAGGCCAACGTCTCTCGTGTTACCGCCGAGTGCGACAAGACGCTGTCATGGGTGGCGCCGGGAACGACGACGAGCCTGGCGCGTGGCCCCGCCAGCGCCTCGAGCTTCTGGCTGTGCCGGAGTTGCACCTGCCGGTCCGCGTCGCCGTGGATCAGGAGCAGCGGGGCCGCGCCGAGCGCGATGCTGTTCTCGGGTCCGGCGCGATCCGGATCGAAGCTCGAGATGCGACCTGCATCGTCGAGCGCCGCTTGAAACCAGCGATCCGGAAGCCACTTGAGCGGGCCGCGCAGATATTTCGATTGGTAGTCGCGCACCACCTCACGGACCGATGCAAACGGCGAGACGGCGATCGCCGTCTTCACGCGCCGATCGCGAGCAGCGACGTCGAGGGACACCGCGGCGCCGTACGAAAAGCCGAAGACCCCGACGGGCCCGAGTCGGATCCCGCCGGCCTCGAGCGCGTCGAGGACCTGACTCACGTCGCGGGCTTCGTCTTGCCCGTAAGTGAGGTACCGCCCGCTCGACGCACCGTGGCCCCGCAGATCGAGCAGAACGGCGCGGTAGCCGGCGCCGCACAGCGTGTCCGCCATTCCCGAGAGCGAGCGTCGATCCATGCGGATGCCGTGCAGGAGCACGATCGTACCTCGCGGCTCGGCCGCCCGAGGCTCGACGACCCAGACCGCAAGCTTCGCCGGGTTCGGGCCGACACTCACGGACCAGTCTCGGACAGCTCGGCCGAGAAGCGCCGGCGGTGGCTGCCGGTGCTGGGCCCGGATCACGGCGTTCGGCGCGAGAGCCATCGAAAAGGCGAGCGCGTCCGTCGCCAGCAGGTAGACGAGCACGAAAGCGACAGCGCTCTGGGCGGTGATCATCAGCCACCGCTCCCGACCCGTCACCAGAGCTTCGAAACGCCGCCGCACGTTGGAACGGAGTCTAGCTCGAAACCCAGGACCCGCTCGTGGCCCGGGTCACGGTGCGGAGCGGCGCTGCTGTCGGAAGCCGAACCCGGATGTCCGATGCCAGTACCAGAGCCCGCCAGCGCTCGTCGCAAACACGGCAAGCTCCCAGAGCAACACGGCTTCGCGCGTCGTCGGACGAATGCCCGCGATCCATTCCGTCGCGAGCACCGTGAACGGAACGTGTTCGCGAAAGCCACCACCGGCGAACCACAGCTCCCGAGCAATCGTGGTCAGGAAGCACTCGCCGAGCAGCGCGCGGGAGGCCACGGAAACGACCACGAAGGTCATGGCGAAGCCCATGTAGGCACGACTCAGCTTCGGGAAACGATGCCAGAACAACAGCGGCATACCGAGCCCCCAGATCAGCATCGACGCGACGTGCACGATGTCGGTTGCCGCGGCCAGAAAGCGCCAGAGTGCGAGCTCCACGAGCTCTTTCGAAGCAGCTCTCGTGCCATCTCACTCGGCGGCGCCGTCGCTTGGGGCACACGCCGGGATTGCGCCCGCGGGGGTGCGACTGCAAATCTTGCGCTCTCGAAGCGCCAGGTCGCGCGCAGGGCTGCGGATTGACGGCGCTACACGCGGGGCACGATGCTTGCTCCCGCGAATCACATGCAACACCCACCCCGCCTGGTGCGCGATCTGATGACTTCGACGGTAGTAACGCTAGGGCGGAACGACGCGCTGCGCAGCGCCGACGACATCATGCGCCTGGGTCGGATCCGTCATCTGCCGATCGTCGACGAGGAGGGCAAGCTGGTCGGAATCGTCAGCCAGCGCGACCTGTTTCATAGCGGTCTGGTCCGAGCACTCGGCTACGGCACGCGCGCCCACACCCGCGCGCTGGACTCGCTCGACGTGAAGGAAGCCATGCACACCGAGGTGGTCACGCTGGGCCCGAGCGCGCCGCTCGCCCAAGCCGCCAAGCTGATGCTCGAGCGCAAGATCGGCTGCGTGGTGATCGTCGAAGACTCACAGGTCGTCGGCATCCTGACCGAGAGCGACTTCGTGCGGCTGGCGCTGGAAGCGTGAGGA
Organism: Polyangiaceae bacterium; assembly: GCA_025937835.1. Classification (GTDB taxonomy): domain Bacteria; phylum Myxococcota_A; class Polyangia; order Polyangiales; family Polyangiaceae; genus PMG-095. The sequence goes on from JAICQO010000020.1 coordinate 59,664, forward strand.
GCGCGCAGCCCGCTCAGAAGCGGACGTTCACGCTCGGTGGCTGGATTTCGGCTTCAGCCTTGACAAGCTCGACGGTGAGCTTGACCACCGCCGTTCCGTGGCGCGTCAGGTTGAGCTCGGGGATCGCCGTCAGATCGGCGCGCGGCACGACCTGGTCCGCCTTCAGGGCGCGCACGATCTCCGGCGGGCCCACCACCGTGACATCGACGGTGCGTGGCACCACCGTGGCGCCGACGACACCGACCACCTCGACCGGCCGATTCTCGAATTTGGCCTCGCTCAGCCGCCGCGCGATCACGACGCTGACCGCCGCCGAGGTCGGACCGATGAAGCGCACGCGTGAAGGCGGGGCGTCGATCGCGATCCGGCGGCGATGCGTGCCCTCGCTCAGCCCGGACACGTCGAAGGGAGCGAGCCGCGCAAACTGCATCACCTCGATCAAGCTCGTCGGTCCGCGGACCGTGATGGTCGGCGGATCCACCTCGGGCTCGCCCTTGATCACGTAGCCGCTCGCAGGTTGCCCCGAGATCGACGCCTGCACCGGGATCTGCCGGGAAATCACGTCCTCCCAGTCGAGGTCGATGCTGGGCGGATCGATGATGGTGATGCGCGCGTCCTCAACGTTGAACATGCTGGGGTCGAACACGATCTGCTTTCTGTGACCCTGGCGCAGGTCGATCTCGACCGGCGGAATGCGCGCCTGGTTGAGCTCGTCGAGCGCACGCGCCGGGCCACGCAGCGTGACGTGGATGGTGGGCGGCATCTGCGTCATCAGCTCGCGGTTCGCGTCTTCGGGCGGCGGCCGTGTCACCACGCCGACCTCGATCGTGCGCTGCTGCTCGTCCTGCTGCCCGTAGAGGAACGCGAACAGCCCGACCGCCAAACCGAGCGACAGGGCCTTCAGCCCGACGTTCTCGGTGAACGACTCCTTGATGAATGTCAGTATCGCAGCCGGGATCGGGCTCATGCTCACTCGCTGTGCGGCCCCGGCTCGGCCCCACCTTCGGGCTTGTCGGGATCGACGTGCGTCGGCGTGCGGATCGGAGCCGGAGTGCGCAGCGGAGCCGTGGAGCTCGGCGGGGTCCCGGGCATCGGCTGGCGGAGCAGGGACGACTCGCGCTGCGTGTTCGGCGGCAACTCGGCGGGGGTCGAGTCTGCGACCAGGCTGATCCGGTGGTGCATGATCTCGGTGTCGCGCGCCGAGCGCGGATCGGGCACCGTGCGGGTGGGCTCCTGCGAATCCCGCTTGGTTTCTGGCTTGCGGCGCCCGCGCTTCTTCCGCACCTCGGGCCGGAACATGGCCTCGAGCATCGTGCGGAGCTTCGGCCCGTCCAGGTTCGAGGCGATGTTTCCGTTGAAGCAGAAGCTGATCGTGCCGCGCTCTTCGCTGACGATCACCACCACGGCGTCGGTCTCTTCCGTGATGCCGAGCGCGGCTCGATGCCGCGAGCCGAAGCTCTCGTCGACCACCCGGGCGTCGTTCATCGGGAAGAACACGCCGGCCTTGGCGATCCGGAAGTTACGGATCACGACCGCGCCGTCGTGCAGCTTGTTCATGCCTTCGGGCAAGAACAACGACACCAGCAGCTCGGGGCTGACCTGCGCGTCGAGCACGTGCCCCTTGTGGACGCCGACGAACTCGTCGAGGTTCGCGTCTTGCTCGAAGGTGATGATGGCGCCGATGCGGTGGCGGGCGAGCTCGGTCGAGGCCTCGACCACCGCGTCGATCACGCGCATTTCCTGGGAGCGCGATAGATTCCGCAGCCAGGCACGGCTGCCGACGCGCTGCAGGCCGCGGCGGATGTCGCTCTGAAACACCACGATGATGATCAGGAATACCTGCGCGATGAACGTGTTCAGGATACTGAACACCGTGACGAGCTGCAGGTAGCGCGCGCCCAGGTAAATCAAAAACACCACGCCGAGGCCGAGCCCGACCTGCATGGCGCGCGTCCCGCGCAGCACGAGCAGCGCGCGGTACACGAGGTAGTAAACGAGAAAGATGTCGAACGCGTCGCGCAGCACGCGCAGGAAGGTCAGGTTCTCGAAATAGGTGCGGATGGTGTCAGGCATGCTGCACCTCCGCGGAGCCTTTGGGCGCAGGGGCGAGCCCGAGCCGGATCGCCCGCTCGACCGCCAACGCCTGGCGCATGTCTCCCACGTCGTGCACGCGGAGCACCGACGCGCCGCGACTCGCGGCGGAAAGGCCGGCTGCCAGGCTCCCGGCCAGGCGTTTTTCCGGCGGCGCCTCGTCCGCGGCAGAGAGGAAGGATTTGCGGCTGGCCCCGACCACGACGGGCACGCCCTCGCCACACAGCCGAGAAAGCCCCGTGAGCAGGGCGTACGACTGACGCGCGCTCTTGGCGAAGCCGATCCCCGGATCCAACCAGACCTGGCCCTCGGGCATGCCGGCTGCGACGGCGCGGTCGCGGGCGCTGCGCCACTCGCCGAGCACGTCCCCGACGACGTCTCCGTACCCGTCTTCGGCGTATTGCGAGAAGCCGGCCATCCGCTGCATCGGGCCGCGCGAGTGCATGACGATCAGCACCGCGCCGAAACGAGCGCTCACCGCCGCGAGCTCCGGATCGGCGAGGCAGGTAACGTCGTTCACGATCGAGGCGCCGAGCGACAACGCGCGCTCGGCGACCTCGGGGCTGCCCGTGTCGATCGACACGAGCGCGCCGCTCTCCACGGCGGCTCGCACGGCGCCCTCGACGCGTGCGATCTGTTCGGCGGCCGGGACGGGCTCGGCGCGGGGACGGGTCGACTCACCTCCGACATCGATGATGTCCGCCCCTTCGCGCAGCAGCTCGACCACGCGCTCTGCGATGGACTCGGCGTTCGAGTAACGGCCACCGTCGTAGAACGAGTCGGGCGTCACGTTGAGCACGCCCATGAGCGCGGCACCCCGCTCTCGACGGGCCTGCTCGACTCTGAGCGCGACGGGTCCCACATGCTCGGCCTAGCAAGCCATGCTGCTGCGAGCAAGCCTGAAGTGGCCGATTTTCCGAGGATTTATCGAGTGTCCGCTTTTGCGCGAGAGCTAGCGCACTCCGACGATGAAGCCCCGAGCGACCCAGTCCGCGAACCACGTCGCAACTTCGCGCTCGACACTCGCTGCCTCTCTTTCACCGAGCGCGCACGCAGCTTCGCAGGCGTTGCCCAGACTCACACCGCGACTCAAAGCCTCGAGCAACGTGAACGGCGCGCGCCGCAGTCGGCAGTGAACGGTCGACAGCTCGCGCCGGTAAAGCACGAGCCGGGTGGGGCTCGGCTCGGGCAATGGCAGGTCCACCAGCGAGCCCTTCGCCGAAAGCAGGCGATTCCGTAGCTCGGGGACGGGGTACGACAGGTCGAGCAGTCGCAGCGCGGGCGAGAGCAGCAGCCGCGCCGAGGCGAGGGCCTCCTCGTCGAGCGTCGCCACCGACTCGGGAGCGAGCGGCGGCAGCGCCGGGGCATCGAACACCTCGATGTGAGCCCACTCGAGCCGAGCCATATCGAGGACCAACTCCCGCTGCGGGAGGAAGTCGGCGCTTTCCAGGAACGCTGGTAGTTTTTCGCCGAGGTCGCGCAGACTGAAGCTCGCGGGGGGCTGCGCCAGCAGGTACTCCTCCACCAAGCGCTCCCAGTCGGATTGCCCCAAGATCCCGGCGATCCCCGGGAAATCCTCGAGTAGCGACTGCGTGTGTCGCAGCCAGAATTGCTCTCGATAGATTTCTAGGTGGCGCGCGGGTGAGAAATGAGACGTCGCGTGAATCTCTCGCTCGGCCTGGGCAACGATCACGGGATCCCTGCTGAGATCGCGGCGGCGTCGCAGCGCGGCGCTGATGAAGTCCTGAAGCCGGTCCAGCTCGGACACGCTAGGCCGCCTCGTGATCGGACTCTTTCCCGGCGCTTTCGCGGGGCCCGCCCTGCAGCCAACCCGGGTCCCGGACCGCTGGCTGGCCGCGCAGAGCGCACAGCGCCGCCCGCACGGCCTCTGCGTCGACCGAGGTCTCCCCGCGCGCGCGGGCCGCGAGCGCTCGGTCCCGCTCCGAGCGAGCTTGGTCGGCTTCAGCGAGCAGCACGTCGAGCTCGGGGATGGCGTCGTCCCACTCGATGAGCGTGGACACCGAGCCGATTCGCTCGATAGCCAGCCGGTACAAATCCCAAACCGGGGGCAAGATCGGCCCGCGGTGCGTGTCGATGATGTACTCGCCGACGTGGGTGTGCCCCGCGACGTGGATCTGAACCACGCGGTGTGCGGGAATGCCCTCCAGGAACTGAATGGGGTCGAGGCCGTGATTGTAGGACGAGACGTAAATGTTGTTCACGTCGAGCAACAACCCGATGTCGGCGCGCTCGGTGACCTCCGTGAGGAACTCCCACTCGGGCATCGAGCTCGAGCGGTAAGTCAGATAACTGGAGGTGTTTTCGAGCGCGAATGGAAGCTCGAGGGTGTCCTGAACGACGCGCGCTCGCTCCGAAACGCGGCGGATCGCCTCCTCCGTGTACGGAAGCGGCAGCAGATCGTGAAGGTGGACGCCGCTCGAGCCACACCAACAAAAGTGGTCGCTCACCCACGGGGTGCCCGTCTCGCGCGCCAGCGCTTTCAAGCGCCGCAGGTACTCGGGGCTCGGGCCCTGTGGGCCGCCGATGTCGAGCGAGACGCCGTGCTGGACCACCCGATACGTTTCGAGGACGCGCTCCAGGTGATGTCGGGGCTTACCCCCGGGCACCATGAAGTTCTCGCTGATGATCTCGAAGAAATCGAGCGGCGGCCGGCGCTCGAGCACGCCCCGATAGTGCGGAACACGCAGCCCGACTCCGACGCCTAGGTCCGGAACCGTCGTTCTCTCCGTCATCACCAGCTCCGGCGCTGCGACCCGCGCGAAACTGCGATCCGCGCGGGTCGCGAGCGATGGCTCACTTGGGACAGTGGGCGTTGCAGCCGCCCTGACCCTTGCACTCGTTTTGACCCTGGCACGAGTGCTCGCCGGCCCTGCAGCCGCCCTTGCCCTTGCACTCGTTCATGCCCCTGCAACAAGCCTTTCCCTCCGCTGCGGCCGAGGCATCCCCCATGTGATCCGCGGCGTCACCCGGGGCGGCCGCATCCGGCGCGGGGGCGTCGGCCATCGGCTCGCTGCCGGCCTCGGGTGTCTCGGGGGGCGGCGTGTTGCCGCCGCAACCCGCGAGAGCTCCGGCTACGAGACCCGCGCTCGCCGCCGACAGAATCGATTTCGAAAACTTGAAAGCCATGGCTACTCCTCGTGGTCGATACGTGAAAGCGCACGGACCGGATCACCGTAGTCCGCTGTCCGTTCCTCCCTGCTGGGCAGTTTCGCGCGGCAGTCTATCTGCTAGGCTGTCTATTCCGCCAGCCCCGAACGGTTACACCGATTTCGCTGTCGGCCTCGAATCATGTCGCCCCCAAGTTGGCCTTCCCCGAGTCCGACCGACACCTTCGTCCAGCGCCGCCGCCGTCTGCAGGCTCGCCTCGATCGCCCCGCGCTGCTCGTGTCCGGCCTGTCACGGCCGCGAAACTTTGCCGGCAATCGCTACCCGTTCCGGGCCGAGAGCCATTTCTTGTACTTCGTGGGCCGCTCGCTCGAGGGTGCGGCGCTGCTCGTCGAGCCCGCCCGTTCCGTGCTGTTCGCCCCCGAGCCCGATCCCGAAGAAGAGCTCTGGAGCGGGGCGATGCCGAGCTTCGCGGAGCTCGCCGATGCGTGCGGAGTCGAGGTTCGTTCGATCGACGATTTCGAAGCTCCGCCGGAGACGCTCACGGTGCCCGCCCAAGACGCAGAAAGTGCCGCGTTTCAGAGCGACCTCGTGGGGCGCGACATTTTCGCGGGCGGCGGCGCGGAGCTCGATGAAGCGGATGCGCGTTTGGCCGATGCGTTGATCGAGCTGCGGCTCGTGCACGACGCTGGCGCCATCGCCCAACTCCGCCAGGCGGCCGCAGCGACCGCGTGGGCACACCGAGCTGGCCTCGCCGCGACCCGCGCCGGCATCCGCGAAGCCGCGGTGCGCGCGCAGATGGAAGCCGCGTTCGTGGCCTTCGGCTACACCGCTTCCTACAACCCGATCGTGACGGTGCACGGCGAGGTGCTTCACGCACACCGCCACGATGGCGAGCTCGCCGCCGGAGATCTGCTGCTCGCCGACGTCGGCGCGGAGACGCCTGAGGGTTGGGCCGGCGACGTGACGCGCACCTGGCCGGTCAGCGGCAAGTTCAGCGCCACCCAGCGCGCCCTCTACGAGGTCGTGCTCGAGGCGCAGTCCGCCGCGATCGCCGCCGTGCGCCCCAGCGTCCGCTATGCCGAGGTGCACCACGTCGCGGCGCTCTCCGTGGTGCGCGGGCTGGTCGAGCTCGGGATCTTGAAGGGCGATCCAGCGGAGCTCACGGCGCGAGGCGCCGCGGCTCTGTTCTTTCCGCACGGCGTCGGGCACCTGCTCGGGCTCGATGTGCACGACATGGAGGATCTGGGCGATCGGGCGGGCTACGCACCCGGCCGCAGCCGGTCCACGCGCCCGGGTGAGCGCTACCTGCGGCTCGATCGCGATCTGGCCCCGGGCATGGCCGTCACCATCGAGCCCGGTTACTACCGAATCGCGCGCATCCTCGAGCGCGCCGAGGAGGTCGGCGACCTCGAGCCGCACCTCGATCGGCGCGTCCTCGCGCAATTCGACGACGTGCGCGGGATCCGCATCGAAGACGACGTGCTCGTCACGAAGGACGGCGCCGAGGTGTTGACGGCGAGCATCCCGAAGACAGCCGCAGACGTGGAAGCGGCGGTCGGCGCGGCGACGTAGGACGAGCTCCCGCTCACTGGTCCGAGCCGGGCAGCTCGCCGATCAGCACCAGGTTCAGGCGGCCGCGAGCGTTCTGGTAGTAGGCCTGGACGGCCGCGCCGAGCTTGCGCGCCGTGTACCAGCGCTGGAGCAGCGGCCGCGCTTGCGCGTACGGCAACTCGCGGAACGGCGTCTCCTTGCGAGAATAGGCCGCGCGCAGCTCGGCTTCGGTCGGCTCGAGCATCGGCGTCACCATCCGGTCGAGGTACAGGCTGGCGAGCGCCTGGCGCCGAAAGATGCCGTACACGTCGCGCTCGCCGATGCGCTCGGCTGCCATCGCGTCGAGGAACGCTCGCTCACCACCCACGCGCTCGACGACGCGGGCGCGCGCGCTCTGCATCTGCCGAGCGAGATCCGCCTTGGTCGGCTCGGGATCGATGTGCAACGACGCAAGCAACGTTTCCGCGACGTGGCGCTCGAGCGCGGACATCACGTGGCGCGCTCGATACGCGCGCGCGCCGGACTCGCGACTCGGATCGGCCATGGACTCGAGCCGAGCCTCGAACGCCAGCACGCGCTCGTAGATGAAGCGCGGGCTCTTCACGCCTCCCGTGTCCTGCGCGTAGAACCGGGCGACCGCGCGGTCCACCGCTACGGCCTCGGAGCTCACGTCCTCGGCACGCGCCGGGGCGCTCGTGAGCCAGAGCCCGCTCGCGAGCAGCGCCAGAGCTCGGAGGCGCATTTACTTCGCGGCAGCGGGCCTGCGCCGAGACGAGGGCGTGGGTTCGTCCTCGCGGGTCGGCACCGGTGTCTCGCCGGAGCGCTCGTCGCGCGGAGGCGCGGGCGGCGGCGCTGCCTCGGGATCGCTCGGCGCTTCCGCCGTGGGGTCGCCCTCGCCGCCTTCGTGGCGGTGCGCGAAGGCCCGCGCGGCGCGGCGTGCCTTGACGAATTCGGCGAAGGCCGTGACCTTCTCCAGATCGCGCGCGCCGAGCGTGTCTGCCAGATCGCGGAGCTGCTTGCGGAGCGCCTCCGCGCTGCGACCGCGACGCGCGGCGAGCTGCTCTTGCGAGACCGCGAGCACCTCGCGTGGAGGCGGAGCGGCTTCCGGAGTCCAGCTCGGACGTGCCACCGAGCGCAGCCCGTGCGCACCGAGCCAGGCTTCCATGAACACGCGGAGCCGTTCGCTGCGGAACGCGAACCAACGCTCGCGCTCGGCACCGTGCGCCATCAGCACGTCCTTGAACCTGCGGAACGCGCCCTTGCCGTCGATCGCGGCAGCGAGCTGATCGCGCAGCCCGGTATCCTCCACCATCGGGATGAAGCGCTCCATCCAGCGGTATTGCTCGCGCGAGCTAACCGGTTCGATGCTCATGTAGCTCGAATCGGAGGCGATGCGCTGATGCATCTCGGGGTCGGCGATGCCGTCCACGACGCGCAGCACCTCGCCGGTCACGACGTGCAGATAGCTGTGCACCTCGGGCGCGTTGTTTTCGAACGCGTCCTCGAGCGCCTCCCAATCGACCGGGACGTCGCGCATCGCTTGGGAGCCACTCCCAGCGCCGCCATTGTCCGTCTCAGCCATCGTCTCTCCTCATAAGTTGCTGCGAGCGCGACGCACGGCGTCCTGCCATGCACGGGCTCTGCGGCCTCGTTCGAGTCCGTCCATCCGGACATCGAACGTGCCGTTAAGCTTGACCATTCTCGCAGCGTCGCGCCCGTCGCGATAGACACCAACGCCCACCCCCGCCAACATTGCTGCACCGCGTGCCGTGGACTCGAGCTCGTTCGGCCGCTCGACCGACACGCCGCTGAGATCGGCCTGGAGCTCGAGCAAGAGGTTATTTGCCGCAGCGCCGCCGTCTGCGCGCATTTTTCTGATTGGCCCGCCCAGGTCCTCCGACATCGCCTGCAACAGGTCGCCGACTTCGAAGGCGATGGCTTCGAGCGCTGCGCGAGCCAGGTGGGCGCGGGTCGTACCTCGGGTGATACCGCTGATCTGTCCGCGCGCGCCGGCGTCCCAGTAGGGCGCGCCGAGCCCCGCAAGAGCCGGCACGATCACCACGCCCGCCGAGTCCGGCACCGAGCGTGCGAGCGGCTCGATCTCGGGCGCGCTGCCGATGATGCCGAGGCCGTCGCGCAACCATTGCACGAGCGCGCCGGCGACGAAGCAGCTCCCCTCGAGCGCGTACGTCACTTCGTTTCCGATCTGCCAGCCGAGCGTGCTCAGCAGCCCGAAGCGACTCGTGACCGGCACAGACCCGGTGTTCACGAGCAAGAATGCGCCGGTGCCGTAGGTGCACTTCGCTTCACCGGTGTTGAAGCAGGCCTGGCCGAACAGCGCCGCGTGCTGATCGCCCGCGATGCCCGCGATCGGGATGCCGTCCGGGACGCCCGCGACTCCGCGCGTCTGGCCGATGATCCCCGCGCTCGGCACGATCTTGGGCAGCACCGCGCTCGGCACCCCGAACAGCTTGCAGAGCCCTGGATCCCAACGCCGCTCGGCCAGGTGCATCAGCAGCGTTCGCGAAGCGTTGGTCACGTCCGTGACGTGCGGCGCCCCGGCGCGATATCCACCCGAAAGGCGCCAGATCAGAAACGAGTCGACGGTTCCGAACGCGAGCTCGCCGCGCTCGGCGCGCTCGCGCAGACCCGGCACGTTGGTGAGCAACCAGCTCAGCTTGGTGCCGGCGAAATAGGGATCGAGAACCAGACCCGTCAGCGCCCGGACGTGCGCTTCTTCACCGCGCGCTCGCAGCTCGTCGCATTGAGGAGCGGTCCGCCGGTCCTGCCAGACCAGCGCTCGGTGCACGGGCCGATCGCTCGCACGCTCCCAGAGCAAGGTGGTCTCGCGCTGGTTGGTGATGCCGATCGCGGCGAGCTCGCCGCCTTTCACGCCGGCCTGACGCAAGGCCTCGCCGACAGCGGAAAGGACGCTCTGCCAGATTTCCTCGGCGTCGTGCTCGACCCAGCCGGGTTCTGGAAAATGCTGCGGGAACTCGACGTTCACCCGCGATTGCGTGGTTCCGTCCTCGCCCATCACGAGCGCCGTGGTTCCCGTCGTCCCCTGATCGATGGCAAGGATGCTGCGAGTCACGCCTACACAGGATACCAGACTGCGGGAGACACCAGCGCCCCGCGGCTCGCGGATCAACGCGCGCCGCCCCGGGCACGGCCCCGGGCAACGGGCCCAGGCAACCGGAATCGACCATCAGCATCCGGCCGCACGGAACGTCAATCGGGCCCTTGCTGATGCCCCGAGCCGACGGTACGCTGCGCCCCTGGATGGCGCGCATCCTGCTTTCGACTCCTGAGGGCCAGCAGGTCGTCGAGCTGCGCGACCACAACTCGCTCGGCCGGCACCCAAGCAACTCGATCCAGCTGCTCGACAAGATCGTGTCGAAGGAGCACTGCGTGATCGAGCGTCGCGCGGGTGGCTTCCTGCTGCGCGACCTCGGCAGCCTCAACGGGACCTACGTCAACGGCGAGCGGGTCAACGGCGAGCAGACGCTACGCCATGGCGACGACATCGCGCTCGGCAGCACGCGAGCGCGCTTCGACGAAGACGTCGGTCGCCCCGTCGCGCCGCCTCCTCCCTACGGGGCGCCGCTACCCGCGCCCGGCACCGCGCAGGCCGGATGGGCCGCCGCCGCGCCCGTCGAGCCGCAGCGCCCGGGCGTGGCCTACCCGCCCGTTCAGGGCGCGAGCTCTCCGCCGCACAGCACACCCGCTGCGACGCAGCGCGTGCCGACGCCGGTTCAAGACTTCAACGCGCGCGCTCCGATCGGCGCGATCCCCGTGCCGGCGACCACGCGCGTCGATGTCAACGACCGCGCACGCGCCATCGGCACGCAGATCGCCGCCACCAACCGCGGCTTCTTGCCATCGGATCAGCTCGCGCAGAACCCGCAGCAGCTCGCGCAGGACTACGAGCGCCTGCGCCTGTCCCACGAGCTTTCCCGCGAAATCGCGCTGGAACGCGACCTGCCGACGCTGCTCAACAAGATCCTGATCACCATCTTCCGCTTCGTGCGCGCGGACCGCGGTGTGATCTTCTTGACCGGCAGCGACGGAGGGCTCGTGCCGAGCGCCACGCTGCGCCGCGACGGAACCGACGCGCCGATCCCGGTCTCGTCCACGATCATGAACCACGTGATCCGCGAGCGGGCCACGGTGCTGACCCACGACGCGGCCATGGACTTCGCGGCCTCCAAGGGCAAGAGCATGATCCTGAACCGGATCAGCTCGGCGATCGTGGCGCCGCTGCTGCACAACGACGAGATCCTCGGCGTGCTGTGGCTGGACAGCGAGACGCTCGCGCAGTTCCAGCCGAAGGACATGGAGATCGTCACGGCCGTCGCGGCCCAAGCCGCGATGTTCATCGAGATCAACATCCTCGGTAAGAAGATCGAGCAAGAGATCGTCAACCGCGAGCGCTTCAGCCGGCTGCTGTCGCCGAACGTGGCCAAGCGCGTGCTCTCGGGCGAGCTCGAGGTGAAGAAGGGCGGCCAGCTGGTGCGCGAGTGCACCGTCTTCAACTCCGACATCCGCGGCTTCACGCCGATGAGCGAGGGCCGGGCGCCGGAGCTGCTCGTCGAGATGCTGAACGAGTACTTCGAGCTGATGGTCGAGACCGTGTTCAAGTACGAGGGCACGCTCGACAAGTTCATGGGCGACGGGATCATGGCGCTGTGGGGTGCACCCGTGATGCACCCCGACGATCCGGTTCTGTGCGTGAGCTGCGCGCTCGAGCAGATGGAAGTGCTCGGCAAGTTCAACCGCCGCCGCATCGACGACGGGCAACCGCCGCTGGCGATCGGCATCGGCATCCACACCGGGCCGCTGGTCGCGGGCTACATCGGCAGCTCGAAGGCGCTGAGCTACACGGTGATCGGAGACACCGCGAACACGAGCGCGCGCCTGTGCGGCGCGGCCACGGCGGGTCAGGTGCTCGTCAGCGACGCCACGCTCGCGCGGCTGTCCGGCAAGTTCGAGGTGCAGGAGCTCGCGCCCGTGACGCTCAAGGGCAAAGAGCGTGCGCTGCGCGTCTACGACGTGAAGCGGCTGGCTCCGGCCGTGCAGGTCCCCGCGGCGCTCGGCGGTTGAACCACGCCTCGCCGGGAATCCGGCGGCGAAACTGCCGCGAAATCCGGCGTCGGCGCAACGCAGCGCGCCAACCGCGTTGACTCGCCGCGCCTCGACTTCTCGCCCGGCATCCGTCAAAGTCCGCCCACACATGGCCCACGTCCTGGCTTTCGAGCGTCCCGTCGTCGAGCTCGTCACGCGCGTGCGTGAGCTGCGTGAGCTGGCCAGCGCCGACGATCGCTTCGGTGGCGAGCTCCGCCGCCTCGAAGACAAGGCCGCCAAGCTCGCGCGCGAAGTGTTCGGCAAGTTGAGCCCGATGCAGAAGGTGCAGCTGTCGCGGCACCCGAACCGGCCGTACACGCTCAACTACATCGAGCGCATGTTCACGGACTTCGTGGAGCTGCACGGCGACCGGTTGTTCGGGGACGACGCGGCCATCGTCGGCGGCCTCGCCAATTTCCACGGCCGGAGCGTGGTGGTGGTCGGCCACCAGAAGGGCCGCTCCACCAAAGAGAACATGGCGCGCAACTTCGGCATGCCGAACCCCGAGGGGTATCGCAAGGCCGTGCGCCTGTACGAAATGGCCGATCGCTTCGGTTTGCCAATCATCACCTTCATCGACACCATGGGCGCGTTCCCGGGCATCGAGGCCGAAGAGCGCGGCCAGAGCGAAGCCATCGGAGCAGCGCTCGAGGTCATGTCGCGGGTCGGCGTCCCGATCATCACCACCGTGATCGGCGAGGGCGGCTCCGGCGGTGCGCTCGCGCTCGGGGTGGCAAACCGCGTGCTGGTGTTGGAGTTCAGCTACTACTCCGTGATCTCCCCCGAGGGTTGCGCCGCAATCCTGTGGAAGAGCCCGGATCAGGCGCCGGAAGCGGCCGAGCGCCTCAAGATAACGGCCCCTCACCTGCTCGAGCTCGGCATCGTCGACGGCATCGTCGAAGAGCCGCCCGGCGGCGCCCACCAAGATCACGACGACGCCGCGCGCCGGCTCGACAAGGCGATCTGGACCGAGCTCCGCGATCTGCTCCACAAATCCCCGGACGAGCTGCGTGAGGACCGCTACCGTCGCTTCCGAAAGCTCGGCGCTTTCATCGCCTGAGCCCGATTCGCGCGTAGAAAGTTCGATGACTGAAACCGTAGAGACCTACGAAGGATTGCGGCTGCTCGGCGGGCTGCCGCTCGAAGGACGCCGAGTGCTGGTCCGCGCCGACTTCGACGCTTCCGAGGGCCTGGCCGCCGACCGCTTCCGCCTCGCGCTGCCGACGCTGGAGGCGGCCCGAGCACGGGGCGCCAAGCTGATCGTCGCGACCAGCCAGACTGTAGGCGATGCCTCGAAGGCTCCGCCCGAGATCGAGGCCGCCGCGTCGCGCCTGGCCGAGGCCTTCGGCATCGACGTGTTCGTGCCCGACGAATGCGCGGGCGACGCCGCGAAGAAGATCATCCAGGAGCTGCGCCCAGGCCAGGTGTGCGTCCTACCGGACCTCGGCAGCGAGCCCGAAGACACCGAGAACGACCGCGGTCTCGCGGAACGGCTCGGCGCGCTCGTGGACGTGTACGTCAACGACGCCTTCGCCGTGAGCCACAAGAAGGGCACACCCTTCGACCCGCTACCGCGTTTGGTTCGGGAGCACGGCATCGGGCTTTGGTTCGAGCGCGAGCTCGCGACGCTGGACCGTTTGAAGCAGGGTCCGGCGCCGTTTCTGGCCGTGATCGGCGGCCCGGCCACGCGCGAGAACTTCGCGTTGCTCGAAGCGCTGTTGCGCCGCGCCACCCGCATCGCCGTCGGCGGCGCGCTCGGCAACAGCCTGCTCAAGGCCCGCGGCGCGGACCTGCAGGCCACGCTGGTGAACGACGAGCTGCTGGCGGAGATGCGCAGCTTCTTGAGCCGGGCTCGTGACCGCAAGGTCGAAGTCGTGCTGCCGACGGACGTGCTCGTCGGCGAGTCTCCGAGCGCAGAGCTCGGTCTGCCGAAGGACCTGAAGGCATTACCTCAAGCCGCGCAGGCGCTCGACCTCGGCCCGCAATCCCTGGAACGCCTGAAACAGGAGCTCGTCCGGGCCAAGACCGTGCTCTGGTCGGGCGCGCTCGGCGCCTGCGAAAACCCGGCGTTTTCGGGCGGTACGCTCGGCTTCGCACAGGCTTTGGCCGCCTCGACCGCGCCCGTGCGCGTCGTGTTCGACGGCCCATTGATCTCTGCTCTGATCCGGAGCACGGACGACTTGGTTCCCAAGATTGGTTTCGTTTCGACCTCCGGTCGCGCTGGCCTCGAATACATCGAAGGCCGAACGCTGCCGGCGCTCGAAGCCTTACGTGGTGGTGCAACGTGACTAGGAAGTATCTGATCGCAGGCAACTGGAAGTTGAACGCAGGCGGCGCCAAGGGCATCGAGCTCGCGACCGCCGTCGCCGCCGCCACCAAGGGCGCGCAGGCAGAGGTCGTGGTCGCGCCGCCCTTCACGGTGCTGGCCGCGATCGCGAACGATCTCGAAGGCACGCACGTCGGGGTCGCGGGCCAGAACCTGTACCCGAAGGACTCCGGCGCCTTCACCGGCGAAATCAGCGCCCCGATGCTGCTCGAAGCCGGCGCCAAGTGGGTGATCTTGGGCCACAGCGAGCGCCGCCAGTATTTCGGCGAGACGGACGCCTCGGTCAAGGACAAGGTCGTGGCTGCGCTCGCTGCAAACCTGTGCCCGATCGCCTGCATCGGCGAAACCCTCGCCGAGCGCGAAGCGGGCAAGACGCTCGAGGTCTGCTTCCGCCAGCTCGACGCGTTCAGCGCCGAGCTCGCCAAGCGGCCCGGCTACGGGGTCGTCGCCTACGAGCCCGTCTGGGCCATCGGCACCGGCAAGGTGGCCACCCAGGAGCAGGCCCAGGAGGTCCACGCCGCGATCCGCCAGCGTTTGGCCGCTGTTTCGGCCGAACTTGCGAGCAAGACCCGTATCTTGTACGGAGGCAGCGTCAAGGCCGACAATGCCGCCGGCCTGCTGGGTTCGGCGGACATCGACGGCGCTTTGGTTGGCGGGGCCTCGCTCGATGCGGCAGGCTTCGCGGCCATCGTCAAGGCCGCACCCGCAACCTGATCCGAAGGCGCTCCCCATGATCGACATCATCCACACCCTGCTGACGGTCACCCACGTGATCGCCTGCCTGTTCCTGATGCTGGTGATCCTGATCCAGCCGGGTAAGAGCGGCGGCCTCGGCGCACTCACCGGCGCCGGAGCCCAGCAGGTGTTCGGCGGGCGCGGCGCCGGCAACCTCCTGACCAAGACCACCTGGGCCACGGCCGCGGTGTTCTTCGCCACGAGCATCACGCTCGCCTACCTGTCGTCGTCCGCCGACGAGGCCCTGCAGACTCGCAGCGAGCTGCAGCAGAAGTCCGAAACGCTCCCGCTTCCGCTCCCCTCCGCTTCGGCGAAGTAGCGGAGGCGCCGAGTGCGCCGCCCCTTCGACCCGAGCGCCATTCTGGACGCGAGCGCGGCCGCCGCCGTCAAAATCGGCGTGAGTTTGGCCGTGCTCGCGGGGGGCTTCCGCGCCATCAGCGATGACGACTACGCGCGGCTCGTGATAGCTCAGCAGTTCGCGGACTCGCCCGCGCTCGATCCCAGCGGCACGAGCTGGTTGCCTCTGCCGTTTTGGATCTACGGCGGCGGCTTCGCGGTGTTCGGCGACGGCCTCGGTGTCGCTCGAGCGATTGCGCTGGGCCTCGGCGCACTGGCGGCAGCGCTGGTCGTGCTGGCAGCGCGGTGGCTCGGTCTCTCGCGCGGAGCGGCGATCGCCGCCGGCGTGTTGTCGGCTCTCTTCCCCTACTCGGCGTACCTCGGCGCGGCGTCTGTGCCCGAAGCGGCAGCGAGCGCGCTGGTGGTGCTTGGCGCGGCGAGCCTCGCGCGCTCCGGGCTCGAGCGTCTGTGCGGCGCTCTTGCGCTCGGCGCCGCTTGTGCCTCGCGCTACGAGCCCTGGGCCGCCGCCGCCGCATTTGGCGCCATCACGGCCGTCGAAGCCGTCCGACGTCGCGACCGGCTGCTCGCCGCGAGCGCCTTCGTCGCGCTGGCGTTTCCGTTCGCGTGGGTGCTGCACGGCGTGTTCCGCCACGATGACGCGTTGTTCTTCGTCTCCCGCGTCGCCAAGTACCGCGCTGCCCTCGGCCCCGACGACGCTTTCCTGGTGCGGGTATCGCGCACGCCGCTGGCGCTGTTCGCGTCCGAGCCCGAGCTCGCGTTCGGCACGCTCGCGCTCGGCGCTTTCGCCGCCCCAGCGCTGAAGCGGGATCCACGCGCGAAGCTCGTGCTGCGGGCCTCACTCTGCCTACTCGCGTTGTTCGCGATGCTCGTGCTCGGCGACGTTCTCGGTGGCGCCCCCACGCATCACGGCGAGCGCGCTCTGCTCGCGGTCTGGTTCTGGTGCGCCGTGCTCGCGCCCTGGTTCGGCGAGCGCCTGCTCGAGGGCCGAACGTTCGCGCCGCTCGGCGCTGCAGCATTGATCGCGCTCGCCGCTCTCGTCCTGGTTCGCCCGCGGTTCCCCCGGGACGGCTTCGCGGAACGGGAGGCCGAGCTTGACATCGGCAGCCGCGCTCGCGGTCGCGCCGTGGAGCGACTCGCGATCGACACGCCCGACTTCGGCTACTTCGCGGTTCAGGCGAGCTTCGGCGGCCCAGCGCGAACTCGAGTGCTCGACGATCACGATCCGCGCAAGCCGCGTGCTCACGACGTGCTCGCCGATCCGGCGGCCCTCCGCCGTCTCGCCACCGACGGCACACGCTGGCTGGTGGTGCCGGGCGCCCGCGTCAGCTCCCTCGCCCCGATTGCGACCGTCCTCGATAGGAACCAGCGCTTTGCGCTGCTCGAGCTGAAGACGAACACCAGCGACGCGCGCGACCCTGACTAGCCGCCGCGCCGCACCCTCGACGCCCCGAGAACGGGGCCTCGAGGAACGCACGGATAACCGCGCGTCCCTCGGACCAACCTGGCTCGAAGCTCAGCGCCGACGATCGCGACGACCGCCACGGCCGCCGAAGCCGTTGCCACCGCCGAAATCACCGCCGCCACCGAAGTCGCCGCCGCCGCCGAAGTCGCCGCCGCCACCACGACGATCGCCGTGACCACCGCCGCCGCGACGCGGACGCGGGCCACCGCCACCACCGCCGCCGCCGGGACCACCTGCTCCACGAGCGCGCGCCTCGTTGACCACGATCTCGCGGCCGTCGAGCTCCGTGCCGTTGAGCTCGTTCATGGCCGCCTGGCCTTCTTCATTGGTGGAGAACTCGACGAAGCCGAACCCGCGCGAACGGCCGCTCATCCGATCGATGACCACAGCCACCGAGGTCACGTTGCCGAAGCGCTGGAACTCCTGGCGCAGCCGATCCTCAGTCGTGGAGTAGGCCAGGTTGCCGACGAAAAGACGCATACTACTTCTCCTTCTTCGAACCGAACGGTGCGTCTACAGGCCCTCGGACGAACGCTCGACGCTAACGCTCACTACCGGTTGCTTCACGAACTAGAACGGGCAACCACCACCACTGACCTACAACTCGAGCGGAACGGGACCGGACGAACTTCGGCACCTGGCGAAAAGGGCCAGTGCAGCGTATCAGGATTTCCTGGAACTGCACAGTGGGGGCATAGAGGGCCTCCGGGCGCCCGGACAGCCGTACAGCCGAGTTGCCTCAAACTTTTCCCGGGACCGGCCACCGGGCTACCACGGGCTGTGTTCGGTACCCTCGGCCGCCGCGCCGTCGAGTCCGTGGTGATCGCCTTTGCCGTACTGGGCTTCGGCCTGGTTCCGCTCGGCTCGAAAACCGCTTTCGAACACACCCTGGCCCTGATCCAGACGGCGCAGGCTCGCGACGCCGCCCGCGGCTTGGTCTCGGCACTCGGCAAGGCGCACGATCTGCTGCGCCGCGCGGTGATGCCCCGAGCCCCCGACCCGGAGACGGACGCACTGCCCCTGCCTTCGGCCGGTGGCGCCGTTCGGCCCGTGCCTCCGAAGCTCGCCTCCGACCCACCGAAGCCCAAGCCTCACCGCTAATCGCAACGAGCCGTTACTTTTTGGCTTCCGGGTGTTCGTGGAAGAACGATTCGAGGCTCTCCTTCGAGATCCGCACGCGCACGATGCCGTCGCGCTGGAGCTTCGACTGACAGCCCAGTCGCGAGTTCATCCGCACGTCGAAGGCCTTGTCGAGGATGTCCTCCTCGTCCTCCTCGGCGTCGCTCAAGAGCTCGGCGCCGCTCTCCACGTAGACGTGGCAGGTGGAGCAGGCGCACACGCCGCCGCAGGCGCTGCCCTCGGGCGCGCCACCCTGTTGCGCGGCTTCCAGGATCGAGCTGCCGACGGGCACCTCGACCTCCAGGTTCTGATCGACGAACACCACTTTGGCCATCACGCCCGCTCTCTCTTCTGCTCCAGGTGGGCTTCGATCCCGGCCGCGTGCTCGACGCGCTCGGCCGTCTCGGTCAGCGTCTTGCCGGAAAGCGCCGTCTGAATCGCGTGGTTCATCCGTCGCTGAGCGAAGGCGTGGGTCGCATCCGCGAGCGCATCGATCGCGCGCTGGATCGGCGAGGCGCTCTCCGCTTCGCGGCTCGCCGCGCTCAGCGATTCCAGCGCCTTTTCAATGGTTTCGAGCTCGCCCTCGACGAGCAGCGCCCGGTCCGCGACCAGCGCCTTGCGCGTGGCGAGCGCGATCCGCTCCGCCTCGACGCGCGTGTCAGCGAGCCGCCGCGCTTCCAGATCCGTTTCGCCGTAGTCGAGCGCGTCGATCAGCATCTGCTCGACCTCTTCGTCGCTCAAGCCGTAGCTCGGCCGCACTTCGATGGTTTGAGTCACGCCGGTCGTGCGCTCACTCGCCGTCACGTGCAACAAACCGTTTTCGTCGACATCGAACGAGACGTCGAGCCTCGCCATGCCCGCCGGCATCGGCGGCACACCTTTCAGCGAGAAGCGCGCAAGCGACCGGCAGTCCTTGGACAGCTCGCGTTCGCCCTGCACCACGTGGATCTCGAAGCCCGTCTGGTTGTCGGCGTAGGTCGTGAAGGTGGCCCGCGCCCCGGCTGGGATCGTGGTATTCCGCGGCAAAATCCGGTCGACACCGCCACCCATGGTCTCGACGCCGAGCGACAGCGGCAACACGTCGAGCAGCAAGATCTCGTCGCTCGACTTCGCCAGCAGGTCGGCCTGCACCGCCGCGCCGTACGCCACCACCAGATCGGGATCGATGTCGTCGAGCGCCGGCTTTCCGAACAGCTTCTCGACGAAAGCGCGCACCGCCGGAACGCGCGTGGCGCCGCCCACCAGAATCACCCCGTCCACCTCGCTTGCAGACACATTGGCGTCCCGCAGCGCCCGCCGGCAGGCCCGCCCGGTTCGCTCCAGTAGCGGCTCGATCCACTTGTCGAACTCGTGACGCTCCACCTTGAACGGCACGTCGCCGAGCGTGACCGTCGTCTCAGGAGCGTCGGTGAGCTCGTGCTTGGCTCGACGCGCGAGCACGAGCGCGGAGCTCACCATCTCCGGCGTTCGCTCGACGTTGGTCGCGACCAGCAGCCGTTCGGCGATCTCGCGATCCATGTCGTCGCCACCGAGCGCGCTGTCCCCACCGGTGCTCTTCACCTGGAACACGCCGTCCTCGAGGCTCAGGATCGTGACGTCGAAGGTGCCGCCGCCCAGGTCGTACACGGCGAACAGCCCATTTTTCTGCTTTTCCAGCCCGTAGGCGAGCGCCGCGGCGGTCGGCTCGTTCAAGAGCCGCAGCACCTCGAGCCCTGCGAGCCGCCCCGCGTCGCGCGTCGCTTGCCGCTGCGCATCGTCGAAATAAGCGGGCACCGTGATCACGGCGCCGCCCACGCTGCGGAGCTGATCGACCGCGCTGGTCTTCAAGCTGCGCAAGATCTCGGCGCTCACATCGATCGGCGTCTTGGTCGTCCACCCCAGATCGAAGCGCACGATCTTGGCGTCGCTCTCCGACTCCGGCGTTGCAAACTTGTAGGCCCCGAGCCGCTTCGTCTCCGGATCGTCCGCGCCGCGCCCCATGAAGCGCTTGGCGCTCTTGATCGTGCGCTCCGGCTCCGTCGTGGCCCGCGCTTGCGCAGCCCGCCCGACGGCCGTCTGTCCCGCGCCGCCGTAGTAGACGACCGACGGCAACAACGCCGTTCCGTCACAGGTCGTGAGCGCGACAGGGCGCCCTTCGCGGACCGCGGCCACGATCGAGTTCGTCGTACCGAGATCGATGCCGATCGCGCGTGGCGCCGCCTTGGGGTCGAAAATATCGAGCAGAACCATGTTCCGGCCTATTCCAGCTCGTCCAGGGCGAGCGCCGCCTCGTCGAGCAGCCGCCGCGTGAAGCGCAGCATGCCGATTTCCTTCACGGCGCGCTCCGCGCCCGCGTCACCCCCTTCGCCCGCTTCCAGCGCAGCACCCAGGGCCGACACCGACGCGCTCTCGCGCGCCTTGAGCTCCGAAAACTTACGCTCGATCGCGATGCGGTCGCGCGCGCGACGCGCATCCGAGATGCTCTCACCGAGCTCGAGCAGCTCCATCAGCAGCAACGGATCGGCGGGCTTGTCGCGCCCTTCTTCGATCCTCACTCCGCGCCGCGCGAGCAGAGCCTCGGCGCGGCGCACCGGATCGCGCAGCACCCGAAAGGCCTGGTTCACCTCGATCGCCCGCGACAGGGCCATGCGCCGCTCGCTCGCCGGCGCGCCCACGTGTCGATCCGGATGCAGCACCCGGGACAGCTCGCGATGCCGATTCTCCAAGTCCGCCAGATCGAGCGCGAATTTCGGCTCGACTCCCAAGAGCTCGAACGGATCGTTCACTTCACGGTGAACGAGTGCCCGCAGCCGCAACTCGAGGCCTCGTTCGGGTTTCGGAACTTGAACCCCTGGAACATCACGGTCTTCTCGTAGTCGAGCGCCGAGCCGGCCAGGTACACCATGCTCTTCTTGTCGACGAAGAACTTGATGCCGAGGTGTTCGAAGACGTAGTCCCGCTCGCGCGGGGCGTCGTCGTCGAACTGAATCACGTACGAGAAGCCCGAACAGCCGCCGCCCTTGATGCCGAGCCGCACCGCCGCCTCCGGAGTGCCGCGCTGGTCGAGCTTGACCCGCGCGAACCTTGCGGCGCCGTCGGTGATGGTCAGCGTACGCTTCGACGGCGTCGCCTCACTCACGGGCGGCTGCGTCTGCGCCTTGTTCTCGGCTTCGGGGGCGAGCGACGTCATGATGCTCTCAGGCGTTGCCTCGGGTTGCGCGCTTCTTCCGGTAGTCCTCGATCGCGCTCTTGATCGCGTCTTCCGCGAGCACCGAGCAGTGGATCTTCACCGGAGGCAGGCTCAATTCCTCTGCGATTTGGCTGTTTTTGATGCCGGCGGCCTCATCGACCGTCTTGCCTTTGATCCACTCGGTCGCGAGCGACGACGAGGCGATCGCCGAGCCGCAGCCGAAGGTCTTGAAGCGGGCGTCTTCGATCACGCCGCTGTCGCTGACCTTGATCTGGAGCCGCATCACGTCACCGCAAGCCGGAGCCCCGACCAGCCCCGTTCCGACGGACGGATCGTTCTGGTCCAGCGTCCCCACGTTCTTGGGGTTTTCGTAATGCTCGATGACCTTTTCGCTGTACGCCATGACTTCTCCGTTGCCGCGTCAGTGCGCGACCCATTGAATCGATTTGATGTCGATGCCCTGCTGGTGCATCTCCCAGAGCGGTGACATGTCGCGGAGCTTCTTGACCTTGCCCGTGACCAGGTCGCCGACGTAATCCACTTCTTCTTCCGTGTTGAAGCGGCCGAGGCCGAAGCGGATCGACGAGTGTGCCATGTCCTCGTCGAGGCCCATCGACCGGAGCACGTAGGAAGGCTCGAGGCTCGAGCTCGTGCACGCCGAGCCGCTCGAAACCGCCACGTCCTTGATTGCCATCATCAACCCCTCGCCCTCGACGAAGGCGAACGAAACGTTGAGATTTCCGGGCAGCCGCTGCTCCGGGTGCCCGTTCAGGATCACCTGATCGAGCTCCCGCTGGAACTTCTTCCACAGCCGCTCGCGCAGCCCTCGCAGCTTCTCCGCCTCGGCCGCGCCTTCCTGGATCAAGATCTCGGACGCCTTCGCGAAGCCGACGATGCTCGGCACGTTCAAGGTCCCGGAGCGGTTGCCGCGCTCGTGTCCGCCGCCGTCCATCTGCGCCACCAGCCGCACGCGCGGCTTCGAGCGCCGCACGTACAGCGCGCCCACGCCCTTGGGTCCGTAGATCTTGTGCGCCGACAGCGACGCCAGGTCCACGTTCATCGCGCGCACGTCGAACGGCGTCTTGCCGATGCCCTGCACCGCATCCACGTGCAAGAGCACACCCTTCTCGCGCGTGATCTTGCCGATCTCGTCGATCGGCTGGATCGTCCCGACCTCGTTGTTGGCGAGCATGATGCTCACCAGGATCGTCTTGTCGGTCAACGCCTTCTTGATGTCGTCCGGATCGACGATGCCGTCTTTTCCGGCCGGCACGTACGTCACCGTGCAGCCCTGCTTTTCCAGCCGCTTGCACGAATCCAGCACCGCCTTGTGCTCGATCGTGGTCGTGACGATGTGGTTGCCCTTGCCCTGGTAGTACTCGGCCACGCCCTTCAGCGCGAGGTTGTCGCTCTCGGTCGCGCCGGACGTGAACACGATCTCTTTCCCGGACTCCGCGTTGATGAGCTGCGCGATCGTGTCGCGAGCGTCGTCCACCGCGGCCTCCGCGCGCCAGCCGAACGCGTGCGTGCGGCTCGCGGCGTTGCCGAAGTGCTCCGAGAAGTACGGCAACATCGCCTCGAGCACCCTCGGGTCGAGGGGCGTCGTGGCGTGGTTGTCCATGTAGATGGGGAATTTCAGGGTCATGACTACGAGCTCACGTGGACACCCGCGACCAGGTCCGGCGCGTTGTCCCGTTCGGGGTGTCGTTCACAAGTCGGGCACGAGTGCACCGGCATCGAAGCCGAGCACGCCGTGTCGCACGCCGACAGAAACGCGAGGCTCTCTTCGAGCTCGCCCTGGAGCGCGCGCAGCTCGGCGAGCTTCGTCCGCGTCTCTTCCAGCTTCTTCGCGTACACGCCTCGCAGGCGGCTCGCTGCAAAGTGCGCGGTGCCTGAAGACTCCTGCTCCTTCACCAGCTGCTGGATCTCGGACAGCGAGAGCCCCAGGCTCTGCAGCTTCGTGATCCAGCGGACCCGCACCAGGGCCTCTTCAGTGAAGAGCCGGTAGCGCCCCTTCGAGCGCTCGCTGGCCTTGAGCAGCCCGAGCTCCTCATAGAGATGAATCGCGCGGACCGTCTTGCCCGTGGCCTTCGCCAAATCCCCCACCTGGAGCAAAGCCGATTCCCCTTCGGTTTCGGCTCCTTGGGAGCCGCCCGGGTAAACCAGCAAATGCCTGACACGCGAGTTCATGATCGAGAACGACCGAGCCGACTGAGACAGATGTAAGCCTAACCCTAACGCATGCGTCAGGGTTGGCCAGGGCCCTGTGATACCCACCGCTCGCCCTTCTGTCAATGCGGGAGCAGCGGTCTCCCTTCGGCGGCGCCTGCTAAGAAAGTCGAAACAATTCGCCCACCCAGCCTTGACAGATCCAGCGCCGCGACTAACTTCACGCCCCTCTGACGCGCGGTGGAGCAGCCTGGTAGCTCGTCGGGCTCATAACCCGAAGGTCGGAGGTTCAAATCCTCCCCGCGCAACC
>JAICQO010000034.1 GCA_025937835.1 Polyangiaceae bacterium
AGCAGCCGCGGGTGACCGCGCCCGGCAGCGAGCGAGACCGCGAAGGTGTACGCGGCGCAAATCAGGATCGCGTACACGACACCTGTGCCGAACTCGGGCAACGATTCCCACATGGCCCGCGCAGCTTAGCCCCAAGTTTGCTCACATGCCGCAGTCCCCACGGCAGAGGCGCGCGGTTGGGGTCGCTCCCGCAAAGGGTGCCCTCCCAAACGCGAGCTCACAGTCAGGATCCTTACTGTGAAATGCCCTTCGAGACCCTCCCCGCCCTCGCGGTCTCGCGCCGGGGACCCTGCGCCCCTGGGCCCGCCCCCTCGTACCCGGCTCAGCCCTCGAGCGAGACCGTGGTGCCGACGTTCTCGCCGAAGCACACGTTTTTGATGTTGCCGCGAGCCATCTTGAAGACCCGGATCGGCATGCCGTTTTCGCGGCACAGGGTGACGGCCGTCGAGTCCATGACCCCGAGGTGGTCGGCGAGGAAGCGATCGTAGGTCACGCGCTCGAGCATCTTCGCGTTGGGGTGGCGCGCCGGATCGCGGTCGTAAATGCCGTCGACCTTGGTGGCCTTGAACAGGCCGTCGGCGCGCATCTCCATGGCGCGCAGCGCCGCCGCCGTGTCCGTCGAGAAGTAGGGGTTGCCGGTGCCCGCCGCGAAGATCACCGCGTGTCCGCGCTCCAGGTGCCGGATCGCGCGGCGGCGAATGTACGGCTCCGCGACCTGCTTGATCTCGAGCGCCGTCATCACGCGCGTGGCGACGCCTGCGCGCTCGAGAGCGTCTTGCAGAGCGAGCGCGTTAATCACCGTCGCGAGCATGCCCATGTAGTCGCTTTGGGCGCGGTCCATGCCCTCGCTGGCGCCGCGCAGGCCGCGGAAGATGTTGCCGCCGCCCACTACCAGGGCGATCTGCACGCCCGAAGACGCGACCTCGGCGAGCTCGTCTGCGGTGGCCTTGAGCGTGACCGTGTCGATGCCGGAGCCGCCCTGTCCGCCGCTCAGCGCCTCGCCGCTCAGCTTGATAACCACGCGCTTGTACTTGAGCTTGGGTTCGGAGGTCTCCACGGATGGGTCAGTAGCCGGGAGGGCCGCGCCTGGCAACCGCCCGACCCCGGATTGGCCGGCTGGGCGAAATGACGTCGTGATTCGGAGGCGGAGATGGTTGGGCGCGACGCTCGTCGTGGTGATGGCTGTTGCTCAGCGGGTGCGGAGCTGCGGGCGCGACCCTTGAGCCGGGCTCGACGGTGACCCGCCCGTGGTGTAACTGCCGGGCAATGTCGCGGCTAGGAATCGGGCTGTGCCTCGCGCTGGTGGCCGCTCCGCTGCTCGGGGCAGGCTGCAAGAAGTCGAAGGCCCCGGCCCCCGTCGCGAGCACGAGCGCTGCGCCGCCGGCCAGCGCCGCGCCCTTCGAGCTGAGTGACGAGCAGGCGGCTCAGGTGCTGGCCAAGGTAGGCGAGCACACCATCACCCTCGGGGATTACGTGGCTGCGCTCGAGCGCATGGATACGTTCGAACGGCTGCGCTACCAGTCGGCGGACCGGCGCAAGCTGCTCTTGAAGGAGATGATCGACGTGCAGCTGCTCGCCGACGAGGCCAAGCGTCGCGGGCTCGACAAGCTGCCCGAGACCGAAGAGCGGCTGCGTCAGGTGCTGCGCGACGAGCTGATGAAAGAGGTGCGCCGCTCCGTGCCGAGCGCGAGCGATTTGCCCGAAGCCGACGTGCGCAAGTACTACGACGAGCACAAGGAAGAGTTCTCGGATCCCGAGCGCCGCCGGGTCTCGCACATTGCGGCCGGCAACCGCGCGGCGGCGGAAAAGCTGCTGGAAAAGGCCAAGGCCGCCAGCGCCGCGGAGTGGGGCGCGATGGTGCGCGAGAACTCGATCACCCCGGTCCCGAAGGAGCTCGGAGGCATGCCCGTGGAGCTCGCGGGCGACCTCGGCATCGTCGGCCCGCCCGGCCACCCGCGCGGCGCGAACCCGCGCGTCTCGGAGGCGATCCGCGCGGCCGCCTTCAAGATCGAAAAGACCGGCGAGGTGCTGCCCGAGATCGTCGAGGACAACGGCAAGTTCGAGATCGTACGGCTGACGGCGATCACCCCGGCGCGCGATCGCACCTTCGCCGAATCCGAGCGCAGCATCCGCGTCACCCTGGTGCAGCAGCTCGTGAAGCAGAAAGAGGCGGAGCTCGACAAGGAGCTGCGCGCGCGCTTCCCGGTCACGATCGACGAGGCCGCGCTCGGCAAGATCCAGGCGAAACCGCCGGCCCCCGGAAAGCCCGCGCCGCCGCGCAAGACCGGTGGCTGAGGTGTCCCTCTCGCTGCTCGACGACGAGGCCGCGGCCTCCTCGGAAGACTGGAAATTCCAGCTCAGGCACTCCGTGCGTTCGACCGCCGAGCTCTCGCGAAAGCTCGTTCTCAGCGACGAAGAGCGGACCGGCTCGGAGCGCGCCGAGGCCGAGGGCTTTCCGATCGCGATCACGCCGTACTACCTGAGCCTCGCCGATCCGAACGATCCGAGCTGTCCGATCCGGCGCCAGGTCGTGCCGCGCGCGCAGGAAGCCGTCGAGGTGCCGGGGGATCTGCGCGACCCGCTCGGTGAGGTCGCGCACGAGGTCGCACCGGAGCTCGTGCAGCGCTACCCCGACCGCGCGCTCTTGCTCGTGAGCGATCGCTGCGCGGTGTACTGCCGGTTCTGCACGCGGAGCCGCATGGTCGGGCAAGGCGGCGGGCCGCGCTCGCTCGAGCGCCTCGACGGCGCCTTCCGCTACCTCGAGGCGCATCCGGAGCTCAAAGACGTGATCATCAGCGGCGGTGATCCGCTCGCGATGGGCACCGAGCGCCTGGTGGAGCTCGTGGCGCGGGTCCGCCGGATCCCCAGCGTCGAGACGATCCGGCTCGCGACGCGCGTGCCCGTGGTGCTGCCGCAGCGCTTGCAGCCCGAGCTGCTCGCGGCGCTCCGGCCGTTCCACCCGCTGTGGGTGATGACGCACTTCAATCACCCCAAAGAGTTGAGCGAGCGCGCGCGCCGCGGGCTCGAAGCGCTGGCGGACGCGGGCTTCCCGGTCATGAACCAGAGCGTGTTGCTCCGCTCCGTGAACGACGACAGCCGCGTGCTCGCCGAGCTGTTCCGCGGCCTCGTGCGCTCGCGCGCGCGCCCGTATTACCTGCTCCAGACCGATCCGGTGCGCGGCAGCGGCCACCTGCGCACGCCGCTGTCGACCGGGATCCGCATCATGGAAGAGCTCCAGGGGCGACTGTCCGGGATCGCGCTGCCGAAGTTCATCGTCGATACACCCGGCGGCATGGGCAAGGTTCCGGTCGGTCCGGAGTGGGTCGTCCACCGCGGCGACGGGGTGACGCGGTTCCGCACCCCGCGCGGCGTCGAAGTGGACTACGTCGATCCGCCGGCCTGACGAGCGCTAACGCTTCAAACCGACGAACACGTCGGCGCGCCACGAGTCCGAGCAACGGCTCGGCTCGAGCCCGGCTTCGCCCAGCCACGAAACCCACTGATCCCGCGAAAAGAGGCCCTCTTCGTGGCGATCGAGCTCGACACTGAGCGTCCCGTCGGGCTCGCGGAATAGGAACGAATAGGCCGTCACGAACGTGTCGTCGGAAGGCTCCGGATCCCAGCGCCACTCGAGCCAGCGCAGCCCGCGTCCGTCGGGCGCGTCGGCGCCGTCGTGCTCGGTACCCGCGGTGAAGTTTTCGCGCACGCAATCCGGGAAGATCACGACCGCACCGCCCGGGCTCAGGTGTCGCGCGGCGTTTGCGATCGCGGCGCGCACGGCGTCGGGGCTGGTCAAGTACATGATCGCGTCGTGGATCAGCACGCGCTGGAATTGCCGCCCGAGATCCAGCGTTCGCATGTCACCCTGGACGTGCTCCCACTCCGGGTTCAGCTCGCGGCTCACGGCGAGCATGTCGTTGGAGAGATCGGAGAGCGTCATTCGAAAATGCGGTTTGAAGTGCGACGACAAACTGCCGCCACCCGAGCCGAGCTCGAGCACCTCGCGCGCTGGCAGGGGCGACGCCCGGAGGAGCAGCTCGAGCACCTCCGGGGCCTCCTCCTCGTACTCGGCAGGGCCGGAAAACAGCGGCCACCAGCGAGCGAGCTCGGTGTAGAGACGCGGCTGATTCACGGGGCTGGTTTACGCTGGGCGACCTCTTCAGGCCAGGCTGGTGGCACCTCTACGAAACGGAGTCATGGTTTCGCCGTGGACGTGAGGTCGCCATGAAGCGCGTGGCACTGACGGTGCTGCTCGCGGTGCTGGTCGCCGGTGCGACGGGCACGAGCGTGCTCGCCAAGGGCGCGATGTGTACGGACGGGGTCACGCTCGAAGATCGCGTGCCGCCCGAGCCCGGGCTCTTGAGCGCCTGGGTCGCGGCGCGCCACGAGCAGCTGCTCGAGCGCCCGGCGTACCTCGAGCTCGATGGCCAGGCGCGCACCACGACCTGGGGCGAGCTCGGGATCGAGCTCGACATGACGCAGACGGAGGAAGCCCTGCGCGCCGCCCTGGCCGAGCGCGGTGAATGCACCGAGTTTTCTCGGCTGAAGCGCCGCTACGCGCCCGAGCCGCCCGCTTCCGTGGCCGTTGCCCCGCGCTTCTCGTTCGACCGCGCCCGCGCCGAGCAGGCGCTGTCGGCGCTCGCACCTTCGGTTGCCGTCGAGCCGGTCGATGCCCGGCTGGACCTCCGCGCGCACCAGCGCATCGAAGATCGCCCGGGTCGCGAGCTCGACATCCCCAAAACGCTCGCAGCGATAGCCAGCGGCCCGCGCGAGGAGGGCGCCTCGTTCCCGCTGATCACGAGCTCGATCGCGCCGCAGGTGACGGCTGCCTCGCTCGCCGACGTCGACGTCGCGCAGGTGCTCTCGAGCTTCGAGACGGATTTTGCGCGGTTTCCGCGGTCGCGCGTGCCGAACATCCGGCGCGCCGCCGAGCTCCTGAACGGCGCCGTGATCGGCCCCGGCACGGAGCTCAGCTTCAACCGTACCGTCGGGCCGCGGGTGCTCGAGCGCGGCTTCAAGAAGGCGCCGGTGATCGTCGCAGACGTGACGGAAGACGGCGTCGGCGGCGGCGTCTGTCAGGTGGCTTCGACGCTCCACGCCGCCGCGCGCTACGGCGGGCTCGAGGTCGTGAACCGCCGCAGCCACAGCCGTCCGAGCGGCTACGCCCCGCTCGGCCTCGACGCCACCGTGATCGACGGCGAGGTCGATCTGAAGCTGCGAAACCCCTACAAAACCCCGCTGATCGTCCACGCGTTCTTGCCGACCCGCACCACGCTCCGCGTCGAGCTACTCGGCCGCGTCCCGGTCAAGCACGTGAGCCACGGCTTCCACATCGAGCAGAAAGAAGTCTTCGAGCGCCTCGTGCTGGTGCGCAGCGACTTCGCTCCGAATCAGATCAAGAAGCACCAGAAGGGCACCACCGGCTACCAGGGCTACAGCGTCGTCCGTGTCCAAGACCAGGACGGCAGCGTCAGCACCAAGCGCTACGAGAGCCGCTACTACCCCGCGCCCGAGGTGTTCTGGGTGGGCTCTGCGGTGCAGCCGAGCGACCTGCCGCCGTTGCCCGAAGGCGTGTCCAAGGTCACCTTTGCGGCCTTCGGGACGCCCCGCATTCCCACCCCCGAGCCCTGAACAAAACACTGTACAGGTGAGCAGTGGTGCAGTAAGGTCCTCCGACCATGGACGAGGAACCCGCACCGATCCGCTTGTTCACGACCGCACGGGGCCTACGTGTCGCGTGCTACGCGGTGCCGATCGACGAGGTACCCGCGGATTTCTTCGCCGATCCAGACGGCCAGTGGACATTCGAGGGCTTGGCCGAGGCCGCCGGTTTTTCGCCGCGAGACGGCGTGGCGATCGGCGCTTTGAAGGCGCCGTTCAACGGCCATCCCGACGGCGCGGCCGTCGTCACGTTGAACGCCGAAGCCCGTCCCTACGTCGCCATCATCGAGTGCCCGATCGCCTTCATGTGTGTGGAAGAAGACGTGGCGGTGCACGTCTCCGCCGCTTAGCAGCGAGCCGACTGCACGCCGGGGCTTAGGCGTCCCCGGAGACCCGAGCTGCGTCGAGGCCTGGTTTTCAGCCATTTCCCAGGTCTCGGCGAGGCTCGGCGTCGCCGGGGGCGCCGGTCCGCTCCACGCCGGGACCGGGGGAGGGTTCAGGTCAGGCGTTGGATCACGGCGAGCGCGGCGGCTTCGGTGTCGAGAGCGCCGCCCACGTCGCGAGTGCACTCGCCGGCCGCGAGAGCGTCGGCGCATGCGCGTTCGATCTCGGTGTGCACAGTGGGGTGCCCGAGGAAGTCGAGCAGCATGCCCGCGCTCCGAAGCATTGCCAGGGGGTTGGCGATGCCGCGGCCGGCGAGTGCTGGCGCGCTGCCGTGGACCGGCTCGAACAAGCCGGGCACGCGCGCCCCGGGGTTCAGGCTCGCGCTCGGGCACAAGCCGAGCCCGCCCGCGAGCGCCGCGCACAGGTCGGAGACGATGTCGCCGAACAGGTTGGTCGTCACGATCACCGAGAAGCGAGCCGGGTCGCGAACGAGCTCGTGGCAGAGCGCGTCGATGTACAGGTGCTCTGCGCGTACATCCTCGTAATCACGACGGATTTCGGCGAACGCGCGCTGCCACAGGTCGTGTCCGTGGCGGAGCGCATTCGACTTGTCCGCGAGGCACAGCGGGCGGCGCTCGCGGCGCGCGTAGTCGAACGCCGCGCGCAGGATCCGCTCCACTCCGTGGCGCGTGTTCACGTCTTCTTCGATCGCGATCTCGAACGGCGTGTCCCGGCGGAGCTGGCCGCCGATCCCGGAGTACGCGCCCTCGGTGCCCTCGCGGAAGACCACGAAGTCGATGTCGCGGTGACCCCTGCCTGCGAGCGGCACGACGCGATCCACGAGCGCGCGAGCAGGTCGGATCTGCGCGTACAGATCGAAGCCCGTGCGAAAGCCGAACAAGATCCGGCGCGCGTGCTCGTGGTCGGGGATGCGCGGATCGCCCAGCGCGCCGAGCAGAATCGCCGAAGCCGTGTCGCGGATCTCGGCCTGTAGCTCGGCGGGGAGCGCCGTTTTGTCGCGCAGGTAGCGCTCGGCGCCGAGCTCGAGCGACCACAAATCCAGCGGAACTCCTCGGCGATCGCGCGCCCATTCGAGCAGCCGCCGGCCCTCGCGCAGCACCTCGGGGCCGATGCCGTCGCCCCCGATCAGGGCAATGCGATGAGGCGGAGTGCGCGCCTCGGTCACGGCACCTCGCCGACGGCGCGCTCGACCAGATCGCAGATCAGTGCCGCGACGCTCTCGCTCGATGGGTCGTCGCCGGCGGCCAGATCGGAGCGCTCGAGGGTGGGGATGCCGAGCAGCTCGAGATCTTGCGCCAGCGTCTTCGATTCACCGAGCCGCGCGACGGCGATGCAACCGGGTAAGGCCAGCGCGCTGAGCGGCGCGTAAGCTTCGACCAGCGGAAAGCCCATCACGTCGAGATCGACGCCGTCCGGCAGCCGCAGCGTGGCGAGCAGATGAGGGATGGGAGCGGCCGGCACGGCCTCCGGCGGCACCATGGCCTCGGCGAGGCGCCCGAGCGCCGCGAGCGCGCCGAGCAACAGCCGAGCAGGCGCCGCGATCCCGACCCGCGGCGGGCCGAAAAAGCCGGGCCGCGTGGCGCGCTTGATCAGCGCGGCCAGCACGCCGATCCGCTCGGAGTCGGCGAGCTCCATGCGCAGCGCGCCGCCCGTGATCCGGCGCACTTTGCCGGTCTCGAGCAGCTCCGCGAGCAGGTTCATCACCTCGAGATCGAGCGCGTTCGTCTCGTCGAGGAGCTCGACGGTGGTGCGCGGGATGGCGAGCGCGTGCATCACGTACTGGACGAGCTCGGGCGCGTCGAGGCTCGGGGCCGCGACGGCGATCAGGGCGTCGTCGTTGAGCTCCAGCTGGTCGAGGCGCCGCTTTACCTCGTCGAGCTGGCGCATGCCCTCCATCAGCAGCGCGTTCGGCGGCGAATCGATGCGGCGCACCAGCGGCATGCCGTTGCCGGGCGCAAAGTTGAAGCTGCCTTCGCGTTCCCCGAGCAGCCGGTACAGCGCCTTCACGCCCTCGAGCCGGCGGTACAGCGCATCGACGATGTCGCCATCGACCAGCCGCACCTCTCCGGAGCCGAGCGACGTCTGCAGCGTCAGCGTGCCGCTCTGCCTATTCATCGTCAAAAGCTGGAGCAGATCGACGATCGAGGCGTGGGCCAGATCTCCGCGGAATTCGCTGCCCTCGGCGGGCACGGCGGTTCGCTGCGGGGGCAGCGCGTAGACGCGCTGGGCGATCGCGCCGGGGTCTGTGCCGTCGAGCGCGTCCCGCTGCGCGCGCCCCGCGCCCCGGGCGAGGCTGAGCCGCGGCACATCCGGCAGACCCGCGACTTCGCCGAGCCGTGCCTCGAGGCGCTCGAGCTCGGTCAGCGCGGGTCCGAGCAGCACGCAGTCGGGCAGCGTGGCGCGCGCGCGTTCGAGCGCCGCGTCGAAGTCGTTGGCGATCCAGACCTCGAGCCCGCGCGACCTGAGACCCGACGCCAGCGTGCCGAGCAGATCGAGATCGGGCTCGATGAACAACACGGTGCGGCTCATCGCTCCGGCCACCTCGCTCCGCCGTCCGCCAGGCGCTCGAACAGCAGATCGACCAGCACCGGATCGGTGGAGTGCACCGCACGGACCAGCCCGGATTGGGAGCGCCCGACGAGAGCGTAGAGCGCGTGCTGGCCGACGACCGCCAAAATGTCCACGTTTTCCGCGCCGGGCATGCTGCTCACGTCCACGACGTCGAGCCGCGCCCCCTCGATGTCCCGCACGATCTCGGCGCGGACGGCGCCGCCGATGCTGATGCCCGCGTGCCGGGTCGCCACGATCCGAGCCTCGCCCCCGCGCACTGCTTCGCGCAGCACGCCGATCGCCAGCGCGATCGCGTCCATCACCGGCAGCTCGATGTAGCGCGGCGTCTCCGGGCGATCGCCGAGGTTGAGCATCGAGACCTGCCCGAGCAGCGTGTCGACGAGCTCGGTGAACGGCAGCTCGCGCAGCCCGAATACTTCGGTCACCGAGCGCTCGCTCGCGTCGGCGCGGTGCTTGGCGACCCGGAGCAGCCGCGACAGGTCGGTGCCGTCGTGAGGAAACGTGGACAGCCCCATCGACAGCCCCAGCCGCTCGTCCGTGGGCCCGACGCGAAACGCCGAGAGCACGCGGCGCTGGCAGGCGAGCGCGCCGATCCGGCCGGTTTCCGGGAGCAACAGGTAAAACTCGCTCTCGTCTACGCGCGCCAGCACGTCGGTGTCGCGCACCGCGGCCAGCACGCGCTCGGCGGCTTCGAGCGTGGGCTCGCGCCGCAGCGCGCCCGGCTTCTTCGGACCGCGGACGTTGATCGTGGCGAGCGCGAAGCGTCGACCGTGACGGCGCGCCATGTCGATCTCGCGCCCGGCCACGTCCACGAAGTAGGCGAAGGTGTAGGCGCTCGATGCCGGATCCTTGATCGCTGCGCGGTGCGAGCGCTCGCGCGCGCCGGCGAGGGCCAGGGCCAGCGTTCCGACGGCGCCGAGCAGCGACGTCTGGTCGTCCTCCAGCGCGCGCGCCGAGACGCCGCCGAGCAGCGCAAAGCCCACCGAGTCACGGCGGGTCGCGAAGCGCATCACGGTCAGCCCCTCGCGGTTCGCGTAGTCGAGGAGCTCGAGCTCGAGGCCGAAAGACGGCGCCGATTCGACCGCGCCGAGCACGGCCGTGCGCAGCAGCTGGCGCGCGTCCTCGCCGGCGCCCAGATAGATCACCACGCGGCTCGCCGAGAGGGCGCTCGCGAGGCGCGCTGCGAGTCGCTCGGAGGCCTCGCGCAGCGACGACGCCTCGCCGATCTCGAACAAATCCAGCACCAGGTTACCGCCGAGCCGCGGCGCGGGCTCATGGCGCAAGCCGAACAGCGCCGCGCGCAGGGTCTCGCTCCGCAACGGCAACGGCAAGATCCCGGCGCAGTCGATGGCGGCGATCTTCGAGACCAGATCCGGGCGCTGCTCCGGGGCGACGGCGAAGACGGCCGTGCGCGGCGAGAGAGCGCGCGCTTGCTCGACAATCGTCACGCCCTTGCCGTTCGCGTCGCCGAGGCTCACGTCCACGAGCGCCGCGTCGGGGGCCTCGCTCGAGATGCGCGCGAGCGCGTCGTCCAGATCGTGCGCGAGCGTCAGCCGGTCGCCGTGTTCGCCCAGCACGCGGCCGAGCAGGCTCAGCGCCTCCGAGTCCGACAATACCGCCAGTACGTCGAGGGCCACGAGGCCGACGAGTCTATCCGATCCGCTCCAGTACAGCCTGGATGTCGGGGAGGCCGACCCCGTCGAGCGCGACGCGCTTGTGCCGGGAGCTCGCACCAGCCACCAGGCGAACGGCTCGGCGGCCGAGATCGAAGTGGGCGGCCAAGGTGCGGATCAGCTCTTCGTTCGCGGCGCCCTCGACGGGAGGCGCAGCGACTGCGACCTCGAGCACGCCCTCTCGAACCCCCAGAACCGCGCTCTTTCGGGCGCGCGGCTTGACCCGTACCTCGACCAGCACGCTGCCGTCTCGCGCCTTGAGCGGTGAAACCACGGCGGAAGCTTAGCCGTTCTTGGCATCCGGGCGTCGAAACCGCGCTCCGCGGTGCTGGCGGAGCGGGCATCGTTCGTTCAGGCTTCGCCCGCAATGCGCCGACCCCTGCTCCTCAGCGGTTTCATGGCCACGGGCAAGTCGTCCGTGGGCAAGCGCGTGGCCGAGCTTTCGGGCCGCCGCTTCGTCGATCTCGACCTCGAAATCGAGCGGAAGAGCGGTGCCAGCGTCGCCGAGCTGTTCTCGAACTCGGGGGAAGCGGGCTTTCGCGCACTGGAACGGGCTGCCCTGTTCGATTTGCTGGACGCGGCCGCCTCGGGTCCTGCTCCGGTCGTCGCGCTGGGCGGCGGCGCGCTCGTGTCCCGCGAGGTGCGGCTGGCTGCGCTCGATCGCGCCGTGGTCGTGACGCTCACGGCGGAGCTTCCGGAGCTCCTGCGCCGCGCTCGCGCCGAGAGCGGCACCCGGCCGTTGCTCGCCGGGGATCCCGGGGCGCGCGCCGCGGCGTTGCTCGAGCTCCGCCAGACGGCCTACGCCGAAGCGCACGAGAGCCTCGCGAGCGACGCGCGTTCCGTCCACGAGCTCGCCCAGCAAGCCCTGGCCGTCTGGCGGCGCGATCCGCTCGCCGTCGCCGCTGGGGATCGCTCCTACGCGGTCGACATCGGTGAAGGGTTGGTCGCGGAGCGGCTGCCCCCCGCCGTCGGCAAGGCCTCGAAGCGCGTACTGATCAGCGACGAGACCGTGTACGGCTTGCACGGCGCGCTCGCTCGCGATTGCCTCGCCGATCCCGTCGTGGTCGTGCTCTCGCCGGGTGAGCAGCACAAACACATCGGCAGCGTGGAGAAGATCTGGCGTGCGGCGCAGGCCGGCGAGGTCGATCGCAAGGCGTGTTTCGTCGCGCTCGGCGGCGGCGTCGTCAGCGACATCGCCGGCTTTGCGGCCGCGAGCTACCAGCGCGGCGTCCGCTGGGTCGGCATCCCGACCACCTTGCTCGCGATGGTCGACGCCTCCGTGGGCGGAAAAACCGGGGTGGATCTCGAGAGCGCGAAGAACGCGGTCGGCGCCTTCCACCAGCCTTCGGCCGTGTTGTGCGACGTTGCGCTGCTCGCGACCGAGAGCGACCGCGGCTTCCGCAGCGCGCTCGCCGAGGTGGTAAAGACGGCGCTGATCGGCGATCCCGAGCTGTTCGAGCTGCTCGAGCGCGAGACCGAGCGTGTCCTCCAGCGCTCGAGCGAGGTGCTCGCGGAGCTCGTGCGCCGCTCGATCCGCGTGAAGGCTCGGATCGTCAGCGCCGACGAGCGGGAGAGCGGCCTGCGCGCGGTGCTGAACCTCGGGCACACCGTGGGGCACGCTCTCGAATCGCAGGGCGGCTACACCCGCCTCAGCCACGGCGAGGCCGTGAGCTTGGGGCTGGTCGCAGCGCTGCGTATCGGGGTCGCGCTCGGTGCCACACCGCGCGAGCTCGCCGAGCGCAGTGAACGGCTGCTCGAAAAGCTCGGCCTGCCCGCGGACATCGCGCGCGAGCCGCTCGCCGACGCCGTGGGCCTGCTCGGCCACGACAAGAAGCGCGCCGGCAAGAGCATCAAGTTCGTGGTGGCGCACGGCCTCGGCGACGTGATCACCCGCGACCTCGAGCTCGGAGAGCTGTCCCGCCACGCGCTCGCGCTGTCCTCGCGCTAGCCCCGAAAGCTCGAGAGACGCGCAGTTCAATAAGCGCGTGCGCCATGTGGGACGGCGGTCACCGATTGGCGACTGACCACAATTTTGGCGTGGCCCCGAGCGCGTCGCTAGACTCCGAGTCTAGAGCGCATGTCCCATCCGCGGCGTCACCCCGTGCTCCAGTCGAGGCGATCGATGAAATTCGGTCTCAGAGCGGCCGCGTTGTCCGCGGTTTTGTGCGGCGGCGCGCTTTCGGTCAGCGCCTGCTCCGACAACGAGAGCATGCTCTTCATCGTCGGCGTGCTCGCCATCGAGGAGACCGACTGCATTCTCAGCCCTCAGGCGTCCGCGGTCCTGCGGACCGGGGGCGCGCTCGATATGTCGCTGCGCTCGAGCTACACCGCGGGCCTTCTGGTCGGCAGCCAGCTCACGCAGCGCGGCAGCCGCGACCAGCTTCGAACCGAGACCGCGCGGCTCGCGATGCGCGGCGCCGAGGTTCGGCTCGAGACCGCCGACGGCAACCCGATCGCCGAGTTCACCACGATCTCGAGCGGCTTCGTCCACCCCGCGTCGGGCACCGATCCCGGCTACGGCGCCATCTCCGCGGAGCTGATCCCTGCCGGTGCGCCGCTCACGCCCGGCGTCGTCGTGGCGCGTATCAGCGTCTTCGGCGATACCCTCGGCGGGGAAGAGGTGCAGTCGAACGAGTTCTTCTTCCCGATCACGATCTGCAGCGGCTGCCTCGTCGATTATCCGGCGGAAGCCAGCCAACCCGACCAGGGTCCCAACGTCTATCTCTGCGACTTGCAGGGGGACATGGAGGCGCCCTCCGGTGAGCAGGCATGTCGTCCCGGGCAGGACGTGCGCGTGCCGTGCACGGCCTGCGCGGCGCAAAACCCGATATGCAGGGACCCGTGCCTCAATTGCTCCACGTTGCTAGGCGGGCTCGATTGCACCGGCAGCCAGCCTGCGAACTGCCCCTAAGCCCCGCCCGGTGGGCCGCAGTTGGGCTCACCACCGCGCTGTTGCTCGCGGTTCGTTCGGCGAGCGCCGAGCCGCAGTGGAGCATCGGCGTCGATCCAGCGCTGTGCCACGAGCGCTCCGAGGCCCGCTCTCGCTGGGCATTCTGCGGTGACCTGCACAGCGACTTGATCTTCGGGCGCGCTCGCGAGCGCGACCTCGGCATCGGCCCGTACACGTCGGTGGGCACGGTCGCCTTCGACGAGCTCCGCGCCGCCGCAGGCCTGACGCTGCTGATCCCGACGCTGGAAGACTTCGGTCTCGGCATCTCAGCGGGCGGTCTGCTCGACGACGCTGGCCGCGCCGGCCTCGACACCGAGCTATTTTTCGGCATCCGCAGCTACAACTTCCACGGCGCCTACAACTTCGCCGCGGGTCTCGTACTGGGCGCCGAGCAAACCTTCGGCGACGACCGCTCGACCCTGGTCACCCTCGGCCTCCGCATCGACGGCTTCTTCGTCGCCGCGCCCTTCCTCCTCGCCTGGGGCGCCCTGCAGTAACTGCGCTACCGAGCGCCACCCCAAGGGGGCCGGTCAGGGTTCGGGGGAGGCTTCGAACTCTTGGGGGTCGGGTTCGGAGCCGGCCGAGTCGGCTTCGAGAGCGGCGTCGACGCGCTCGAGCAGGGAGCTCAGCATTTCTTTGGAACGCTGCTCGAGGCGGCGGCGGGCGGAGCGCTCTTCCTCGAGCTCGTGCGCGAGCGTCATCGCGACCAGCACCATCGCCTGGGGCGAGGGGTTGCGCGACGA
The DNA here is from genome assembly GCA_025937835.1 of Polyangiaceae bacterium. Lineage (GTDB taxonomy): Bacteria > Myxococcota_A > Polyangia > Polyangiales > Polyangiaceae > PMG-095. Next base: position 14,004 of record JAICQO010000034.1, read on the forward strand.
ACCGCTGAGCGCGCGCAGCCGTTGATCGACGAGAGAGGCCAGGCGCTGCAGCTCGACCTCACTGGCGGAGCCGGTAACGCGGTAGCTGTTGCCACCGATCTTCACTTCCACCGGCGAGTCCATTCGCGATCGGTGCCCACGCTAGCACTGAGGCCGTTCCATGGAAATGCCGAATCTTCAGCTCGAATCACCCTGCCGGAGGTGGGTGTGGCGCACCCCGCGGCTCTCCGACCTCGCGCGCTCCGATCGATCAGCTGAAGGATTCTGACGACTTCAGCCGTGCTCCACCAGGTTCCCCACATGCCGGACCACAGGTTGTCCAGAGCGCGACCGGGCGCTCGGCAAACCGGCCGCCGAAACTCCGGAACACACTTGCCGGCTAGCGCAGGACTCGTAGCAGGGCGTCGGCCAGCTGCTTTCCGGCATCGACGACCTCGGGCGCTCGCGCCGCGGCGCGCAGGGCGACCCGCCGCGCGAACGCCTCCGCGGCTCCGGTCGCGAGCAGCAAGCGCTCTGAATCACCCTGAGGGGTGATGAGCCCTGCGCTCTGGCTCGACGCGGACCAGCGGCGTAGCGCGCGCTCGAAGCAACGCCCGAGCGGGCTCGTCTCTTCACCGTCGCTTGCGAGTGCCACCAGCGCAGCCTCGGGCCAGCGCTGCAGTGATTCCAGAAACGCCTGAGTCAGCGAGCGCAGCGCCGCTACGGGCGCGCGTTCGCGGATCAGAGCGGCATCCAGCGCGCGGTCGAGCGCGTCGATCGAAAGCGAGCGCACGATCGCGAGAGCATGCTCGAAATCGTCGAAGAACTCGTAGAACGAGGCGCGTCCCACGCGCGCGAGCGCCGCCACGCGGCTCACGCTCGGCTCCCGCTCGACGAATGCAAGCGCCACGGCGTGCATCAACCGCCACCGCTGAGCGCGCAAGCGCTCTTCCGGCGTGCTCCGACGATCGTACCGCCCCCGCGCGGGCGCCAGCAGTGAGGACGCATCCATTAAAACGCGCTCATTCTACTGCTGTCACGGCCGCGAGCGACCATCCTCGATTCAGCGTGCCGGGACAACCAATAAAGTCAGTGAGGTTTTAATATCGTGGAAAGACATTGAATTGATTGATGAATTTGCTTTTCGTTTCACGTGAAACAAGGTCGTGGACGATTTCGCCGCAAAGGCGCAAAGGAGCGCAAAGACTCGCAAGTCTTTTGGGGGTCGAGCTGGCGGGCAGCGCGCGTCGTGGGGATGCATTTCGGAGCCACTTCAATGCAACGGCTCGTCCCTCCCAGTCGTCTGCAGGCGCCACCCGAGAAAGCCCCTTGCGGTCTTTGCGTCCCAGGCTCAGTGCCTTCGCTCGACCGACCCCGGTCCACGAATCGTCGTGCCCGGCCGGGAAGTTTCTTGCCGCGGTCGGTCCTTCGTTCCAAACCCGTCCACCAGCCGATGCTCGACGCCTACCTCCAGTGGCAACTCGACGCCCTCAAGTCGCGGAGCCTCTACCGGGACCCGGACGACGCCTTCGCTCGTAGAGAGGTGGCGGCTGCGGCTGACGCCCAGGGCGACCGGTTCATCGATGCTTCGTCGAACGACTACCTGGGCCTCGCGGGCGCGTCCGTTTCACGTGAAACAGGGGCCGCGGGCGCTGGGGCGTCGCGACTAGTCCAGGGGACGCGGGCCGAGCACGTGGCCCTCGAAGCCGAGCTCGCGAGCTGGGTGGGGCTCTCCTCGGCGCTGCTCTTTACCAGCGCCTACGCCGCGAACGTTGGAACCATGAGCGCGCTCGGCGGCGACGACGCCGTGATGATCTCCGACGAGCTCAACCACGCCTCCATCATCGATGGCTGTCGCCTGGCGCGTGCCCAGGTGCTGGTGACGCCGCACCTCGACCTGGCTGCGATCGACAGCGCGCTGAGCGCGGCCCGCTCCACGCCCTTGCGCTGGGTGATCACCGAGTCGTACTTCAGCATGGACGGGGACGGCCCGAACCTCACGGCACTTCGCGCCCTGTGCGATCGCCACCGCGCCTTCCTGGTCGTGGACGAGGCGCACGGCCTGGGCGTGTTCGGGGCAGGCGGCGCCGGACGTTGCGCAGAGCTCGGCGTTCGCCCCGACGTACTGATCGGCGGGCTCGGCAAGGCCGTCGGATCGCAAGGTGGGTTCGTGGCGGGCTCCGCAGCGCTCCGGGCGTTCCTCTGGAACCGCGCCCGCACCTTCGTGTTCTCGACCGCGCCCTCACCCTCGCTCTGCCGAGAGGCGCGCGCGCAGGTCGCCGCGGCCCGCGCCGCCGACCCCGCCCGCGAGCGACTGCACGCGAACGTCGCCGCCTTCCGCGGGGCATTGAGCGAGCTCGGGGTTACGGTTGGCGAAGGCTCGTTCGGTCCGATCGTGCCGGTCTGGATCGGCGATGGCCAGCGGGCGCTCGAGGCCGCGCAGCGGCTCCGAGCGCGCGGGGTGCTCGCGCAGCCGATCCGCCCGCCCTCGGTGCCGCCGGGGACGGCGCGCTTGCGGCTGACCGTCACGGCCGAGCTCGAGCTCGACGACGTGAAGCGGCTCGCCGAGCGGGTCGCCGAAGCCACGCTCACGTGACACAGCTCGGGAAGGAGCAGCACCCTCGATGCGCCGGATCGTGATCCTCGGAACCGGAACCGGGGTCGGCAAGACCCACGTGAGCGTTGCGCTCGGCCGCGCGCTTTCGGCTCGCTCGGCGGCGACGGGTTCGCCGCGCCGCTTTGCCTTGTTGAAGCCGATCGAAAGTGGGTTCAGCCCGGACGCGCCCAGCGACGCGTCCCGGCTGGCAGCAGAAAGTCAAGCAATTTCGCTACCTTCGCAGCATCCACGCTATGCGCTGGCAGAGCCAATCTCGCCGCACTTGGCGGCGCGCCGGGCGGGGATTTGCATCGACATTCCGAGCCTTCAGTCCTGGCTCGCTGAGTGGGAGCGGGAGCAGCAGGCCGATGCCGGAGACCTCGCGGTGATCGAGACCGCCGGCGGAGTCTTCACTCCTCTGAGTGAGACGAGCACGAACTTCGACCTGGCTCGCGCGCTCGAACCGGCGCGTTGGGTGCTGGTGGCGCCCGATGCGCTCGGCGTGCTGCACGAGCTCACCGCGACGCTGACGGCGCTCGCGGCGCGCGGGCGCTCCCCCGACTTCGTCGCGCTGTCGGCTGCGCGCGAACCGGACGCGAGCACGGGCAGCAACGCCGCCGAGCTGCGCCGCCTCGGGATCGCGGATCCCGCCGCGGTGCTCGGCCGCGACGCAAACGACCTCGCTCGGTTACTCGAGCGACTGCTCGCGTGAAAGCGCTCCTCAGGTCGCGATGCGTCCGCCGTCGATGCGCACGCGCCGCGCGCCGAGCCGCTCCGCGACGCCCTCACCGTGGCTGACCACGATGATCAAGCTCCCGCGATCGCGCTCGTCCCGGAGCACCTGCTCCAATAGGCCCGCGCTCTTCTGATCGAGCCCGGTCCAGGGCTCGTCGAGCAGCAGGACGCTCGGCGAGTGCACGAGCGCGCGAGCCAGCGCCACGCGCTGCTTCTGCCCGCGCGACAGAGTGCCGACGGGCCGCTCCGCGAGGTGAGCGATGTCCACGCGCGCCGCGACGTCGCCCCACAGGCTGCGCTGGCCGAGGCCGTGCAGGCGAGCCGCCAGCAGTACGTTCTCCCTCGCGCCGAGCTCCCGGTAGCAGTGCGAGTCGTGCGCGACCCAGCCGAGGTGCCGCCGCACTTCCTCCGGCTCGTCGCCGACCGGGTCGTACCAGACGCTCCCCGAGTTCGGGCGGATCACGGTGCCGACCACCGCGAGCAGGGTGCTCTTGCCGGCGCCGTTCGGCCCCTCGAGTAGGGAGATCGTCCCAGCGTCGAAGCCGACGTTCACTCCGCGGAGCGCCAGGGTCGCGCCGAACGCGCGAGTCACACCGCGCACCTCGATTCGCTGGATGCGCTGGGCCGGCCGCGGGCTGCCGCTCATGCTCGGCCCCCGTGGAGTATTCGGGAAGAGAAAGTGTCCAAAATCGCCTCGGCTCGAGTTGGCCCACTCGAAGTGGCCCGCCGTTCAAGGCGCCTGAGCCTAGCTCAGCGCCCCCGAAAACGCTGGAGCTGCGGCGGGTTCTCGCGAGTGCGTTCAATCGGCCCGAGAGCCCCACGGCTTCGCGTTTGCCCATGGGCGACAGCGAGACCGCGTGTAGGAGAAATGGCGCCAGAAAAACCGCAAAACGCGGGGTTGATGTTGGTTCTTGAGAGAATCCCGCCCGGACTTCGATGCTACGATGCCCGAGATGACCTCTTCGGCCCTGGCTCTCGAGCCGCAGAGCAGCGAGCAGCTGATTGCGTTGCGGCGTGCCGTCGAACTGGCGTTGGAGGGGAAGTCGGAAGTCGTGGAGCTCGCGCTGGTCGCGCTGCTCGCACGAGGTCACGTCCTGATCGAGGACGTGCCTGGCGTCGGTAAGACGACGCTCGCCCGAGCGCTCGCCCGCGCCGTCGGCGGTCAGCTTCGTCGCGTGCAGTTCACGAGCGATCTGTTGCCGAGCGACGTGCTCGGAGTGAGCGTCTTCGATCAGCGCCGCGCCGAGTTCGTGCTGCGTCACGGACCGATCTTCGCGAACGTGCTGCTCGCGGACGAGATCAACCGCGCGAGCCCGCGCACGCAGTCTGCGTTGCTCGAGGCCATGAGCGAAGGCCGCGTCTCGCTCGACGGTAAGACCGTCGATCTGCCGCAGCCGTTCCTGGTGATCGCCACCCAGAACCCGCAAGATTTCGCGGGCACGTTCCCCCTGCCGGAGTCGCAGCTCGACCGTTTCATGATGCGGCTCCGGATCGGCTATCCGCCGCCGCAGGTCGAGATGCGCCTGTTGCTCGAGCCCGAGACGGATCGCGTGGAGAATGTCCCGGTCGTGCTCGATCCGAACACGCTCGTGTCGCTCGAGCGCGAGGTCGAGCTCGTGACCTTCGACGGCGCGCTCGCGACCTACTTGCAGGCTCTCATCACCGCGACCCGGTCGAGCCCGGCGTTGTCGCTCGGTGCCTCCACGCGCGCAGGCATGAACCTGTCGCGCGCAGCCCGAGCCCGCGCGCTCTTGAACGGTCGCAGCTACTGCACCCCCGACGACATCCACGCGCTGGCCGTGCCGGTGCTCGCACACCGCGTCCGCCTCTCTTCCCACGCCGAGGGCTACACGCCGTCGCGTGACGAAGCCGAGACGGCGCTGCGCGAGATCGTCGCTCGCGTGCCCGTTCCGCTCTGAGGCGCGGTGTCGGGGCGGCTCGAGACGCAAACTCCCGAGGGCCGCGCGCGCTCCGAAAGAGCGCACGGGCGCGCCGGCTTTTTGGCGCGCGTCCTCGCACGCTGGAAGCCGCCGCGCCGGCTCAAGCTCACGCGCGAGGGCAAGTACTTCATCGGTGTGACGTTCGGCGTCGGCTTCGCGGCGATCAACACCGGCAACAACCTGCTCTACCTGTTGCTGGGCATGCTGCTGTCGCTGATCATCGTCTCGGGTGTGTTGAGCGAGCTCAGCTTGCGAAAGCTGACCGTGACGCGCCGCCTGCCCCCACGCGCGCAGGTGGGCCGGCCGCACCTGGTGGAGATCGAGGTCTTCAACCACAAGAAGAACGCGCCCTCGTACGCGATCGAGATCGAGGATCTGCGCGCGGGTCAGCCCGCGGACAAGCGCTGCTTCTTCCTCAAGATCAGTCCGCAGTCGGCGCAGGTCGCCGCCTACCGCCGGACGCCGGCGCGCCGCGGCCGCGACCGGCACGTGGGCTTCCGCCTCGCGACCCGCTTCCCCTTTGGTTTGTTCGAGAAATCTCGCGAAGTGACGGCAGAGGGGGACCTCATCATCTACCCCGCGGTCGATCCCGTGGTGCTGCCGGCCGAGCCGAGCGGTGATCGCACGGGCGGCACGGCCAGCATCGGCCGCGGCACGGGTGACGAGGTGCTCGGCGTGCGCCCGATGCGCGAGGGCGATGACCCGCGCGACATCTACTGGCGCAAGAGCACGCATCACATGGTGCTGCGCGAGCGTGGCCGCGAGACGCGCCGCGACGTCAGGTACCAGATCGAGTCGACGCACAGCGGCGAGGCGCCGACAGAAGAGTGGTGCGCGCGCTTCGAGCGGCGGATCCGCGAGACCGCTTCGCGCGCGGTCGCTCATTTGAAGCGCGGCGATGCCGTGACGCTCACCACCACCGCGGGCGAACGCGCCCGCTCGACGGGCGCGCTCGGCGCAGACCCCTTGCTGCGCTTCCTCGCGCTCCTGGAGTCGCGGCCGGAAGCCACGAAACCCGCAGAAAAGAAGCTGCCGCGCGCGTCATGAGGTTCGGGCTCGTTCATCGGATCATGACCGACGCGCTGGCGGCGCTCGGCTTGCTCGCGCTCGTCACGAGCGGAGAGCTCGACCGCTGGATCGCGGGCGGCGTGTTGCTCGGTCTGTGCCTGGCCCTGCTCGTACCCGAGAGCTGGCACGACCGGCCGTTCTTGCGCCGCGTCGGCGTGGTCGGCCCGCTGGGTCTGCTGGGTCTGCAGATCGGGCGGCTCGCGAGCGGCGCCGAGTTGTTGCCGGTCGCAGTCGAGTTTGCCGCAGGGCTGCAGGTGGTGCGCCTGGCCACGCGGCGCGGTGCCGCCCACGACCAGCAAGTGATCGTGCTGGCGCTGATGCACCTGATCGCCGGCACCGTGCTCGGCGGGGGCCTGGCCTACGGCCTGTGTTTCGTGGGGTTCCTGATCGTGGCGCCGGGCGCGCTCGTGCTGAGCCACCTGCGGCGCGAGGTCGAGGGCAACTACCGCCAGGGCGCGCGAGACCGCACCGGGCTGCCGGTGGACGTGCCGCGCATCTTGCGCTCGCGGCGCGTGATCGGGCGTTCGTTCCTGCTCTTCACGTGCTCGCTGTCGGTGCCGATCTTCGTCTTCACCGCAGCGCTGTTCGTGCTGTTCCCACGGGTCGGCTTGTCGTTCTTGCTGCTGAACCACGTGCGGCCCGAGCGCATGGTCGGCTTTTCGGATCGGGTCGATCTCGGCGGCGTCGGTAAGCTGCGCACCGATCCGACGGTGGTGCTGCGCGTCAGCATCCCCGATTTGCCGCCCGAGCCGCCGCCGCGCCTGGCGCTGTACCTGAAGGGCACGGCGTTCGACCGCTACGACGGCCGCACCTGGTCGCGGAGCCGCCCCTTCGACCGCGCGCGCGCCGAGCGACGCGGAAAATCCGTACGTTTGCAGCGATTTCCGGACCCGGTGCGCGACCGGAAGCTGATCGTCGACCTCGAGCCGATCGAGCCGCGCGTGGTGTTCCTACCCGCCGACGCGGTGGCCCTGACGCTGGTTGCGCCCACCAACGCGCTACTCGGCCAAGTGCCCGAGCTCGAGCTCGGCGCCGAAGGCAGCCTCTACTATCACACGCCCGACGAGCGCGGCCTGCGCTACGAGGTTTCGCTCGCCGGCCCGGACGACGCGCTGCGCGGCGAGCTCGAGCTCCCCGATCGCAACCGTTACCTCGGGCTGCCGCCGAATCTGCCCGCGCGCGTCCGGGAGCTCGGCAAGCTGTGGACCGCGGGCGTCCAGGACCCGCTGACACAAGCGCGCTTGGTCGAAACGCGCCTTCGCAAAGACTACCGCTACGATCTGGAGTCGCCGTCGGGGGCTTCGGAAAACCCGCTCGATCACTTCTTGTTCGTCTCGAAGCGCGGTCACTGCGAGTTCTATTCGACGGCAATGGCGGTGATCCTGCGCTCGATCAACGTGCCGACCCGCAACGTGACCGGCTTCATCGGCGGTACCTACAACCGTTTTGCGGGCACCTATGCCGTGCGGCAGGGCGACGCGCACTCCTGGGTCGAGGCCTACGTCGACGGGCTCGGGTGGACGCGCTTCGACCCGACTCCGCCGGCGAGCTCGGCGCCGCGCAGCGAGATTCACGGCTTGTTCGCGACCGTGCGCGACATCGTGGAGGCCATGAGCCAGCGCTGGGACCACCACGTCGTCGGCTACGACTTGAAGCAGCAGCTCGGTCTCGCACGCACGATGCGCGAGCACTACCGCGCGCTGTTTCCCGAGGGCGGCGTGGTACGGCGCACGTTCGATCAGCCGCGGCACGTGCTCCTGGTCCTTGCGGTGGCCGGCGGGGTGATCGCCGCCGTCGTCGTGTTCCGGCGGCGCCGCCGCCCGCGGGGCCCCGAGCTGCAGCCCAGCGAGCGCGAGCTCGTGGCTCGCCGGATCACGGAGCTCTATCGCAGCCTCGACCAGGTCATGACCTTGCGCGGCGCTGCGCGCCCCACCGGCACACCGCCGTACACGCACGCGCGAGCGCTCGTGGCTCTGGGACACCCGATAGCCGCCGAGGTGATGGCGCTGACGGAGCAGTACCAGAGCGTTCGCTTCGGCGGCGCGCCGCTCAGCGAGGAAGCTCGCAAGGAGTTTCAGGAGCGCGTGCGCGCGCTGCAGCGTGCTCCGGAGACGGCAAAAGCCGCTTAGTTTTCAGCCGATCCGGCGGGACAGAACCACCTCGGCGCGGCCAGCGCCGGACTCCGAGTGCGCTTCGGCCACGCCCAGATACGCGCCCGACTTCGGCCGCGCGCGCAGCGCGTCGTAGTCGAGGTTTGCGCTGCCGCGCTCGAGCCAGGCCACGATTACCTGCTCGTTCGCGGCGGAGTGCTCGAGATCGACCACGTCGATGCCGATGCCGCGCGCGAGCTCGGCCGCGGTGACGGCTCGCTGCGTGGACGCGAGCGGCCGTGCCCGGGAAGTGGGCACGCCGTCGATCACGCTGCCAGGCGCGTAGGACTGCACGATCAGGCGGTACTCGCCGGGCGAGCTCTGTACCTTGGCAAGCTCGCGCGGATTGGCCGAGACCTGTGCGCGCACGAGCTGCGGAGCGGCGACGCCGAGGGCCGTCGCGGCCACGAGCGTGACCCACGACGCGGCGACGGAAGCCGCGACCAACGGGTTCTTGGAACCAGGCGTCTTTTTGGTCTTCGCGTTCATCGATCGCCTCGCTGAGTTCGTCGGGGGGCGGCCATCGGTTACCTCGGGCCGCGCAGTTCAACTCAAAGCAAGGCACGTGCCATGCTTATTCCCGCGCACGCCGCGTCGGGGGCTCAGCTCAGAAGCGCCTCGCTCGCGCTTCCGAGGTGCGGGGTCAGGCGCCGGGAATTATTGAGACTTAGTCGACTTGTCCGGACGACCGCTCTGCCTGGCGAGCGTGTCCGCCCACGCCAGCGCGTCCGGACACTTGTCCGCAGACGCGTCCGCGATCCGTCCACGCCGGTAGGGTCCGAGCGTCACACCCAGGTGCGTGCCGTGGCGCACGATGGCAAACGGGCCGCGCGCCGGGCGGGCCTTGCAGAAGCGTCCGCCCCCCACGGCCTTCTCCGCCGTGGCGCCGTCCACGGTCGGGCGCAGCTTCGGCGAACTCTTGCCGAGCTCGTCGCGCAGCGCGCCGCGAGCCATCGACACCTGCGCGCGGCGCGCGGCGTCCTCGTCGTCAAACTCGAGGTGCCAGAACACGGTGGTGCCCGCGGAGCTCTCGGCGATCGCGATCCGGTCGCCGCCCCAGCCCGTGGCGGCGTTCGCGGCCGCAGACGCCGGCCCCCACTCTTCGAACAACAGCTTCAGACCCTGCTCGCCCATCACGTCGCGAAAGCTCGGTGCGCCGAACCCGCTCGGGATCGAAAGCGGCGGGACCGGTCGCACGGGCTCGCGCGACAGATACTTCTCGGGGTGAAGGATCTGCTCCGTCGAGCTCGGCCGCTGCCGCCAGACCTCGTTCACGGCTCCCCAACCCCCGCGCTTGCGGATCTCGCTCACGAAGCGCAAACCGTCGGCGTAGGGCGAGACCATCGCGCGTACCAGAAAGCCCGGCACCTCGTCGAGCTTCGGGCTCGCCTGCATCAGGAGCGCGTCCATCTGCAGCAATTCAGGCGGAAAATCGCCAGGGCCGAGCCCGGCGGCCGCGCGCGCGACGTCGAGCATCGCGAGCGTCGCATCGCCTTCGGCGAGCGCCTGGAGAGCCGTCTGCCGATCGGACTCTTCAGGCTTCCAATCGAGCTCGCCGGCCAGATCGTAGTGCTGGTCCTGAAGGGCGTGGACCAGCTCGTGATACAGAGTGAGCGCCTGCTCGTCCTTCGACAGATCGGACGCGAGCACCATGCGATCCTCGTCTGGATCGTAGAAGCCCGCGAGCTGCGCGCCGTACATCTGGGTGAGCGCGCTCCTCAGATCGAAGTCGGCGCTCACGATGTCGAAGGCATAGAGCAGCTCGGTGTTCCCGGCGATCAGCGCATCGGGCGCCTCGTCTTTCAGCGTGCGCTCGACTTCGAGGTGTAGCTGCTCGCGATTCAGCAAAAACCCAGGGACTTTCGCCTTCACGTCGAGCTTTCGCACGCGCGAGACGAGCTCGAGCGCGGCGGCGACTTCGGCGTCGGCGCGCCGGACGTGGGAAGCCGATCCGCCGGGGGCAGGCGGCGTCGCCGTCGCGCTCGGGTCAGTGCGGGGAGCGTTTGCCTCCTTCGAGCTCGGGCCGCAACCCGCGAACACGGAGCAGCCGAGCAACGTTGCAGCGATGGCCGTGCCGCGCGCCCGGGTCACGGCTCCACCGCCGCGCGCAAGGCGGCGATCGCCTGGCGCCGGTCGGGCTCACCGAACACGGCGGTGCCCGCGACGAGCACGCTGGCACCGGCCTCGACCGCGCTCTTCACCGTGGCGGGCGCGATGCCGCCGTCGATCTCGAGCTCGATCGCGAGGCCCTCTCGCGTGATGCGCTCGCGGAGCGCGCGCAGTTTGGGCAACACCGCTGGTAGAAAGTGTTGCCCGCCGAAACCCGGATTCACGCTCATCACCAAGATCAGATCGACGTCGCCCAGCACGTAGCGCACGGCCTCTTCCGGTGTGTGCGGATTGAGCACGAGCCCCGCCTTTTTTCCCAGTGCCCGGATCTGCGACAGCGTGCGCTGCACGTGGCGCGTGGCCTCGAGCTGCACGCTGATGATGTCCGCGCCTGCTTCCGCGAACGTCTCGAGATAGCGCTCGGGCTCGACGATCATCAAATGCACGTCGATCGGCAGACGAGTGGCACGGCGCACGGCCTTCAGGGTGGGCGGTCCGATCGTGATATTCGGCACGAAAACGCCATCCATCACGTCCACGTGGATCCAATCGGCGCCGGCCGCTTCGACCTCGCGGACTTCGTCGGCCAGCCGTCCGAGGTCGGCGCTCAGGATCGACGGAGCGATGCGGATCGACATCGCCTTCGAATACCCGACGCGGCCCCCCTGGTCGAGTTCCCCCGAAGTGTTGCGATCAGGATTTGGGAAGGAAGCCGGCTCGGGCGTGTTAGTCTCGGCACCGGCGCTCGTCTCATGATTACCCGCCCCCTTGGTAAGCAAGACTACGATCACATCGTCCAGATCATCGACCGCTGGTGGGGAGGGCCGACCACGGCGCTCGCACACCCGATCTTCTTCTACGAGCTCGGCGCGATGGCGCGAGTCGTGGAAGACGAGGGCATCCTGGTCGGGTTCCTGCTCGGTTTCGTAGCGCCCGGTCCGCCGAAAACCGGCTACGTACACCTGGTCGGGATTCACCCCGACTACCGGCGCCGCGGCGTGGGCAAGGTCCTCTACCAGACCTTCGAGGAGGACTCGCGAGCAGCCGGCTGCATGCGGCTCAAGGCCATCACCACGCTCGGCAACGAGGGCTCGATCGCGTTCCATCGCGCGCTCGGCTGGGACGTCACCTTTGTGGACGATTACGCCGGGCCCGCGCGCCCGCGCGTCGTGTTCAGCAAGAACCTGTAAACCCAACCGACGAGCGCAGCGACGAGCATGCCATGAGCGTCCATGTCCCGAAGTTGACGGGAGCCGAGCTGCGCGAGGTCGGGTTGTTCGGCGCCCTGAGCGACGAGGTGCTCGCGCGCCTCGCCGGCACACTCACGGTCGTGACGCCCGAGGCCGGTCACACGCTGTTTCGCGAAGGCGACGAGGCCAGCGCCATGTACCTCGTGATCGGCGGGGAAGTGGAGGTGCTGAAGCGCAGCCGGTCGGGCGTCGATGCGCGCGTCGCGGTGCTCGGCCCCGGCGATTGGTTCGGCGAAATGAGCATCGTCGATATCCAGCCGCGGTCGGCGACGGTGCGCATGCTCGCGCCGGGGCGCCTGGTGTGCATCACCTCGGCGGACTTCGACGCGCTCTACCGCTCGGACCTGAAGTCGTACGCGATCATCGTCCTCAACATGGCGCGCGAGCTGAGCCGCCGCCTGCGGGTCGCCGACGGCATCCTCGCCGATCTGATCGCGAACGTGCTCGACACGTACGTGTCGCGGCAGCGTCCCGGCGGCGGCTGAGCCGCCGCGTTCATTCGTTCGGCTCGCCGCCTTCGCCCGCGGCCGCTTCGTTGCGCACGACTCCGCCCGAAGAGCCGGCGCTGCCGCCAGGCGGCGAGCCCGCACCACCAGTGGAGCTGGCTCCGCCGCAGCTCGCGTTGCCACCGCCGGCCCCGCCGATGCCGCCCGAGCCGCCGCAAGCCATCGATCCGCCGATGCCGGCTGCACCGCCAGGCGCCGAACCGCCCGAGCCGCCGTTCCCCGCGACACTGGGCCCGCCCGCTGCGCCGCCCGCTCCGGGGAAAGCGCCCGCGCTGGCGCCGCCCGAGTCGAGACCGCCAGCATTCGCACCGCCTGCGCTCGTAGCAGAACCGCCGCTCGCGGCTGGAGCCGAGCCGCCGGCACCTGTCAGGCCGCCCGTGGCTGCTGCTCCGCCGCTGGAAGCCGCAGAGCCGCCCATCGACACGGGCGGCGGAGTCGTGGTGGGCGTGCTCGGCGGATCGACGACGACCGGCGGAGAAGCTCCACCGTTGCCGGGCGGCGCGGCGGTTCCGCCAGGCTGAGTCGGGCCCGTCGGAGCGCCGGTGGGAGGCGTTACCGGCTCGTCCGCCCCGCGAGCGCCCGGCAGCTCGGGCTGCGGGTCCAAGCTGAACCCACAAGACACACCCGCCCAGAGCAGCAACACCGTGCAGCAGGGCGAGCGCCAACGCATCGTGGGCGGTAGTATTGCACGGCGCGAGCCAGCAGGTTGAAGTACGGTTTCAACTCGAAACCGAACCGTTGGCCCGCAGCCGGGTGGCACAAGTTGGCACAGCCCGGATCCGGGTGTCCGGACGAGCGCCTGCCCTAGCCCCCGAGCTGCCCTCCCGCGCCGGCACTATCGGGGTTGCCGAACCCGCCGTCGCCGCTTCCGCCGAAGCCGAGGTCGCCAGCTTCGCCGCCCTCTCCGATCCCGGGGTCGGCGCCCGCGCTGGACTCGCCGCCTTCGCCAATTTCGGAGTCGCCGCCACCGCCGAAGCCGAGGTCGCCGCCTTCGCCAGCGCCGCTATCCGAGCTGCCGCCGGCACCGCCCGCATTCTCGGCGCCGCCGGGGCCGGCGGATTCGCCGCCCATGCCGATGCTGACTCCGCCGGTGCTCGGGCTGCCCCCGCTCGAAGCGCCGCCGCGGGCAGTCGCACCGCCGTTTCCGGGCACCCCGGGACGACCGCCGGTTGCTGCCGCGCTTCCACCCGTCGCCGCCGGAGGGGTCTCGCCGCTCGCGTCCGGAATGTCCGGCTGAGGATTCAGAAAGCAACCGGGCGCGATCAACGCCAGGAGCCAGAGACGCTGCGCGAAGCGCATGAGGGTTCGGTTCTGCAAGACGCCGGCCATCGTCAGTCGCCAGAATGCGTTGCCGACTCCGAGCCGGCCTTTTGCAGCTCGTACCGCGCGCGCCGCGCCGCCGCGAGCAAGGCTTCGGCTCGCGCGCTGCTCGAGCCTCGTGAGAGCTCGGCCTGCACCCCGGCGAGCGCGTCGATCAGCTCGCGGAGCGCCGTGGATATCTCGTCGGAATTGCTCGAGAAAATGTCACGCCACATGGCCTCGGGGCCGCCTGCCGTGCGCGTCAGGCGCTCGAAGGCGGGACCCCCGGCGGCTGCGGCGTCCCGGGTGCTCACGAGGCCGAGCAACGCGCTGGCGACCAGCTGCGGCACGTGACTGGTGCGCGCCACGGCCGCATCGTGAGCGGCGGCGCTCAAGTGCACCGGCTCGCCGCCGGCTCGCCGCACCCACTGCTCGACGCTGTGTAGCGCGTCCGCGTCGGCGCCCTCACCGCACAGGATCCACGGGCGCCCTTCGAACAGCTCGGCGCGGGCCTCGGCGATCCCGCCCTCCGGCAGCCCCGCCATCGGGTGACCCGGCACGAAGCGCCGCTGGTTGGGTAAACCGCTGGCCGCGCGCACGATCGCGCGCTTCGTCGAGCCGCAATCCGTGACCAGCCGCGACTCCGGCAATACGAACGCGAGGCGCTCGCACAGCACGCCCACGGGCACCGCCAGAAACACCAGGTCGGCGGCGCGCAGCGCGGCTCGCGCTCCCTGCTCGTCCGCCGCGCTCACGAGCTCGTCGGCGATCTGCCGGGCGCGCGGCTCCGCGAGCACGCCCGGAAAATCGATGGCGGTCACGTGGGCCGGCGCGGATCGCTTCTGCGCGAGCGCGAACGAGCCGCCCAGCAAGCCGAAACCGAGCACGCACAGGCGGTTCATGCGCGCAGCACGGCAGCCAGGGTCCGGATCCGCTCGGCCAGCGCCGCCGCGTCCGAGAGCGTCAGCGAGGCGGGTACACGCGGCTGATCGTCGTCGCGGCCGATACGAACGCGCAGGATCACGCCGTCGGCGCCCGCGCCGATCGCGGCACACGCCACGGCCGCGCTGCGCCGCCCCATCCCGGCGATCCGCGGAACATCGACCACGATCGGCAGGTGCGTCCGCTCGCGGGCGCGGGCCAGAGCCACGACGTCGAGCGAACGCGTGCCGTTCGGCTGCTCGTCGCCCGACTCGAGCAAGACCACGTCCGAGCGGCGCTCGAGCCAGGTTTCGGCGGACTGCATCCAGGCCTCAACGCGCGAGCCGGACACGCGCTCCACGAAATGCACCCCGGGGCCCGCGCCGGTCGCGGCCAGAGAGACGCGCTCGAGCCCGCCGACCGCCTCCGGGGCCTCCGCGCTGCGCGAGACCGCGGCGTCGAAGCCGCGATCCACCAGCGAGGGCCCGCGCAGAAATGTGGCGGTCGAGGTGCGGTCGTTGCCGCTCACCGGCTCGACCGCGATCCAAGGCCGGGCCCCGCCGATGCTGCCGAACTTGCCGCTCACGACGCTGGTCGCGCCCACGGCGCTGCGCGCGGCCAGGCGATACGGCTCGCTCACCCGCACCACCTCGGTGACGCCCTCGAGCTCGCTGATCACGCCCACGTCGTCGCCCGTGACGTTCCCGACCACGCCCAGGATCGTCCGCTCGTGCCCGCTCGAGCGATGCACGTCGAAGCCCGCGGAGACCAAGAACGAGATCACGGCCTCGATGGCGGCATCGGGCGCGTGCGGCTTCATCACGACGATCATGAGCGACACCAGGCCCGGGACTCGGACCTCTGAGTGCCGCACCCTAGCACTGCTCGACGCGAGGGACAGCGCTCAGCGGGCGGGGCGGGCAAAGTTGTCCCTGTTCACGGGGGCGGCACGTCCCCACGCGCTCACTCTTTCAGTCCGAGTCCTCCGGCTACTTCGGCAGATTCCCAACCGCTTGTCGCTCTAAGGCCTCGTACAGCGCGTCGAAGCGCAGCGGCTTTCTGAGGAAGCGGCTCGCGCCGAGCTTCTGCACGTGGGCGTCGAGCGCGGGATCCTGCTCCGAGCTCACCACCACCACCGGGATGTGGCTGGTTTTGGCCGAAAGCTTCAGCTTTTTCAGCACGTCGGAGCCGGTGCCGCCCGGCATGTTGATGTCCAGCATGATCACGTCCGGCAGGTTCTTCATCGCGAACATGAAGGCCTGCATCGCGTCGACCGCGACCGTGACCGTGTGACCCTTCTCCCGCAGGCGAGTGGAGACGTGTTCCACGAACACGCGATCGTCGTCGGCCAGTAACACCTTCATAGTCGTTCCAGGCTACCTTCGAGCGCGTTCAGCTCGCGCCGCAGCGCGCCGATCTCGGTGATCAGTCGGTCGTATTCGGCGGGCACCACGGCTTGCCCGGATCGGGAGCTCTGC
The DNA here is from genome assembly GCA_025937835.1 of Polyangiaceae bacterium. Classification (GTDB taxonomy): domain Bacteria; phylum Myxococcota_A; class Polyangia; order Polyangiales; family Polyangiaceae; genus PMG-095. The sequence continues at coordinate 30,035 of JAICQO010000034.1, forward strand.
TCGAGGTGCGCCGCGCTGTGATAGGCACCGCCGAGCTTGAAGTTGCCGATCACGCCCTTGAGCGCGTGCGCTGCGGCGCCGATCCGCTGCGCATCCTTGGAGCGGATGCCGACGCCGAGCTCGACGACGAGCTTCGCCGTCTGTTCTCGGAACAGCTGGAGCATGCGGCACAAGAGCTCGCGGTCTCCGCCCACTTCCTGCAACAGCGCTTCGCCGTCCACGGGCGGGTCGAGGCTCGGTCGGAGCGAGGCAGGGTTCGCGGCCTCCGGGGACATCAACCGTGCGAGCATCACGCGCAGCGTCGCCGTCCGCAATGGCTTCTCGATGTAGCCGTCGATACCGTGCGCCGACATCGCCTCGATGCGCTCGGGGCTCACGAACGCCGACACCGCCAGGATGGGCGCGTATTTGCGCGACGGCACTGCGCGAATTCGCTGGGCGACCTCGAGGCCCGGCATGTCGGGGAGCTCGAGATCCAAGAGCACGATGTCGAAGGCTTCGCACTCGAAGGCGCGGACCGCGTCGTAGCCGCGGCTCACGTGCGTAACGTCGTGGCCGAGCTGCTCGAGCAGCGTGCTGCCGACCAGCGCGTTGAGCGCGCAGTCCTCTGCGAGCAACACGTCGAGCGGTCGCTCCGGACGTTGGGGGGCGCGGGAATCCTTACCCGCGGCGGCGCTGGGCACTGCCATCGACTGAGCCTCTCCTGCAGCTCGAAACGGCGAAGGCGTTCGAGCGCTTAAGGGGCCTCCCGCCTACACAGTGTCCTCGCGAAACGACTTAACTGCTGGACGAAATCAGCCGATCGGAGTCCGGATGGGTCTTTCGGTCCGCGCCCCCGTGCCCTGCGTGGCAACTCCCGACCTCGCCGACGCGGTCGACCAGCTCGACGCGGGCCTTTTGTTGCTCGATTGCGAGCTTCGCCTGGTCGCGCACAACCAGCGCTTCTGCGAGATGTACGGCGTGGCCGAGGGGAAGTGCGAGCCGGGCACGCACATCCGCGACGTGTTCCACGCGGCGATCGCCGCCGACCCTACGCGCTACGCCCAGGTCCTCGAGGGGCAGAGCGCCGAGCAGTTCGTGAGCGGGCGGATCGAGGCGCTCCGGACGCTCGGCGAGCCCATCGTGCAGCGCATCGGCGACACCTGGCTGCGCACCACCGATCGCCGCACGGCGCGGGGCGGTATCGTCAGCCTGAGCCTGGACGTGACCTGGCACGTCGAGACCGAGGCGCAGCTACGGCAAACCGCGGTTGCGGCCGAGGCCGCGGCGCGCGCCAAGGCCGACTTCCTCGCGACCATGAGCCACGAGATCCGCACGCCCATGAACGGTGTGATCGGCATGGCCAACCTGCTCGTCAAGACGCGGCTCGATCCGGAGCAGCGCGAGTTCGCCGAGACCATCCGCTCGTGCGGCGAGAGCCTGCTGGTGCTGATCAACGACGTGCTCGACTTCTCGAAGATGGAGGCGGGCAAGCTCGAGCTCGAGAGCCTTTCGTTCCCGCTCCACAATCTGGTCGAGGACGTGGTGCTGTTGTTCGCGGAGGAAGCCGAGAAGAAGAAGCTTCGGATCGGCTACTCGTTCGCCCCGAATCTGCCGATCCGCGTGGACGGGGATCCGACGCGCGTCCGGCAAATCTTGCTCAACCTGGTCTCGAACGCCGTCAAGTTCACGCACCAGGGCTACGTCGATGTGCGCGTGCTCGTGACGCGCCGCGAGGGCAACCAACTGCGGCTCGCGTTCGACATCACGGACTCGGGTATCGGCATGACCGCCGAACAGGTGACGAACCTGGGTCAGGCCTTCTCTCAGGGCGACGTGTCCATGACGCGGCGCTACGGCGGGACCGGACTAGGCCTTTCGATCTGCTCGCGGCTCGCGCGCATGATGCAAGGTCGCGTCTCGGTCAGCTCGGTCCCCGGGCAGGGCACCACCTTTCGAGTCGAGCTCGAGCTCCAAGCCTCGCAGGAGACGACGGAGGCGCCGGAGCAAGGCTTGTTCGGCAAGCGCGTGGCGATCGTGGTCGCCGACCAGTCCGACGCCGAGCACTGGGCCGAGCTGTGCGCCGTCTGGGGCATGGAACCTTCGATCTGCCGCGACGCCAGCGAGTTCATCAGCCAGCTCAAACAGCGCGCCGAACGCCCGGATCTTGCCCTGATCGACCTCGAGCTGCCCGGCATCGACGGCCTGATGCTGGCGCGGGTCGTGCGCGCCGATCAGCGCTTCGCCGCGCTGCCGATGTTGCTGGTCACGGGCCACGCCAAGCCGCCGCTCGAAGAGCTGCAGCAGCTCGGCATCTCGGGCCTGCTCGAGCGGCCGATGCGGCCGAGCCAGTTGCTCGAGGCCGTGCACCGCGTGTTCCGCCCGGACCTCTTACCGAGCGAGCGGCACAACAGCATCTCTCCCGTGCGCCGCGTGGCCAAGGTGTTGGTCGCCGAGGACAACCCGATCAACCGCCGGCTGGTGATGCTGCTGCTCCGCGAGCTCGCCGAGCAGGTGGACTTCGTCGATACCGGCCTCGAGGCGGTGAAACGCTACGAAGAGACCGCCTACGACTGCGTGCTGATGGACTGCCAGATGCCCGAAATGGACGGCTACGAGGCCACGCGCCGCATCCGCGCCGTGGAGGCCGAACAACGCCGTCCGCGCACGCCGATCATCGCCATGACCGCCAACGCGTTGGCCGGCGATCGCGAGGCCTGCCTCGAGGCGGGCATGGACGAGTACCTGAGCAAGCCGCTGCGTTCGGACGACCTGGCCAACGTGCTCGGCGGCATCGCGCAGCGGACGACCGTGCAGAGCTCCGAGCAGGCCGAGGCCCCGAGGCCCCAGAGCTGGCTCGAGCGGCTGCGCGAGGCGCTCGGCCCGGAGGTCGCGGGGGAAATCTTGATGATGGGCTATCCGACGCTGAGCGAGCTGCTCGACGAGGGGCGCCGCGCGGCGGACTCCGACGACTGGGTCAAGGTCGGGCGCGTCGCGCACGCCGCCAACGGCGCAGCAGGGACTTTGTGCCTCGACGAGCTGCGCGAGAACTGCGTCCGCCTCGAAATCGTGGCTCGCGCCAAGGACTCGGAGAAGTTGCCGGACGCGATGGCCGCATGGACCGACTCGATGTATCAGGTCCTCGACTGGCTGAGCGCCGCCGCGAACGCCGAACAGCTCACGCCGATCTCGACCGAGGTTTAGTTCGCGTACCGAGATTTCTGGCCGTGGCGTAGGCGCGAGGCTATCGTGGCGGACGATTGGCCGAGATACAGCCCGCACCGCCCCCAAGGGACTCACTCATAGATAGCGTCGTCGCCGAGCGCTATCGGGTGATCAAGCAGCTCGGTGAGGGCGGGATGGGTCAGGTCTACCTGGCCGAGCACATCGCCATCGAGCGCCGCATCGCGCTCAAGGTGCTGCGCGCCGAGTACGCCCACCGCGGCGAGATGGTCTCGCGTTTCCAGCAAGAAGCCATCAGCGCCTCGCGCATCAAGCACCCGAACGTGCTCGACGTGTTCGACTTCGGCCGGCTCGAGAACGGCTGCTTCTTTTTGGCCATGGAGTTTCTCGACGGCAACGACCTCGCCGAAGAGATGGCCAAGCGCCGCGTGATCGAGCCGACCATGGGCGTCCGGATCGCGCTCGAGGTCTGCCGCGGCCTCCAGGCAGCGCACTCGAAGGGCGTGGTCCACCGCGATCTGAAGCCCGAAAACGTGTTCTTGCAGCGCACCCAGGAGGGGGAAGAAGCCGTCAAGATCGTGGACTTCGGGATCGCGCAGCTCCGCAGCAACGAGGACGCCGCGGGCTCGCAGCGCCGCCGCCTGACGCGCACGGGCATGATCTTCGGCACGCCGGAGTACATGGCGCCGGAGCAGGCTGCCGGGCGCCGCGCCGACCACCGCACCGACGTCTACGCGCTCGGCATCTTGATGTACGAGATGTTCACGGGCTCCGTCCCGTTCACCGACGAGACGTTCCTCGGGGTGCTCTCGAAGCACGCGAGCGAGATGCCGCCGGCCATGTCTTCGGTGCTGCCCGAGCTCGCGATTTCGCCGCAGCTCCAGGCCGTGGTGATGAAGGCGCTCGCGAAGAATCCGGACGAGCGCTACGCGTCGATGAACGAGTTCGCGCAGGCGATCCAGGCCACGCCCGAGGGCATGCTGTACAACCACAGGGCGCTCGGCCGCCCGCAGCCCACCGAGCGCTCACCGGAGTTCATGGCGCCTGCGCCGGGCAACCCGACGGCGCCCGAGTTCGGCGTCGTTCAGGGCCCGCCCCAGGTGGTGCCGCCGGACCCGAATCGCGGCGCGCTCACGGTGCCGCACGGAAGCGGCCGCAATTATCCGAGCCGCGCGCAGACGCTGCCGAGTGGCCCACCGATGTACGAGGCCTCGGTGCCGCCGCCGGCCTCGGTCAGCGAGCACAAGCGGCTCGGGGTTTGGGTCGGTATCGGCGCGGTGCTGGTCGCGGGGACAGTCGGCGCGTTCGTGATCAGCAAGCGCCGCGAGCCGGCCGCGGAGGTACCGAGCAGCGCACCGGTCGTGAGCGCACCGCCCAAGCCGGCCGACGTGAAGCCGCTCGAAACCGCAACGACGCCGTCCGTGACCACGGACGCTTCCGCAGAGCTCCCGTCGATCGCCGGCGTGAAGCTCGAGGTCACGACCGACCCCGCGGGCGCGACGCTCACCAAGAACGGCTTCCAGGTCTGCGACGCGACACCCTGTGAGGTGATTGCCGACCTGAACGAGACGTTCGAGCTCGAGGCCACGAAGGGCGCGCTCAAGGGCAAAACCCGGGTTTTGGCCCAGCGCGATCAGAAGGTCGCCATCAAGCTCGCCGGCCAGGCCAGGCCGCCAAAACGCCTGTGCGAGGTCGAGGTGGACGGCCTCAAGATCCTGCGTCCCTGCAACTAGAGGAGAGTAGAGTCAGATGATGCTGTCGTCGCGTCGCCTGTTCGTGAGCGTGTTGCTCGCAGGTCTCGGAACCGGTCTGGTCGGCTGCAAGAAGAAGGAGAGCGCGGGGGCCGGCCCGAGCGGCGCGGGCGAGGCGTCGAAGCCGATCGTGATCGGGCACTACGCCTCGATGACCGGCAGCACGGCGCACTACGGCCAGGACACGGACAAGGCCGTGCGGCTCGCGATCGAGCAGGTCAACCAGCAGGGCGGCGTGAAGGGCCGCAAGCTGGAGGTCGTCACGCTCGACGATCGCGGCGACTCGGCCGAGGCTTCCAACGCCGTTGCCCGGCTGATCGACGTCGAAAAGGCATCGGCGATCATCGGAGAGGTCGCCTCCAGCTTGTCGCTGTCCGGCGGCCGCGTCGCGCAGCGCCGCAAGGTCCCGATGGTCTCGCCCTCTTCCACGAACCCGAAGGTGACGGAGGTCGGGGATTACATTTTCCGCGTCTGCTTCCTGGATCCATTCCAGGGCAAGGTAATGGCGAATTTCGCCAGAAACACGCTGAAACTCGAGTCGGTCGCGATCTTGAAGGACGTGAAGAACGACTATTCGATAGGCCTCGCCGACGCGTTCCGCGCGGCGTTCACCGGCGCCGGCGGCAAGATCGCCGTCGAGCAGAGCTATTCGCAGGGCGACACCGACTTCAGCGCGCAGATCACCGCGATCAAGGGCAGCGGGGCCCAGGCCATCTTCACCCCCGGGTATTATTCCGAGGTCGGCTCGATCGCGCGCACCGCGCAGCGCCTGGGCGTCAAGGTCCCGCTGCTCGGCGGTGACGGCTGGGACGCGCCCGATCTCGTGAAGATCGGCGGAGACGCGCTCGAAGGCTCGTACTTCTCGAACCATTTTGCCCCCGACGTCGCCACGCCCAAGGCGCAGAAGTTCGTGGCCGACTTCAAGGCCAAGTACAAGCAAGAGCCGACGGGCCTCGGCGCGCTCGGCTACGACGCCGCGGCGGTGATCATCGAGGCCATGCGGCACGCTCCGAACCTGAGCGGCGACGCGATCCGCTCCGCGCTCGGCAAAATCAAAGATTTCGAGGGCGTCTCCGGCAAGATCACGATCAACGGCGAGCGCAACGCGGACAAGAGCGCCGTCGTGCTCAAGATCGTCGACGGCAAGTACAAGTACGAGACGACCGTCGAGCCGTAGCCGGAGCTCAACCCAGGATCGCCCGCACCGCGCTGATCGTCAGCACCGGCTCTTCGTAGGTGCAGCTCAGAGTGAAGCCGCCCTCGTGCACGAGCCGGATCAGCCCCAGGCCGACGCCGTCGTTGGCCGTCGCCTGGAGTAAGTAATTGAGCCGCTCCAGGTAGAGCAGTTGCCGATCCTCGGAGGCGTCGATCTTTCGGATCTGCTCGCTCACACGGCGGTAGCGCTCGGGCGACGCGCCGTTCTCGCTGAAGATGCGAAGCTCGCTTTCTCCATACCGCACGCGCAGCGCGGCTTCGGTTCCGCCGGGGAGCGGGCCGCCGAACTTGAGGGCGTTCTCGGCGAGCTCGACGGCTGCGAGGACGCCCGCGCTGCGGAGCTCCGAGGGGGCGGTGCGCAAGCCTTCGAGCGCCACGTCCCGAACTCGATCGAGCCAGTTTGCGGACAGCGGAAGCCGGATCAACTGCTCGATCGCCATAGCGTAGGTCCTTCTCCGCCGAGGCAGGTGCGGAACCTACGGGAACGGACCGCCACGGCTTGGCTTTAGCCCCCGCGGCGTGATTTCGATGGATCGGACGGCGACGACCGAGCGACCGGCCCGCCGTTTTGAGGGCTGCCTAGCCGGCGCTTGCCATCGAGGGTGAGCCCGTATGAAGGTCGGCGCATCGGTGACTGAGCTCGTCCAGCAACTCCTGAACGGCCTGTCGTTGGGCTCGATCTACGCGCTGATCGCGCTCGGCTACACGATGGTCTACGGGATTTTGCGCCTGATCAACTTCGCGCACGGCGAGGTGTTCATGGTCGGCGCCTACGTCGGCCTGTACGTCGCGCAGTGGTTCGGCATCGGCGGCTACGAGGCGCGCGGCGAGAGCTTTCCGCTGGTGTACGCCGTGCTCATCCTGTGCGCGGCCATGGCGGCGGCGGCGCTGCTCGGCGCTGCGATCGAGCTGTTCGCGTACCGCCCGGTCCGCTCCGCGCAACGCCTGACACCGCTGATCACCGCGATCGGCGTGAGCCTGTTCTTGCAAAACCTGGCGATGCTGGTGTTCGGACCGAACCCGCGCGCCTATCCGCCGATCGTGCGCGAGCTCCGCTACGAGTTCGGCGGGATCATCCTCACCAACATCAAGCTCGCGATCTTCGGTGTCGCGCTCGCGCTCACGCTCGGCCTGCACCTCATGGTGCAAAAAACCTGGACGGGCCGGGCCATGCGCGCCGTGTCGATCAACCTCGACGCGGCCAAATTGATGGGGATCGACACGAATCGCACGATCCGTCAGACGTTCGCGATCGGCTCGGCCCTGGCCGCTGCGGGGGGCATTCTGTTCGGCCTCGATCAGATCACGATCACGCCGCAGATGGGCGTGCTCACGGGCTTGAAGGCGTTCGTGGCAGCCGTGCTCGGCGGCATCGGTAACATCCCTGGAGCCGTGCTCGGCGGCCTGTTGATCGGCCTGGCAGAGCAGCTCACCGCCGGTTATCTGTCGCCCGACTACCGCGACGCGATCACCTTCGTGATCCTGATCGGGATCTTGTTGCTCAAGCCCGAGGGTCTGCTCGGCGTCGTCAAGCAGGAGAAGGTCTGATGACGGTCTGGGGCCGCCGCGCAGCCATCGCCATCGGCGCGCTCGGTGTGATCTACGGCCTCGGCTTCGCCGCGGAAGCGACGCTGATCGAGTACGTGCAGCGGATCGTGTTGCTCGCGGGCATCAACGTGATCCTCGCCGTGGGCCTGAACCTGATCAACGGCACGACCGGACAGTTTTCGATCGGCCACGCGGGGTTCATGGCCGTCGGGGCCTACGCCGCGGCGTTTTTTGGCGTGAAAATCGCGCCGTTGGTGCACTCCGTGCTCGGCGAAGGAGCGCTCGCGAACGGCGTGATCTTCAACCTGGCCCTGGTGGTGGGCGGCGTGTTCGCGGCGCTCGCAGGCCTGCTCGTGGGTGCCCCGAGCCTGCGCCTCAAGGGCGATTATCTCGCCGTCGTCACGCTCGGCTTCGGCGAGATCATCCGCATCCTCTTCAACAATGCGACGTTCCTCGGCGCGGCCACCGGCTACTTCGGCGACGATCCGACGGGGCTGCCCGCCTACACGACCTTTTTCTGGGTGTACGCCTGGGCCCTGGCGGTCGTCGTCGCGTTCGCGAACCTGACGTTCTCGCAGACCGGTCGCTCGCTCGGCGCGATCCGCGAGGACGAGGTCGCGGCCGAGGCCATGGCCACCCCCACCACGCGCCTCAAGGTGCTGGCCTTCACCTTGAGCGCGGCGGCGGCTGGTGTGGCTGGGGGGCTTTTCGCGCACATGCAGGCCGGCATCCGCCCGGAAGATTTTCGTTTCGAGAAGTCGATCGACATGATCGTCATGATCATCATCGGCGGCCTGGGCTCGATCTCGGGCGCGGTGCTGGGCGGCATTTTCGTGGCGGTCACGCTCGAGGTGATGCGGGATCTCCAAGAGTACCGACTCGTTCTCTACGCCTTGCTGTTGATCTCGATCATGTTGCTTCGCCCCCAGGGGGTGTTCGGAACACGCGAGCTGCCGAGTCTGCTACGCAGAATGGTCAAGCGGTGAGTATGATGTGCCTCTCCCGCGCACGTGGGCGGTACCAGAACGGAGTGCCATGCGTGAAACACCCTCGGTCCCCGACTATGCGTTCCAGGCCGCTTTCAAGGTCGCGCACCGGATGCTGCGCGCGTTCTGGCTGGTGCGGCGCCCGTACACGCGCGGCGCACTGGTCGCCGTCTGGCACCAGGGGGAGGTGTTGATCGTGAAGAACTCGTACCGCCGGCACTACACGCTTCCCGGAGGCTACATCCGCAGCCACGAGAGCCCGGCCGAAGCGGGCGCGCGCGAGCTGGCAGAGGAGTGCGGCATCTACGTGCAGCCCGAGAACATCAAAGAGGTGTACCAGCGCATCCACTCCTTCGAGTTCCGCGAGGACGACGTGACGATCGGCGAGATCGAGATCGCCGAGCGCCCGCCGGTCCGCATCGACCACCGTGAGGTCGTGGACGCGCGCTTCTTCTCGATCGCGGCCGCGCAGAAACTGCCGCTCGTGCCGCACCTCGCGGAGTACCTCGCCTCGCGCTCCGCCGGGGTTGCCTGAACGAGATGAGTCTGCTCTCGCTCGAGCGCGTGAAGAAGGTGTTCGGCGGCTTGAGCGCCGTCCGCAACCTCGACCTGACGATCCCGGCGGGCTCGATCTTCGGGCTGATCGGACCGAACGGCGCCGGCAAGACGACAATTTTCAATGTAATTACAGGGGTTTACAAGCCGGACGCCGGTCAGATCCGCTTCGACGGGCAAGAGATCGGCGGCTGGGCGCCGGCTGCGGTCGCAGCGCGCGGCATCGCCCGGACCTTCCAGAACATCCGGCTGTTCCGGACCATGACGGTCGAAGAAAACGTGATGGTCGCGGGGCACCACCTGCACCGGGCCGGCGTGCTGAGCGCGATCTTCCGGAACGCGCGCCACGCCGAAGACGAGCGCGCGCTCCGGCAGCGCAGCGCCGAGCTGCTCGAGCTCATGAACCTGCGTGAGCTGTCCGGGGAGCTCTCCGGCTCGCTACCTTACGGCTCGCAGCGTCGCCTCGAGATCGCGCGCGCGCTGATGTTGAAGCCGAAGCTGCTGTTGCTCGACGAGCCCGCCGCCGGCATGAACAGCCAGGAAGCAGCCGAGTTGAAGAAGCAAATCCGGAGGCTGCGCGACGAGCTCGGGGTCACGGTGGTGCTGGTGGAGCACAACATGTCGGTCGTGATGGGCGTGTGCGAGCGCATCCACGTGGTGGATCACGGCGAAACCATCGCGGAAGGGCCGCCCGAAACGGTCCGCACGGACCCCAAGGTGCTGGCCGCGTATCTGGGCGAAGGCGCGTCGGCGTCGCTGGTGCCGCCGTCATGAGCAGCGCCGTCGCGGCGGCCTCGTCCACGGCGCCCGCGCTGGAGGTGCGCGATCTCGAGGTCACTTACGGCGGGATCCGCGCCGTGAAGGGCCTGTCGCTCGAGGTCGGTCGCGGCGAGATCGTGACTTTGATCGGCGCCAACGGCGCCGGCAAGACCACGACGCTGAAGTCGATCGTCGGTCTCGTGCCGCAGCGCAAGGGCACGATCCGCATCTTCGGCAAGGACGCCCGCGCGGATCCGACCCACGACCTCGTCGCGCGCGGCGTCGCCCTCGTGCCCGAAGGCCGCGCGATCTTCGGTGCCATGACCGTCCGCGAGAACCTCGAGCTCGGCAGCTTCCGGCGCCGCGACGAGGGCCGCGAGGCGCGCTTTGCCCGGGTGATCGAGCTGTTTCCTCGGCTCGGGGAGCGACTGGCTCAGGACGGCGGCACGCTCTCCGGCGGTGAGCAGCAAATGCTGGCGATCGCGCGGGCGCTGATGTCCGGCCCCGAGCTGCTCTTGCTCGACGAACCGAGCCTCGGTCTCGCGCCGAAGCTGGTCCGCCAGATCTTCGACTCGATCATCGAGATCGCAGCCACCGGGATCACGATTTTGCTCGTCGAACAGAACACGCGGCTCGCCCTCGAGACGGCGAACCGCGCGTACGTGCTGGTGACGGGTGAGGTCGTGCTGTCAGGGCTCGCCAGTGAGCTGCGCGACGATCCGAGGATCCGCGCGGCGTACCTCGGCGACGACGTCCGCGTCTGAGCTCAGGGCAGCGGACAGGCCGTGGCTACCTCGGGCAAATCGCAGCTCAGGGGCCCGGATTTCACGGCTTCGAACTGGTTGTCGCACCACTCTGGGTCGCAGTCTCGGCCCTGGATCGCGAAGCCGTCGATCTCACGGAAGGTCGAGTCGCGGATGATCGCCGAGGACGGCACGTTCAGCGCCCCTTCGAAATTGCTGCCAGTGCAGCCCTGGCCGTTGCCTGCATACTCGAAAATGGTGTGGTCGAAGCGCGGAGTGCCGGTCGTGCTGCCGATGGTCACGCAACCCCAGTCCCCGGGGCCTGGCGAGGCAAACGCCGAGGTGAACACCACGGGCGCCTCCGCGGTGCCCGCCGAGATCAGGTTGGCGTTGTAGACCTCGACGCTGTTACCGTCGAGCTCGATGCGGGTGCCGGCCTCGAGCGTGATTTCGGCGTCACCGCCGATGTTCAGCTTGCCCACGATATGGAACGGCACGCTCTGCGCGCGCCAGGTTCCGGTCTGGTCGATCTGGTAGGTCGTATCGACCAAGATCGGCTCGCTGCCCTCGAAGTCGAGCCCGGTGCCGAGCGCCAGGATCTGCGGAGCAGCGACGCGGAGCGGCGCGACCTGGTTCTGCTCGAAGCGGTTGTTCTCGAAGGTCCGCACGTTGCCTTCACGCAGCAGGCGCACGCCGTTGGTCAGGCTGTGGCGGAACACGCTGTTCGTGACGGCGCGCGCGGCCCCGTCGATGATCAGCAAGCCCTCGTCGCGGGCGCCGTTCGCGTCGCAGCCCTCGCCGCCGTATTCGAAGATGCCATGGCGGATCTCGACGTCGGTGCTCTGACGGTCGAGGTACACGCATTGCCAGTCGCCTGCGAGTGGCGAGTCGGACTCCGACGTGAACACGATCGGCTCCTGCTCGGTGCCGAGCGCGCTGAGGGCGGCGCGCTCGAGATCGAGATAGCCCGCCGGAGCGAATTTCAGGGTCGTTCCCGGCGCGATCGTCAGCTTGGCCTGATCGATCACGATCGTACGGTCGACGCGGACGCAGCCAGGGCCGATCCCCGTGTCTTCCTCGATCCGCTCGGGCAGGGTCTCGGCGTCCGTGCAATCCACGGGGCCGGGCGTGGGCTCGGAGCCGGCGCCAGCTTCACCGCCCGCGTTGTCGTCGGGAGTGCCGCCGGTGTTGTCGTTCGCTTCGCCACCTTCGTTGCCTTGCCCGCCGCGGTCTTCGCGGCCGCCCGTGCTTCCCCCGTCCGTTCCGCCCGCAGCCTCGCGGCCGCCCGTGGTCTCGTTCTCCATTCCACCGCTCGAGTCGCGACCGCCGGTGCTCGAGTCTCCCGCTTCGCCGCCGTCCTTGTCCGGGTCGTCGTCATCGACCACGACGCAGCCCGCCGCCAGAGACAAGACCGCACCCACGCCACACAAAAACCACGCACGCATCGTTGCACCTCTAGGTTGGTCCCCATATGCCGGCTCCCCGGCACCGCACAACCTACGTGTATCAGCGAGCGACTCTTCCCTGCCGCGGCCGGGCGTTGTCGTCCAGCTTCAAGCACGCAAGATCATGGGCAAAATCGGCCGAAAGTCGAGCTCGGCGCCGCGCGCTCCGCGGTCGAGCTCCAGCTCCAAGAGCGGCGGGCCCGACGCGAAGTCGACCAGGCCGAGCTTGGCCAGCGCGCGCGCTGCGGGCGAAAGGCCCTGGCGCTCGATCGAGATCTTGACCCCGCTCAGCACCGAGACCCCCAGCACGTGCGCCATCGGCTCGCGTGCCGGTCCATCGCGCGTTTCCGGAGAGCGGCCCCAGCGCGCATAGAACATCTCGGGCTCCTCGAGCGGCGCAGCCGAGGCCATGTCGATGCTGAGCCCTGGCGGCAGGTATTGCGGGCGGTAAGCCCAGCTCTCGAAGGGCGGGGGCGTCGCCGGATCGCTCGCGGGTCGCAATGCAACCCCGAAGGGTGATGCGTGCGCAGCCCGCCCGCGCCAGCGCTCGAGCAAGCGCGTCGGCTCGGTGGCTGCCGAGCTCGCGTCCAAGACGTCCGAGATCCAGAGCAGCTCGAGGTAGGCGTTGCGAAAGAAGAAGCGCCGGCAGGTCGTGCCCTGCCCGGGGTGCACGTTGGGCGAGCCCTCGGTCAGCCCCGCCCGCTGCAATGCGTCGGCCTCGGCCGCTGCCCCGACCGAGCAACACAGGAACACGTGGTCGAGGGCGTAAGGCATCGCTTTCGCTCGGCCGGAGCGCTCAGGCGGCGTCCCGGAAGCCGAAGGCTGCCACGCCGCGCTCCCTCAGCTTCTGTCTGAGCTCGCGCGCCGCTCCCGAAGGACGTCCCAGCAGCTCGTTCAAGAGCTCGGCGCCCCACTCGTCGAGCATCAGCGCGCCGCACGCCGAGAGATCGCTCTTCGTGCCGCACAGCACGTCACGCCAGGCCGCGCCGACCTCGACCAGCTCGCGAGCGCGCGGCGCGATGTCCGTCGCTCCGCCCGCGAACAGGCCCGGCAAGATGGCGGCAACGCGCGTGGCGCCCAGGTGAAGAGCGACGTCCGAGAGCGCCTGCAGCAGGCGCGCGAATGGGTCTGCCGGCACGGGATCGGGCTCGGGCCGGACCGCGACCGGCCTGGGAGCTGCCTTCACGACACTCGGTCGCGCCCGCTCGGGCTCGGGCTTCGGGGCGGGCTCCGCGCTCTGCGGCAGCAGCGTCTCCGTCCCCGGAGGGCCGATCACCAGCGCGCCCGGCCTGGCCATTTCCGGCTCGCGCAGCGGCAGCGGCCGCGCGCAGGGGCTCGGGCAGGTCCAGACCACGCCCTCGGAGAGCGCGGGGTTATCGTGCGGAAACTCACTGGCGAGCGATCGAAAGAACACGAATCGAACGCTATTGGCCGCCGCAAGAAGCGGACAACAAACTGAGGGACTCTCCCCGCCCTAGAACGCCGATCAGTTTTGACTGCTCGGCGTTCTAGCCTTGTTCTCAGGGGCGGCACGCGCCGCCCCTCCCCGCCGAAGTGAATTCGTCGGGGCCCCTCCCCACGCGCTCACTCTTTTCGTCCGAGTTTTCCGCCAATCTCGGCAAATTCCTAACCGCTTGTCGCTCTAGCGGATCTCCACCGTACTCGCGTTCCCCGCGTTCACGCCGTTCGGCGGCACCGGACTGCCGTTCGCGATCAGGATGAAGTTGACGACCGCCCAATAATCCTCGTCCTCGAGGCTGCCGATCCGGTCCTTGGGCAGCGGCATCCACTCCTTCACGTAAGCGTGCAGATCTTCCGCCGTGCGGAAGGGTTGCCGCGCGGGGGCTCCTTCCTCCGGCTCGTCAGCTTGCTGCCCGCCCGTCGCGGCCGGGTCACCGAGCGCGTAGGTCGGCAGCGCCTCGGGGCCCATCAAGGGTGGCGTCGAGCCGAGCCCTTCGCCGCGCTTGCCGTGGCAGCCCGCGCATTGCCGTTCGAACACGCGCGCACCCTCGGGAGTACGCTTCTTCGCGTCGGCCACCGAGCGCGACTGTGCCCCCGTCGCGCCGCCGCCGCACGCGAGGGAGAGCGCTGCTGCCAGACCCAGCGCGATCGAAGTCGAGGCCGCTCGTTTCATCGCCGGGCACCTTAGCCCAGCCCTGCGTCTCCGGGGTTTCGCGCAGTGGAGCGTTCCGGGCCCCGGAGCTAAGCTCCAGCCGATGCGCGCTCTCGCGGTCGTCCTGGCGTTCGGCTGTGTGGTCGGCTGCACTCCCAAGGAGCCCCCGCACTGGCCCGAAGGCGGAGCACCGCTGCTGATCGCGCCCGCGCGCTGGGAGCGCGGTGAGGACGACCCGATCGAGATCCTGCCGAACGGTCAGGTCGTCGAAGACGGCGACGTGCTGTTCGTGCTCGACCGCGTCGGCCGGATCGTGGACGAGAAGTACGACCCACTCGGGATCCTGCTGCCCGACGGCAACGTCGTCGGCACCGACAACCAGGCCCTCGGCTTCGTCGGCGTCAGCAACGCCGCACCGCCCTGGTCCCAGACCGCCTGGCTCGCGGTGATGCCGGACGGCGCGGTCACGCTGTTTGCGCGCGACGGGGAGCGGAGCTTCGGCGGCCGCTGGACGGGCTGCGCGGGGGCCGCACAGCGCACCTGCACGCTCGTGACGCACCTCGTGGCTCTGCGGGATTACCGGAGCGCCCCGGACAGCGGCGTGAGTATCGGCGTCGGCATCGGCATCGGGCTCTGAGTTCGGCCGCCCGCACACGGACGGGGCTGGGGCTTCGCCCCGTGCGATTTTCCTGGCAAAGTGCGCGCCATGCTCGATCCCCGCCAGGTCTCCGAACACTTCGACGACGTGCGAGCCGCGCTGCTCCGCCGCTCGGAGCAAGCCGCCGCGCAGCTCGACGCGGTCAAGCCGTTGCTCGAGCAGCGACGGCAGTTGGTGGGCCGCACCGAGAGCCTGCAGCAGGAGCGCAACAAGGCGAGTGAGGAGATGGGCGAGCTCGCGCGCAA
The DNA here is from genome assembly GCA_025937835.1 of Polyangiaceae bacterium. Taxonomy (GTDB): domain Bacteria; phylum Myxococcota_A; class Polyangia; order Polyangiales; family Polyangiaceae; genus PMG-095. Next base: position 45,215 of record JAICQO010000034.1, read on the forward strand.
GGGCGACAAAGCCGCGATGGCCGCCCGCCGCGAAGCGCTGAAGGCTCTGTCCTCGCAGGTGAAGGAGCTAGAGACCGAGCTCGCCGCCACCGAAAAAGAGCTCGAAGATCAGCTGCTCGCGATCCCGAACGCGCCGCACCCGAGCGCGCCCGACGGCAAGACCGAGCACGACAACCCGGTGCTGCGCCACTGGGGAGACAAGCCCAAGTTCGACTGGAAGCCGCTCTCGCACTGGGAGCTCGGGGAACAGCTCGGCATCCTCGATCAGGAGCGGGCCTCGAAGCTTTCGGGTTCGCGCTTCTCGGTGCTGTACGGCCTCGGTGCGCGGCTCGAGCGCGCGCTGGCCGCGTTCATGCTCGACCTGCACACCCGCGAGCACGGCTACACCGAGGTCTGGCCCCCGTACCTGGTGCGGGCCGAGGCTCTGCGCGGCACCGGAAATCTCCCCAAATTCGAGGCGGATCTGTTCAAGACCGGCCGCGGCGACCCCGACGAGTCGGCGCCGCTCTACTTGATCCCCACCGCGGAAGTTCCGGTCACGAACCTCCACGCCGACGAGATCCTCGACGCCGAGTCGTTGCCGATCAGCTATTGCGCCTACACGCCGTGCTTCCGCAGCGAGGCCGGCTCCTACGGGCGCGACATGCGCGGCATCATCCGCCAGCACCAGTTCGACAAGGTCGAGCTCGTCCGCTTCACGACGCCCGAGAAATCACTGGCAGAGCTCGACTTGCTCACGCAACACGCCGAAGAGGTTTTGAAGCGGCTCGGGCTCCACTACCGGGTGGTCGAGCACGTGCCGGTGGACCTCGGCGCCTCGGCGGCCAAGGGCTACGACCTCGAGGTCTGGCTGCCGTCGGAGCAGACCTACCGCGAGATCTCGAGCTGCTCGAATTTCTGGGACTATCAGGCCCGCCGCGCGAAGATCCGTTATCGACCTTCGAAGGACGAAAAGCCTCGTCTCGTCCACACCATCAACGGCTCCGGGCTAGCGATTGGCCGCACCTGGGTGGCAATCCTCGAGCAGTATCAGCAAGCCGACGGCAGCGTGCTCGTACCGGAGGTGCTGCGCGAGTTCGTCGGCACCGATCGGATCCGCGGGCGGGCGTAGAGAGTAGCCGCTACGGAATGATGATTGGCTTGCAGTTCGTGAACTTCAGCGTCGATTCGATGCGGAAGTTCGACGCCCAGGTGTGACGCTCGGCCTGGAAGAAGTCGAGGGGGTACTCGTTGCCGGGCGTGATCCCGAGGCGAGCGGCTTCTTTGTCCAGGTCGAGCGGGCCGTCGAGGGCCGCGTGCACACCGCCGAGATCGACAGCGAGCTTGTTGTTCACGAACACGTACAGGTCGTCGTCGCCGCGGAAGTTGAAGTGCTCGCCGCCTTCGTAGCGGAAGGTCATGTGCAGCTCGAAGGTGAAGCCGAAATTGTGGGGCAGACCTTCGTTGCCGAAGCCGCGCCCGTCGATCGGAAAGAAGTCGGAGTCGTCGTAAACGGCGCTGCCGTCCGGAGCCACCTCGAACGTGATCGTGTGCTCGAAGGCCTCGTTGACCCCCGGGGTGTCGTTGTACCACTGGTCGAAGTCCGTCTTGGTGTGGACGGTCTTCAGCATCGGGTTGCCGGAGAACACCGGCTTGCGCTCGGGCAGCTTCAGCTGATCGAGCACGATGCCCTTCTCGTGCGGCTGATCGACGCCCTCGAAGTCCGGGTGCGACGCCTTGAAGTCGCGTACGCGCCCCGTGAAGGTCGGCTTGCAGCTCGTGCCGCTACCGCTGCCCCCGCCCGTGCCCGGTGGGGGGATGGCGATGCCGTTGCCGTTGCCGGGCCCACCGCTGCCCGGCGCGCCGGTCTGCACGGGCGCGCCCTGGCCCACCGAGCTGTCGTCCGCCGAATCCGAACCGCAGCCGACGAGGGCAAGAAAGCTAATTATCCCGAAGAGTAAGCCAGGCCGGCCGGAGCACGCGCGCATCACGCATGCCTAGCACGGTGGACTTTCAGGGTGAGCTACTTTCGCCGACCGCGGTTCTTGCGACGCTCGATGCGCCCGCCGCGCTCGCTGTGTGCGGGCGCGTTGGGACGCTTGCCGCCACCGCCACCGCCACCGCCACCGCCACGGCCACCGCCACCGCCGCTCTTGGAGCCGGGACGTCGCTGTTCGCGAGGCGGCGCGGTGCGCCTGCCACGCGCTGCACTCTCGCCGCGTCGCTTCGAGTCTCGCGCGCTGGGCAGCTTCTCGAGCACGCCCTCCGGCACCACCCGCGCGGCGTACACCGTCCGGCGCAGCACGGCCACGTCGTCAATCGTCACCACCATCCGCTCGCCGAGCGAGATCGTGTCGCCGGAGCGGGCGCCCACGGCACTCAGCTCATTTTCGGCGATTTCGTAGCGATCCGGCCCCATCGACTCGAAGCGCACCAAGACGTCCACGAACGGCTCGTCGAGCGTCACGAACGCGCCGCTGCCGACCAGCGCGGTGACCGTGCCCTCGGCGACCTCGCCGATGCGGTCGCGCATCATCAGCGCGCGGTACAGATCGACGACCTCGCGCTCGATCTCCATCGAGCTGCGCTCGCGCTCGCTCGAGTGCCGAGCGCTCTCGCGCAGCTCTTCGACCGCCGCCGGAGAATTCTTGGGCTTGTTGCCGCGCAGCAGGTGCTTCACCTGCCGGTGCACCAGCACGTCGGGGTAACGCCGGATCGGCGACGTGAAGTGCACGTAGGCGGGCGAGGCGAGGCCGAAGTGCCCGACGTTGTTGATGTCGTACGTCGCCTGCTTCAGCGAGCGAAGCAGCAACATCTCCAGCACCGACTTGCGCGGGTGCTTCTGGATCTTCGCTAAAAACCGTGGAATCCCGCCATGTTGGCGGAGCTGCTCGATGTCGACCGAGACCCCCAGGATCTCGGCGGCGTTGCCGAGCCGCTCGAGCTTCTCTTCGTCGGGCAGCTGGTGCACGCGGTACACGCCCGGGCTCTTGCGTTCACCGAGGAAGCGCGCGACGAGCTCGTTGGCGAGCAACATCAGCTCCTCGATCATGCTGTAGGCGCGCTTGATTCCGGGATCCTGGGTGCGGCGCTTCACGTCCGTCGGCGCGCCCGTCTCGGGATCGAGCACGAGCTTCGGCTCCGGCAGATCGAGATCGAGCGCGCCTCGCGCCATGCGCGCCTTGCGCAGCTTGCGCGACAGCTCGTCGAGCACCTTCAGATCGCGCTTCATGGCCTCGGCCTGCGCGCTCCGCGCCGGCTCTTCGGTGAAGCCGAGAGCGCGCGCCACGCCGCCGTAGGTGAGCATGGCCGCGGAGCGCATCACGCCTTCGACGATCTCGTACGAGGTGACCGTGCCGGAGCTGTCGAGCTCGGCGATCACGCACAAACACAGCCGATCCCGCTCCGGGAGCAGCGAGCACAGGTCGGCCGCCAGCGCGCTCGGCAGCATCGGGATCGCGCGGTCCGGCAGGTAGATGGTGCAGCCGCGCGCGCGGGCTTCCCGGTCGAGCTCCGAGTGCTCTTCGACGTACTCGCTGACGTCGGCGATCGCGACGTAGGCCTTGTAGCCGTTGTCCGTGCGCTCGACCCAGACCGCGTCGTCGTGATCGCGCGCATCCTCCGGGTCGATGGTCGGCAGCGGTACGCGCCGCAGGTCGCGCCGCGACTCGGGGATCGCGCGCAGCAGCTTGGCCGCCAGCGCCTCGGCCGCGCGCACGGCGCCCTCCGGGTGCTGCTCTTCCACGCCCTCGCGCACCAGGATCTTCGCGACCTCCACGTTCGGATCGCCCGGCGTGCCGAGCACGCTGACCAGCTCGGCTTCCGCGTTTTCGTCGGCCGCGTCGGGAAAGCGCGTGATGCTCGCGACCGCGGCTTCGCCGTCCTTTCCGAGCTTCGGACCCGAGGTGATCACGATCGGCCCGCGGATCCGCGAGTCGTCCGGCTCGAGCCAGGAGCTCTTGCCGCGACGCCGGAGCAGACCGGCGATGCGCGGCCGCCGCCGCGTCACGATCTGCAAGATGCGACCCTCCGCTCCGCGGTTCGAGCGGTTCACGATCTCGACCTCGACGCGGTCGCCGTGCAGGGCACCGCCGATGGCTTCGGGAGCGAGGTAGGTGTCGTCCTTGCCGCGCTCGGTGACGAAGCCGAAGCCGCGCGGGTTCATGGCCAGCGTGCCGATGAAGGTCTCGCTGTTGTTGCCGCGCGCGCGTTGAACGACGGCGTAGCGGTGCTTGCCCAGCTTTCGCAAGCTGCCGGAGTCGGTGAGCTGGTCGAGGACGGCGGTCAGCGCCGGGGTGATCGGCACGTCGAGCGCGCCGGCAATTTCACGCACGGAAAGGGGGCGACCGGCCTGCTCGAGCGAGCGCCGGACGGCGTCCGGTCGGGGCGTCGAGGGAGCCATTACGGGCCCCGCTATAGCACCGGTGGGGCTGGTCGGGGCGCGCCGATCGACGTATACGGGTTCAGACGTGACGCGCGCTCGCGCCTTGCTCGCGCTCCGGGGAGCGCTCTGTGTCGGCCTCGCTGCCAGCACTGCGCTCGCCATCGACTATCGCAGCGCGGGCTCCGCGTTTTGCGGCCCGGAATCCGGTTGCGCGGCGCTGCGTCAGACCGACCTCGCATACCTCTGGGGCATCGGCATCACCCTGCCCGAGCTCGGGCTGTTCGGCCTGGCTGTGGCGTTTGCGCTCAGCTTGCTGCGCGACGCGACCTGGGGCGCGCGGCTTGCCGTGGTCGCTGGCGCGGCCGGTCTCGGCCTGCTCGCGGTGCAAGCAGTTGCGCTCGAGACCTACTGCTGGCTGTGCGTCACCACGGACGTCGCTTCGGTCGTTGCCGGCGCCTTCGGCATCGTTGCGCTGAAGCAGCCGCGTTCGGCGGACGACCGCGCGCCGCTGCGGCTTGCAGCGTGGGTCGCGCTACCGCTGCTTTCGATTGTGGCACCCGCGCTCTGGCCGAGCGTCAAACCCGCGCCCGCCGTGCCTGCGGAGCTCCGAGGCTTTTACCAGCCCGGCAAGATCAACGTCATCGAGTTCGCCGACTTCGAGTGTCCGTTCTGCCGCGCGCTGCACGGCGAGCTCAAGTCACTCTACGCGCCCTACGGGGATCGCATTCACGTCGTGCGCTTGAACGTGCCGCTCGACCGCCATCCGCAAGCGATGCCCGCTGCGCTGGCTGCGGTCTGCAGCGAGCCGAGCGGCAAGAGCGCCGAGCTCAGCGAGTTCCTGTTCAGCACGAACGACTTGTCCGAAGCGGCGATCGCCAAGCACGCGCAAAGTCTCGGCATCGACATGACGGCGTTTCGCAGCTGCCTCGCTTCGCCGGCTGCGCGCGCCCGTGTCGAACGCGAAAAGGCCTTATTGAAATCGATTGGCTTCGAAGGACTCCCCACCACCTACGTCGGCTCCACGCGCATCGTCGGCGCGCAGGCCCGCGAGGTGTTTCGGGACGCGCTCGAAGCCGCCGCAGAAAACAGCGGCGAACGCGGCGTTCCGGCCTGGGCCTACGTGGTGATAGTGCTGATGCTCGTGGCCGTCACCGTGCGCTTGGGCTGGTCGGAAGAGCAGGGCGACGCAGCCGCGGCCTAGCGGCCTGCCCGAGTAGCTGGGTGGGCCCGCTCCAAATCTGCGTGGTACACTCCGCCATGTCTCAAGAAGAAAAGCTGCGCGGCGCCGGGGTCATGGGGACCCGCGTCCCGTACGAGGTCTTCCGCGCGTTGCCGAAGACCGATCTGCACGTTCATCTCGACGGCTCGCTCCGCCTCGAGACCATCCTCGACATCGCCAAGAAGGACCGCGTCGAGCTGCCCGCCAAAGACGTGGACGGGCTCCGGCAAGCCATCGGCTGCGGGCACCAGTTCGGCTCGCTCACCGAATATCTCCGCGGTTTCGAGATCACTCTGCGCGTGATGCAGACAGAACAGTCGCTCGAGCGCATCGCCTTCGAGCTGGCCGAAGACGCGCACCTCGAGAACGTCCGCTACATGGAAGTGCGCTACGCGCCCATGTTGCACACGCGCCTGGGGCTGAAGCTCACGCGCGTCGTGGAAGCGGTGCTCGAAGGCCTGCGCCGCGCGCGAGAGACCTACGGCATCAAGGCCAACGTGATCATTTGCGGCATCCGCAACATCTCGCCCGAGTCGTCGTACGAGATGGCGGAGCTCGCCGTGGCGTACAAGGGCCGCGGCGTGGTCGGCTTCGACCTCGCGGGCGCCGAGGCCGATTTCCCGCCGAAACACCACCGGGCGGCGTTTCAGCTGGTGCGCGACAACAACATCAACACCACCATCCACGCGGGTGAAGCCTACGGCCCCGAATCGGTCGCCCAGGCCATCCACGTTTGCGGTGCGCACCGCATCGGCCACGGCTGCCGGTTGCGTGAAAACGGCGATCTGTTGCACTACGTGAACGATCACCGCATCACGCTCGAGTGCTGCCCGTCCAGCAACGTCCAGACCGGGGCCGTCCGCGATCTCGCCAGCCACCCGCTCAAGCTGTACCTGGACCTCGGGCTGCGCGTGACCGTGAACACCGACAACCGCCTGATCACGGACACCTCGGTCTCGCGCGAGCTTTACCTGGCGCACACCGAAATGGGCATGTCTTTCAGCGACATCCGTCACATGATCGTGGCCGGTTTCAAGTCGAGCTTTCAGCCCTTCCACGAGCGCCAGGCTCAGCTCCGCAAGGTCGCGCAAGAGCTCGCCCGCTACAACGAAGACGGCACGCTGCGCGAGGGCCCGCCCCCGTCGGATCCCGTCGAGCGCCTGCGCGCGAGCGCGGAAGTCGTCGCGAGCGCCGAGTAGCAGGCGCTCTAGCAGAGCACTGCGAGCTCACGGCTCAGGTCCTCGAAGTACAGATCGAGGTACTCGGCGTGGATCGCGGAGGCGTGGGGCGTGAGGTACAGGTTCGGCACGTTCCACAGCGCCGAGCTCGCGGGCAGCGGCTCCTCGGGCACCACATCCAGGAACGCGCCCGCGATCTGGCCCGAATTCAGGGCCGAAATCAGCGCTGGCGCATCCACCGCGTTGCCGCGCCCGAGGTTGTACACGTACGCCGTCGGCTTCATGCGGGCGAAGGCGGCCGCGGCGAGCAGTGAGTCCGTCCCCGTGTCGCCCGGCAGCACGCACACGACGTGATCGGCGTCCTGAACCGCGTCGAGCAGCGCCTCCACACCGAACACTCGATCCGCGAAGGCTCCGCCCCGGCTCGGATCGCGGCGGACGCCGTGCACCCGCACGCCCAGCGCTTTCAAGAGCCGACCGCAATGCTCGCCGATCGCGCCGTAGCCGACGATCAGCGCGGTCTGCCCGGCGAGCCGATGCGTGTCGACGTAAACGCTGCGGTCCCAGCGCCGCTCGCGTTGCGCCGCCTGCGCCATCCCGAAGCGCCGGTTCATGAACAGCACCATCCCGACCAGGCTCTCGGCCATCAAATGCCCGTGAAAGTGGCCGAAATGCAGCGAAACGCGGCCGCTCGGGTCGGGCTCGATTGCTTCTTTGCCGGCCGCGGGCGTGAACACGTGGGCGAGCTTGGGGGCGCGCGCATACCAGTCCCGCTGAAAGCGCCAGACCACGGCGGCGTCGGCTTCGGGCAAGCGCGCGGCGAAGTCCGCGTCGCCCGCGCAGCCGACCAGCGTCACCCCCGGGAGTGAGCGCGCCAGCTTCGCGAGTTGCCGCTCCGTCGCGACGAACTCCGGAACGCCGCTCTCGAGGTGGACGAGGACGCGCACGCTCGCACCCGTCAGAGCACGAGCCCGGCGCGCACGTCGCCTTCGACCGCGCGCTCCAGCGTTTCGATCGCCTTCTCGATGTCCGCGCCCGCCGCCTCGGGCACGCGGATCAAGAATCGCACGTAGAGATCGCCGGTCTGGCCTTGCCGCGAGACGCCCTTGCCCTTGAGCCGCGCGACCTGTCCGCTCTGCGCGCGCTTCGGCACCGTGAGCGTGACCGGGCCGTCCAGGGTCGGAACCCGCACTTTTGCGCCGCGATAGGCCTCGCCGACCGTGATCGGCAGATCGAGATACAGGTCGAGCCCGGAGCGCTCGAAGAATGCGTGCGGCCGTACGCGCAGCGTGATCAGCAGGTCCCCCGCGGGGCCGCCCTGCGCACCGGGCGCGCCGTGCCCGGCGACGCGCACTTTGTCGCCGTCGCCCGCTCCGGCGGGAACGCGCACGGTGACCTCGTCCCCGCCGTCCTGAAGCCGCAGCTTGAGCTCGGCGCCTTTCAGCGCCGACAAGAAGTCGACCGCGACCTCGCTCTGCAGGTCGGCGCCGCGGCTCGGACCCCGTCGGGTCGCGCGCGCGCCGAACATATCTCCGAACAGGTCGCCGATGCCGCCGCCGCCGCTGTCGCCGCCGCCGCCGAAGAAGTCCTCGAAGCGCACCTCGCTGCCGCCGCGCCGCCCGGCACGCGCCGCCCGCCCGTAAGCGCGAGCTGCGTGCGGGTCGAAGCCTTCTCGCAGCCCCTCTTCGCCGAACTCGTCGTAGATGGCGCGCTTTTGGGGGTCGCTCAGCACCTGGTGGGCGCGGTTGACGGCCTTGAAGCGGGTCTCGGATTTTTTGTCGCCGGGGTTCTTGTCCGGGTGAAGTTGCGCCGCGAGCTTGCGATACGCCTTCTTGATTTCGTCAGCGCTCGCGCCCTTCGACACTCCGAGATCTTTGTAGAAGTCGGCCGCCATTACTGGTCAGGGCAACGTAAGCAGCCCCCACCGCCCGATCAAGCCCTATCCCCCGCAGATTTTGGGCGAGCCCGGACCACGATCGAGTCCACGTGCCGGTCGAGCGGGAGATCCGTGAAGTCGGCGGTGAAGAAGATCTGCTCGAACCCGTTGTAGTGGAGCAGCGCCTCCATTTCCCGCGGGAAGAATTGGCGGTGGGTGAGCGGCATGGTTCGAAGGCCGCTGCCGTCGGGCGCGGTCAGCTCGATGCGCACCAGCAGCAGCTGCCGGAGCGGGTCGTATTCGAAGCGCTCGGCGTAAGCCACCTCTTCCCCCGTCTCGGGATCGCGGAGCGGGTTCGACGGAAACCGCAGCTCGGGGTCGCGCACCAGATCTGCCGGAGACGGGATCGAAAAGTCGAAGAGCAGCGTTCCGGTCGGGAGCAAGTGCGCGCGAGCCCGGGCGAGGAATGCCTCGACGTCGCGCCGGGTATACAAGTGCAGGAACGCGTTGAACGGCACCGTCACGAGCGCGAAGCGTCGCTCGAGCTCGAGCTCGCGCATGTCGCCGTGGTGCAGCGTGACCCGGCGCCGCACGCTGGGCGGCTCGTTCGCGAGCTTGTGCTTGAAGTCGTCGAGCATCGGCCGTGACAGATCCACGCCGGTGATCTCCACGCCGGCACGCGCCACGTGCAGCGCGATGCGCCCGTTGCCGACGCCGTACTCGAGCACCGGTCCGTTCGCGTCGCGGGCCGCGCGCACGTAGTAATCGATGTCGTGCCGGCGCTGGCGGTACGCTTGCCCGTAAAAATTCGGGTCTTCGTAGTGTGCCTGCGCCCCGAAATCCCCGGCCGAGCCGAAGTCGCTGATGCGCAAGCTCTCGAGCGTGACGCCGGCCTTCGGCGCCGGATCTGCGGCGTCGCGCCGCGGCCTGGGCGGTGTGCGCGGCGGCTTGTCCTTCGCGCCCGAAGCGCGTGGTGAGGGCCGCTTGCTCATCGAGCTACGGTCCCTCGCCGCTCAACGGCTCAATACGCGCCGCGACCGAGCTCGGCGATGTACTCCGCCACCACCTCGGACGCGGGGCGGTGGAACCGCACCTTGCCTTCGGCGATCTCGCGCAGCGAGTTCACGGCGGGCTTGTTCTTGGTGTTCACGAAGGAGGGAACGCCCTTCATCAGCTGGCGGCAGCGCGACGCTGCGAGCACCACGAGGGCGAACCGGTTTTCTTCCTTCTCGAGACAGTCTTCAACGGTGACGCGTGCCATGAACGGACGCGAACCCTAGCTGCGGGGACCCTGCACCGCAAGCTCGCATCCGGACGCTGATCCGATGTTCAGCCTCTGACGACTTCGAAGACTTCGTCGGGCCCGGGTGGCTCGTAGCAAGTCGCGAAGAACTCGAACATTTCGCGAGTAATTTCATAGTCGAGCTCACCGAGCGCGGCGTTGCGCCGCTCGAGCCGGGCCCAGCGCTCCTCGTCCGAGAGCTCGAACACGCACAGCGTGTAGTCGACTCCGCGCTCGGAGAGCTTCGAGCGCGCGGCGTCGCGCAGCCTTCGGTGCCAGAAACCGCCGTCGACCACGACCGTCACCCCTGCGAGTGCGATCGCCGCGGCCTGGTCGATCAGCAGCGCGTAGCATGCGCCGAGCTTTGCCTGGTGCTCGGCTCGCGGAAGCTCGCGCCCGAACAGTCGGATCATCCACTCGTCGAGCGAGAGATGAACCGCGGCGCCACCTTCGACGACGGAGCGCGCGAAGCTGCTCTTGCCGGAGCCCACCGGCCCGCACAGCAAAAGCACGCGCCCCGCGCTCCGCGTCATGCTCACACGACCGGCGGCGGCGCGTCGCTGCCCGTCTCGAACACGCCGTCCGCCGACAGGACGCGCGTGTACAGCCAGGCCATGGTCGCGAAGTAGAACGCCGTCGCGAGCTGGAAGTGCCGCTCGATATCCGGATCGAGCACCGACCAGTACTGCGCGACGCAGAGCGCGAGCAGCGGCCCCGACACCGCGAGGTGCGGCAACACCAGCGGCACCGTCTCGCGCCAGGCGGGCACCTCTCCGCGGTCGCGCTTCTTCGAGCGCCGCTTCTCCTTGCGCGTCGGTTCCGGTGCCGGCTCGGCAGCGGGCTCGGCGGGCTCTGCCGGCTCTGTCGCCTCGGCTGGCTCCGTCACTGTGGCCGGCGCTTCTTCGCTGGGCGGCGGCGCTTCTTCGCTCGCGACCTCGGCGGCCTTCGCCTTCCTGAGCTTCTCCTTCCGGACCGCGGAGCGCACCGTGCTCCCGAGCAGCGGCAACAGGAAGATGAAATGCACGTAGTAATTCGCGGGGTTCGTCAAGACCGGGATCAGCGGCAGCGCCAGGATCGCGGCTTGATCGAGCGGCCGCGAGCGGCAAGACAGCGCGATCGCAGCGATGGCCGTGAAGAACGCTGCCCAGTACACGAGCGCGCGGTTGTTGAGCGTGCCCACGGTCGAGCCGTCGTTGCCGCCGACCAGTGACTTCAACGCCACGTCGTTCAGGCCGACGTCGCCGTTGAGCAGGATGATCTTCTTCCACCACACCACCCAGGCGTCCAAGCCGAGCAGCGCCGTGCTCAGAATGAAAGCGACGGCCATGCAAGCGGCGGCGCCGATCAGCACCTTCACCGCGCTCTGGTTTCGTTCGAGGATCTCTTTGAACCCGGGCAGATCCTTGGCTTGCCAGCGCCCGTAGAACCACCACGCCGCCGGCAGCACCACGCCGATCAACGCAGCCCCGGGGAACGCGCGGATCATCGTGCTCAGGCCGAAGAACACGCCGGCCAGCACCCAGCGCTCTTTCTTGAGCAGGCAAACGCCCACGGCCAGGTACGCGAGCCAGTCATGGCGTAGCGTCGCGCCGCCCCAGTTCGTACCGAACATGTAGAAGTCGTTGGCGCCGAACACGACCATCGCCAGCAGCGCCGGCGCGAGCCCGTAGGCCCACCACATCGCCGCGAAAGCGCCTGCGAGCAGGAAGGCGTCGACCAGGCCGCCGAACACCAGCACGCCCTCCGACGCGGGCCGCCCGTCGAAGATCAGCTTCGCGAACAGCACCCAGACCGGCGTCGCGTTGCTGCCGTGGTCGTGGTGCGTCGGCAAATACTGCGGGCCCATGACCTCGCGGAAGTAGGTCATGTCGCGCTTGAACTCTTCCCAGCGCTCTTTGCTGAACCGCTTGCTGACGTTGGCGATCTCGTCGGCGACGTCCGAGACGCGCTGCATGCGGTGCGTCTTCAGGTTGCGGATCTCGGTGTGCCCGATCGACTCGAGCGTCGTGCCCGGCACGCTCTCGACGTAAGCCTCGACGCTCGCCTGGTAGACGCCGTCGTAGCCGATCTCTTCGAAATACTTGGTGAACGGGTAGTAAACCCGCATGTCCCAGGTGTGGACGAACTCCGGACGCGATTCCTTCGCGTTCCAGAACTGCGGGTGCCCGAGGTTGTAGAAGGACGCGAACGCCAGCGCCGCGCTCACCGACAACGCCGCGATCACGGGCACGCGATGCGCCGGGAAGCGCTTGCGGAACACCGTGGCACGCAACAGCGCCAGGCCCGCGATGGCTGCGCTCACGGCGCGCGCCAGGCTCACCTCGCGGAGCCCCGCGGGCCAGCCCTCCCACAAGATGTCGTACAGCGAATAAGCCGCGGCGAGCGGTGCGAGCGCCCCGATGATCAGCCACAGCTGACCCGAGCGCTTGTCGATCGCGAACAGGAATGCCGCCCAGGCGAGCGCGAAGATCAAAAACGCCGTGCGCAACCGAGGCGCCATGTTCGTGCCGCCGCGCGCCTGGATCTTCGGGGGGAAGGTGGCCGGCCGCTGCTCGAAGATCTGCACCTCGCTGAGCGAATACGAGCCGTCGCCTTCGCGCGCAGAGATCCGGAGATAGCGGCCTTGTCCCCGCAGCGAGGCGGACGAACGCGGCTGGAGCCCGGGCTTGTCCACGGGCCCGGCGACCCACAGCTCCTTGAACTGCTTTCCGTCTTCCGACAGCGAGAGCACGTAGCGATCGTTGTTGTCGCCCTGGAGGTAAGCCGCGACCACGGGCACGCTCCGCCCCAGATCGAACTCGGCATAAGCGCGCCCGGAGGTGAACACTGCCGTCAGCGTCGTGTTCCAATCGTCGCCGTCGTTGGCGCGCGAGCCGTCGGTCAGCACCTGCGCATTGCGCACGCCCTCGGTGTGCTTGACGCGCAACCCGGTGAGCAGATTGTCGTCACCTGCCGCAGACGCGGTGCGAGCCGCGAGCAGCGACGCGGTGACCAGCACGGCCGCGCACAGCCAGACGAGCGCTCGTCGAAGCCCGTGCAGGGCCCTCGGAGATTGCTCGCCCCGCTCGATCTTCGACCTGTGAAATTCCAGTAAATTCACGCCAGACGCCGACGCCGCCGCCATGTTGAGCCCGGCTTTGCCACGCCCCCAGCGCGATGTCTACGCCACCGCGGTTTCGTTCAAGCCTGGCAGGCCGACGCAGCGCGTCTGCTACCCGTCTTGGAACGCCCAGCCATAGGAGACCAGGGCCAGCTTTTTACGCGGCTTTCGCACGCGCACGAACTGCGACGCCGGGTCACCGTCGGGGGTCGGCTCCGCCACGCGACACGCCGGAGCGTCGTTCCTGAACCGATTCGCGTAGCCGGCGAGCAGCCGCGCGGTCTCGTCGCCGCGGTACGCCGTGTACTTGTCGTAGTCGGGGTAGAGCCCGCCGCGCGCG
>JAICQO010000063.1 GCA_025937835.1 Polyangiaceae bacterium
ACGTATCTGAACGTCGTGGGGCCGGAGGCGAGCCTCGAGCACGTGCGGCGCTGCTGGGCCTCGCTCTACACCGAGCGTGCGGTGACGTACCGCTCGCGGAACGGCTTCGACCAGCGAAAGGTGTCGATGGCCGTGATCGTCCAGCGCATGGTCCCTGCGCAAGCGGCGGGCATCCTGTTCACCGCCGATCCGGTCACCGGTAATCGAAAGGTCAGCTCCATCGAGGCGAGCTTCGGCCTCGGCGAGGCGTTGGTCTCGGGTCTCGTGAATCCCGACGTCTACAAGGTGCAGGGCGAACGCGTCGTGGCCACGGTTTTGGCACCCCGGCAGGCGCCTCGCGCAGGTGCTCTGCTGACCGAACGGCAGGCGCTCGAGCTCTCACGGCTCGGGCGGCGGATCGAGGCTCATTTCGGCTGCCCTCAGGACATCGAGTGGTGCGCGGCCGACGGGCTCTTTCACTTCGTGCAGAGCCGGCCGATCACCACGCTCTTTCCCGTCCCCGCGGTGAGCGACGGAGAGAACCACGTTTACGTCTCCGTCGGTCATCAACAGATGATGACGCATGCGATGAAGCCACTGGGGCTATCCGTGTGGCAGCTGACCACCGCGCGCCAGATGGCCGAGGCCGGCGGCAGGCTGTTCGTCGACGTCACCCGCCCGTTGTCTTCACCCGAGAGCCGGAAAAACTTGCTCGATGCGCTCGGAAAATCGGACCCGCTGATCCGAGACGCACTGCAGACGCTCGTGGACCGCGGGGACTTCATCACCGAGATCCCGGACGCGGGCACGGCCTGGGCCCCACCGGGCACCACGGAGACTCCGCTCGAGACCGATCCGGCGATCCCTGCGGAGCTCGTCGCGCGCAGCCAGGCGTCGATCGCGACGCTCGAACGCGAGATCGCGGCCCAGTCCGGTCCCGCTCTGTTCGACTTCATCCTGGCCGACATCCAGGAGCTGCGGCGGATTTCGTTCGAGCCGCGCAGCATGCAAGTGATCCTGGCGGCGATGCAGGCGAACTGGTGGCTCAACGAGCAGCTGCAGGCCTGGCTGGGCGAGAAAAACGCCGCCGACACGCTCACGCAGTCAGTGCCGCACAACGTCACGTCGGAGATGGGGCTTGCATTGCTCGAGGTCGCGGACGTGATTCGACCGCATCCGGAGCTCGTGACCCTTTTGGAGCGCGTCGAAGACGATGGCTTCTTGGAGGCGCTGCCCAGCGTAGCGGGCGGACGCGAAGCACAGGACGCCATCCAACGCTTCCTCGACAGGTACGGCATGCGCTGCGGTGGGGAGATCGACATCACGCGGCCCCGCTGGAGCGAACGCCCGAGCACGCTGGTCCCGGCGCTCCTCGGGAACATCAAGAATTTCCAGCCCGGAGAGGGCAAGCGGCGCTTCGAGCAAGGGTGCGAGCAGGCCCAACAGAAGGAACGAGAAATCCTCGAGCGCTTGCGGCGACTCCCCGACGGCGCGCACAAGGCCGACGAAGCCAAACGCAGGATCGACCGCGTACGAACCTTCGCCGGCTACCGCGAATACCCCAAGTACGGGATGGTGAGCCGCTACTTCGCCTACAAGCAGGCTCTGTTGAAAGAAGCCGAGCGCCTCGTCGCAGCCGGTGTGCTCCGAGAAATAGAAGATATCTACTATCTCCGTTTCGAGGAGCTGCGTGACGTCGTGCGCACGCAGCGCTTGGATCAAGCGCTCGTCCGCGAGCGCAAGCAGGCGTTTCGAACGTATGAAGCACTCACGCCTCCGCGGGTGCTCACCTCCGACGGCGAGGCTTTGACCGGGGAATACCGGCGCGAAGCTCTGCCCCCTGGCGCGCTCGTCGGCCTGCCGGTTTCGAGCGGCAGCGTGGAGGGCCGCGCCCGGGTGATTCTGGAGATGGCCCAGGCCGAGCTCCAGCCGGGCGACATTCTGGTCACCACCTTCACGGACCCGAGCTGGACTCCGCTGTTCGTCGCGATCCAGGGGCTCGTGACGGAGGTCGGCGGCCTGATGACGCACGGCGCGGTCATCGCCCGGGAGTACGGTTTGCCCGCCGTGGTCGGAGTCGAAGGCGCCACGCGGTTGATCCGCGATGGACAGCGGATCCGCGTGCACGGGACGGACGGGTTCGTCGAAATCTTGTCGTAGCGAGCTCCCGCCATCGCGAGGGCCAGCTGAATTGCCGAACCCGCTTGCCACGCGGTCGTCGAGCAGCGACGGCAACTTCTCTTGCGACGCGGATAGCCCGATCAATCACTTGGTCTACTCGGCTCCAAGCGCCGGAGAGCCGATCCTCGAAATCGTACCGGACGGGCTCTGCCCTGAACTCTAGAGATGCACGCGCAGGCGATCGCTGTCGCGCACGCCCTGCAAGACCACGAAACCCGCGCTGCGCAGGCCGTCTACCACGCGCTCCGGGAGCCAGGCTTCGGCGCTCGGCTGCAGGCGGTAACCCTCTTCGTCGGGCAGCCGAACGATCGGCAGATCCGAGAGCTCGACGCTTCCGTCCAGCTGTGAGCCGGCGCCCGCATGGCGCTCGGCCAGCGCGTGCGCTGCCAGGTAGGCAGGGTTGCCCCAAGGGAACGCTTCGTGATCGCCCCCCAAAACCTCCTCGAACTCCAGCCGATCCAGCGACTCTCCGAGCTTGCCGTAGGGCTGCCGCAACAGGTAACGCGGCAGCGCCAGCGCGAGCTGCGCCCCTCCGGCGCGCGTCTGCGCGAGCGCTTGCCAGGCTTCGAGCGCGGAAGGCGGAGGCGCGACCGCTTCGGGAGGCGCCACTGAGCCTGCAAAGCTCGCGTACCCTGCGAGCGCTGGGCTCGCTCCAATCGCGAGGATGGCCCCGTGCGCATGGCAAGCGCGGAGCAGTGATTGCAGCGCCGCGATGCCCTCCGCGCTGGCAGCAACGTAGTCGTCCACCACCACCAGCGAGGGGCGCTGTGCTTCGAGCAGCGCATCGAAAGCGCTCGGCTCAGCGAGCAGCTCCGCGGGCGACGCATCCAGCACCTGATAGCGAACGAGCTCCTCGTCGGGGCAATTGCGGCACAGGCCGTCGATGGCGCGCCACGTCGCCTCCAAGCTGCGGAAGGCGGGGTCGTGCAACAGCGCGCGGAGCCGCATCCCGAGCTCCGATTCGGCTGCGGAGCCTCGCGCCTGCTGAGCGCTGCTCGGGGCCGCTGCCAAGCCGGCATCGCCCACCGCGCTGCGGATCAGCTGGTCGACGACGCTGCGTGGCCCAGCGTGGGTCGCGGCGGGGTCCGGTCGAGCCGCGCCGCCCGCGGGCGCGCCCAGCAGCTTTTCGAGCAAGTCGGAGTCCGCTCCCGGAGCTGCTTGCGACGCGGCCGGACTGTCCGGAGTGTGCCGGTGCTCGAAGAGCGCGCGCAGCGGCGCCACGCTGCGCAGCAGTTGGTCCGGGTGCAGGTCGTCGAGCGAACGTGGGCTCAACCCAAAGCTGAGCTCACCGACCTCGACCTCCAGCTCGGCGCCGAAGGCCGCGAATACCGAATCCAGGTTGTCTACGGCGATCGAACGGGCGCGGCGCCCCGACAGCGGTGCCGTCACACCACGCGCGCGGCGGCCGCTGCAGTCGGCGACCATCAGGATCCCCATCGGTTCGTCCGCCCGAAGCCGTCCCGATTTCGAGGTCGCGCTGCCGAGGTCGATCTCGAACCTCAGCCCACGACCCTTCCCGGAGCTCACCGCAGCCATGGACCTCCGGATCTCAGAAAACCCGCCGCCCGCCAAGCAGAATCAGCCGGGCTGATCCGCGTTCAAGCTTTGGAACCGCGCGCGTTCCACAGCAAGCGCATCGCCGCCGGCGTCCACTCGTAGCCCGAGCTGCCGGCGAGCACGAGCGCTGCGCGGGGCGAATCGGGGCCCGAGGCGAGCCCTACGTCCACCGAGACCAGGCGGCCCCCCGCTTGGACGTGGATCCGACCCTCGCGACCTCCGCGCAGCGAGCGCGTCTGAGTGTGACCAACGATCATGCGCTCCGCGCCGAGCAGCGCCAACGACTTCCCGAGGGCGCTCCGCGATTCCGCTCCACCGCGCACGAGGCTCCGGTCCCAGAGCGGGCCCCGGTTGTTGCGGAACAGGCCGCGCTTCGACAGCGTCCAGATGCCCCGCTTGCCTGCCGCCGCCCATTCCTGCTGCGCGAGCCGATCCAGGGCGTCGATGCCGAGCTCCGCCCATTCGGGGAGCAGACCTGCGTGCACGAACAGCGAGCCCTGGCTGAGGTAGGCCACCGGCAGCGAACGCAAGGCGCGTCCGAGCGTGGCGTTCGGAGCCAGCGCCCGCCGCAGCGCCGCACGGCCCGGCACGTGCTCCACCTTCCATGCCTCGAGGCGGGGGGCGATCGGCAACACCACGCCCCGGGTTCGCTTTCGCGCGAGCTGGCGCATGGCGCGGGCCACGCGAGCGGGCCAGGCGCGGCGCTCAGCCGCCGTTGCAAAGGTCAGGTACTCGGCCTCCGTGCAGTAGCCTTCGTGGCGAAGCGCGCTCATCGCCTCGTGATTGCCGAGCAACACCGTGACGCGGCCGCCGCTCACTCGTGCCTCTCGGCGCAAGCGCAGCAGCAGCTTCAACGCCTGCACGGCGCCCCCTCCCCGGTTGAAGATGTCTCCGAGCTGCACGAGCTCGGCTCGCCCCCCGATCCACTCGAGTCGGCGATTGACGAGCTTCGTGCCCCGCAGGATCTCGACGAGAGCGTCGTACGCGGCGTTCAGGTCGCCAATCACGACGATACGCGAGCTCATGCCGACCATCCGCCGCAGCAGAAAAACCTCACTTCCGTGCGACCCGACGCGACGCGGCTCCCGCCTTTGCGGGCTTGGGCTTGGGCTTGGGCTTGGGCGTGCCCTTCGCCTTGGCGGGCGCAGCGAAGCGATTCATCAACTCTCGGCGGTTGGCGAGGACTTTCTGCGTGAGCTTCGGGACCGCGGGGAGCGCGATCCAGCTGCTCTTTCGCCGCTGATGGCCGCAGATCGCGCCGCGACGCATGTCGAGCCCCTGGTAGCCAGGCAGCCAGTGGATAGCGAGCTCGCTGCCGACGCGCCGGTTGCAGTAGCCGCGCCAGGTGGCCATCGTGCGCGCGGTCTCCGATAGGTTGTACTTCCACCCCAAGAGCGCGGCCTTGATGCGCTCGCACGCGCGGCCGTCCGGCGCCTCGACACACTTCCGGTAATTGCTGGGCATGATTTGCCCGAGCCCGCGCGCCCCTGTTCGCCGGTTGATGGCTCCTGATTGCCAGGCACTTTCGTTGCGCACCACGGCGATGATCGTGAACGGATCGAGGTCGTGTTTGACGGCAAGCGCCTGCAGATGGACGCTGGCCTCCGCCTTATGCTGAAACTTGGGAGCCACGAACTCGAGGGCAGCCACGATCACATGTAGAGCGCGGAGCATGACCAGGCTCTATCGGCCGGGTTCGAGATTTCGGCCAAATCTCCGGCAGGGTGGGTCAGATCCCTGATCCGCGGACCGCGCTCGCGCATTGGAACGGGCATGAGCCGAGCCAGACGAACCCGCCCCCGCTCCCGAATGCGCGGGACGCGTTTCCTCGCTTTTTCCGACGGATCAAGGGCACTCGATTCACTGCGCCGCATGACGGCGCGCCCCTGGTTGCTCCCCCCGTTGCTGGCCGCACTGGCGGTCGGGTGCGCCGCGGAAAGCGGTGCGGGGTCCGACCCGGCACCCTCGACGGGCGGGCAGATCGCTACCGGCGGCAAGCCACCCACCACGGGCGGCGTCGCTTCTCGCGGGGGAACCGAGAGCGGCGGGCGGGCGGGCGCGGTTGCGGGTGGCAGCGGCGGCGCGGCCCCAACGGCCAGCGGCGGAGCGCCGAGCCAGGCAGGGATGTCTCCCACGGGAGGAAGAACATCGCCGACCGGCGGCGTCGGTCCGGGCTCCGGTTCGGGCGGCGACTCGCAGACCGGGGGTGCCTCGCCGACCGGAGGAGCTCGGCAGACGAGCGCGGGGGCTTCGGGCGCTGGCGGTGCGCCCGCTGGCGGTGCGGCGTCGGGCGGTGCGCCCCCTGCAACAGGGGGAACGGGAGGCCGCGGCAGCGGCCCGATCGACGTCCAGGGCGTGACCACTGCCTGCCCCGGTGCGGTCCCGAAAGGGGTGACCGCCAGCTGGTGCTCGTGCGAGCAATGGGGTCAGAAAACGATCGGCGAGTACACGTATTACAATAACCTCTGGGGCACCGGGCCCGGACCTCAGTGCATCTGGCTCGCCGAATCCGGAGCTTGGGGCGTCGCGTCGTCACATCCGAACGGCGGCGGCATCAAATCGTATCCCAACATCTCCGTCTCGCCGCAGAAGGCGATTTCGAGCATCCAGACCTACACGAGCAGCTTCGAGATCCAGGTGCCCGGCGGGGGGATGTACGACACGGCGTACGACCTGTGGGTGAAGGGGACGACCTCCGCGCGGATCGAGATCATGTTGTGGATGAGCCACCGCGGCGGAGCGCAACCGATTGCCCAGGCCTACGATGCCTCGGGCGCAATCGCCGACGCGACCAACGTGACGGTCGGCGGACACACCTGGAACGTCTACTACGGCACGAACGGGGCGAACGACGTGGCTTCGTTTCTCCGGACGAGCAACACCAACGCCGCCACGGTCGACATCAAGGCCATCCTTGCCTGGTTGATCGCCAACAACCGCTCCAAGTACGCGGTGTTCACGGACAGCTACACGCTGGATCAAGTCCAGTTCGGCCACGAGATCACCACGGACAGCGGCACTCAGGCCTACGTGACGCCCAGCTTCTCGGTCACTTCCAACTGAGCGCGCGGCAAGCCGCGTGCGCTCAATCCCAGCCCGACTCCCCGTCGGTGTTGCGCAAGATCGCGTGCACCGCGTGGACCTGGCCGCCCGACATCTTGATCATGTGCATGTCGAGGTGACCCGTCGTCTGGAAGTCGAAGATCGTGAAGCCCGCCGCGATCCCGCGGACCTCATCGACCACGATCACGCGCGGCTCGAAGATCGGGCTCGCGGGCACGTTCTGCGTGCACGAAGCACCCGCGCCGCACGAGAAATTGCCACCGCCGTTCTCGAGCCGGCGGCAGGCGCTCGTCACGTTGCAAACTCCGGAAGGAAACGCGCGGAAGTACTTGTCGATCCAGCTCGACAGCTCTTGGCGCGTGGCGCGCTGACCCTCGGGGACCTCGTCGTGCCAGCCGATGCCTTCCGCGATGTCGATGATCGCGCCGGGGTCCGAGTCCACCGCGAAGGACGCGGTGTAGTCTCCCGGGCGCACGACGATGCTTTCGATTTCGGTGAGCTGCCCGCCCGCGACCTTTATCCGCAGCGCCACGGGAAGATCCGTGTTGCCCTCCGGAATCACGGCTTCGGCCGCGGCGGCGCAGGCCGTCGTGTCCAGGGCGCGCTGGGAGTACTTGGTCTCTCCCGCGTTCATCCAGAAGTCGGTCTTGCCGAGCTCTGCCGCCTTGGCATTCTCGGTGAACTTCAGGTTGGCAGCGAGCGGGAGCGTCGAGGGATCGCCGGCGGCGAGCGCCGCGAAGTAATCATCGAGCAGGCCGTCGAGCAACGCGCGCGTGCACTCGGTGCTCGGCGCTCCGCCTGAGCCGGACGCTCCAGCAGTGGAGCCTCCCACGCCCCCGCCGCCATTCTGAGCACCTCCGCCGGGTGCGCCTGCACCACTCACGCCACCCGCGGATTTCTCACCCGCCTGCCCCGTCGAGCCTCCACGTCCCCCACCCGGGCTCTGCCCGCCGGACTGAGACGCACCGCCGCTGCCGTTCTGGCCGCCGGTCTGCGCTTTGCCACCCGAGCTGCTTTGCCCGCCAGTTGCAGGAGCTCCGCCGGTGGTGCTCCGTCCACCGGTGACGCCGCTTCCACCCGCTCCGCCCTGTCCGCCCGTCGCCGAGCTTCCGCCCGTGGTGCTCTCCTCGCTCTTGCCGCCTTCGTCGGCCTTGTCGCTTCCACAAGCCGCGACGCTGAGGAACGCCAACGCAAGCCCAGAAAAGGCCGTGAAGCTGCTACGAGAAAAGCGCCGCCGGGATGCCATGGGAAACGAAGAGTATCATGCGTTTCTTCGCACACGCCCGCTCGGCGTCACATCGGGAGGGACTATCACTTTCGTGGGAAAGATTCGCGGTGGGCAAATCCTTAAGGCGCAGCGCCGTTGCTCCAAGCGTCGGGAGGCCCGATCACTTTCGAACGCGCGATGTCACTTTCGGACGTGTGATGTCACGCAGCGCGCGAGCGCCGCATCCTGGCCTGGGTGCAACGGCGCGGTTCTTGCGTCGAATTGGTTCGATGGACGCAGCGCACTCCGAACAACCCCGCCTCATTCCTGCCGGCCCGCACGCCCAAGTCGCTCTCGACGCCGCGGGCCTGACCGATACCGGTCTCCACCGCGAGAAGAACGAGGATTCGTTTCTGATTGCGACGCTTCAGCCCACGCTCGTGGTGCACGAAGCCACGGCCTCTGCGCAGGGCTGGTTCGCGGGCGAGCCCCTCGGCACGCTGTTGATCGTGGCCGACGGCATGGGAGGCCAGGGTGGCGGTGACGTGGCCAGCCGCACTGCCGTGAATGCCGTCAGCAACTACCTGCTGAACGCGCTGCCGTGGGGCCCGCCGGGCGTCGACAAGGGCGGGAACCGCGACTCGATTGCCGGACTCAGGGGCCAGCTTTCCTCTGCCCTGGTAGCGGGTGACGCGACCATCAAGACGGCCGGGGCAAACTCGCGCACTCCGCGCATGGGGACGACGCTCACTGCGGCGTTCGTGCTCTGGCCGGTGGTGTACGTCGCGCATGTCGGAGATACCCGTTGCTACCTGCTTCGCAACGGCCAGTTGCGGCGTCTGACGACGGACCACAACATGGCGGAAAAGTTCGCTGCGCACCACGTCGCCCACGACGCGGTTCAGCTCCAGAGCATTCTCTGGAACACGCTCGGCGCGAGTGACGAACTGCCGCAGCCGGAGCTCTGCAAGCTGGAGCTCGCGATGGGGGACACCCTACTGCTCTGCTCCGACGGGCTCAACCACCACGTGAACGACGAGCAAATCCAGGCAGTGCTGGAAAACCACACCGGCAGTAGGGCATGCTGCGCCAGGCTCGTGGAGCTGGCGCTGGCCGGCGGCGGCACCGATAACGTCACGGTGCTCGTGGCTCGCATCGAAGCGGCGCGAGAAAACCCCAAACCCACATGATACATCCTCCCCCCGCCGAGCCAGTTCCCGAGGCGGAGCGCGTGGGTAAGGGCGACTTCGCGGCATTGGGGGCGGCGAGCCGGCGCGCCACGCTCGGAGGCCCTCACGTCTCGGTCGGCGGTTCGCGCCACCCTCACGCGCTCTTACGCTTGGCGCTGTTGGCACTGCTCGCGTGTCACTGCGAAAGCAAGGCTCAGCAACCCGCTCCTCCGCCGCGGCCGGTCGAGGTCGGCGTGGTCGTCCTGCAACACGAGGCCGTGTTGCTCACCACGGAGCTGCCAGGGCGGACGTCCGCCTACGAGACCTCCGAGGTCCGTCCACAGGTTTCCGGGATCATCCGCGAGCGCTCGTTCACCGAGGGACAAGTCGTCAGAAAGGGCCAGACGCTCTATCAGATCGACGCGCGCCTCTACCGAGCCTCCGAGGCACAGGCTCGCGCCA
The DNA here is from genome assembly GCA_025937835.1 of Polyangiaceae bacterium. Lineage (GTDB taxonomy): Bacteria > Myxococcota_A > Polyangia > Polyangiales > Polyangiaceae > PMG-095. The sequence goes on from JAICQO010000063.1 coordinate 9,619, forward strand.
ACCTGACGAGCGCGGAGGCGGCGATCGCAGCGGCGCGCTCCCGCTCCGAGCGCTACGCGGAGCTCGCGAAGGTCGGCGCCGTGAGTCAGCAAGACTATGCCGACGCCAAGGCCAGCGCCGATCAGGCGGTTGCCGCGGTCGCGCAGGCGCGCGCGGCCCTTCAGACCGCCAGCATCAACCTGCAATACACCGCGGTTGCGGCGCCGATCACGGGGCGCATCGGCCGTTCTCTCGTGACGACGGGAGCCCTCGTGACCGCCAACCAACCGACACCGCTGGCGACGATTCAGCGGCTCGACCCGATGTTCGTGGACATGCAGCAGTCCACCGCAGAGATGCTGGCGCTCCGGCGCTCACTCTCGCAAGGGAGCGCGCTGGTCGCCTCGACGGACGTGACCCTGGAGCTCGAAGACGGCACTCAGTATGCGCGGACGGGGCAGCTGCAGTTCGCAGAAGCTACGGTAGATCCGAGCACCAGCGCCGTCACGCTGCGGGCGCGCTTCGACAATCCGGACGCGATCTTGTTACCGGGCATGTACGTTCGCGCGCTGGTGACGCAGGCCCGGCGCCCCGCGGCAATCCTGGCGCCGCAAGCGGGCATCGCTCGCGATCCGAAGGGCAACGCGACGGCGCTCGTGGTCGGTCCCGACGACCAGGTGGCGCTGCGACAGGTCCGAACCTCGCGCGTGGTTCGGGACCGCTGGCTCGTGGAAGAGGGCCTCGGTCCGGGTGATCGCCTGATCGTCGAGGGGACCGGCAAGGTCAAACCCGGCCAGCGCGTGAAGCCGGTTCCAGCCGGCCAGCCTCCGGCCGCGCCGTCCTCTGCACCGCCCCCTGCACCGAGCGCGAGCCGCTGACACTCCATGATCTCGCGCATCTTCATCGACCGGCCGATTTTTGCGTGGGTGATCGCGATCGTGATCATGCTCGCCGGTGTCGGCTCGATCTTCTTTCTGCCGATCGAGCAGTACCCGGACGTCGCGCCGCCGAGCGTGAACATCCGGGCGAATTATCCGGGCGCTTCGGCCGACACGCTCGAGACCAGCGTGACGCAAGTGCTCGAGCAGCAGCTGACCGGGCTCCACGGCCTCATGTATTTCAGCTCGAGCTCGAGCTCCCAGGGGTCCACGTCGATCACGGCGACCTTCGCCAAGGGCACCGATCCGGACATCGCCCAGGTCCAGGTGCAGAACAAGATCCAACAGGCAATTTCCCGGTTGCCTCAAGCCGTGCAGCAGCAAGGGGTGACGGTCACCAAGTCGAACCCGGACTTCTTGCTGATCATCGCGGTGTACGACGAGACCGATCGCTCGAGCGCCAGCGACATCGCTGACTTCCTGGTCTCGACCATGCAGGAGCCGATCGGGCGCGTGCCGGGCGTCGGCGACCTGCGCGTCTTCGGCTCGCAGTACGCCATGCGCATCTGGCTGGACCCGCTCCGGCTCGCGGCAACCCGGCTGATGCCCTCGGACGTGCGCGCTGCGATCTTGACCCAGAACACGCAGGTCGCCGCGGGACAACTCGGCGCGCAGCCGTCGCCACCGGAGCAGATGCTGAACGCGACGGTGCTCGCCAAATCCCGCCTGCAAACGCCGGAGCAGTTTCGCAAGATCATCCTGAAGACGGAGCCGAACGGCTCCCAGGTGTTGCTCGAGGACGTGGCCCGGGTCGAGCTCGGCAGTGAGGACTACAGCACGGTCACGCGTGTCAACGCCCACCCCGGCTCGGGCATGGCGATCATGCTCGCGCCCGGAGCCGACGCGCTGGAAACGGCCGATGCCGTCAAGGCGGAAGTGACGCGCAGGGCGCCCGGGTTTCCGAGCGGTTACCGCTATGCCTTTCCGCGCGACAGCACGGCTTTCGTGCGGCTCTCGATCGAGGAGGTCGTGAAGACCTTGCTCGAAGCCATCGTGCTGGTGGTGATCGTGATGTTCGTGTTCTTGCAGAGCTGGCGCGCCACGCTGATCCCGGCGATCGCGGTGCCGGTGGTGATCCTCGGCACGTTCGGCGTGCTGCAGGCTTTCGGGTTCTCGATCAATACCCTGACGCTGTTCGGGTTGGTGCTGGCGATCGGCCTGTTGGTCGACGACGCGATCGTCGTCGTCGAAAACGTCGAGCGCGTCATGGTAGAGCGCCCTGGCATCTCCGCGCGCGAGGCGACCCTGGTCTCGATGGCCGAGATCCAGACGGCGCTGATCGCGATCGCGCTCGTGCTGTCGGCCGTATTTCTGCCGATGGCGTTCTTCGGCGGGTCGACGGGCGTCATCTATCGCCAATTTTCGATCACCATCGTCTCGGCGATGGTGCTGTCCGTGGTGGTGGCCCTGGTACTTACGCCCGCGCTCACGGCGCAGCTGCTCAAGCCGCCGCCGCACGAGAGCCCCGAGCAACCCCGCGCCGCCCGCAAGCGCAGCGATCGCTTGCGTGACTGGTTCAATCGTTGGTTCGAGCGCGCGACCGCCGGCTACACGCGCGGTGTCGAGCTCGTGCTCCGCCGCCGCGGCTGGTTCTTGCTCGGCTACGCGGCGCTCTCGGCGGCGCTCGTGCTCGTGTTCCTGCGCATCCCGACCGCGTTCTTGCCCACGGAGGACGAGGGCAGCGCGATGGTCCAGTTCACGCTGCCACCGGGCGCGACGCAGGGGCGCTCGGCCAAGGTCGCGGCGGCGGTGGAGTCCCACTTCCTCGGAACGGAGAAGGACAACGTCGCGACGCTGTTCAGCGTGCTCGGCTTCGGCTTCAGCGGCTCGGGGCAGAACAACGGCATGGGCTTTTTGTCGCTTTCGCCGTGGGACGAGCGCGCCGGACCCGAAAACTCGTCCGCTGCCATCAGCCGGAGAGCGACGCAGCGACTGAGCAGCGTACGCGACGCGCAGATCGTCGCGCTCACGCCGCCCCCCGTGCGCGGCCTCGGACAGTCGAGCGGCTTCACGCTGGAGCTATTGAACTCCTCGGGCATGCCCCGCGAGCAATTCATCGCGCTTCGCAATCAGCTACTCGGTGAGGCGATGTCGGATCCGGAGCTCGCGGCGGTGCGCCCGAGCGAGCTGCCGGACACGCCCTCGCTGCGCGTGACGCTCGACGAGGCCAAGGCGGGCGCCCTCGGAATTTCGGCGGAGGACGCGTTTTCGACCCTGTCGTTCGCCTGGGGTGGCAGCTACGTCAACGACTTCGTGGATCGAGGGCGCGTCAAGCGCGTGTTCCTCCAAGGCGACGCGCCCTACCGCTCCGAGCCGGCCGATCTCGGCAAGTGGTACGTCCGTTCGAGCAGCGGGACGATGGCTCCGCTCTCCGCCTTCGCGACAAGCTCCTGGGAATACGCTCCGGCAGTGCGCGCGCGCTTCAACGGGCTGCCTTCTTTCGAGCTCCAGGGGCAAGCGGCTCCCGGCAAGAGCTCGGGCGAGGCCATGGCGCGGATCGCGGAGCTCGCAGGAAAGCTGCAGGGCACGAGCATCGCCTGGAGCGGGATCTCGTACCAAGAGCAGCTCTCGGGGGGACAGGCGCCACTCCTTTACGGGCTCTCGTTGCTCGTCGTGTTCCTGTGCCTGGCCGCGCTCTACGAGAGTTGGTCGATCCCGCTCGCGGTCCTGCTGGTGATCCCGCTCGGCGTGCTGGGCGCGGTCCTGGCGGTGTTGTTGCGCGGCCTGCAGAACGACGTTTTTTTCCAGGTCGGCCTGCTCACGACCATGGGCCTGTCGGCCAAGAACGCAATTTTGATCGTCGAGTTCGCCGAGCACGCAGAGCGCCAGGGAAGCAGCGCCGAGGCCGCGGCGCTCGAAGCAGCGCGGCTCCGGCTGCGGCCGATCTTGATGACCTCCTTCGCCTTCATGTTCGGCGTGTTCCCGCTCGCCGTTTCGACCGGGGCGGGCGCCTTGAGCCGGATCGCGATCGGCACCACGGTGCTCGGCGGCATGGTGGCAGCCACCGTGCTCGCAATCTACTACGTGCCGCTGTTCTTCGTGATGCTGCGTCGCGTGTTCCACGCCAAGCCGCTGGTAGCGGCTACGGGATCTCCTCCGGATCGGCAGTCGTCGACGTCACCGTAGATCGGCGGCGAGTGGGCGCGACGGTGCTGGCCTGCGGACCCTTTTCGCCTTCCTCCTCGGCGAAGCGAACCTGAGTACCGACCTCGAGCTCGCCGAAGCGTCCGTGCAGCACCGAGTGCTCGTGGAAGTACACTTCTCGCCCGTCCTGCGTCTCGAGGAAACCGTAGCGAGTGCCCGGCCCCTCGGACTCGAACAGCTTCACCACGCGCCCATGCGGAGTTCCGTCGTGCTGTTTCACGTCCCAGCGCGAGCGGCGTACGTAGTCGTCCAGCTGGCGCTTGGCCTCGTCCATCACTTCGTTCAGGGCAACGTACACGTCCCCGTTCGCGTCACCGGCCTGGGAGTTTTGGGCCACGAGCTCGGCGTTCGGGACGGCGAGATCGACACGGCAGCGAAAGTTCTGCGCGGCCCGCCGCCCGTGGTGCATTTCGAGCGCCACGCTACAGCGCGTGATCTTGGGGAAAAACTCGTACAGCTTGCTCACGCCCTCGCGCACGCGCTCTTGAAGCGTGTCCGTGGCCGAGAAATGACGAAACGTGACGTGCACGTTGTCCGGCAGCGATGTGTTGATCATTCCCGATTTCAAAGCAACGTCCGTGCCCCAGCTAGTACGGCACTGGATGTGCATCCCAGTCGGGACATGGCAACCAAGGCTGAGAATCATCGAGCCGCTGAACAACGCGCAAACCAATCCACGAAGCCGAAACGGCCCTCCAAGGCCCCGAATGGCGGCGAGCACAAGGCGGGTGTGCAAGGCACGGCCGCGCGCAACCTGAAAACCTCCCCTTCCCACGTGAAAGACGGTCCAGCGCTCGAGGACTCGAGCTCGGGGAAGCCCTCCCGCAAATCGACCCGCGGCAGCGCGGGTCATATCAAGCTCGCGACGAATCTCCAGCGCCGTCAGGTGCGGCGGGTGCACTCACCCGAGGCGCGCGCAGCGCGCAGCGCCGTGCGCTGACGTCGCCGAGCAGGTCGGGCAGATCAGCCGGCAGACGGCGGCACGATCCGCTACCCTGGGCGCCCCCAAAAGGAGCTCTAGATGATCGCCAAGAACACGATCTGCCTGTGGTTCGACAACGATGCGGAAGCGGCAGCGCGCTTTTATGCGGCCACCTTCCCGAACAGCGAGGTGACAGCCGTGCGCCGAGCGCCCAGCGACTTCCCGGGTGGCCAAGAAGGCACTCCGCTGACCGTCGAGTTCACGGTGCTGGGTATCCCCTGCATCGCGATCAACGGCGGCCCGATGTTCAAGCACAGTGAGGCGTTCTCGTTCCAGATAGCGACCGACACTCAGGAAGAGACCGACCGCTACTGGAACGCGATCGTGAACAACGGCGGCCAGGAGAGCCAATGCGGTTGGTGCAAAGACCGCTGGGGCCTCTCCTGGCAAATCACGCCACGCACCTTGACGGAGGCCATGGCCCGGGGCGGCGCCGAAGCCAAGCGTGCCTTCACGGCCATGATGTCGATGAAGAAGATCGACGTCGCCGCCATCGACGCGGCCCGCCGCGGCTGACGCGCCTCAACGCTCGAACCAACCGAGCCACTCGCTGACCAGCGCGAGCCGGCTCTTGTCGACACTGTAAACGCGGCTCCTCCCCTTTCGTTCCTGCTGCACCAGGCCGGCGTCCTCGAGCACGCGCAAGTGCCTCGTGGTCGTCGGCCACTTGTGAGCGAAGCGGCCGGCAATTTCGCCGGCCGAGGCGGAGCCGCGGAAGTGGATCGTCATCAAGATCTGCCGCCGCGCCGCGTGGGCCAGAGCAGCGACGACGGCGTCGAGCGCAGCGAGCTTCTCGGCTGTGCCTTCCGTCAGATCGGCTCCACTTCGCAAATGGTCAGCTCCTCGAGCACCGGACCCATCGGCTCCCAGACCGCCATCACCTCGGGCGCCTGGTGTGCGATGTCGCTCGCCTTGCCGTCCTTCCAGACGAAGTACTCGATGTACTGCTCGCGCTGTTTGCGAATGTCGTAGGCTTTCCACACGCGAAACGGTTCGCTCGTGACGAGATCGACTTTTCTGAGCGCCGCCTCGTGCTGCCTCACGAGCGCCAAGAGCTCTGCCTCTTTCCCCTTTTTCGGAACGTAGGTGACGATGTTCGTCACGGGCGCCGCGGGGTTCTGTCGCTCTCTCGGTCGGTGTTGCTCGGTCATGTTTCCGCCTCTTTCGTGGGTGGTCTGATATTTAGCTCATTCGCTAAATGATGCCAAGGAGGGCTTGGACGGCCCGTGGCGCTCGCGGCGCGCGGGCTACGCTGCGGGCTCCGGTGGCACGCGGATTGCTCGCGCACCGGCATGGAAAGTCGCGCTCAGTTTCTGGGTCACCCCGTGCATCAGATCCTGGTCGAGCTCCCGGTGGGCGCTTTCGTGTTCGCGGTCACGTGCGACACGCTGCACTCCGTCACCGGCAAGCGCGCGTTGGTACCCGCTGCGCGCCTCGCCCTCGATTTCGGCCTGGTCACTGCGACGGCCGCTGCGCCTTTCGGGTTGGTCGACTGGCTCGCCATCCGCCCCGGCACCCGCGCCAAGCGTGTCGGGCTCGCGCATGCGCTGGGCAACCTGGTGATGCTCGGTCTTTTCGCCTCTGCCCGCGCACTCCGTGGCAACCGGCGCGCGCTGGGGTCGGCGAAATGGCTCGCGGCATCGGGGCTCGGTGTGGCGGGCGTGACCGCCTGGTTGGGCGGCGAGCTCATCAATCGCCACGGCGTTGGCGTGCACGACCTGGTCGGCGAGGACGCGCCGAGCTCGTTGTCGCAGCAGAAACGAGCGACGTCCGGCACGCAGGATCTCGGGAAAGCGCTGATTCGAGAGAGGAACGCATCATGAAGACGAAAAAAGTCGCACGCGCGTTGGGTTGGTTCAGCATCGCGCTCGGCAGCGCGGAAGCGCTCATGCCGCAGAAGATCGCGAGCGCGCTCGGGATGCCGCGGCATGCCGGGCTCGTCCGCGCCTTCGGGCTCCGCGAAATCGGAACTGGCATCGGGCTGCTCTCTCAGCCCGTGAAGGCGCCGTGGCTCTGGGCGCGGGTTGCGGGCGACGCGCTCGACGTGGCCGTGCTGTACGCAGCGTTTCGCTCCGCTCCCGAGAAGCGCCCGCAGGTGAAGGCCGCGCTCGCGAGCGTGCTCGGCGTCACGGTCATCGACGCCGTGACGGGCGCGCGCGCCAGCTCCTGAGCCGTCGAACGGCGGCGAATGCCGCGCCTAGAATGGGCAGTTCGTCTGCTCTGACTTGAACTTCGGGTTGTCCGCGACCTGGAACCAGTCCACGAACCAGAAGCAGCCGTCGCGCGCGGGGCCGGCCGGGATCTTCATGCAGTTCTGGCGCACGCAGTCCTTCTTGGCCTGGTGTGAGCCGGTGCAATTCGTGAGGAAGCCGCCGTACTGCGCGCCCAGGTCGTTCGAGCCCCATTGCCGGCTGCAGGCGTTGAACATCCCCACGCCGCCGCCCGGGATCATCAAATCGAATTGATTGCCGGCGACGTCGCCACCGGTGTTGCTCACCTTGACGATCATCTGCTTGCCCTTGATCGCGACGGAGCCCGGGTCGTTGGCGTTGTGGTAGCCCTGACCCGTGAACTGAATGCGGTAGCATCCGCCGCAGTTCGGGTTCGCCTTGGCGATGTAGCCGTAGGAAAGGCAGTCGTTCACGGCTTTCGGGGCCTCGTCGTAACAAGCGAAGGAGCCGCCGCCGTTGCACGAGCTGGTGTTATCGCCCGTGCGGGAGGTGCCGTCCTGCCCGCATTTGTGGCCGTCGAACTGGGCGCAGTGCGGCTGGCAACAATCCCAGTAGCGCGTGGCGAACCCCTCATTTCCGTTGACGGTCGGGTTGCCGCTGTTGGAGCAATCCACGGCGCCGGTGCTGCCGCCCCCCGAACCGCCGCTGCCAGGTTCGGGAGTGCAGCGACCGCAGGTCACGTCGCAGTAGTTCGCGAACCAGCTTTCCGAGCAGGCCTTCGCCTCCAGGGCCCACTCGCTGCAACCCGCGCCGGGCCACTCCGGATCTTCCGGCGGAGGAACGTCCATGCAGACCTTCGGCGGCGCGCCGCCGCTGCCTCCACCCGCGCCGCCGCTACCACTGCTGGTCGGCGTGCAGCGACCGCAGCTCACGTCGCAGTACCTGGCGAACCAGGACTCCTGGCACTCCGTCGTTTCGGTAGCCCAGCTCTTACAGGTTGCCCCGGGCCACTCCGGATCGGCGGGCGGCTCGAGGTCGACGCACGCCTTGCCGCCGGTCGCGGCGCCGGCGCTGCTGACGCCTCCGCCGCCGATCACGACGCCGCCGCTGCCGCCGCCCGGGGTGCTCCCAGACACTCCGCCGCTGCCGCCGCCGGCGCTGGCGACGAAAGCGCCGCCGGTCGTGGAAGCTCCGGCGGTCGTGAAGGTGCCGCCCGTGACGGTCACGGCGCCGCCGGTGCCCGCTGCACCGCTGCTTGCCGTGAAACCGCCCGCGCTGCTGCCGGCCGTTGCTGCGTTGCCCGCGACGCCGATCGGGCCGCTGGGCTCCGGCTCGCCCGTGTCACAGCCGCCAGCCGTAGCCAGGGCTGCGCAGCAGGTGACCGCGGAGACGGAGATGACCGAGCGGCCCATGAAGAGAGAAGCGGATGCGCGAGAGGTCTTGCTCATTTTGGACCTGCGGGAGTACGTGCTCGAAGAGGCCACGCTATCGCCCGGCCTCGGTAAAGGTAATCAAGAGCGCACTCGGTGCTCTCACAAATCACGGACCGACCGACAAAAAGCGCTCGCGTGTCGCAGCTGGCTGCATTTTTTCTGTAACAGCCAACTCCGGAAGAGAACCGGAGCGAAAGCGTCGACCGACCACGTGCAAACTTCCGACGGCGTCACACGTCGTGAGCACGCGCTGCGCACCGGACTTTCGCGTCCATCTCGAGGATCGCGGATCGCGCGAGTTAGTAGCTAGAAATGAGAACGTAAAGAGCGCTCACGAATCGCTTGCCCGTGCCGACGACGTGCTAGTTTCTCCGCGAATTGTCTCACCCCTCGGTGAGCGCGCGGAGGCCCCGTTTGTACTCGAAGCATTTGATCTCGGTGACTGCGCTCTTGTTGGCAACCGCTGCCTGTTCAGCCGAGGACTCGGGCGACGGAAGCGGCGGCGCGACCGGCGTCGGCGGACAAATCGGCACGGGCGGGCTGAAAGCCCCTACCGGCGGCTCGGGCGGATCGACGAGCACCACCGGAGGCGTCGCGACGACCGGCGGCACGTTGTCACCGACGGGTGGAACGACCGGCGGTACTCCCATTTCGGGCGGCGCTCCGAGTGGCGGAACGCCGACCACCGGCGGCTCGTCGAGCACGGGCGGCGCCCCCGTCGCGGGCGGAGCGCCGAGCGGTGGCAGCGGCGGTTCCATTGCCGGCGGTCCCTCGGGTGGCGGTGGCGCGAGCGGTGGCACGCCGAGCTCGGGCGGCTCAGGGCCCGCCGCGTCGTTCAAGTGCGAGAACCTCACGCTCGCGCCGAGCACGACTGGCGTCGCCAAGCCTGCGGGCGCAGCGGGCGGCCTGAAGGTGCTCGACTGGGCCGGTTTCAAGGGCGCCGCATCGTTCACCTTCGACGACAACACGCCGTCGCAGATGGCGAACTACAACGCGCTGAAGGCAACGGGCGGACACGTCACGTGGTTCGTCGTGGGGAGCTGGCTCTCCGGCTCGGCGGGAGAGGTGTCGAAGTTCAAGGCGACGCTCGCCGACAACCAGGAGATGGGGAACCACACGTACAATCACCAGTCGAACGGCTCGCAGAGCGATCTGCAACAAGCGCAGGACTTCATCAAGACGCAGTTCGGAGTCAACGCGAACAGCATGGCCGCGCCGAACTGCGCGGGCGCGTGGGCTGGCGTCGCGCCGATGGTGTTGTTCCAGAACCGCGGTCCATGCGGCGGCAACGTCGCGGCCATCAGCCCGCGTGACAACACCGATCCGTTCCAGCTGCCCGCGTATCTACCGAATACCGGCGAATCCGCCGCCAACCTGAGCGCGCAGATCAGCGCCGGAAAGTGGCGCATCTACGTGATCCACGGCTTCGACAGCCAGGGCGGCACCTACCAACCGGTACCGATCGCGAGCGTCACGGGAGCGATGTCGAAGGCCGTGATGGACGGCTACTGGGTCGAGGGCATGAGCGCCGTCGGCGCCTACTGGCAGGGGCAAAAGCTGATCCCGACGTCCGCCACCACGACGGCGACCTGGACGCTGCCCTCCAAGTTCCCGCCGAACCAGTGCCTGCGCATCACGACCACCGGCGGCACCGTCACGCAGAAGGGCATGACGATCCCCTGGGACGATCACGGCTACTACCAGATCTCGCTGGATGCCGGCGAAGTGACGGTTCAGTAACTAGGCCGAGAACATCGCGACGGCCCGCTCCAGCGACCAGTAGGCCGCTGTACAGCCCATGGCGTAGACGAACGCACGGGTGGACCAGGCGGGCCGCCTCTCGATGCGCGTGAACAGCCAGCCGAGCGCGAGAAAGACTGCGATCGCGGCGAGCTGACCGAGCTCGACGCCGACGTTGAAGAACAGGAGCGCCCACGGCACGTGCCGCTCGGGCAAGCCGGTCTCGAGCAGCGCCGACGCGAAGCCCATGCCGTGAAGCAACCCGAACGCGAACGTCACGAGCCAGGGCTTTCGATGCATCAACGAGTCCGTCGGCCGTAGACACTCGACGCAAGCAAGCACGATCGATAGGGCGATCGTCGTCTCTACGGCGGCGGCCGGCAGATTCAACCAACCGAGGACGGTGGCAGCGAGCGTCAGGCTGTGAGCCAGCGTAAACGCCGTGATCGCGAGCAGCAGCGCCCTGCGATTTCGGACGAGGATCGTGACGGCGAGCACGAACATCAGGTGGTCGAAGCCGGCGAGGATGTGCTCGACGCCGAGCCGGGTGTAGTCTACGGAGATAGGCTCGAGAAAGCGCAGCCCCGCCGAAGCCGGGATGCCGTAGACGGTGAGGCTCGTCGCGCGGCCGTTGACGATCCGGAGCAGGCGAGAGCCGGAGAGCCAATCGATCAGCACCGTCACGCGCGACTCGCCCCCCTCGAGCCACGGAAACTCGATCGTCCCCGACAGCCCAAGCGGCCCGCATTCGAGCAGCGCGCCGTCCCGGTGACAGGTCTTCGGGAATTGCGCCGGCTCTCGTAGCCCTTCGAGCGTCTTGGCGGTGGTTTGCCAGTCGATCGCGAACTTGCCTTCGGCGACCTCGGTGAGCGTCAGCGTGGCGGCGTCGATCGAGTGGGCCGAAGCTCGAGCCGCGAACGACCACACGCACAGCGCGAGCAGCAGCGCCGCGAGCCGGCTCATCACGGCGTTTCCTCGACGCGGTAGCGCTCGGCGACGCGTCGGGTCGCCTCCGCCAGCGTCTTCTGGGCTACCTCCCCTTTCCAACCCGCGACCAGGCGCGCGTGCAGCTGTTCGACGGGAGGCAAGCCGCCGTGGACGCGGATCAGTTTGACCAACAGCCAGCGGTCGTTCGTCTCGAGCTCTTGCCAGCGTCCCGGCGGCAACCCGGCGATCTGGTCGGCGGCGCCCGGCCCGAACTCTTGCTCGATTCGCGCGCGATCCACGTTGGCAGCGGTGCTGCGCAAGCCGAGAGCGGCGGGAGTCGCGCCGACCGCCAGCTGTTCCCTGGCCTTGGCTCGCTCGCGTTCTGCCGTGGGCGACCGTTTCGGGAACGCCACCCACTCGTGCTCGTAAATCAACGGCGCCTCGAATTGGTCACGGTGCCGCTCGAGGTATTGCTCCAGGTCCGCATCCGTCGGCTCGGGCAGGCGCTTCTCGAGCAATAGCCGCTCGCGCATCTTGGCCACCAGCACGTTGCGAACGCCGGCGTCGTCGCGATCGATGCCCTCGCGCAGGGCCTCTCGATACAGGGCTTCTTCGGCCTTCCACGACGCCAGAAACGCCTCGACCTCCGCGGGGGTCGGCGGGCGGCTCAGCTGATCCTGATAGCGCCGCAAGAGGTCCGCCTTGAGCGCGGGGGTCAGCTCGATCGTGTGGGAATCCCCCTGCGCGAGTCGCTGGCCGAGCAGCACGAGCGCCGCGATCACGAAGAAGTGGAGCGTCGGTTCGCGCAGGAGACGCGGCAGCTTCGAGGTGGTTCTGGGCGCCATGATCAGCGGGGGCCGTCCGAGGCGTAGTTCCGATCGGAACCGGCGGCCAGGGCTTACCCGTTGTCGTGCACTGGCTCTAGGATCCGGCAATGGCCGACGAACGACCCGACTACGCACCTGTTTCGTCCGAAGACGTGCCCTGGCAATCCTGGGGGCACGGCGAGCGCTTCGGCATCCGCTACCGGCACCTGACCGCCTCGCGCGTGGGCGGCAATTACCGAGTCGGCGTGTCGATCGAGGAGCTTGCCCCCGGCAAGCAAACGGCGCCGTTCCACTATCACATGCTCGAGGAGGAACACGTGCTGCTGCTCGAGGGGGAGCTCACTCTGCGCCTCGGGGACGAGCGCTTCCGGATGAAGGCCGGCGACTACGTGTGCTTTCCGGCGGGGCGAAAGGTCGGGCATTGCTTGATCAACGAGAGCTCTGCCACGTGCCGCTACGTGATCATCGGCGAGAACGACCCGAACGAGGTCTCGGTGTATCCCGATTCCAACAAGGTGCAGGTGCGCTGGCTGGACGAGCGCTACGACCGCTCGGCGAAGCGCGAGTACTGGGACGGCGAGGACCCGGGCTGAGGCAGCCTCTGCCCCTCAGATATTGCTTCCCGACACGACCTCTCGGCAGAGCGACGGCGGTTCTCATTTTTGGGTGGGCCCGGAGCCAACCGCCGACCTGAAATTCGCCGGTAGTCTCTGGTTCGGGGTTGGTGGGTCGAGCCCGGCGTTGTATGGGCATTCGCTACTACCATGAACGCCACTTCGTCGAAGCTCGCCCTCTCCACGCTCGCCTGGCTTTCTCCCGTCGCTGCGCTCTGTCTCTGGGCCAGCCCCGCGCAGGCGCAGAGCTTGATCACGAACGGGACTTTCGACGCGGACTACGCGCCCTGGTGGGGCAACGCCAGCAGCACCGAGGAGGCCCCCGCGGACTACGCGCTCGCGGCCACCGACGGCCAGCTCTGCGCGACGATGATGGCAGGCGGCAAGAACCCGTGGGACGTGATCGTCGGTTACAGCGGCCTCGCGCTGCTACCGAACCAGCATTACCACATCGCCTTTTCGGTCTCTGCCGACGTCAATCGCACGATCAAGTTCAAGACCGGGCTCGGCGAGGCGCCCTACACGGACTACTTCCTGAAGACGATCGAGGTGACGACGACGCCGACGCTGGTCGACTTCACGTATCTGAACCTGCGTAACGACGCGACGGCGCAAGCGCAGTTCCAGATCGGCGCGACGGCCGGCAAGGTCTGCTTCGACAACATCGTGATCGAGCCGGTGGCCGCTCCGACCGTGCCCCCGCACGTGACGCCGTCCGCGAATGGGCATCCGCTCAAGGACTACAGCGCCATCGTCAAGATGGGCACCGCCGTCGATACGCCGATCTTCCTCAGCAACGCCCAGCACAACGCGATCGTCGCCGGGGAGTTCAGCATGATCACGCCGGCGAACTCGATGAAGATGAACATCATCCAGCCGACGCAGGGCGTGTTCGACTACACGGACACCGACGCGCTCGTGGCCTGGGCCCAGCAGAACAACCTCGAGTTCCGCGGCCACCCGCTGGTCTGGCACACTCAGGCTCCGGGCTGGCTCACCAGCGGGACGTTCACGCGCGAAGAGATGATCGCGATCATGTACGCGCACATCGACGGGCTGATGGGCCACTACGCCGGCAAGTTTCCGTACTGGGACGTCGTGAACGAGGCGATCGATCAGAAGGACGGTCAGTGGACCTTCCGCCCCACGTTCTGGCACGAGCGGATCGGCGACGACTTCATCGATCTCGCGTTCACCCACGCCCGCACCGCGGACCCGGCCGCGAAGCTCGTCTACAACGACTACAACATCGAGCAGAAGGGCAACGCCAAGGCGGACCGCGTCTTCGAGCTGATCCGCGACATGAAGATGCGCGGCATTCCGATCGACGCCGTCGGCATGCAGGCGCACTATTTCGTCGAGCCGAACGGCAACACGGCCTCGGGCGTGCCCAACATGCAGGCGATCAGCGACAACATGGCGCGGTACAACGAAATCGGCATCGAGGTGCACATCACCGAGTGTGATTTCCGCATCGGCAAGCCGCTCGACGACACGAAGACGCAGCTGCAGAACAAGTTCTTCGCGGACCTCTTGCAGGTCTGCATCGACGCTCCGAACTGCTCGCACTTCACGGTCTGGGGCTTGAGCGACGTGGACTCGTGGGTTCCGAACACGTTCAAGGACTACGACTTCGCCCACATCTACGACGCCGCTCTGATGCCGAAGCCCGCGTACCATGCGCTCGCCGGCGTGTTCGCCAAGTACAACACCGACGGCACGCTGATCGGCGCCACGCCGCCTCCGGCGCCGCCTTCGGGCAGCAGCGGCGGTGGCGACGACAGCGGCGGCTGCTCGCTCGCCCCGCGCGCGATGCGGACGAACGCGGGCCTGCTCGCGGGTCTCGCGCTCCTCGGGCTCGCAGCATCGCGCCGCGCTTCGAGGCGCACGCGTTCGTGAGAGATCACACGCGTTCCTGAGAGAACAAACGCTCTCAGGGAAACGCACGCGTAGTGCCGCCAGAAAGCTTTAATCGTAACCGAACAAAAGGCGCGTCAGCAAACACGGTATCTGACGCGCTCGCGCAGGGGCGACCACGTGGTAGGTTTCGCAACCACGATGACGCCGCTATACCGCCAATTCCGAGCTCGCATCGCCACCGTCGTCCTCTTGCCGCTCTTGGCAGTCGCCGCCTGTAGCGACGACAAGACCGAAGACCCGGGCGCGGTGGCTTCGGGCGGGAGCGGTGGAAACGGCGGGACCGCGGCGGGCGGCATCCAGGCCAAGGGCGGCGCGACGCCCACCGGTGGCATCAGCTCGAGCACGGGCGGCGCTGCGACGGGCGGCGCGACCACCGTGCCGACCGGTGGAACCTCCAGCGCAACGGGCGGCGCGGCCACGAACCCGAGCTCGGGTGGCGCAGCAACGGGTGGCACCATCTCCGCAAGCGGCGGCGTTGCCAACGGCGGAACGAACGCGGGCGGGGGTGGCACCGCGAGCGGCGGCAGCGCTGCCGGCGGGAGCAGCGCGGGCAACACCGGCAGCGGCGGAGCAAGCGTGTTTCACATCTTCATGTTGATGGGGCAGTCGAACATGGCGGGCGTGGCCAAGAAGCAAGCCAGCGACGAGAACACCGACGACCGGCTGAAGGTGCTGGGCGGCTGCAATCAGCCCGCCGGGCAGTGGAACACGGCGAAGCCGCCGCTCAACGATTGCCCCGGCGAAAAGGGCTGGAACCTCAACGACACGGTCGACCCCGGGATCTGGTTCGCCAAGACGCTCCTCGAGAAGCTGCCCAAGGGCGACACGATCGGTCTGATCGGCACCGCCGAGAGCGGCGAATCGATCAACACGTTCATCACCGGCGGCTCGCACCACCAGATGATCTTGAACAAGATCGCCAAGGCGAAGATGACCGCGCCGGACGGGCGCTTCGCCGGCATCATCTTCCACCAGGGTGAATCCGATAACGGCCAGAACACCTGGCCCGACAAGGTCGTGCAGCTTTACAACGAGGTGAAGAAAGCTTGGGGGGTGAGCTACGACGTGCCGTTCGTCCTCGGCGAGCTACCCGCGGGCGGCTGCTGCGCCGGGCACAACACGCAGGTGCACGCCGCCGCCGACAAGCTACCGATCGGCGCCTGGGTCTCGCAGGAAGGCACCAAGGTGATGGACGAGTATCACTTC
Organism: Polyangiaceae bacterium; assembly: GCA_025937835.1. Lineage (GTDB taxonomy): Bacteria > Myxococcota_A > Polyangia > Polyangiales > Polyangiaceae > PMG-095. Next base: position 25,500 of record JAICQO010000063.1, read on the forward strand.
GATCACGCCTCCGTGGTCTTGATGGGCCAGCGCTACGGCGAGAAGATGATCGAGAAGTTGAAGTGGTAGCTCGCGGGTTTCGGCGAGCGCTCGTCGCCAGCGTGGTCGCCGGCGGCGCGAGCGTCGCAGGAGGGTGTTCCGGTGACGCCGAGCCGGGGCCGGCCGAACCGAGCGCGGGGGCCCCGAAAACCGGTACCGGCGGAGCCGACGCGCCGAGCGGTGGCAGGGCGGCTTCCTCCAGCGGTGGCGCACCCGCGAGGGGCGGAAGGCCCGCTGCAGGGACGGCGGGCGCCGATAGCGGCGGCTCGACCCGTGGTGGTTCGAACAGCGGTGGGGCTCACACCCCGGCTGGTGGTGCTGGCGGCTCGAGCGATGCCGGCGGCTCGAACGATGCTGGCGGCCCGAGCGATGCTGGGGGCTCGAACGATGCTGGCGGCCCGAGCGATGCTGGCGGCTCGAGCGGCGGGAGGTCACCGGCTGAGGGCGGCGCGAACGCGGGGGCTGGCGCTGGCGGCCGTGATCCGGAGTGTCCCGAATCCCTCAGCGCCGCGTTGCTGCCCCCGTCGAAAAGCTGTTCGAAAGCGGGGCTCGTCTGCGCGGTTCCCGTGGACTGCAACACGGGCTCTGGGCTGCTGTCCATGACCTGCGAAAATCAGATCTGGGAAGTGCCGAGGGGCTGTGACGAGCCATTCAACTTCTGTGTCGATGCCACCGGGGGCGTCAGGGACAACATCGCCAGCGCCGATTGCGAAGAGGGCTCCTGGGTCATCGAGTGGACGCTCTCTTCCTTCGGCCCGATCCCCTGCCCCGCCGAGCCGCCGGCAGACGACATGCCGTGCGACGCAACCGGCGGGACCGAATCCAGCGGCGACCGCAAACACTGCGGCTATCCGTGCAGCGGCGGCGAAGGCTGGTCGGTGATCAGCTGCACCGGCGAAGGCAGCGACGCGAAGTGGCTCTCGGACGGCGCCTGTGACGGCGCCTGACTAGAAGCCGTAACAGCCGCTACAACGCCCGCGATTGCACGAACAACGACAGCGGGAAATTGCCGTCCTTGCCCACGAATCGGGCGTCGGGGACGTCGATCACGACCTCGTGCGCTCCGGCCGCCTGCGCGCCGAGCGAGATGATGCGGGTGTCGATCACGTCGCCGGGGCACCAGTTGCTGAACGACTGCCACGTCGCGTCGGTGCGCGGAGACGGTCCGTAGATGCCGTTACCCTGGGTGTTGAACTTGCGAAATGGCTCGCAGCTCATGCGCCCGGGCTTGTACTCGAGGACCTGTTCGCCGTCGACCGACACGAAGTGATCGCGGCGCACGTACTCTTCGCCGTCGGTGTTCGCGCCGTGGTTCGAGGTGATGAGCACGAGCTGCGTCTCGGCGCTCGCCCGAGCCAGCGTGAACGAGAGCGTCTTCCGCGTCGTGCCGCTGCTATCGCTCGCCCCTTGCTGGTAGTTGTTGAACGGAGCCTTGTACGCGAGGGGGATCAGCTCGTCGAACAGCGCAGCGGCGGCGCTGCTGTCGGAGTCCAGGATCAGCGTGCCGCGGAAGACGTCGCTGCGGTTGGCGCAGCCGGCCACCTCCTCGTTGGCGGCGTACGGCACGCCGAACAACTCGAGCTCGAGCCAGAGATCGTGCTCTTCGCGGAGCTCCGGATCGCGCAATACCGGGACGAGGTGGTCCGCGGAAAACTCGTACGGCACCTGGTCCGGCTGATTGTTGCGGTTCATGAACGGCGTGATGTAGCGGCCGATCTCGATGCGCTGGACGTCGTCGGGCTGGTAGGTGCGCTGCCCTTTCGGCACCAGCGCGAGCGCGACGCTGCCGATGCGATCGTAGTTGTCGCAGAGCGCACCGATGATCACCCGCACCGTCAAGCTGCCCTGGATCGAGCCGAGCTCCGAGTCGGTCAGCTGGTGCGTGAAGAGATCGTTGCGCAGCCGCACGACGCCGGCTGGGACAGGCTCGCTCACGACTCCGGCGTATGCGTCGTAGAACACCACTTCGTCGAAGATGGTGAGGCTCACGGGCTCACTTGGAGCAGCGCCGCCGCCCGCCGCAACGCCGCCGTTTGCCTTGCCGCCGCTGCCTCCACCCGCGACCGCGGCGCCGCCCGTGCTCGCGAGCCCGCCACCGCTGCTCGCCCCGCCCGTGGCGCTGCCGCTCTTGGCGCCGCCGCCGCCGCTCGCACCGCCCGTGACGCCGCCTGCGCCGCTGTTGCCCGCAGCAGCGCTGGCCTTGCCTCCCACGCTGCCTCCGCTGGCTGCACCCGCACCGGCCGCCGCGCTCCCGCCCGTGCCCGCTGAGCCACCGGTCGCGCGCGCACCGCCGGTGCTCGAGCTTTTCGTCGATGCCGCGTCGTCGGCCTCACAGGCGACGACGCAGAGCAGCGGAGCGAGCGCGACCGCGCAGCGAGCCCACTGAGTCGGCATGGCGAGCTCAGCGCGTACCGCAGCAGCACCCGATAAGCAACGGAACCGGCGGGATGATGTTCGAGAAGAAAAGTTCCGCCCGGACTACTCGCGCATAGCGGACCGAGAAATGGCCCGGAAGATCAGCGCACACACCAGCGCCGGCAAGAGCCCGACGCTGACGAGCAACGTCGGAACGAGCCACAGCCGCTTCCAGGACGTGAGCCGCGCTTTCGCCGGATCGTGGGGGTCGAAGGCGACTTCGACGGCTTCTCCGACGGCATGGTCGGGCGGCAAACTGCCGGCAGGATCCGAGAAGCGCCGCAGTCGGCCGTCCGCGTCTCGATACTCCACCACCGGCTGATACGCCTGCTCTTCGAAGCCGTCCCGGTGGTCGATGACCAGACGGTTGTCGACTACCGTGCCCTGCGCGCGCAGCGAGCGCCGGAGCTCGGCGGAGGTCTCGACGGCTTCGCAGGCGCCGATCAGCACGAAGGGGCTACCGAGCAGCAACGAGCCGCCGAGAACCCAGCGGAACAGGCCTTCCATCGTCGTCGGGAGCGTACGACGGATTCAATGCTGGGGGCGGGCGTCAGCGAGCCAGCGGCGCCGACGACAGCACGCGCCACGACAGGTACGAAAGCGCCCAGAGCACGAAGGTCCCCGCGGCCCAGCCCCACGCCTCGGGACCGTCGCCCACGGCCAGGTGCGCAATCAGCGCCGAGCCGAGGTCGAAAGCGAACCCCGCGTACGCCCACTCTTTCAGGCGAGCTGGCACCGGCGAAAGCAACAACGCCACCCCCACGAACTTCGCGAGCGACAGCTCGATCCGGAAGTAGTCGGGGAAGCCGAGGTGAGCGAACGCCTCGGCCACCTGCGGCAGGCTGAGCTGGGCATAAGCGGTGAAGCCGAGCTGCAGGCAGAGCAGGCCCGTGACGGCCCAATATCCGATACGCAGCCCTTTGGAGTGGTTCATCGTCATGCCTTCCCCCAGCTCGGCGATTCGACGCCGAACTGTTTGCCGTAGTCTGCCGCCAGGCGTTGCCAGCCTTCGTGCTGCATGGCTTCGGGACCCACGATGCGGCCGATCGGAGTGCCGGAGAGCAGATGCTCGAGCACGTCGAAGCAGACGTGCCATCCAGCAGCGCCCCAGGCGATGTAGCCGGGGGTGATGTTGTGCCAGAGCGTGAGGCGTGTACCGCTGCTCAGCGGCTCGAGCTCCCAGCGCAGATCGCCGCCGCCCCAGCTGTATTCGAGCAGCTTCGGCGCCTCGGCGCGCTTGACGGACGTCTCTGCGACCTGCGGCGTGCCGGTGGTCGAGAGCTTGACGGGGCCGGGCGTGGCCAGGCTGCGATCCGCGTCGAACGGCGCCCACTCGGACAACTGGTCGGGGTCGGTCAGCGCGTCCCAGACCAGCGCCGGGGGATGGCGGAGCTCGCGCACGAGGACGAGCGTCCACTTGTCTCCTGCTTTTTCGATTTCGGCGCCTGCGGCGGGGCCGGGGCGATAGTTGGCGCGGGTGCTCATCGAACTTTTCCTTTCTTCGGTTCTCGTTCTGCGATGCGGTCCAGGTGGCGCTCGAGCGCGTCGACGTGCGTCGACCAGAAGCGGCGAAATTGAGCGAGCCAGGCGTCGACCTCCTGGAGCGGCTCGGGGCGCAGCCGATACAGGCGGCGTTGAGCGTCGACGCGCGACTCGACGAAGCCGGCGTTGCGCAGCACGCGCAGGTGCTTGGACACGGATGTCTGCGGCATGCGCAAACGTCGTTCGATTTCACCGACCGACTGCTCGGACACGGCGAGCAGACTGAGGATGGCCCGGCGGTTGGGCTCGGCGATGATCGCGAACGACGACTCCACGCAGCGTATATGCTCATCAGGTCATATGAACGTCAAGGCATATTTCGAACACATCCAATTGTTGAGTAAGTTCAAGCAGCTCTGAGCCAACGTGGGGGGTCGCCGATTCGGTGTACTCTGCGGACGTGCCGGCGGACGACACGGACGACACGGAGGAGCGGACCCGCAAGCTGGAGGCGGAGGTGCGCCTGCTTCAGGTCCTGCTCGAGAGCGCGCCCGATTTCATCACGCGCATCTCGGTAGACGGGAAGTTCCTGTTCCTGAACCGGCTCGCGCCCGGCTTCCGCATGGAGGACGTGATCGGCACGAGCATCGACAACTACGTCCCCGAGGAATACCGCGGCCTCGCCCACACGGCGATGAGCGCTGCGCGAGAGACCCGAGCGGTGCAGCAATACGCGACGATCGGGCAGATCTCGGCGGATCGAGTCGGGCACTACCTGACGCGCGTGAGCCCCGTGATCGAAAACGGCGAGGTGACGTCGCTGGTGCTGATCGCGACCGACGTCAGCGCGCTCGAAGAGCAGCGCATCTTGCTGCAGATCGCGCTCGACGCGGGCGGGCTCGGGATCTGGACCTACGATCCGAGCGCCGGCACCGGCACCTGGGACGAGACCGCGCGCCGCATCTTCGGAATAGCCGACGGCGCCCACCCGCCGAACCTCGCCAGCGTGATGGACCGGATCCATCCGGAAGATCGCGAGGCAGTCCAGAAAGAGCTCGCGCGTTTGGAGACGGTCGACCGCTACGGGCCGCTCGAGCACCGGCTGATCCGCCCGAGCGGCGAGGTGCGCTGGGTGATGGCCTCGGGTCTGGCCGTTCGAGACCACACCGGCCGCGTCGCGAATGTCGTCGGCAGCATGCAGGACATCACCGAGCGGCGCGCGTTCGAAGCGCGGCTGCTCGAAGCCCAGAAGCTCGAGAGCATCGGGCGGCTCGCCGGCGGCATCGCGCACGACTTCAACAACCTGCTGACGGCGATCCTCGGCAATCTGGAGTTCGCTCAAGAGGCCGAAACGCTCGAGGACGCGCGGGCGCTGCTCGAACCGATCCGGATCGCCGCCGAGCGCAGCGCCGCGCTCACGGCGCAGCTCCTGGCCTTCGCGCGCCGCCAGGTGATCGAGCCCAAGGTGCTCGATCCGAACCCGCTGGTGCGGCGGCTCGAAGGGCTCTTTCAGCGCGCGATCGCCGAAAACATCCGCACGAACTATTCGCTCTCGGCGCGCGGGCGGGTGAGAGCCGACGAGAGCCAGCTCGAGCAGGTCGTGATGAACCTGGTGACGAACGCGCGCGACGCGATGCCCAACGGCGGCGAGCTGACCGTCGAGACGCGCGACGCGGACGTCGGCGCCCGGTCGGCCACCGAGCCTTCGGAGCTCTCGCCCGGCCGCTACGTGGTGATCCGCGTGAGCGACACCGGCGCCGGCATCGCGCCGGAGACGCTGCCTCACGTGTTCGAGCCGTTCTTCACGACGCGCACGGGCGGCACCGGGCTCGGGCTCGCCACCTGTTACGGAATCGTCAAGCAAAGCGGCGGGCACATCGGCGTCGAAAGCGCGCTCGGTCGCGGGACGACCTTCGAGGTCTACCTGCCCCGGGTGGACGAGGAAGCCGCATCCTCGCTGGTTTTTCAGCCGAGCCCGGGGACGGCCTCGGGAGAGCGCGTGCTGATCGTCGAAGACGAAGCGGCCGTGCGAGCGGTCGTGGAGCGCACGCTGCAAAAACAGGGCTATCAGGTGGTCAGCGTGCGCACTGCCGAAGAAGCGCTCGAGCTCTCGGCCCGTGGCGAAGCCTTCGACTTGCTGGTCACGGACGTGGTGCTGCCGGGGATCAACGGCCGAAAGCTGGCGCAGCAGCTGGCCTCGCGCGGGCGCCCGATGCGAGCGCTGTTCGTCTCGGGATACACCGAAGACGCGATCGCCCAGGGCGGCGTGCTCGAGCCGGGCATCTCGTTCTTGCAGAAGCCGTTTCAGCGGGCCGAGCTGCTCGCGGCCGTGCGCACGCTGCTCGATCTGCCGAAGCCTTGAGGTGCGCGCCTGGTGCGCGCCTCACAAGCAGCAACCGACGTAGGTCATAGCAGACGGATCGGTCGAGGTCGGCGAGCCGCTGCTGACGATGATCTGGTCGCCGATACGCGCGGCGATCGCGCCCTTGAGCGGCCGCGGCAAAGGGGCGAGGGCCGACCAGACGTCGGCGCGCGGATCGTAGACCAGCACCTCGTCACTCGGCTTCTTACCGAAGACCGAGCCGCCGACCGTGAGCAGCCGTCCGTCCGACAAAACCAGGGTCGAGGCGCCGATCTCGGAGCGGCCGAGCGGCATCGGGGCGCGGGCCTGCCAGGAGCTCGTCCTTGGCTCGAAGGCGTGCAGATCCGGGACGTGGCCCGAGGTCTCGTCCCAGCGAAAGCGACCGGCTACGGCGTAGAACAGGCCGCCCGAGGCGGCGCCTCCGCCGTGGTTGCGCGGAGTGGGCAGCGCCACCGAGGTCGCCCAACCAGCGCCGCTCGCGAGCTCGAGCGTGAAGTGATCACCGGTGTCGGTGTTGCCGTCCTCTGCGAGACCCCCGGCGACGTGGAGCGTCGAGCCCACCAGCGCGGTCGCGGTGCCGGCACGCGCCGCAGGTAAATCCGGACCCGCGACGAAGCTCGCGCTCGCGGCGTTCCATCGCCACATGCCGGCGGTCGTCACGCGATCGAGCACGTTGCCGATGAAGCCGCCGACGAGCACGAAGTCTTCACCGACGTTGGCCACGCCCGCGTGAGTCTCCGCGCCAGGCAGCTCGGGGCCGAGCCGCCAGCTGTCGGTTCGCGGATCGTAGATATCGATGCGCCGGGTGACGTCGAGCTTGGTCGATAGAAAGCCGCCCATCACCCACAGCTCGCCGGCCACGACGACGCCGAGCGCCTCGAAGCGCGGCACCGGGCAGGGCGTGACTTCGACCCAGGCGAAGCGTTTAGGCTCCGAAGGCGACGGACTGTCGCCTTTGCCCGCGTCGGAGCAGCCGACCATCCACGCCATCAGACCAACCGCGAACCCCACGCTCTTCATTGCGACCTCATCATTCGGGCGCGAGCGTATTCCGATTCAGCGAGCGCGGCGAGTCACGCAGTTCCCCGATGCTGGAAACTTCGCGCGCCCACGAATGTTGGGCCGCCGCCTTGATCCGGTGTAACGGACGCGGCCATGCTTGCGGCGATGCGTCTCTTCAGCGCCTATCTGGCCGCAGCGGCGCTCGCCGCCTGCTCGAGCTCCGAGACCAGCGACGGCGGGAGCGGCGGCGCCGGCACGTCGACCGGCGGAGCAACCGGCGGAGTGCAGAACACCGGTGGCAGCACCGGCGGTCTCGCGCCCACCGGTGGCGCGCGCGCGTCCGGCGGAGCTCCGAGCATCGGCGGCAGCGACGACACTGGCGGCAAGGCGAGCGCGAGCGGCGGAGCTCCGGCGCCGAGTGGCGGTCAGGCGAACAGCGGCGGCAAGTCGAACAGCGGCGGGAGTCCGAGCGCCGGCAACTCGAGCACGAGCGGCGGCGCCCCCTCTCCGAACGGCGGCGCGGTCGGCGGCGGCGGGAGCGCGGGCTCGGCAGGCTCCAGCGCTGGCGGCTCCGGAGGCAGCGGCGGTGGCTCGAGCGGCGCGCCAAGCACCTGTCCACCTGCGACACCGCTCAGCGGCGGGACCCAGGTCTGCACGAACGCGACTGGCAACGCCGGGTCTGGCTACACCTACGAGCTCTGGGGCGAAGGAGCTGGAAAGGGCTGCATGACCGTGCACGGCAAGGACGCGACCTTCAGCGCGACCTGGACGGGCGTCGAAGACTTGCTGGCGCGCGTCGGGCGTTCGTTCGACAAGACCAAGAAGCACGCGCAGATCGGCACCATCACCGCGGAGTTCGCCGAGACCAAGACGGGCAGCAACAACCTCGTCTACATCGGCGTCTATGGCTGGACCGACGAGCCGCTCCGCGAGTTCTACATCCTCGACGACTGGGGCGAGATCAAGCCCGCGGGCACGTCGTCCGACGGCAGCCCGCGCGACTTCGTCGGCACGATCGAGGTCGATGGCGGCACCTACGACGTCTGGAAGAAGACGCGTATGAACAAGCCCGCCATCACCGGCGACAACAAGACCTTCGATCAGTACTTCAGCATCCGCCAGACGGCGCGTCAGTGCGGCCGCATCTCGGTCTCCGAGCACTTCACCAAGTGGGAAGCGCTGGGCCTGCCGCTCGGCAACCTGTGGGAAGCCAAGCTCTTGATGGAAGCGCAGGACAGCACCGGCACGATCAGCTTCACGACGGCCAAGGTCGAGGTCGACTGAGTCCGGCTGACGCCGTGTGTCACGCCGCGGCGATCACTGTGGCTGGATTCGACGCACGCTTCACCTTTTTTTTTCGAGCGCGCCGCGCGAATGTCCGATCGTTAAGAAAGTTGACAGACATCTCCCTGGTCGCGGAATCCGTGCTAGCTGGGCTTCTGGCTTGGTCCGCAGATCCGGCCCGGAGGCGTGGGCGGATCTCGACGAGTTACGCGGGATATTCAGGTGCGCGACATTCGATTTCTCGGATTGGTACTGACCGGCACGCTCTGTGCGGGATGGGGCTGTACGTCCGACGATCCGGGTGCTGCTGCCGGCACTGGTGGGGCAGTGGCCACCACGGGTGGGGCCGCGTCGACCGGCGGGGTCAAACCGAGCGGCGGCAGCCCGCCGACCGGCGGCAGCGTGCCAACGGGCGGGAGTACCCCGACGCCGAGCGGCGGCTCGGGCACGGGCGGGACCGGCGGCGCGCCGCTGGCGGGTGGAACCGGCGGCAGTGCCGGCAATAGCGGGGGCTCCAGCGGCGGGAGCCTCCCCGGCGGCGGCGGTTCGGGCGGCGCGACGGCGGGCAGTGGCGGCGCCGTGGGCGGCGCGATGGGCGGCACGGCGCCCGGTGGCGCGTCTCCAGGCGGCGCGGATGGCGACCCGAAGACCGGTCCCGTGACGGTGCGGCTCGACGCCCCGAAGCAAAAGATGGAGGCGTTCGGCATCAACAACAACTGGGCGCCGGCCATGACCGAGGCCGACGCGGACGCGATGTTCGACGTCAGCAAGGGCCTCGGCATCTCCGCGCTGCGGATCGGGATGAAGGCCGACGGCGGCCCCTTCAACGGCACCGCTTGTTGGGACGACATCAAGAAGGCCTCGGCGCGGGGTGTCAAAATCTTCATCGGTACGCTCTGGTCGCCGCCCGCTAGCTACAAGACCAACAACAACGAGAACGACGGCGGCCACCTGAAGTCGGAGTTCTACGAGGACTGGGCGGACACGATCGCTGCCTTCCCCGCGAAGGTGAAGGCCGGCGCGGGCGTGGATCTGTACGCGATGTCGCCGCAGAACGAGGTCGACTTTGCCTCGTGCGGCAGGAACGAGCCGTGCAACGGCAACTACCCGACCACGCTGTACACGGGCGCGGAGATGGCGGCGTTCGTCAAGATCGTCGGGCCCAAGCTCAAGGCGCTGAGTCCGCCGGTAAAGCTGATCGCGCCCGAGGCCTCGGAGTGGCTGCACACCTGGTCGAACGAGTCGGCGTGCTGCTCGGTGCCGGGCGGCTTGCCGAGCTCGAACCCGCTGAAGGGCACGGGCTACGACTACGGCCACGAGCTCGCGAAAGACCCAGCGACGTGGGAGCTGGTCGATATCCTGGGCGTGCACCAGTACGACACCCAGGTGGCCGAGGTCTGGCCTGCCGATGTGCCGGTGAAGAAGCCGGTCTGGCAGACCGAGATGTCGGGCGTGAAGTGGTGGCCCGAGCAGGGGCCGAGCAGCGATATCAACAACGCCGTCGCGGTGGCGGGTTGGATCCACAACGCGATCACGGTCGGCGAAGCCTCGGCCTGGTTCTGGTGGTGGTGGAAGGCGGCGGGCGACACGAACGAAGGCTTGTTGCTCGCCAATGGCACCGACACGAAGCGCCGCTACGCTTTCGGCAACTTCAGTCGCTTCATTCGTCCGGGTTATCAACGCGTGGACGTCCGGGGAGCCGTTCCCGCCTCCGTCGAGATGACCGCTTACGCGGGTGAAGACGGCACCCTCGCGATCGTCGCGATCAACAAGGCCGACGCGGCCGCGAGCTTCTCGATCAACATCTCCGGCGGGACCGCCCCCGCCATGTTCACTCCGTGGGTGACGTCTGCCACGGACAATCTTGCATCCAAGGCGGCCGTCGCGGTTACTAACGGCGCATTCACCGCTGAGCTCGCCGAAAAGACAGTGACGACGTTCGTAGGTAAGTAGAGGTTCCCGACAATGACTAGATTCCTTTCGATCTCCAGCTTCGGACTCGTAGTCGCGGCCATCGCGTGTAGCTCTGAAGGCGACCCGCCCGCCCCCGGCGGCGGCACCGGCGGCGGCACCGCGGCCCCCAACGGTGGCTCCGGCGGCACTCCGGCGACCCCGAACGGAGGCTCGAATGCCTCGGGCAACACTGGCGTTACCGGCGGCAACAAGGGCACCGGCACGACCGGCGGTAGCACCGGCACCGGCACGACCGGCGGTAGCACGGGCACTCAGGGCGGCAGCACCGGTGTCACTGGTGGCAGCACGGGCACTCCCGTCGCGGGCATGGCCGGCGGCGGCGGCGCGCCCCCGATTGGCGGCGCACCGCCGGTCGGCGGAGCCGGAGACGGCGGAACGCCCAGCGCCGGCGCTGGCGGCGGGGTCATGGCCCCTGCCCTGCCCCCGGTCGTGACCTCCGCGCCGGGCGCTTACTGGAAGACCGAGCCCATGCTCATGGAGTCCGAGGCCGCGGCCACGGTCACCGTGAACGACACGACGCTCGCCCAGGTCTGGGAAGGCTTCGGCGGCTCGTTCAACGAGATGGGCTGGAACTTCCTCACCACGGCCGAGATGCAGAGCAAGGCCCTCGCGTTGCTGTTCAGCGCCACCGACGGCGCCGCGCTCACCTGGGGACGCATCCCGATGGGCGCGAGCGACTACGGCATGACTCGCTACACCCTCGCGGACACGGGCGAGGACGTCCAGGCCATGGCCGGCGAGGCCAACCGCCCGCCGACGGACACCGCGCTCGCCTCGTTCTCGCTCGCACGCGACGAAATGCGGCTGATCCCGTACATCAAGGCCGCGCAGAACGTGAAGGCGGACATCCGCTTCTGGGCGAGCCCCTGGACGCCGCCGGTCTGGATGAAGACGGGGTTCAAGGACAAGAGCGGCGGAGACAGCAGCAAGGCCGCGACGAGGCCGTCTTACTTCGACGGCGGCACCATGAAGAGCGACTCGGCGATCCTCGCCTCGTACGCCGAGTACTTCAAGAAGTTCGTAGACGGCTACCAGGCCAAGGGCATCAAGGTCGAGCTCGTCTCGCCGCAGAACGAGCCGGGCTACGACCAGAACTACCCGTCGTGCCTCTGGGAAAGCGCGACCTTCATCAGCTTCATCAAAGACCACCTCGGCCCGAAGATGAAGGAGATGGGCGTGAAGGTGATGCTCGGCACCATGTCGAACGCCGGTGACGGCGGCCGCAACGATCTCAACATCGTCACGGCGGTGCTGGGAGACGCGACGGCGAAGAGCTTTGTCTCCGTCGGCGGCGCGCAGTGGGGCGTGCTTGGACAGCAGAACATGGGCAACAAGTTCGGCGATCTGCCGGTCTGGGCCACCGAGCACAAGTGCGGCAATTACCCGTGGGAGGAGGGCACGTACAAGCAAACCGCTCCCAACGATCAGGCTTACGCCGAGGAGAGCTGGGGCTACATTCGCGACGCGATCGGCAAGGGCAAGGTCACTTCGTACAGCGCCTGGAACATGGTCCTCGACGCCTCGGGCCTCGGCAACGACACGAGCCGCCACTGGGCACAGAACGCGCTGCTCGTTGCCAACGGCGGTCAGGTCACGGCGACCCCGTTCTACTGGGTCTTCCGGCACCTGTCGCAGTACGTCATGCCCGGCGCGAACGTCGTCGGTACATCGGGAGGCGATGCGCTCGCCTTCAAGAATCCCGACGGCAGTCTGGTCGCCGTCGCCTTCAACAGCGGGGCAGCGAACCCCAACTATGTCGTGGCGATGGGCGGTAAGAAGTTCCAGGTCAACATGCCCAGTAAGGGCTGGGTGACGGTGAAGTACAAACCGTAGTGTTCGGTCCTCGCGGCTGACGCTCGAAGGGAAAAGCCGATCGCGTTTCGCGCGATCGGCTTTTTTTATGCGTAGCGCCCGAACGGGAGCGCGACCTGCGGCGTCACTGAGCCGCGCGTCGCACGCGCCGCCGCGCCTGGACCAGGTGAATCGCTTGATCGAGGATCACCGCGGCGAGGATCACGCCGCCGATGATGATGAACGTCCAGTTGGGGTCGAGCCGCCAGATCCTGCGGATGCCGTCACCGTCGGTGTACGGCAGCTGGAACATGTTGATGCCGTTGTCGATGACCCGCATCATCGCCGAGCCGATCACCACGCCGAGCACCGTCCCCTCGCCGCCGCGCAGAGAACAGCCGCCGAGCACCGCCGCCGCGATCGCGTACATCTCGTACGCCACGCCGACCTGTTGCGACATCTGGCTGATGTAGGCCGCATAGCAAACACCGGCCACGCCGGCGAGGCCGGCCGAGATCACGTACGTGGAGGCCTCGACCCGCCGCACGGCGATCCCGGAGTAGGCCGCCGCGTCGCGGTTGCCGCCGATGGCGTAGACGTAGCGCCCGTAGACCGTGAAATGCAGGACGTAGGTTGCGATCGCGATGACGCCAGCGAAGATCAACAGCGGATAAGGGATCAGCGGCTCGCCGCCTATCTCCAGGAACCCGCCGCTGGCGATGCCGAGCAACGGCGAACCGCCGAGGCTCAAGGTGCCGCCCTCCACGATGGTCTGCGATAGGCCGCGCACGAGCAACATTCCGCCGAGGGTGACGATGAACGGCTGCAACCCGAGCCGGGTTATCAGCAAGCCCTGCGCGAGCCCCACGAGCAGAGCCGCGGCGAGGGCGATCGGGATCCCCACCCACAACGACCAGCCCAGACCACCGGCGGTTTCCGCCGAGAATTTCGCGATCAGTACGCCGGTGAGGCCGATCGTCGAGCCGATCGAGAGATCGATGCCGCCCGCGATGATCACGAACGCGATGCCAATCGCGAAGATCCCGAGCATCGAGATCTGACGCAGCAGGTTGACCGCGTTCGATTGCCCCGCGAAATCCGGGTTGCTGATGAACAGCGCCACGCACGTGACCACGAGCGCGATGCTCATGCCGGCTTCGCGCCTCATGCCACCCGTCCCTCTGGCTCACCCGCCAGCGTCATGAAGCGGGCGATGGTTTCCTGGCTCAGACCATCGCGATCCAACACCGCTTCCACGCGGTGCTCGCGCATGACGACCACGCGATCGCTCATGCCCATCACTTCTTCCATATCGGAGCTCACCAGCAACACCGTCACC
>JAICQO010000156.1 GCA_025937835.1 Polyangiaceae bacterium
GACGAGTGCCTCCGGCTCGACGACCCTTTTCTGTGGAACCGGCGCGTCGCCGTAACCGATTTCGAGCTCGGCAACGGCGTGATTCCGGCGGGCGCGAGGGTGTTCCTCAACTGGACCTCCGCGAACCGGGATCCACGCGGCTTTGCCGCTGCGCACGAGTTCCGGCCGAAGGAAAACGCGCCGCACAATCTGGTTTACGGAATCGGTCAGCACGTTTGCCCGGGCCGCGGTCTTGCCACGGCGCAGCTCCGCGAAACGCTCGCCGCGCTGCTGCGGAGCACAGCGGTCATCCGCCTCGCGGAACAGGAGCCGCAGCGTGCCAGCGCGCCGACGAGCGGATTCGAGCACGTGTGGGTTACTCTCGAATGACCGGGGCGCAGCCGCGCCGCACCTGCGCTGCGAGATAAGCAGCAGCTCGAGCAGCTCGGGTGCCGTGGCTCTCGATGCGACCCGGTAGCGTTCTCCGCGAGCGGCAGGTCTTTTTTCGCAACCGAGCCCGCGCCGGTCGCAGACTTGGAGGTTGACGAGCGATCGGAATAGCCTCGACACTCGTCACACGCCTCCGGCCTTCGCCGGGCAACGGAGGAGAGAGGGATTCGGCATGAAACGCTACTGGATCGCGTTCGCAATCGTCGTCGTGTCCTCGTTCCTGGTCTTGGGGTGGACCGGAGTCCGCATCTACCAGGAGGCGCCGCCGGTCCCCGAAAGGGTAGTGAGTGAGGACGGCAAGCTCGTGACCGATCGCGCTCTGATCCAGCGCGGCCAGAACGTTTGGCAGGCGCTCGGCGGCATGCAGGTCGGTTCGGTCTGGGGGCATGGCGCGTACGTCGCTCCGGATTGGACGGCGGATTGGCTGCACCGCGAAGCCGTCTTCATGCTCGACGAATGGGCTCGTGAGGAGCACGGCAAGTCGTACGCGGCGCTTCCGGCGACGGTTCAGGCGGCGCTCCGGTCTCGGCTCGAGCAAGCGGTGCGTCCGAACCGCTTCGACGCCGGGACGGGGACCGTCACCATCGACCCCGCCCGAGCTCGCGCCTACGCGGCGAACGTCGCGCACTACAGCGACGTCTTCAAAAACGGCCGCGAAGAGTACGCGATCGCGGCGGGCACCCAGCCCGACGCGAAGAAGCTCGAAGCGCTGTCGGCTTTCTTCTTCTGGACCTCATGGGCGGCGAGCACGGAACGGCCGGGGGAGAAAGTCACCTTCACGAACAACTGGCCACACGAGCCGCTCGTCGGCAACACCGTCACGGGCGAGGCGCTGGTCTGGACGGGCGTGAGCATCATCCTGTTGCTCGCCGGCATCGGGGCGATGGCCCTCTGGCATGCGTCGCAGGAGCGCGAGCCGCTGCCCGAGCGACTGCCCGAACGCGATCCGTTACTGATGGCCGCGGCGACTCCCTCGCAGCGGGCGACCATCAAATACTTCTGGGTCGTGTCGGCGCTGATCCTCGTCCAGGTTCTGCTCGGCGTCGTCACGGCGCACTACGGGGTCGAGGGGAACGGGTTCTACGGCTTCCCGCTCGCAGACTTCCTCCCGTACTCGCTCGCGCGCACCTGGCACACGCAGCTTGGCGTGCTGTGGATCGCGACCGCCTGGCTCGCGGCCGGCTTGTACATTGCCCCGGTGATCGGCGGACAGGAGCCGGCGCGGCAACGGCTCGGAGTGAACGTTTTGTTCGGCGCGTTGCTGGCCGTGGTCGTGGGCTCGATGGTGGGCCAGTGGCTCAGCGTCATGAACCGGCTCGTCGGCGAAGACGCCTGGTTCTACTTCGGCCACAGCGGCTACGAATACATCGACCTCGGCCGCGCGTTTCAGATCGCCTTGCTCGTCGGGCTCTTCCTCTGGTTTTTCCTGGTGGCTCGCGCCATCTACCCGGTGTTCCGGCGCGACGACGAGCAGCGCCCGATCTTGGCTCTGTTCCTGCTCTCGGCGCTCGCCATCGCCGGCTTCTATGGAGCAGCGCTCGGGTATGGCAAGCACACGAACCTCGCCATCGCGGAGTACTGGCGCTGGTGGGTCGTGCACCTCTGGGTCGAAGGCTTCTTCGAGGTGTTCGCGACGGTCGCGATCTCGTTCCTGTTCTACCGGCTGGGACTGCTCCGCCTGTCGACGGCGAACCGCGCCACGGTGCTCACTGCGACGATCTTCTTGTCGGGCGGCATCATCGGCACGCTGCACCACCTGTATTTCTCGGGGACCCCGACGTTCGTGCTGGCGCTCGGCGCCACCTTCAGCGCGCTCGAGGTGGTTCCATTGATGTTCGTGGGCTTCGAAGCCTGGGAGAACCTGCGCCTGTCGCGCGCCAAGCCGTGGGTCGCGAGGTACCGGTGGCCCATCCACTGCTTCGTGGCGGTGGCGTTCTGGAACCTGGTCGGGGCCGGCCTGTTCGGCTTCATGATCAATCCGCCGGTGGCGCTCTACTTCATGCAGGGTCTGAACACGACGCCCGTTCACGGGCACGCAGCCTTGTTCGGCGTCTACGGCATGCTCGGCATCGGCCTCATGCTGTTCTGCTTGCGGGCGCTCCGGCCCTCGCAAGACTGGCGCGAAGGGCCGGTGCGAGCCGCCTTTTGGCTGATCAACGGCGGGTTGATGGCCATGATCGTGCTCAGCGTGCTGCCCGTCGGCTTGCTCCAGACGCAGGCGTCGGTGGAGGTCGGCTACTGGTACGCACGGAGCGCGGAGTTTCTGCAGACGGGCCTGATGGACACGCTGCGGTGGCTGCGCGTGATCGGTGATACGGGGTTCGCGATCGGCGCGGTGCTGCTGGTCGGCTTCGTCGCCGGCCTCGCCACGGGCGGCTCGTACCGGCCGACGAAGGCCGAGCCGATCCCGAGCGGACGCAGCTCGGTGCATCCCGCGGAGTGAGGTGCGCCACCGGCGCACCCGCCGGCACAACGGGCGCAAGCGTGGCGGCTGCACCTGGCCCGCGCGCGGCTTGCGTCCCGGACGTCCCGTCGGCGCCCGGCTTGCGCCGGAGAGGTCGACGCAAGGCCCTTTTTGGGTCGGCACATCCCGTGCTTGTCCAAAGACTCGGTCGCACGGAACCTGCGCTGCTCCTACCAACCAATGACGAATCCAACACACCTACAATTTCCGTTGGCCCCCGTCAGCTCGGCCGCGTTCGACGAACGCCGCGTGGCCCCCCGAGAATACTTCGAGCTCAACGCCGCGCTCCTGCGCTTGTTCCGCGATCCCGCGTACGAACCGCCGGCGTTTCCGCAGCACGCGATGGAGCTCTACCGGGCGTGTCGTGAGACCCCGCCGCCGGCCGGCGAAATCGTGGACCTCGTGGGGCGCGATCTAGTTCTGGCGGGCCAGGTCATTCGCGCAGCGGACGGCGCCGCGCTGGGTGTCGTGCCGGGCCCGCGCACGCTCATGGAAGCCGTGCACCGGCTGGGCAAGCGCCGGGCCGCCGAGGTCGCGCTCTGCGCCAGCCTGGAGCAGCAGATTTTTCGCTCCACGTTTTACACCGGTCCGATGCAACGTCTGCGGAAGCACTCCGTATTCACGGCAGAGCTACTCGAAATCGTCGAGAGCACCACGGGTGCGCAGAGCCCGGAGAGCTACCTTGCCGGCTTGCTTCACGACGTGGGGATCGCCGGCATCATTCAGGCGATGGAGAACGCCAACATCACCCCGCCCATAGAGAAGGCCTGGCCGTCGATCTGGGCGCTGCACGAGTCCGCTTCGCAATACCTGGCGAGCCTCTGGGGCTTTTCGGACGAGCTTGCAGCCCGCCTCGGTCTCCATCACAGCCTCCTGCTCGACGGCGAAGACAGTCCCGAAACCCTGTCCCTCGCCATCGCAGACATGCTCGCTCACGAAGTCGGGTTCGGGATCCATCCTGCGATGGTGACCTCGAGCGCCGTGCAGGTGGCGGCGGCCCGCGGCCTCCGCCCTGGAGACTTTCGCGAGCTTCGCGTCAGGGCGCAGAAGCTCGCGGAGTCTTTCTGTTCGAACTGAAGCACCGGGCGGGCGGTCTCACGGCCGCCTGTACAGATCGATCGGCACCGGACCGGAGCAGTTCTCGGGGAAGTCCCAGTAGCCGCCGCAGTCGACCATGCCGCCGCTGCAACCGTGCGGCGCTTCGCGGCTTTCTTCGAGCTCGAGCCGGAGGAAATCGAGGCGAGCCTTGAGCCACGCGCGCAAGAACTGGTAGCGCGAGTCGTCGTCGCGCTGCATGCCCCGGGTTTTCGAGCTCGCGCTAGGCCTCGTCGAGCACGCTCACCGGATCGAGCACGACCAGATCGGAGATCAACCCCTCGCACGCGGAGACGGTGTGCGCCCAGCACGTCGGATCCGACTGGCAGCCGCTCGCGAGCACGTTCTGTCCCGCCAGCGGGGCGTCGGCGACCCAGGTCTGGCGAGGCTCAGATCCACCGAGTACGCAGGTACTGGAATTTACCGTCGGCGTGTTCGACGAGAACGACGTTGTTGAGCCGTGGAAGCGTCGTCGCTCGTCGCGAACATCCACTCTTCGGACCCGGAAGTCGGCATTGGCCGCAGGACTGTGCAAACGCCGTCGACCGATCGACTCATGTCCTAGCGTCTCGCTTTCCTTTCACGTTGCCTCGTGGTAGTGGCTCGCCGGCAGACACAGCGCTCCGCTATCGAGAGCCGGTTTTGCGCTGGAGAAACGCTCATGGCCGAAACGCTCTCGATCTCTATCCGTACGTTCATTCGCCGCGCGCGCGCCGCTGCGGTGCTGCTGCCGGCGTTGTCCGCCTGCAGCTCGGAAGGCGGCTCGAAGGCCCAAGAAAACAGCGGAAAGCCCGCTTACCTCGCCGCGCTCGCGACCCCGACGGCCGATTCCGCGACCACGTACACCGTGACCACGCCCGCGATCGACGGCACGATCATGCAGTACTTCTTGAAGCATGGTCTCGAGGTCGACGGGTGGGCCTCTCCGTCGTCGTACGATGGCAACGTGTTCATCCCGCACGGCGCCGACCCGTCGATTACGAAGTTCACGGTGGGCGCAGACGGCACGCTCGAGGAGGGCGACACGGTGAGCTTCGCGGGCGAGGGCGTCACCTACGTGGGTACGGGGCCACTCGTCGGCGAGACGCTCGTGCGACGCGACAAGGCCTACCTGTTCGACTCGAGCTTCCGCGCGATCGTCTGGAACCCCGAGCGCATGGAGCTCGGAGATCGGGAGATCGATTTCTCCTCGACGTTGAAGTCGATCGTCGCCGACGCGCCCGGGTACACGCCGCAGATTTTCGTGGAGCCGGGCTTCGTCAAGCAGGTCGGCAAACTGATGTTCGTGCCCGTGCGCTGGAACGACTGGTCGGCGGAGACCCCGGATCGGATCATCTATCCCCTCGGCGGATTGTTGATCCTCGACACGGAGCGTGACGAGGTCGTGCACCTTTTGACCGACCCGCGCATCATCGACACCATCTACACCGTAGTGAGCGACGCGGGGGATCTCTACCTGTTCACGGGCGCCTTCGGCGCGAGCTTCAATGTCGCCTTTGGGCTGCAAGTTCCCGCTGGTGTGCTGAAGATCAAGAACGGCGAGACCCAGTTCGACCCGGACTACTACCTGAACCTGGAACAGCGCTTGGGCGGTCGGCCCGCCACCACGCCATCGGGCGGCCGCGGCACCGAGGTCTACCTGAAGGTCTTCTACGAGGAAGAAGCCGACATCTACGACACCGACGGCAAGGTGAAGTCCGAGATCGTGGCCGAGCCCTGGTCGCTGCTTTCGAGCGGCTGGCGCTACTGGCGTATCGACCTCGAAGATCCGGGCACTGCCGAGGTCATCGAAGAGCTGCCGTGGGGCGGTACGGACGGCTACTTCTATCGCATCCCCGAAGAAGATCGCCTGTTTCTGGCGGTCCTCAACGGCGCGAAGGGCACGCTCAAAGGCATGACGCTGTACGAAGCCGACGGAGCCACGTTCACTGAATCGATCAGTGTGCCGGGCACCTTGCAGGCGCTCGCTCGACTCTCGCGCAAGTAGTCGGTTCGGCTCCGATGAAACACCCGAGCGGTGTCGTAGCCGCGCTCCTCGTCGCTCCGACGGCCATCTACGCCCGCGCGTCGTCCGCGGAGGAACGACCCGTTGAGATCGTCGTGCGCGGCGAATCCAAGATCGAGCGTCTGAACGACTCGGCGCTCGCCGTGCAGGTGCTCGACACCAGCGAGGCGAAGAAGCAGAGCGCCGACCTCGGCGAGCTCCTGTCGCGCGCGAGCGGCATCTCGGTCCGGCGCGAAGGCGGGCTCGGTGCTAGCATGCGCCTGTCTCTGAACGGCGCCACCGACGACCAGGTGCGGGTCTTCCTCGACGGCGTTCCGCTCGAGTTCGTCGGCTACTCGTTCGGAGTCGCGAACGTCCCGGTCAACCTCTTGGATCGCGTCGAGGTGTACCGGGGCGTCGTGCCGATCCGCTTCGGCGCCGATGCGCTGGGCGGTGCGATCAATCTGGTGGGAGACGAAGGCATCGACGGCACACACGCCGCCGGGTCTTATCAGGCGGGCTCGTTCGGCACGCAGCGCCTGACCCTGAGCGTGCGCACGCACGACGAGCCGACTGGGTTCTTCACGCGAGCGTCTGCATTTCACGACCGCGCGGACAACGACTACGCGATCGACGTCGACTGGCCCAACGAGCTCGGGCGGCCGGAGCCGCTTCGGGTCCGACGGTTCCACGATGCGTACCGCGCCGCCGGTGCCAACGTCGAGGCGGGCTTCGTCAAGCGCCCGTGGGCGCGGCGTTTGATCGCGCGTGCATTCTTCACGGATCGGGAAAAAGAGCTTCAGAACGGCCTGGTGCTCACGCTGCCGTACGGAGACGTCGAGTCGCGGCAGACCAGAGCCGGCGGCAGTCTCAGGTACTTCGACGTGTTTTCGAGAGCGGTGGCGCTCGACGTCGTCGCGGGCCACGCGCTGTCGCTCACGCGCTTCGTTAACCCGGATCGTTGTCGATACGACTGGGCCGGCCAATGCATTCGCGAGGTCACGGACGGCGACCCCACGGACTATCTGACGACGGAGCGCACCTTCTTCGTGCGCGCCAACCTGGAGTGGATGATTGCGCCGGAGCACTCGCTGCGCCTGTCCGCAGCGCCGACCACCACGCTCGTCGCGGGCGACGAGCGCGCCGGACCGGATCCGAACGACGGCGACGATCGCCGGCTCAGCACGGTGGTGGGCGGCGTAGAGCATCGCCTCACGCTCTTCGACGATCGCCTCGAGAACCTCGTGTTCGCCAAAGGCTACGTGCAGGCGGTACGTGCCAACAAGTACGTCGGCGATATCGCGGTCAGCCGCGACAGAATGCGCCTCTTGTCCGGAGTCGGCGATTCACTTCGCTATCGATTCACCCCGTGGCTGCTGGGCAAGGCGTCGTACGAATGGGCGACGCGGCTGCCGAGCCTCGACGAAGTCTTCGGCGACGGGCTGCTCACCCTGGCCAACCTGGAGCTGAGACCCGAGCGCAGCCACAACGCGAATCTGGGCTTGAGCGCCGCCTTCGAGCACCCGGCCGGGACCTTTCGCGGCGAGCTCAACGGCTTCTTGCGCGACTTTCGCGAGCTGATCTTGCTGGTGCGTTCGCAGGATCTCTCGATCTACCAGAACGTGTTCGGCGCGCGCGCCCTGGGCATCGAAGCAGGCGCGAGCTGGGCGTCCCCAGGCGAGCTGCTCACACTGACGGCTAACGCCACGGAGCTCGAGTTTCGCAACTCCGAGTCGGAAGGCACGTTCGGAGCGTTCGAAGGCGACCGCATCCCGAATCGGCCTTACTTCATGATGAACGCTTCAGCGCGCCTCCTGCTGCGCGACGCGGTCGTCACGCGGGACGAGCTATCGCTGACCTGGGCAGCGCGGTACGTCCACGAGTTCTTCCGCAGCTGGGAGAGCATCGGGCAGAGGGACCTCAAAGAGGTGGTGCCAGCCCAGACGCTGCACGACCTGGTGCTGGTCTACGAGGTGAGGGGGAAGGCCGTCGTGATCAGCAACAGCGCCGAGATTCAGAATCTGATGGATGCGAAAGCGTACGACTTCTTCGGGGTGCAGAAACCGGGGCGGGCGTACTTTCACAAGGTTTCGATGCGGTTCTAAACCTACTGGATCTAGAAGAGCGCTTCGGCCTTGCCGGTGCACTGATAGCGCCTACGAAGTCTCAGCGAGACTTCGTAGATCGTGCTGCTGATCCGGATCCCGCGACCGGAAACAACTCGGCAGCCGGCGCGGGGTGCTCTTGCAGTTCCACCGCAGCGGCGATTCAGGATCACGCCAGCTCGATCTTGTCGATCACTCGAGGACCCTAACTGGGCGGACCGATTGTCGGAGTCGTAGGTCGTGGGTTCCTGGTTCCGCCTGGCGTCAACTTGTCTGGGCGACGGGGGATCGAAGCGGAAACCATCAAAGACACCGCGCGACCGATCCTTCCTTGTTAATCGGGCGTGTCCGGCACGCCCTGCGCGGGCGCTCTCGGCCTCGGTGTCGGCCTGGCCGGCTCTGCGCCGGGATCCGCTCCTAAATCCGGCTCGGGCTCGGCCTCGGCTCCGCGCGACAGCGACCCTGTCGAGAGCGAGCGCTCA
>JAICQO010000081.1 GCA_025937835.1 Polyangiaceae bacterium
CATCAGCTACTTCGACCAGCTCGGTATCCCCCGGCTGGCCTCGTGACCTCAACTCTTCGAACCGCCCGGTGCGGACCCGCATGCCGGGTGGTGTGGGAGGGGTCCCCGGGGAAAACTCTCGGGGCCCCTATCCCGATGGGGCGCGAAGCTGGCGAGCCCGCGGGAGCCCGGCGCTCGGTCCGTCGATCGGATCTCACTCCAGGGTTCGACTCGCGCAGCCGAGCTCGAGCTCCACGGACGCACCCTGGGCGATCCGCAAATCGACGCAGCTCGTCGCACACAAGGCGATCCGCTTCGGATCGCCGCTCGCCGGGTCGACGTCATAGTGCCAGCCGCCCTGGGCGCCGTCACAAGCAGCGGCGTCTCGGACGCGCGGGATGATCTTCGTTCCGGCGTTGGAACGAATCACGACATTGACCTGGTCGACGTCGTCCAGCTCGGGGACGCGGAACTCGCAGCCGCGCTGGAGCCCGCGGATCTCGGCGAGCGCAGCGGCGACCGCAGTGGAGACGTTGGTTGCGGCGTCGATCACCACCGCCTGGACCGTTCCGCCGGCTTCTGCGACGCCGTCGAGCGACTCGCGGGCGCCATCGCCGATCTCGAGCTCCGAGAACACGCCGATCACGTGGCTCTTCACGCCGTCGTTCGCGCCATCGGCGGCGAGCGCGGCGAGCTCGGCCACGGCCTGCTCTCGCGTGGCGTTTTCCTCGAAGCACGCCGTGGGGAGGCCGCCCAGCGCGAGCACCACGACGACCTCGTGATCGGGATGATCGGCGGACCAAGCGCGAGCGCGATCGATTGCTGCAGAGAGCGCGGGCGCGGTCGTGGTGTCTTCGCCGTGCTTGTGTCCCTGGAGCGCACGCGCGAGCTCGGGCTGAGCCTCGGGCAACACCGATAGCGCAACGGCCGGCTCGGCGTAGGCGTCGGCTCGGCAGGACACGAAGCGCGAGCAGATCCCCGACTGGGTGCAGCTGCCATCGCAGCTGTCGGGCGATTCGGTGAAGCAGTACGATTCAGGCGCTGTCGAGCAGTCACCGATGGTGCGGCACGTCGGCGGGAGCCCCGTGCCGTACTCGCAGTTGGTGTCGGTCTGGCACGGGGCGAAGAGGTCGAGCTCGACCAGCGCGTTCAGGCAAATCTTCGACAAGCACGGCGCCCCCTCGCCGCAAGCGTCGTCGCTCGTGCAGCTGTCCGGGACGTCCTCGAGCCGCACGGGGAAGAACCCCAGATCCACGCCGACGCCTGCGGACGCCGGATCGCGAAAGAACGAGAGCAGCGCGCTCGTCACGTGACCCCAGCGCGTCGAGCCGCCGGAAGCCGGCAGATACATGGAATCCGACGCATCGAGCGCGACGAACAGATCGATCGCCGGTAGCTCCGCCGTGGTGGCCGTACCTGTGCAGCTCGGGCTGCCGCCGCTGCCGCTGCTGCCGCTGCTGCCGCCGGCCGTGGTCTCGCCGCCGGATGACGAGCCTCCGGGCGTGCTCCCGGGGCCGCCCCCGGCGCCCGTCCCGACCCGGTCGCTGGAGCAGGCCGAAACGGCGAGCACGCCCAGAGCGGTCAAACCGGCCCACCTCGTTCCAGTCCAGGCCATGGGTGCCGTAGTGAACCACAAATTGGCAGCCCTCGCCCGCGACTGGCGCACGGCGCTGCGAGAGGCGTGCTCGGGGCGGACGACCAGTCGCGTGCTAGATTCGGACGGGATGCTCGCGCAACGGCTGACCGTGATTTCGGCGTTCGCGGGCGGCTGTCTGTGCACGGCGCTGCTCGGCTTCTGGAAATCGGACACCACGAAGCCTGCGGCCGTGAGCGAGCGCCGGGCGAGCCTGTTCGTGGCTCCGCTCGCAGCAGAGCCCGACGCGGCAGCGGAAGTTCGAGCGGAGCCGCCCGAGCCGAGCGCCGTTGCCGACGACGGAACGGGCGAAGAATCCGGAACGTCCGTCGCCGAGGTGCTCTCGCGGCTGGAGACCGCTTACCGCATCGTGTCTGCCGCCAAGGCGATCGAAACCGAGAAGGCGATCGAGGCGCCGAGCCCTGCGGAGCCAGAGCCGGAACCGCGCGCGGAGATCGTGGTACCTGCACCGGTTGCGACTCCGGAACCGAGCGCCGAGCCCGCCCCGCCTGCCAGTGTTGCCGCGGCTCCCGTGGAGTTGCCGCCGGCCAGCAGCGCGCCGGTCAGCGCGCCCGCGCCCGCGAGCTACGTCGGTGAAGTGAACAACAACATCCACGTGGGTGACGTGCACGTGGGCGATCGTTACGACGTCCAGCAGTTGGCGATGATCCAGTACCTGCAGTTGCTCGCGCTCTCGTCGATCCTGGGCGGTCGCGCGCCCGTGGAGCACAGGTTCCAGAGCCCCGCCAAGCCGCGCGCCCCGATCACGGCGATCCCGAACCCCGACAATCCGTGGGGCTTCCATTTTCCGCCGCCTGCTCTCGTCAAGTAGGAGAATTTCCGCTGGAAGGCCGATCGTGAAGCCTTGATTGCGTTCATGATGTCGCTGTGATCCCACGCGGGCGCTGCTACTAGAAATTTCCGGCGGGTAGCCGGGTTTTCCGGGTCGGGCTGGCCCGGGAAAATACGTTGCCCTCGGACGGGGGATAGACTCTTGGAGGCTGCAGTCGCGGGGTCTCTCGGGCCGTGGGTATGTCGAAGCCGATCAATCGCAGGATCTTCCTCCGGGGACTGGGCGGGGCGCTCGTGGCGGCGCCATTTCTCGGGACGCTCGGGGACCGCGCGGCCAGAGCCCAGCCGGTGACCGCGCAGCGCCGGCTGATCGTGATGTTCACGCACTACGGTTGCCTCACGACGCGGTTCTTCCCGTCGAGCTCGCACGGCCCGCTCTCTGCGGCGGCACTCGAAGGGACCACGCTCGCGCCGCTCGCCCCCCTGGCGTCGAAGCTGCTGTTGCCGCGCGGCATCCGCTCGATGAACGAGTGGACTCCGGACCTGTCGCGGGGGCAGGGCAACGACATGCACGGTACGGCGAGCGGGTCGTTCTTCACTTGCCAGCCGCTGATGCCGAACAGCGACGATCCGTGGCAGGGCGTCAACGTGCGACTCACGCCGAAGCCGATCGGGCCGTCGCTCGACCACGTGATCGCTCGGCAGCTCAGCCCCGACGGCAAACCGCTGTTCGTGCGCGTCGCCAACGTCACCGACAACAATCAATCCGCGATCTCCTTCTCCGACCCCGAGACTCCGTATCCGGGCATCGCTTCGGTGAAGCAGCTCTGGGCGGGGCTTACCGGCCTGTTCGAGGGTGGCGAAGCCGCGCCGCTGTCTCCGGACAGCTATCGGGCGATCCGCGGCAAGAGCATCCTGGACCTGGTCGCGGACGACCTCGACACGCTCACCCGATTCGACATGAGCCAGCACGACCGGCTCAAGCTCGAGGCCTGGAAAGAGCTGCTGCACGAGACGTCCACGGTGGTGACCGCGCAATGCAGCGCTGACGCCGGGGCGAAGCTGGGTCTCACGCAGGCCGGCATCGAGGCCTTGCCGACGCCGGGCCTCGGTCAAGACCCGCTCACGGCCAAGCTGGCTGGTGACCTCGACACCGCGGACGTGTTTTCGAACCTCGCGGTGCTCGCGGCCGCGTGCAACGCGAACCCGGTCATCTTCCTGAAATTCCCGCCGAGCTACGTCTATCGCGGGCTCGGGCTGGAGGTGGACAGCCACGGGGTGTCGCATCGCATCGGCAACGCAGCCCTCGCGGGAAATTGCCTTCCAGACGCGCTCGAAATGATCGCGACCATCGATCGCTACCACGCTCGGAAGTTCGCGCACCTGGTGACCACGCTCGACGGCATCTCGGAAGAGGGTGGGACGCTGCTCGACGGCACGGCCGCCGTGTGGTTTCAGGAAGTCGCCGACGGCCTGGCGCACAACCACAACAATCTGCCGATCGTTCAGGCCGGCAGTGCCGGCGGGTACTTCAAGACCGGCTGGAGCATCAACGTCGAGGAAGGCTCGGCGGAGCTGTCGCCCGGCAACAGCGAATTTTACTGCACCGAGCCCGAGCAGACCAACATCGGCAACATGCTGGGGGTCACTGGCACCGACCCCGCGCTCGGAAACGCGCCGATCAACAAGTACTTCTGCAACCTGATGAACGCGCTCGGCGTGAAAGCGGGTGAGGACGGTTTCCCGCTCGCGGGCGGCGCTGCCGAAGTGACGCGCTTCGGCCGGTACGACAGGACCGAGGACTTCGTCGGAGGCGACACCAACCCGCCGAGCATTCACAGCCCCGGCGGGTTCGATTCGCTCGAGGCCAACGGCTGAGCGTCCTACGCGCGGCTCGCTGCTCGGCCGTCCACATCCCTACCAGAGTAGCGTTGCGGTGATGCGGCCCGTGATGAAGTCGTGCTCGGAGTTGCGGGCGACCTTCTCGAATTCGTAGCCCGCGAACAGACCGAGCGCGATCGGTTCCGCGGGTGAGCAGTTGACGCGCAATCCGAGCGGCAGGCTGCGCACGGCCTGGCCGGTGGCGTTCTGGAGCGCCACCGTGAGCTCGACTTGCGGGCCCAGCGCCCAATGGTTGTTCAAGCCGACCAGGATCGCGTCGCGCGTGTAGAAGCTATCTTGAGAACCGTCGTCGAACAGGTCGTAGAGGTAAACCTGAAGCCAGGACTCGATGTAGACCGGGCCACCCTGAATGATCGTGATGAGCTGAGGAACCAGCGGGGCGATCCGTTCGCGTTCGAAGTCGAAGCCGATGCCGAGCTTGGGCAGAAAAAAGAAGCCGCCCGCGGACAGCGCGGGGCCGAGCTCGAGGCGCGCGGTCGGCGCGCGGTACTCGTCGCCGATTTCCCCGTGAAACGCGGCATTTTGCAGGGGATCGACCACGCCCGTGTAGGCCTGCGTGACGACGACGTTGGCGGCGAGGTCGAGCTCGCCGAGCGTGAGCGTGGTGCCCGCCATGGCCTGAGCCCCGACGCGATCGGCGTCGAGCGTCAGCCAGAATTTTGCATAGTTGTCCGCGTCGGAATCCGGATCGATGTCGTGCGCCAGGGCGGAGCCGCTCGAGAAGGCGCCGCAAGCGAACAGGGCCCACGCTAACTTTCGCGCTTGGATCATGCGTCTTCTTTCGTTCAGGGCAGCTCGCTCGGGGCGTCGTCGAGCGACAAGAGGAAGGCGATCAGGTCCGTGATGCGCTCGCCGCCGGGCTCGTCGTCGATGTAGAAATCGTGGCCGATGCCCTGCACACCGAGCGACTCGG
This sequence comes from Polyangiaceae bacterium, assembly GCA_025937835.1. Classification (GTDB taxonomy): domain Bacteria; phylum Myxococcota_A; class Polyangia; order Polyangiales; family Polyangiaceae; genus PMG-095. The sequence goes on from JAICQO010000081.1 coordinate 5,220, forward strand.
CGCTGGTCTTGGCGGGCGCTCCGAGCGGGTTGTCGGCGCTTCCGATCGGCACGGGCATCAGCGCCGCTGCGTTCTGCACCACCACGCGCCGTCGCTCGCACTCGAGTAGCAGCGCTTGCAGGCTGAGCGCGGCGTTCGGCCAGGGGCCGCCGCTCTGGGCCGCCTCGCGGTAGGCGAGCAGCGTGGCCATGCCGTACATTTTGTCGGAAACAGGCCGGGAGAGCAGCGCTCCGAGGTCGTCGCCGGCCGGCGCGGCGTCCGGGCGCAGCGCGACCGCCACGCCGCCGTCGTGCAGGTACGGCGCCGAGCCCCAGAGATAGCGCAGCGTCAATGTCTTGTATCCGACGGCGCGCGAGCCGAACAATCCGCGCAGAGCGTTCCCGGTCTGCACGGGCAAGCCGGTCTCGGGCTCGTAGGGCGGCGCTACGTACAGCTGGAGCGAGCGGTTGGCGAGCGAGCGGTACGGAGCCGTGCCAATCGCGGGCCCGGTGCCGCGACCGAGCGCCCGAAACCCCGCAGTCGACGGCGGCGCGATCCCGATCTCCGGGCCGCGGCGCGCGTAGAGACGGCTCATGCGGTTGTCGGTGAAGAACGGCCCTGCGTGGCAGCCCGCGCAGCCGGCCGCCTTGAAGATCTCGTAGCCGCGCGCGATGCGGCTCTTTGCATTCGCGAGCAGCGCCGAGCGGTTCGGCGGCGGGGTGAGCCAATCCAGCATCAGCGACACGGCGTCGGATTGGAAGTCGTCGCGGTTGAGCCCCGGGTAGCGCTTCTGCCACTCGGTCAGGCCCGCCGCTTGCGCGGCTTTTCGGCTGGTGATCACGCGCGTGCCGAGCAACACCATCACGCTGCCTCGCAGCTCGGCTGTTCCCCCGTAGTCCGCCGGCGTCCGGATCCGCTTTTTTGCCTGGTTCTGTGGGTGGTTCAGCACCCGCTCCGGCAGCGCGCCGAGGTCGTTCTTCATCACGACCACGTTGTCTGGGTCGAGGACGCCCGGAATGCCGTCGGAGTACCCGAGGATGTTGTCTTTGAGCGCGCGCCGGCTGCTCGGGTCGTGAATGACCAGCGGCGACTGGTCGACCAAAATGTCGGCGTACTCTTCGGCAGTGAGCAACGAATACACGCTCGGCTGCTCCCAATACAGCGATGCCTGGAGGCCGCCGCTGCGGTCCGAGGCCAACGAGACGAGGCCCGTGAAATCGATGGCGCCCGTCCACACACCGTTGTTGCGATCGGAGGCATCGATGAACGAGCCGTCGAAGTTGTAGGGCCAGTTTTGGTTGGTGAACAACAGCGGCAGCTGGTTTGCGTCGTGGAGCGCGTTCGGCGTGTCGTCGGCGAGGCCGCGCGGCTGCACGAGCATGCCGCGGATCACCTCGCGGCGAACGGCCTCGGGCGACCTTCGGTAGTTCTCCTTGACCCAGCGCACCCACTCGACCGCATCGCCGGGCGAATTCTTGCCGACGGGGCCCGAGAGCACGGTGAAGCCGAGCAGCGGGTTGCGAGTCAGCGCGAACAACCAGCCGAAATGGACGTCCTGGTTGCCAACCCCCCAGGAGTTTCGCGCTTGCCAGAGGCTGCCCGGCGTCTCCTTGCCCCACTCGCTCGAGCGCAGGTCGGCATGGCCGTCCTTGTCTATGTCGAGCGTGTAGTGGCAGAGCGCGCAGGTGATGCCGAGCCGCACTTTGCCCGGAGCCGCGGGGCCGGCGCCGAGCGCCGCGGGCTCGACCAGGAACGGCAGCGAGGCCTCGCTCGCGGCCGCAGCGACGGGGACCACGCCGATCGGCCACGGAGAACCGGCGTCGACGTCGAGCCCCGTGTGCAGGCGCTCCGGCACCGGTAGGCCGGCGAGCGTCGTGCCCTTGGGAAACACGAGCACGAGGTCGCTCGTGTACCCGTTGCCGAGCTCTCCGTTCGCGCCGTTGCCGTTGCCGCTGAACAGGTTACCGAGCGTGCCGTCGAGCCGATCGAGCGCGCGGATCAGGAACGGCAACACCGAGACCTTGCGGCGGCACACGGGCGCCGGGACGGAAGGCACGGGCTTCGGTGGCTCTCCGAGCGGCCCTGCGGCGTCGAGCGGCGCATCGCACGGTACCTCGAGCTCGCCGTCGAATAGTCCCGCGACGTCGGTGGTAGCCCGTTCACCGCCGAAGGTCTCGCTCCGGAACCATTTTTCGCCCCAGAAAACCAGGCTGCGGTAGTCCTCCTTCGACAGCTCGGTCCCGCCGATGCGCTGCGGGGGAGGTGGCGCGGGCTGCTGCAGCACATCGAACCCCGCCCAGCGTGAGCCGCGGGCGCAGCCGAGCAGCGCGGCGCAGAGCGCGCTGCCGAGCAGCACCAGGGTCGACGTCGTGATGCGACCGGAGCTCATGGATTCAGGGAACCTCGCTGGGCAGCTCGCCCGGTGCGTCATCCAGAGACAAAAGGAAGGCGATCAGCGCCGTGATGCGCTCGCCCCCGGGCGTATCGTCCAGGTAGAAGTCGTGGCCGATGCCGGCGATGCCGAGCTCGCGCGCGCTGACGAAAGCCGGAGCACCGAGCGGGTTCTCGGCGGAGCCGACGCCCGGAACCGGGATCACTCGGTCACTTGCGTGAGCGAGCATCTTTGCGCGTTCGCTCTCGAGCAAGAGAGCCTGGAGGCTGAGCGCGGCGTCGGGGCGCAGCCAGGCCTCCGGCGCTGCCTCCTGCCGCGCGAGGATCTGGCTCATTCCGAACAGCTTCTGCGCGTCGGGCACACGCAACACAGCCGGCAAATCATCGTGGTCGAGCTCGGCACCCGGCCTGATCGCGACGCCGACGCCGCCGTCGTGCAGGTACGGCGCGGAACCCCAGACGTAGCGCAGCTGCGTCGTCTTGTAGCCGACCACCTGATTGCCGAACAATCCGCGCAGCGGGCTGCCTTTTGCCACGGCGACGCCCGTCTTCGGATCGTAGCTCGGCGCGACGTAAAGGTAGAGCGGGCGGGAGTCCTCGGTGCGGTTCGGGTCGCTGCCGATCGCGGGACCACTGCCGCGGCCGAGGCTGCGGAAGCCTGCGGTCGACGGCGGAGCGATGCCGATCTCGTCCGCGCGGCGCGCCGAGAAGCGATGGATCCGGTTGTCGGTGAAGAACGGCCCGCGGTGGCAGACCGCGCAGCCCTCGCTCTTGAAGACCTCGTAGCCGCGCGCGACGAGCTTCGAGGCGCGGGCCAGGCGCAGGCTCTGGTTCGGCGGCGACGGCTGCCAATCGAGCGAGACATTCACGGCCTCGCCCATGAAGTCGTCCGCCGACAGCCCGGGGTAGCGCTTCACGAGCTCCGCCAGGCCGATTTCGCGGGCGATTTGCGGGCGGGTGTGGGTCCGGATCCCGAGCAGCGCCAGAGTGGCGCCGCGGTTCAGCGCGTCGCCCGGGTACTGGGCGGCGTAGTCCGCGGCGCGACGGATGCGACCCGCCGCCACGTTTTTCGGATGACGAAGCAGGCTGTCCGGCATCACGCCCGGCGGACCCGGCATCACGTACACCGAATCCGGAGCGAGCATGCCCGGCACGCCGTCGGACGCTCCGAGGATGTCGTCGCGGAGCGCGTCACGCCGCGCCGGCTCGCCGCGGCCACCGGGCGAAAGGTACACCATCAGCTCGGCGAGCTCGCGCGCGGTGAAGGCGTTGTAGATCGCCTTCTTCTCCCAATACAGACCGCCGGAGGCCGAGGATCCGCGATCCCCCGCCAGGCTGACGAGCCCGGAGAAATCCATGGTGCTCGTCCAGACGACGCTGTTGCGATCCAGGCCGTTCAGCACCGCGCCGTCGGAGTTCGACGGCCAGTACTCCTGCGTGAACAGCGGGGGAAACTGCGAGGCGTTGTAGCGCGCGTTCGACGACACGTCGGCGTAGCCACGGGGCTGTAAGAGCATGCCGCGCACCACCTCGCGCGTGACCATCTCCGGGGCGCGCCGGTAGTTGTCCTTGACCCAGCGCACCCAGCGCAGCGCGGCCCCGTCGTCGTCGCTCACGCCGATCGGGCCGGAGAAAATCGAGAACCCGACCAGCGGGTTCTGGCTCATCCCGAACAACCAGCCCACCTTCAAGTCCTGATTGCCGATCGCCCAGGAGTGTTCGGGTCGATACGCGCTGCCGGGCGTCGGTCGATCGATATCGGCTGATTGGAGGTCGGAGATGCCGTCCCAATCGACGTCGAGCGAATAATGGCAGAGGGCGCACGCGATGCCGATGCGCACGTTCTTCCCCTTCTCGGGCGCCGGACCCACGCCGAGCGCGGCGAGATCCCAGATGTACGGCAGCTTTGCCTCTTCTGGCGGGGCCTCGATCGGTACGATACCGATCGGCCAGGCCGAGCCGGCCTCGACATCGAGCCCCGTGTGCACGGCTTCGGGCAGTGGAAGACCGTGTAGCCGGCTGCCTCTCGGAAACCGGATCACGAGATCGTGCGTTGCGCCCTTGCCCTCGAAGCCGCCGTTGCCCGCGTACAAATTGTTCGGGACGCCGTCGAGCGCGTCGATCGCGCGCACGAAGTAGGGGACGCTGCTGTGCGTCTCGACGCAGTCCGGGCGCTCTGGATCCGTGCCCGCGCACGGCACCTGGATCGGCGCGTTCAGAAATCCGACCACGTCGGTGATCATGCGTTCGCCGCCGAAGGTCTCGGAACGAAACCATTTCGCGCCCCAGCGCAGGATCCTCTGATAATCCGCCTCGGAAACGCTCACCCCAGAAACCTTGCGAGGCGCGGCGGGGCGCGCTTGCTTCAACGCGTCGAAATCAGGGAACGAACGAGCCTCCTGCCGGTAGCACGCGAGCAACAACCCCGCCAAGAGCCACGACTGTATTGCGCGCATCGATCCCTTCCGCTCCGAGTCGGAGTGTCGATCCTCGAGTAACACCCGTGTGACTCGATGTCATGTGGGTCCGTGCGGCCAGAGTGGTCATTTGTTTGACGCCGCGTGGTAGTCTCGTTGGGGGCTTCAATCGGCGCGCGATTCCTGATAAGCCCAACACGAGTGGCAGCTTCGTGGATGCGCAGAGGGCTGGGCGCAGCGGTCGGCGTGCTCTCGTTATTCGTCGCGCCGCGCGCGGCCCTGGCAGACGGTCAGGAGTATCACGAGGCCGTTCCCGTCCCTTACGTGCCACCGAACCTGACCGTGCCCTTCGAATACGGTCACGCCGCCGCTTGGGTCGAGGATCGAACCGGACCGGTCTACCGCATGACGCTCGGCGTGTTGCCGGGCTACTTGTTCGGGCGCTTGAGCGTGCACGCAGCGCTCCAACTCCACTACCGAAACCCGGACTGGGACGGCGGCTTCGGTGGTCGGGTCACGTTCTTGGTCGCGCCGCTGTTCGGCGGCCTGGTCCCGCTGCGCCTGCTGGCGGAGACCACGTATTTGCCTGTCGGGCGCGGGGTTTTTGCGGCCGGGGGCGTGGCTTTCGGTCTCGGCAACCTGATCGGCCTCTCGCTCCTGGCGGGCGACGACAGCGATCGCAGGGCGAAGTTCGTGGGCGTGCGCCTGGCGTTCGAGCTCAGCGCGCTCGGCGATCCAGTCGGGGCCATCACGCGCTTCGTGCCGTCTCAATCGGCCCCACGGCGCTGAGCTCGAGGAGCTGAACCATGACGGTCCCCTGGGTCAACTGGAGCGGCTCTCAGGTCGTGCGCCCGAAGCACTTGCGACGCCCGACGACCCTCGCGGAGCTGCAAGAGATACTGCGCGAGGCTGCCGGCAGAGGCGGCCGCGTGAAGCCGGTCGCGACGGGTCTGTCGTTCTCCGACATCCTGCAGGGAGACGACACGCTGCTCGAGGTCACGGCGCTGCTCGGTGAGCCGGACTCGGGCACGCTGCTCGCGCTCGAACCCGAGCTCTGGCGCGCGCCCTCGCCGGCGCCGCTGGTGCGCATCGCGGCAGGCGCGCGGATCCGCCAGCTCAACGCGGCGCTCGCGCGGGCTGGGCTCGCGTTCGGAAATCTCGGCGGCTACGACGGACAGACGATGATCGGCGCGATCTCGACCTCGACGCACGGCTCGGGCCTCACGCTCGGGCCGCTCGCCTCCGCCGTGCGCTCGCTCGATCTGGTCACGAGCGACGGCAGCCTGATGCGCGTGGAGCCGAGCCGCGGTCTGACAGATCCAGCCAAATTCAAGCGTCGCTATGGGTCCTCGATGACGCTGATCCAGTCCGACGACTGGTTCTTCCCGGTCGTGGTGTCGATGGGCTGCATGGGCGTGATCTACTCGGTAACGATGGCGGTCAGCCCTGCTTACAGGCTCTACGAGCGCCGTCGGATCCGAGCCTTCAGCGAGGTGGAGCGGGAGCTCGCGAGCCTTGCGCCTCTGAAAGCTTTCCGAAATTACGAGGTCGTGATCGCGCCGTACCGGCGCCTCGACGGAGACTTCGATTGCCTCGTCACGGAGCGCAACGTCGCATCACCCGAGCTGCCGCGCATGCCGTTGCCCAGGGGGCGCCAGGCGGCGGAGAGCTTGACGTTCCTCGCTTCCACGCAACACGCGGTCATCGAGCTGATGGGCAACGAACCGCGGATGATTTCCGCCGTGCTGCGGGCTGGTCTCGAAGCGCTCGAGACGGGGCCAGAGCCGCACATCGACGACAGCTTTCTCGTGTACAACGTCGGGTTCGTCAACACCGCCCACGTGCTCTCCGGTGAGTACTTCTTCCCGCTGCGCGGCGGGGCGTTCCTGCGCGCGGTGCGCGGGCTGCTCGACGTCGTCGAACAGAACGCGCGCGCCGGCATTCACCAACCGAGCCCGCTCGCGCTGCGCTTCGTCGCGGGCAGCCGTGCCCCGCTGTCGATGGCGCGGGCCGAGCCGCACTGTACGGTGGAAATCGCGATTTTTTCCGGGTTTCCGCGGGCCGCAGAGGCCCTGCTCAGCTACGAGAGGCTGTGTCTCTCGCTCGGCGGTCGCCCGCATTGGGGGCAGATGCACGAGCTGACGGGTCGAGCAGGCTGGCTCGCCAGCGCCTATCCGCAGCTCCAGAAGTGGCTGCAGGCTTATCGCTACTTCAACGCTCGCGGCACCTTCGACAATCATTTCACCGATCGGCTCGGCCTCTCGCGGCTTCGAGGGAAGGCGTCGTGAAGCGGCTTTTGCGGCGGGAGCTCGTGCGCGCAGGCTTCGCCGTTCCGCTCGCGGCGGCGGCCGAAGCAGCAGCGCGCCCGCCGGAGCGCGTCGTGTTCGTGCGTCTGCGCGGCGGAGCCGACGCGCTGAGCCTCGTGGTTCCGTACCGTAACGACGAGTACCGCCGCGCCCGTCCCGCCACCAGCGTGGCGGCCTCGGCCACGGTGCCGCTCGACGACGAATACGGCCTACACCCGAGCCTCCGCCCGCTGCTGCCGCTGTTCGAGCGGGGGGAGCTCGGAGCCGTCGTCGGCGCCGGCTTCCAAGAGCGCTTCGCGCTGCACGGTGAAGCCGAATTGGCTCTGGATCGCGCGATTTTAGCAGCGACCGGTGGCGGAGCGTCGATCGCCGAGCTCGCCGGCTGGGACACCCACGCGGCGCAGGCCGCGCGCATGCCAGCACTGCTCGAAGAGCTCTGCGAGCGGCTGCTCGCGCTGCGCTCTGCGATGGCAGCCGACTGGGCGCGGTCCCGGATCGTGGTCGTCAGTGAGTTCGGGCGTGGGCTTCACGAAACCTTGCTCGGTGGCACGGGCGACGGGCACGCCCAGACTGTCCTGGTGCTGAGCGGAGCGAGAAATCAGGGCCGGGTCCGCGGGCGGCTCCGCTTCGGCGACCAGGGTCTCGTCCCTACCTCCGAGCTCGGCGCGCTGCTCGCGACGCTCGTCGCGGGCGGGGGCAGCTGATGCGCGTCGGCCCGTGGTCGTTCTTGTTCGCCACGCTGCTCGCAAGCTGCCGCAGCGAGCGCCGCTTCGACGGGATCGACGCCGTTTCGGGCCGCGGGTTGCACCTGGTCCCGGGAGCGATGCGGGCCGAACACAGCTTCAGCGGCAACTACCTCTCGCCTCAAACCGGCAGGACGACGCTGCTCCAGCGGGAGGATCGGTTGAGCGGCAGCTACGAACGCCACTCCTGCGGCTGCCGGATCCGCGGCTCCATCACGGGCACGGTCGAGGGCAACCTCGCGGAGCTCGAGTGGCGCGAAACCGTCTCTGGCTGCCCAGCACGGCCCGTCCGCCGCGGGGAGGGCTTTTTGTTCTACACGGCCCCGCCCCCGGAACAGGGCCCGCCCAAGCTGTTCGGCGAGCGCGTGTACCTCGTGAACGAACGCGTCACCCGTCAGGGTGAAACTCTCGAGAGCCAGCGCGAGCCGAGCGCCTGGACGGCCACGCGGATCTTCGAAGAGCCGCTTTCGGATGAGCCGCGCTGTCCTTAGAGCGATGAACGGTCGCGCTCTGGCCAGTGTGCGAGCTCACTCACGACTTCGCGGAGCGATACCGGGGCGGTGCGCGACCAGAGGCCGCCCCAGCGCCACTTGAGCTGATGGACGGTGACGCCCGAGAGCGCCTGTGCGGACAGCGCGTTCTCCCCAGCGCTGCGATCGAGCTCGCGGAGCAGCAGCGCTGCGTACAGTCGAAGCTGCGGGGCCTCGTGCGCGAGCCAGCGCTCGAGCGTGGGCCGCGCGCGGCCGAGCTTCGGACGGTCCAGGAAAAGCTCGGTGAAGGTGAACACCCAATGCCCCGACGCCATCCGGCCGTCCCTGCGCCGGCCTTTTTGCGTACGCTCGAGCAACTTCCGGCTCGGCAGCTCGAACCAATTGGCGCCTGCAAGCTGGTCGAGCTCGGCCTCCAGCAACCGCTCGGGATGCGACCAGTGTTCACCCGTGAGCAGGTGATGCACCGCCTCGCACATCCAGCTCGTCACTACCATGCAACCGCCCGGAGCCATGCTGCAGCGGCGACGGTCGTCGCGATACGGCTCGAGCAATGGCGCAACGTCCCGCCCCAGCCTTCGCAGCAGGAGCGCGGCGTAGATCACGGCTGCGGGGGCAGCTTCGCGAGTGAGACGAACGAGCTCCGGCTCGAGACGCGAAAGCGCGGCGAGGTCGTCCTTCAGAGCCAGATAAGCGCGACATTCGTCGCTGACGATCGCGGCGACGCCGACCGGGCCGAGCGACACCGCATCGGTCGCTCCGGCGAGCGTCGCGAGCTGAGCCCGGGCTGGGTCGTCCATCAGCACCAGGCTACCCCGAGGTGCAGCGCGGGAGCAGCCTGGTCCAGCCCGGCGGGGCAGAAATCACGGCGCGCGCGCGCAGCGGAAGCCGACCGCATAGTCGCCGCGGTAGGAGTTCGCGTCGTACGAGATCGAGGCTCGGTTGTACGAATAGAGCAGCGTGGCGCCGAGGTTCTTGCCCGTGTGGAATCCGGCGCCGGGCATCACCCGGTTGTTGGTGTTGCCCGTGAGGTACGCGCAGTCTTCACAGGGGTTCACGTAGTCCGCGTAGCGATCGACGAGCCACTCCCAGACGTTGCCGACCAGATCGATTTGCCCGTACTTGCCGATACCCTTCGCGGCGAAGCCGACCGGCGCCGCGTTGACGACGCCGGTGCAGGTGTCGCGACCGCTCGATGCGCTGCACTGGCCGTTCGGATAGCAGCAGTCGTAAATCGCGTACTCGTTGTCATCCCCCGGATCCGTCGAGCCCCACGGGTACGCGCGCAGCTCGTCGCCGCCGGCAGCTGCGTACTTCCACTCCGCTTCGGACGGCAAGAAGCCACCGTCCCAGATGCAAAACGCGTACGACTCGTACCAACTCGGGCAGGTGAGCGGCAGCATGTCGTTCTTGCCGGGCTCGTCCGTCCAGGTGCCATACGTCTTGCAATTGCCGCTCTTCAGATTGGCGCGCCACTTGGCCGTCGCACCTGCGCCGTTCGGGATCCTGCTGTTCCAGGCGGCGTCCCAGCCGGGCTCGAACGAGCCGACCTTGCCGCTATCTGCGAGGCCCTTGCCCCCGTTCAAGTAGCTGTGTTTGCCGCTGCCCGCGGCGGGCGGTGAGCCGCCGGCTTCGAGGTACTTCACGTACTCGCGCATGCGCGCGACGGTGACCTCGTACTTGTCCAGGCGGTACGTCGAGATCGTCGCCGGGTCGGCCTTGCCCGACGCGCCCTTGCCCTGGTTCGTGTAGGTGCGCGAGTAGGTGCCGCCTTCGACGAGCGGGCTCGTGCAGCAGCTCTCGTCTTCGTTCTCGCCGCAGGTCGTGCGCCCGGGCCCGCTCAGCGCGCAGCTCGGCGGCTCCGTGCTCGGTGCTCCGCCGCCCCCGTTGCCAGACACGCCACCGCCCGAGCCGCCCATGCCGCCCGAAGCGTTCCCCGCGCTGCCGCCGACTCCACCCGTCGGGGTGTGCCCGCCGCTGCCGAGCTTCCCTCCTTCCGCGGCGCTGCCGCCAGAAGCAGCGCCCTTGCCGCCGCTTCCCGCGCCGACGTCGGGGCCCGCTTTGCCGGAGCGACCGCCGGTCGCCTTCCCGCCCTGGCTCGGGGGCGTCGCGCCGCCGCTGGTTCCGCCGCGACTCGGCGCGCTTCCACCGAGCGACGGCGTGCCGCCCTGGTCGCCCTTGCTGCTCTTCCCGCCGCTCGGGCTCGAGCTGCTGCCGCTCGTGGAGAGACCGCCGCTGCCGTCAGGATTCGAGCTCTCGTCCCCGCATGCGCTCGTGATCAGCACGACGCCGACGCCAGCGGCGAGGAACGCGGGCAATGGAGTTCGGGCGATTCGCCGCATCGATTGAAGTTGCCCGACGGGACTTCACGCGGCAAGAGCCAGAGTCGTGCCAGGGAGTCAGTCGACAACTCCGAGGGTGAAGTTTTCTCGCTCGGTTGTGCTCGTTCCGCACGTGTCCGGCAACCATGCGCATTTCGGACGGATCTGACGGGTCACGGACGCAGCGCGGCGGACCGCTTGGCCGTGCTGGCGCTGAGCGACAAACGGCGAATGGACGCGATCAGCTGCGCGATGTCGCAGGGCTTTGCCACGTGCTCCTGGTAGCCGGCAGCGCGAGCGAGCTCGACGTGCTCGGCGTGCGCGTAGGCGGTGAGCGCGATCGCAGGCGTGCTGGCTCTGCTGCTCGGTTCGGCGCGCAGCGTACGCAGGAACGCGTAGCCATCCATCTCGGGCATGCCGATGTCGCTGACGATGACGTCGAAGGGTCCTGGAGTCCCGAGCGCGGTGGCCGCGTCGCGGACGGCCACGACCCGAGCCCCCGCGGCATCGAGGCGCAGGCGCAGGACCTCGAGACAATCCTCGTCGTCGTCGACGATCAGGACGCGCACGCCGAGCAGCGGCAGGTGAGTCGTGAAGACACCGGTGGTCACGGGTTCGGCGGGCGATTCGGCGCCGATCACGGCAGACGGCGGAGCCGCGAGCGCCTCGACCGAGGCCGCGCCGTTGCTGCTCTCGGGGGCCTGTTCAACGCCGATCGGCAACTCGATGGTGAACGTGGCGCCGCGCCCTGCACCCTGGCTTACCGCACTCACCGTGCCGCCGTGAGCCTCGACGATGTAACGCACGATCGACAGGCCCAGGCCGAGCCCACCGTGCGAGCGGGTGAGCGAGCCGTCGACCTGGTGAAAGCGCTCGAAGATGTGGGGCAGGTGCTCGGCCGGGATGCCGCTGCCCGTGTCCGCCACCTCGATTATCATCGACCGAGCGCCGGCCCGAGCGGAGAGCCGGACCTCTCCGCCCGCGGGGGTGAAGCGAACCGCATTGCTGAGCAGGTTCCAGAGCACCTGCTGGAGGCGGTGGGCGTCCGCCTGAATCGTCGTGAGCTCGGCGTCGAGCTCGGTCGTGACCTTCACTCCGCGCGACGCTGCGGCGGATCGCAGCGGCTCGAGGGCGGCGGCGATCACGGCCGATAGCTGGGTCGGCTTCACGGTGAGCACCAGCTTGCCGCCGAGGATACGGGAGACATCCAGCAGGTCGCCCACGATCTTCGCTTGCGCGAGTGCGTTGCGCTCGATCACGGCCAGGCCGCGCGCGAGCCGGGCGGGATCGCTCGAGTCTTTCTGGAGTAAGGACGCCCAGCCCAGCATCGCGTTCAAGGGGGTGCGAAGCTCGTGGCTGAGCGTCGCAAGAAACTCGTCTTTGGTACGATTCGCGAGCTCGACCTCGCGGCGTGCCAGCACGACGGCGGTCACGTCGAAAGCGAACACCCACACGGCGTCGATCACGCCCTGAGCGTCGGTGACGGGCGAGTAGGTGAAGTCGAAGTAGTGCGTGACGGGCCCGTCGCGCCCCCGGAGCACGACCGGCGCTTCGTTGCGAGATACGGGCACTCCGGTGCGGATCACCGACCGCATCAGCTCGACGTAGGCGGGCTGTTCGTGAAGCTCGGGCAGCGCTTCGAGCAAGGGCCGACCGAGCAGCTCTGCGGCGGTTCCGCGCTGCCAGAGCGCCACGCCGGAGGCGTTCACGTACTCGATCACCAGCTGTTCACCCCGCATCACCGCGACAGAAGCGGGGACCGCGTCGAAAAGCCACTGCGCGGCCTGCCAGCCGGAGATCTCGGGGTGCCTGATCCCGCTCTGCTCGTCCGCGGCTGCCGCGCCGACGTCCACGATGATCGCTGGAGTGAGCGAAGGATCGCGCATCCCATCACGGTAACGCATCTGCGTGTTTTGGGGGATCACCGCCTGGGGTGAGGAAAAACACGCAATCGGACAGGCGCGTAACTAAGCGAAATAACTCAGGTTTTGAAGGGTCGTGCGCATGCAGCCACCGGGGTGATGCGGACCGGCGAAGAGACGCTCGATGGCATGTGCGTTGCTACGACCCTTCCGATGGCCGACGGGACGCTGGCGAGCGCGGGCGACGGGTTCGTCGAGGTTCGGGGCGCGCGCGAGCACAACCTGAAAAACGTCGACGTCGACATTCCGCGCGGCCAGCTCGTCGTGTTCACGGGCGTGTCCGGCTCCGGCAAATCCTCGCTGGCGTTCGGCACGCTCTACGCCGAGGCGCAGCGCCGCTATCTCGACTCGGTTTCGCCTTACGCCCGGCGCCTATTCCACCAGCTCGGTGTGCCCGAGGTCGATCGCATCAGCGGGCTGCCACCGGCCGTAGCGCTCGGGCAGCAGCGCGGCGGGGTCACGACGCGCTCGTCGGTCGGCAGCGTCACCACGCTCTCGAACCTGCTGCGCATGCTGTATTCACGCGCCGGCGATTACCCAGAAGGCCAGCCCCTGCTGTACGCCGAGTCGTTCTCGCCGAATACGGCGGAAGGCGCCTGCCCGCGCTGCAGCGGGCTCGGTCGGATCTACGAGGTGAGCGAAGAGCTGATGGTGCCCGATCCGTCGCTCACGATCCGCGAGCGCGCGGTCGCCGCCTGGCCGAGCGCCTGGCAGGGCCAAAACTTGCGAGACATCCTGACCACGCTCGGACACGACGTCGACGTTCCGTGGCGCGACCTGCCCAAGCGCACGCGCGACTTCATCCTGTACACGGACGAGCAGCCGACGGTGCCCGTCTACGCGGGCTTCACCCTGGCCGAGGTGAAACGCGCGCTCAAACGCAAGGAGGAGCCGAGCTATCAAGGCACGTTTTCGAGCGCGCGACGCCACGTGCTGCACAGCTTCCTGAACTCCGAGAGTGAGATGATGAAGCGTCGCGCCGCGGCATTCCTGGTTGCGACGGATTGTCCGGAATGCAGCGGGAAACGCCTGAGACGCGAGGCGCTGTCGGTGCAGTTCGAGGGTCGCGACATCACCGAGCTGTCGCGGCTGCCGCTGAAGACGCTGCACCAGCTGTTTTCGCCCTACGCGCGCGGTTCGGGCAAACGCCTGAAGCCACGGAACAGCCCCGAGAAGGAGCTGGTCGTCACGCGCATCGCCGAGGATCTGGAGCGCCGGCTCGCGGTCTTGCTCGATCTGGGCCTCGGCTACCTCGACCTGGAGCGCAGCACTCCCACGCTGTCTCCGGGTGAGCTGCAACGGCTGCGGCTGGCGACGCAGGTCTGCTCGAGCCTGTTCGGCGTGGTTTACGTGCTGGACGAGCCCTCCGCCGGTCTGCATCCGGCGGACACCGAGGCGCTGCTGCGCGCGCTGGACGGACTCAAGGCCTCCGGCAACTCTCTGTTCGTCGTCGAACACGAGCTCGAAGTGATCCGCCGGGCGGATTGGGTGGTCGATGTCGGGCCCGGTGCTGGGCAGCACGGCGGACGAGTTCTCTACAGCGGCCCGCTCGCCGGGCTCGAGAGCGTCGCGGCCTCCGAGACTCGAAAGCACGTGTTCGGTCAGCGCTTGGCGCTCAAGGCGGCGGCGCGCCCGCCGCGCGGTTTCCTGAAGTTGTCGGGCGTCACCCGCAACAACCTGCGAGAGCTCGAGGTGAGCTTCCCGCTCGGAACGCTGACCTGCGTGACCGGGGTGTCCGGCTCGGGGAAGTCCACGCTCGTGAGCCAGGTGCTCGTCGGCCTGCTCGGCGAGCAGCTCGGTCATCCGGCGCTCGAAGACGACGGCGAGGTGGATCCGCTCGAGCGCCGCGAGCTCGGTGGTTTCGGGGGCGCGAAGCTCGCGGGAACCGAGCGCGTGAAACGGCTGGTGGTCGTCGATCAGAAGCCGATCGGACGCACGCCGCGCTCGAACCTGGCCACGTACACGGGGCTGTTCGACGAGGTGCGGCGGCTATTCGCCGCAACACCGCTGGCGAAGAAGCGCCGCTACGACGCGGGTCGGTTCTCGTTCAACGTGGCCAAGGGTCGCTGCGAGACCTGCAAGGGCGAGGGGTTCGTGATGGTCGAGCTCTTGTTCTTGCCGAGCGTGTATTCGCCGTGTCAGGCCTGCAACGGCACGCGCTACGACGCGACGACGCTCGAGGTGCAGCTGCGCGGGCGCAACATCGCCGAGGTCCTCGGCTTGACGGTAGACGAAGCGCACGCGTTCTTCGAGCGAGAGCCCGGGCTGCAGCGCTCGCTCGCGACTCTCCAGGAGGTCGGGCTCGGGTATCTCCGGCTCGGTCAGCCCGCGACGGAGCTGTCCGGCGGCGAAGCCCAGCGCATCAAGCTCGCGACGGAGCTCCAGCGCACGCAGCGCGATGGCGCGGTGTACGTGCTCGACGAACCGACGACCGGTCTCCATCCGTCCGACGTCGAGCGCTTGATGTCGCAACTCGAGCGCTTGATAGAGGCAGGGGCGACCGTGATCGTCGTGGAGCACGACCTCCAGGTCATCGCCCAGGCCGATCACCTGATCGATCTGGGACCCGGTGCTGGCGACGAGGGCGGGAAGGTGATCGTGACCGGCACTCCGGAGGCCGTGGCGCGCTCGAAACGCGGAAAAACCGCCGAATACCTGGCCGATGCGGCGCGCGGCTAGCGCTTTCGGATTCTGAGCGGCGTCGTCACGCCGTAGCGCTCGCTCACCGAAGCCGCTTCGAGCGCGGCCTGAGCGCTGATCTCGCCGCGCAGCAGCCTGCGATATGCCGCGAGCGTTCGCGTGACTTCTTCGGCGCGCTCCCAGACCAGCTCCACGCGGAAGCGGCGCACCCCGAGCTCGAGCAGCTCGTGCACGAGCGGCGCCGCGCTCTGAGCCAGCGCGTTGAACACGGTGTTGCGGCAACCGACGTCCACGACCACCGGGTGCTCGTGTCCGGCGAAGTCGCGGAGCGCGAGGCGGTGACGCTCGCAAGGGCGCCCGCAGGTCTCGTAGTCGCGACCGCTGCTGAGCAGATGGGCGTACACGCAGTGCGAGTTGTGAAAGGTGGGGATGTGGTGGTGCAGCGTGAGCGCCACTCGGCCGCGCGGGACCGAGCCGAGGAGCTCGAGCAGCTGCGCGCGGTTCAGGTCGTGCGAAGCCGTGACTGTCCGCAGGCCGAGCGCGAGCAGGTGATTCGCCGTCAGGGAGTTCGTGACGTTGAGCGAGAAGTCGCCGTGGACGGCGAGCTCCGCGTGGCTCGTGGCGCGCGAGAAGTGCATCAGCGCGCCCCAGTGCCGGACCAAGAGCCCGTCGGGCGCGAGCCGGGAAAGCCGGCGATCGAAGGCCTCTTCGCCGGGCTTTTGCACGCGAACCGTGGCCAGCGTGACGCGGAGGCCCGCAGCGCGAGCTCGTTCGACGGCGCGAGAGAGCCCGACCATTTCCATCCAATCGAGCTCGACCTCGTCGCCGGGGCCGAAGCCGCTTTCGATCACGGCTTCGAGCTGCTCCTCGGTGCGGCACAGGGGGACGAGCACCGGCGGCCCGCGATCCTCGGTGTTGTGCGAACCGAGCTCACGGCGCAGCTCGGGCAGGACGTTGGCCACGGGCGGCGCGGCGTACGGGCTCTCCGAAAGCTTTCGCTCGAGCTCGGCCGCAAGCTCGCGCCGCAGGCTCTTGAGCTCCGAAACCGGGAGGTGAAGGCCGGGCGCCAGGGCTTCGAGGTCGAGCTGCTCGAGCCGAAAGGGAGTACCCCCGAAAGCGCCGAGCTTGTCGGTCAGGAGCGAACGCTCGAGGCCCGCGCCGGCGCGCGCCGGCTCGAGGCGGGACCTGGACTCGGCCACGGCCGTCCAGACACGCTCGAGATACCGCGCGGTCGCCCGGGCGCGCAGTACCTCACCCGGCTTTCCGTGGAGCTCGAGCGAGAGCGGGATGCGGGCGGGCAGCGGCTGGGCGATCAACCGCTCCGCGTCTCGCGTGAGCTCCGGATCGCCCGTCAAGCGCACGGCGTCACCGGGGCGCACGCGTCCGAGGTCCGGACCGGGCTGGCCGAAGCCGAGCTCCAGGCGCTCGTCGGCGAGCGAGCGCACGCCGAACAATGGTCCGCCGGGAGCGTTTTCCGGATCGTGCTCGGCGTCGGTTCGACCCACCAGCTCGAACTTCACCCCGATGCCGGGCCGCACGAGCTCGCGAGCGCCGGTGTCGGCCGTGAGCTTCACGAGCACGCTGCGAGGGCCGACTTCTTCCACCACTCCGAGGGCGAGGCCGCGGTGCTTGGGCGTGGTTGCGACCACCAGCGCCTGGTGATCGTCGCCGCGCAGAAAGCCGACGGAGCCGCCGCGCGAGAACGTGAGCTGCGTGCGCCGGATGTCGCGCTCGAGCCGTGAGCGATCGGCGTCCGTCACGCCGCGCAGCACGGCGTCGCGCCAGCTCCGCCATGAGTCGACCGCCGTGCTCACGTAGGCCGGGCCCTTGTAGCGGCCCTCGATCTTGAGGCTGTGAACCCCGGCTTGGATCAGCTCGGGCAGCGCCTCGTGCGCCGCGAGGTCCTCCGGGCTCAACAGGTAACGCAAGTCCCCGAGCTCCTGGCGCTGCCCGTCCACGATCGCTTCGTACGGCATGCGGCAGGCCTGCGAGCACTGTCCGCGATTCGCCGAGCGCTCGGAGAAGGCCTCGCTGGTCAGGCACTGGCCGCTCCACGACATGCACAGCGCGCCGTGCACGAACACCTCGCTCTCCAGCGGGCTCGCGCTCGTGAACAGCGCCACCTCCTTCGCGCTGAGCTCGCGGGGCAAGACCACGCGCGAGATCCCGAGCGTGGCGGCGAACTCGGCCCCTTCGGCGCTCGAGATCGTCATCTGCGTGCTGGCGTGGAGCCGCAGCTCCGGGCACAGCCGCCGAGACAGGAAAGCCGTGGCAGGGTCCTGCACGATCAGCGCGTCGACGCCGCTCGCGATCACCCGACGTAGCAGCGCTTCGAGCGTCCCGAGCTCGTTCTCGAACACCAGCGTGTTCAGCGTGACGTAGAGCTTGGCGCCGGCGCGGTGGGCGCGGCGCACCAGCTCCGGCAGCTGCTCGAGGTCGAAGGCCGTGGAGCGGGCGCGGGCGTTGAAGCCCTCGGACAGGCCGAGATACAAGGCGTCGGCCCCGCTCGCGAGCGCCGCTCGAAACGCCTCTTCCGTCCCCGCGGGCGCGAGGATTTCCGGGCGGCGCGGCTCTGCGGCCTTCATCGGCGCAGCCTTAGCACCGATCGGCGTGGCATGTTCCGGGCCATGGAGCTCGTCTTCGCGTCGACCAATCCCCACAAGCTGCGAGAAATCAGGGAGCTCCTCGAGCCGCTCGGCGTGCGCGTGCTCGGCCTCGACGAGCTCGGGCAGCGAGTTCCGGCGCCGAGCGAGGGCGCTCCGACGCTGGAAGGCAACGCACGGATCAAGGCGATCGCCTATGCGCGAGCCCTCGGTCGGATTTGCCTTTCGGACGATAGCGGCGTCGAAGTCGACGCGCTCGGCGGCGCGCCCGGCGTGAGCTCGGCCGACTACGCCGGTGCCGGAGGCACGCGCGAGGAGCGCGATCGGAGAAACCGCGAGAAGCTCGTGGGCGAGCTTCGGAAACTGGGAGACGTGCAGCGCACGGCTCGGCTCGTGTGCACCCTGTGCCTCGCGGAGCCGTCGGGTCGCGTGCTGTTCGAGAGCCGCGGCACGCTGGACTGCACGGTCTCGGAACAGGAACGAGGCGGCGACGGCTTCGGCTACGACAGCCTCCTGTACCTTCCGGAGCTCGACAAGACGCTCGCAGAGCTCACGACCGAGGAGCTGCTCGTGCGTTCACACCGGGGCGCCGCAGCCCGTCTGCTGCAAGCCTGGCTTCGCCAGCAGTCGCTCGTCGGCGAACGCGCGTAGCCCAGACGAATATTCCGTTCCTTCTGCATGAATACCCCGCGCGAAGCTTGCTATCGGGCACAGTTGTGCGAAGCGAAGAGCGCCCATGACACGAGCTCTACCCTGGTTCGCCGCAGGCATTCTGACGTTGGCCTGCTCGAGCGATGATCCCGCGCCCGGCAACGTGAGCACCGGCGGGGCAGCGGCCACGACGGGCGGCGTCGCGCCGATGAGCACGGGCGGAACGACCGGCGGCAGCCGGACGACGGGCGGAGCAGCGCCCTCGACGGGCGGCGTCGCACCCAGCAACGGAGGAACAACCGGAGGCAGCGCGCCGACAGGTGGAGCGCCCGTCGCAAGCGGAGGCGTCGCCGGGAGCACCGGAGGAGCCGCTCCGGGCGCGTCGGGTGCCGGCGGAACCAGCGGCGGTAGCGACGGCAGCGGCGGTGGCGGTGCGCCCACGACCGCCGGCAAGAGCAGCGGCGGCGCCGGAGGCGGAGGGGCGAGCGGTGGCGCGAGCGCCGGTGGCCCGAGCGGTGGCGGCAGCGGAGACATCGCGTGTCCGGCGGGCGCGAGCTTCTGCTCGGGCTTCGAGGGCACGGCGTTGCCCGCGGGCGCCAAGTTTCACGCCGTGGGTCCGACGGGGGCTATGAGCTACACGTTCGACACGACCAACCCGAAGTTCGGCAAGCAATCGCTGTCGATCCCCGAGCACAGCGGCGGTTTTTACTATCGCGCGCTGGCCGTGCCGGTACCTGGGAACGACTTCTGGGTTCGCCTTTACGTGCGCGTCAGTCGCGCCTTCGGCGACAACGGCCACGACTCGCTGTTCGGCGCGTCCAACGGAAACATCGACGCCGACGTGAACAGCGAGGCACTCGTCGAGTTCTCCGAGCAGTTCGACGAGGTCCTGCTGAACACGGACGATCAACTATTCAACCCAGAGGGCATGAGCACCCTCACGGCGAACGACTGGCACTGCATCGAGGCCCACTACGAGGGCGGCAGCGGCAACGTGCAGATCTTCGCCGACGGGAAAGAAATCATCAACGCGCCCGGCTATGCCAAGGCGACGTTCCAGAGCTTCCGGATCGGTTACATGCAGTATCACGACACCCGCGGTGTCTGGTACGACGACGTGATCGTCGCACCAGCGCGCGTGAACTGTGAGTGAGCGCGTTGTTTCAGGAGATCGGAACCCAGACTTCGACGCGACGGAGCGGCGGCAAGGCCGTGGGTGAGTCGTAGCCGGCGAAGCTCGGTTGGCCCGCCGCCTGTAAGCCGCACGCCTCGACGCGCTCGAGCAGCTCGCGCTCCTTGGCCTCGATCTTCGCGCCGGCGTAGGTCCCGCTGAAGCGCAGCACCGCCACCCGGTCGCGCGGCAAGCGCCGCAACACGACCCGAGGATCCCTCGGTCGCGGCAAGGAAGCGTAGCGTTCGTGCTTCGGCATCTGAAAGCGCATCACGTAGCCCGCGGGCGACTCGGTCAGCGTGACGGGCGTCGTCATCGAGAGCCGCTCTTCGGGGACGTTGTCGCCGAACAGGTACCCGGCCAGGCGCTGAAAGCCGAGCTTGCGCGCTTCGTCGAAGCTCGGCGCTTCCACCGTCGTCTCGGCGACCAGGCGCGGGGCATACGTCCGGATCTCGAGGCCGTTCACCTCTCGTTCGACCTTGTAGTCGGGCTCCTCGAGAAAAAAGCGATCGAGCTGGGACTTGGCGACCAGGACGCTTCCGCCACACACGAGGGCGACTGACACGAGCGGTCGCTCGCGGAGCAGCGACGGCCCTTTTCCGAGCAGGCCTGCCAGCCCGAGGCCGATCGCGGAGATCCCGGCCAGGGGCGACGCGTACATGAGCAGCTCCGAGCTCGGATTGACGGAAGATTCGGCTAGTTCTTGTGACGGCATGCCGCGTACTAAGCAATGCGCGTGCCGTCAGCGTTCGGGCGCGAGCGACACCACCTCCACGCGCTCGAAGGCTCGGCGTGTGGCGTGAAAATCCCAGCGCTCGACCGACCAACCCGCGCCGTCTGCCCGTGCCAGCAGATTGACCGAGTTCGGAATCCCTTCGCGGGTGCGGTGCGAAACGGAGGTTCCCGCTTGCGCGACCCAGGCCTTGCGCCCGAGCTCGCCGAAGCGTTCCGAGAGCGGTCTCAGGTACGGCAGATGGATGTGGCCGCCCAGGAACAGGTCCGCGCCCGCTCTGCACCAGCGGGGTACGGCGCGCTCGGAACCGCGCAGCAAGTTGGTCTCGTCGTGCGCTCGGATCGCCAGCACCGGCTGGTGCGTCACGACGACGCGGAGCTGCTCGGGCCGGGCGCTCTGGAGGCGCCTCGCCACGCGCTCGATCTGAGTCACCGAGACCTCGCCGTGCTTGTGGCGGTGCCGGCGCGTGGTCTTCACGCCGAGCACCAGCAAATCCTCGGTCTCGAAGCTCGGTTCGAGCTCGGCGCCGAAGGCCCGCGCGTAGTTCTGATACGGGAAGAATGCGCGAGCGATCGGATCGAACAGCGGAATATCGTGGTTTCCGGGGATCGCGAGCAGCGGCGCGTTCAACCGGTCCGCGAAAGCTCGAGCTCGCGCAAACTGCGAGCGGCGGGCGCGCTGAGTGATATCGCCGGAAAGCACCACCAACCCGGGCTGGACGCAGCGGCCGAGCTCGACCAGCGCCTCGACCACTGCTGCGACCTCCGTCCCGAAATGCGGATCCGAGATCTGCAGGACCGTGGTCATGGCGGGGAGGCGGGCTCGGAAGGGACGAGCAGCGGGAGCCGCCGGGGAGAAATGGAAAACACGAGCGGCGGCCGCAGGCGCGTGACCTCGCCGTCGATCGCGACCTTGACCAACTTGCGCCGCGAGCCCCCGAACGGGTTCAAGCTCATGCGCCGGAACCCGAACGAGCGCACTCGCTCGTCCTCGCCGAGTCGCCCCAACGCGCCGCGCAAGCCGAGAGCGAGCAGCGTCCAGGTGGATACGGGCTTCACGAGCACCGCTGCGAGCCTTTGCCGTTCGATGTCGCTCTCGGCCTCCTCGAGGCCGGTCTGCTCGAACTGCAGCGCGTTGTTGCCGACGAAGAGCGAGGGAGTCCGCACCAGCTCGCGCTCGCGATCGTGCTCGATCTCGAGCAAGAGCTGGCGATGCTCGCGGAACAGCGTCGATAGCCCGGCTCCGAAAGCCACGGCACGGTAGCGACCGAACCGCGCCTTGTACGCCTCTCGGTCTTCGAGGATCTCGGGGTGCAAACCGACGCCGGCGTTGACCAGGAACGCGCGCTCGTTCACGACCCCGACCTGCACGTGAGAGACGCGCGGGTTGACGAGCGCTCGTGCCGCCGCGCGCGTCTCTTCGGGGATGCCGTGCGCGCGGGTCGTGTAGTTGAAGGTGCCGTGTGGCACGATCCCGAGCGGGCGACCCGTCGGCAGCGTGGCGCGGGTCGCTGCGTTGATCGTGCCGTCTCCGCCGACGGCAACCACGGCGCCCGCTTCGCGTTCGGCGCGTTCGGCCGCTCGTTTCGCCAGCGTCTCGATCTCGGCGCCGCGCTCCGCGAGGAAGAACTCGAAGCGCCGCCCCGCGGCCGAGAGCTCTTGCTCGATGGTGGAGAGCGCCCCGTGACCATCCCTCGAGCCCGAGCTCGCGTTCACTACGATGAAAAGTGGGGCTTCCGGTGCGAGCAAGCACCCGAATCTAGCGCCCTCGGCTCCGGAGGTGGTGAGGGATTACACCCGGTGCCTCGATGTCGGATGTGCGCCCATCGGAAAAACCTCGCGCTCAGAAAAATTCCGCAGCACCTCCACTCATCGATCATGAGCGAGGGCCTGGACTTGTTCTCGAGCGACGAAGCACCCACCACCCAGCTGGCGCGCCGCCACTGGTTGATCTTGCCGCCGCCGGACGAGGCCGAGCGGTGCCTGCCGCTCATCAGCCTGCCCCCGCTGACCACGCCGGAACGGGAGGTCCTGGCGCTGAGCTTGCCCTACCCGCCCGCCTGAGCCTTTCGAAACATTTTCAGTCACGAAGCCGCGCTGCGAGAGCGGGCATCACGGCCGCCGTTCGCTGCCAACCCGCCGCCACGAGCGGCGCCCAGCGTGGGTGATCCCGAAGCACGGACGCGGACGTGCTCACGAGTGCGAGCACCGCTGCCACGAGCA
Organism: Polyangiaceae bacterium; assembly: GCA_025937835.1. Taxonomy (GTDB): domain Bacteria; phylum Myxococcota_A; class Polyangia; order Polyangiales; family Polyangiaceae; genus PMG-095. The sequence goes on from JAICQO010000081.1 coordinate 27,807, forward strand.
TCAAGCGTCGAGCCTTGCCGCGCCGGCGAGGTTTCAACAAGAACGGAGCTTCGGACTCGAGCGTGTCGCGGATCTGGTCTCGTTCCAGCCGCGGTCGAAGCGCCTGGTCGGTCACGTCGGTTTCGATGCCCTGCGCGAGCAGCCAGTCGGCGAGCGCGGCCGAGAGCTCGGTGGCAGAAGACCAGCGGCGCTCACGATCCTTCTCGAGGCCGCGCTGCACGATCTCGGATAGCGCCCGTTCTGCGAGCGCCTGCTCGAAGAGCGTCCGCGGCTGGCTGTCTACGACTTGAGCGAGCACGGCGTCGCAGGTCTCACCGTCGAACGGCGGCTGCGCCGCGATGAGCTCGTACAAGGTGGCGCACACGCTCCACAGATCCGCTCGAAGATCGACATCGTCGCGACCTTCCGCTTGCTCGGGCGACATGTACGCGGGGGTGCCGGAGATCGAGCCTGCTCGTTGCCATGTGCCCGGGCGCTCGTGCTCGCGGGCAATCCCGAAATCCAGGAGTTTCGGCTGAACGCGCCCGTGATCGTCTCGCGCGAGGAAGACGTTCTCGGGTTTGACGTCCTGGTGAACGATTCCGCGGGCGTGCGCGGTGGCCAGCGCGTCGAGCAGCGGAAGCACGATCCGAACCGCCTCGATCGGCGTGAAGGGGCCGCCCAGCGTCAGCCGCGCCTCCAGCGTTTCGCCTTGCAAGAGCTCCGTCACCACGCAGGGGTCGCCCTCGGCGGTGAGCCCGAAATCGAGCACGCGGCAGACGCCGGGGTGCACGAGCTGTGCGGCCAGGCGCGCCTCGGTGAATGCGCGCTGCTGCCGGTGCGCGTCGAACTCGCTCGCGGGCGTCAGCTTGACGGCGACATCCACCTCGAGCGAGCTGTGCCGCGCGAGCCAGACGGTGGCCATGCCTCCCTCGGCGAGCGGGCGAACGAGCTCGTACTTACCTAGAACGAATCGACCGGAGCGGTACACTGGGCTCCGGGTCGAGCAAGTTCCGAGCCTCGGCGGCCCGGGCCGGAAGCGCTGCAATCTCTCGAAATCAGGTCAGCGAGGCGTGGCGCTTCGGTGCTTCGGGCGCGCGCTGCGGCAATGCGCCACCGCCTACATGCGGCTACGTTCGAGCACAGCGAGCTACGCGCGCCCACGGCGTTGGAGCCGGGCTACCCTGGCGGCCATGGCGACCAAGAAGTCCGAGCCCCACGCTGAGGCGGCGCTGCCGATCAAGCTCGACTCGAGCACGAACGGCGAGTACTGGCCGCTCGCTCCTGCTCCCGAGCTCGAGCACGTGATCGCGCTCGCGCAACGCAGCGCGACGGCCAACGCGCAGAAGCTCGGGCTCACGCGGCGCGAGTATCTGAGCAGCGCGTGCGGCGCTGCGGCGGTGCTGCTCGGCATGAACCAGCTCGGGTGCGGAGGCGGGAGCTATCGGGTGAGCCCCGAATCCGCGCTCGATCGAGACGCCGCCAACGCAGCGGTGAGCGGGGACGAGTTCATCTTCGACGTCCAGACTCACCAGGTGAGCCCGGATCGCCCGTGGTGGGACGTGAAGCGGCCATCGCTCGCCGATTTCTTGAAGACGATCCCGCAAGCCGAGTGCGGCAAGCCGCACTGGGCGCAGTGCTTCAGCGACGACGTGCTGATCCGAGAGGTGTTTCTGGAGAGCGATACGCAGCTCGCCGTGGTCAGCGCTCTCTGGGGCGATCCGCACCCGATGCTCGCCTCCGAGGCCGCACAGACCCGCGACAAGGTACAGGCGCTCGGCAAGGGCACGCGCTTGCTCACGCACGGCATCGTCCAACCCAACGAAGCCGAGTGGGCGAAGGTCTCCGAGCACATGCAAGCCCTGCTCGAAACCTGGAAAATCGACGCCTGGAAGCTCTACACCGTGTGGGGCCCGAGCGGAGAGGGCTACACGCTCGACGGCGAGCTCGGCATGAAGACGATCGCGCGCGGGCTCGAGCTCGGCAAGCGCATCTTTGCCGTGCACAAGGGGCTGCCGCTGCCGGGCATGAACCGCGATTTCACCTCGCCGCGAGACGTCGGTAAGGCGGCCAAGGCTTTTCCCGAGGCGGTCTTCCTCGTCTACCACGCGGGCTGGGAGTCGGAGCACGTCGAGGGCCCGTACGATCCGAACGCCGAGCGCGGAGTCGACGCCCTGATCCGCTCGCTCCAAGAGAACGGAATCGGCAAGGCAGGCAACGTGTACGCGGAGCTCGGCTCCACCTGGCGCGAGCTGATGAAGAAGCCGGACCAGGCCGCTCACGTGCTCGGCAAGCTGCTCCAGCACGTCGGGGAAGATCGGGTGCTGTGGGGCACCGACGCGATCTGGTACGGCTCGCCGCAAGACCAGATCCAGGCCTTCCGCGCCTTCGAGATCTCCGCCGAATATCAGGAGAAATACGCTTACCCGGCGCTCACTCCCGAGCTCAAGCGCAAGATCTTCGGTCTCAACGCCGCGGCCGTGTACGGCGTGTCGGTCCCCGAGCTCCGCAAACAGCAGGCCGCCGACACGATTTCTCGAGCCCGGCCCGGCTACGCGCACGCGGTCGGCCCGAGCTTCCGCACGCACGGCCCGCGCACGCGGCGCGAGATGCTCGCGCTGCTCGGCTCGGGCCTCGGGCACTGACGCGAACCGCGACGCGA
>JAICQO010000101.1 GCA_025937835.1 Polyangiaceae bacterium
ACCTTCCGCCGCGTGCTGTCGGCGCTTTCGCCGTGCTCGCTCGAGGAGAACGCCGGGCTCATCACCTACGCGTCGCTGCGCCGCTCGTCGAAGGGCCCGCGCGTGACCGTCTACCTGGCGCCGCAGGTGTACTCGTTCGGATCGGCCGTCAAGCTGTCGCTGCCCTGACCGCGCGCCCGCTCTTTCAACCAAAGCCGGGGTATTTTTCCCAGTGCAACCGGCGAAGCGCCTGGGCGATCGACTCGATCCGCGTCGCGTCTTCGTGGTGACCGAGCTCGAGCTGCCGCTTGGCGTGCCACTCTGCGGCGCTCAGCAGCGTCGAGTGAACCGAGTGAGCGCACCTCGGTCGCGCCATGGCGTGCGCGGCCGCGGCGATGGCTCGCACGGACGCGGCCTTGAATCCGCTACCCTCGTGGGTCACCGAGTAGTGGTTGATCTCTTTCAAATGAAAGAACTCGACGAAGGCGCTTCGAGCCGACGAGTCCGGCGGGATGGCGTCCACCTCGACCACCTGGAGCACGCCCACGCCCTCGGGGTACTTGGCCCCGAGCTCTCTCACGATCTGCATGCCGCGTGTGTAGGCCGTCGCCAGGGTCCGACGGCGCCAGATCATGAACAGCATGTTGAAGGCCAAGCCCTTCGCGTGATCCTCGTCGAGGTCGACCAGATCAAAGTGTCTCCTGGATTCCGGTGCGTTCATGGCTCGAGCTGTGGCGTGTTGCTATGAGCGTACGCCGTTACCGGGGCTTTCCGCTACGCTGATCATGGCGTGGTGCAGGTCGTCCGCGAGGCGCTTCATGGCGTGAAAGGTGCGCTCGATGGCGCTTGCTACGGCGGCCCGCGCAGCCGGCGCCACGACCAGGCCTTCCAGCCGCTTCTGGGCAGCAGCTTCGAAGACCTCGTGGCTCTCCTCGGCGAGCAGGTGTTCGCCGCCGAAATAGCGTAGACGCCGCGTCACTCCCGCGCGTTTTGCGTAGCCGGACACGCGTCCGAAAAACTGCTGCGCGGCTTCCTCCAAACACAGAATCAACGCGAGGCGGCTGTAGTCGTCGCTGGCTAGCTCGACCCGACCGACCAGCTCGTAGGCGACGTCCCGCGTCACCTCGTACTCGCGCGAGAACAGATCCTCGACGCGTAGCTGGACCCCGAGCGCCTGCAGATCTTCCAGGTACCACTGCTCGTGGCCGTGGTCGCCGCGCTCCATGGACTCGATCAAGCGGTGGAGCTCCGGGTCCGTCGCGCGGCGGCCGGACAAGCGCAGCACGTCCTGGAAAGCAAAGACGAAGAAGCCGAGTCGTGGCAAGAGCGCTGCGAACTCGGCGTAGCTGGCGGGCCCGTCGAGCCGCTGAATGAACGGGTGGGAGGTCAGCTCCGCCCCGCGCTCGTGGATCAGAGCCTCGACCTCTCCCATCGTGGTTGGCTCGACTGCGCGCATCGGGGCCGCATTCTACGGGCGCCGCACCCGGTGTGCAGCGTTCGCGGCGCAGAAAACCTGTGTTTCGAGTGCTGGCGGAATGCCGGAGGCCGTTTGGCCTCTACACGCGTACAGCGGAGTTGGCCTGTCAGGGATAGATGTCGGCGCGGATCGCCATCACCAGGGCGCAGTGGGCGAGCAGGTCGGCGTCCGACTTCACCTCGGTCGTGTAGTTGAGGCCGTACGGCCAGAAGTGCTGAGCGTCCCCGTGTACTTGCGCGGCGGGGTCGCCGTCGATTTCACGGAGCTTGGCCGTGGCAGTCGCGCCCGTGAAAATCCCGTCGCGGAGCAGGCGGCCCCACTCGTTGCTCCCGACCCCGACGGTGTGCCCGATCTCGTGCATCGCCGTGATGTAGTTCATGGAGTCTTGCGAGCCGAAGCGGATCGAGCCGTTGACGTTGCCATCGGCCGTCGCGACGCTGGGCTCGTACGAGGCGCGCAGCTGCTTCGTGATGTCGGTGTAGCAGTTGTAGTAGCCAATGGCCTTGTCGAGCGCGGCCGAGATCTTGTCGTAAGCGGCGGTCTGCGCGGCCGTCGGGGAAGCGGCGCGCATCAGCGTGTAGCTGATCGAACCCTGATACGGGCAGCTCGAGCCCGCGCCGCCGCTGCCACCGGACCCGCCACCCGCGGCCGCTCCTGCGCCGCCGGACGTGCTGCCAGCGTTCGCCTTGCCGGCCGCTCCGAGCGCGCCGCCGCGCCCGCCTGCGGCGCTGGCTCCGCCGCCGCCGGACGCCGCGCCGCCACGCCCGCCGGCAGCGCTGCCCGCGGTCCCACCGACCGGAGAGCCTCCGCCCGCTCCGGAGGCCGCGCCCGAAACGCCGGACCCGCCCACGGCTCCGCCCGACGTGCTCACCCCGCCGCCAAGCGCACCTCCAGCGCCGGGCGCGACACCGCCGGACGCGGAGCCGCCCGTGCTCGTGCCACCCAGCGCAGCGCCGCCCGTCGCCGTGTTGCCGCCCGAGCCGCTGGTTGCGAGGACACCACCGGCGCCAGAGGATGAGCCACCCGACGCGCCGTCGTCGTTCGCGCCGCTCTCGGTACCCGAGCACGAGAGGAGGCACAGCGCGGCCCCGAGCGCCGCGAAGCGCGGCCTCTGGCCGAGCCCTGCGCCGGCCTCGGTGCTCACGTGAGGCTGGGCAGCGTACCGGTTTGACCCGAGGCGTCGCCGAACGAGGTCAAGTCCTCCGCGCCCATGATCTGCGCGATCGACACCAGCATCCGGTTGTTGTCGTGGCGGGTCGTGCCGTAGTCGACGAACCGACCGGGCTTGATCTTGCCGCCCGCGCCACCGGCGAACACGTAGGGCATCAACGTCAGGTCGTGCTGCGTGGACTCGCCGATCTCACTGGCCCAGAGCACGATCGTGTTGTCGAGCAACGTCTTCTCGCCTTCCTGGTACGAATCCAGCTTGTTCAGGAAGTACGCGAGCTGCTCCGTGTACCAGGCCTGGATCTTGTTGTAGGCGTCGAAGTTCGTGCCGCTCTGGCTGAAGTCGTGGGAGATGGCGTGGTGATTGCCGCTCAGGTTCAGGAACTGGAACAGGTGCTCGCTCTCCGAATACGACCACTGGAAGGTGAGGATCCGGGTCTGATCGCAGGCTAGCGCTGCGGCTGCCAGGTCCATCTGCAGCTTGCCCGCCTTGGCGTAGGCGCCGTCGTCCTTGAGATCGACCGACTCGAGCGTCGGCCGTTCGCAGGTGCTGTCGCTCACCGGCATGGTGCCGCCGTTGCCCGGCATCGGCATCGCCGCGATCCGCTGCTCGACCTCGCGCATCGAGGTGAGGTGCGAGTCGAGCTTGGCCTTGTCCGCCGAGCCGAGCTGGTTCTTGAGCGCATCGATCCGGCTGCGCGTCAGATCGAACACGCTCCGGCGTTGCGCGCGCAGCCGCTCGAGCGCCGGATCCGCCATGCCCGGCATACCCGGGTTGGTGACGCCGGAGAACAGCGCCGCGAACACGTCGGCCGGATCTTCGCGGGGCGGGATCGGTTGATCGGCGCCCTTGTACGCGATGCGCGCCCGGACCTCGGCGTCGCGCACGTGCACGCCGAGCTGCAGGCTCTTGTGCGTGGTGGGTGGCATCAAGCGCTCGGCCAGGTACTGGTCGATGGACTGGCCCGTGCCCCAGCCGGAGGTGGTGTTACCGAAGCTGACGAAGTTCTTCCCCGACTTCAGCGGGCGACCGGTGAGCATGCCGCCGGTCCCGCGCGCGTGCTCCGAACCGACGGTGCCGCCGAGCGCGCCGTTCTGGAGCGCGTCGTTCAGGCGGATTCCGCGCAAGAACAACAGCTTGTGCTTGATGCTCTCGAGCGGTGCCGTGAGGGCGGGCAGGGTGAAGTCCGTCTCCGTGCCGCTCGGCCAGAACATCTTGTTGCGCGTGCCGTTCGGCGTGCTGAACACCACGAAGCGGGTCGGCGCCGGGTCCGCGCCGCTCGCGCGCTGGGCGTCGAGCAACGGAATGGCAGCGGTGGCGGCGAGCGATCCGCGCAGCAGATTCCTTCGCGTAAGCCTGATCGGATTCATTGCGTTACCTCTTGCGCGACGCCGCGGTACCAGAACGACTCGGTTTGCGTGATGCCGACGGCCAGCTCGACCAGGTCGCCCTGAGAGGCGTTGAAAGACTCCTGAAGGGTCGCGATCGAACACGAATCGGGCTCGCTCTCGCTGCGGCCCGAGGCGAAGCGGAACCACTGGGTGGCGACGCAGTCGCGGACCATCTTGCTCGCCGCGAGCTTCTGGCCGAGCGCCTTCACGCCGACGAAGGCACCGGCGAGCGCCGGATCGGTCGTGCCGACCACTTCACCGGAGACGTCGATTGCCTTGCCGTTTTCGGTGGTGCGGTAGCTCCCGACGGCGTCGTAGTTTTCGAACGCGAAGCCGATCGGGTCCATCAATCGGTGGCAGCCGTTGCAGCTCGAGCCCGCCTCGGAGTGCGCCGAGAAGCGCTCGCGCGCCGTCGAGTTGGCGCTGATCTCGGGGACCGAGATGTTCACGTCGTCGGGCGGCGGCGGCGGCGTCTGGCACAGCAGCTTCGAGCGCACGAACTTGCCGCGGAGCACCGGGGAGGTCTGATCCGGGTGCGCCTGAACCGACAGGAACGCCGCCTGGGTCAGAATCCCGGAGCGCCCCTGCGCCTCGGGCAGCTGAACCAGGCCGGCGCCGCCGCTCGGCGGGCTGACGCCGTAGATCGGCGCGAGCGCCGAGGTGACGTAACCCTGCGGTGAGGTGAGCAGCGTGGCGAGCTTGTGATCGCCCTGGAAGAGCACGAAATCGAGGAACTTCGGCAGCTCCTGCAGCAGATCCGCGCGCACCGCCTCGCTGAACGCCGGGAACAGCGTGGTGTTCTTGGACGTCACGTCGAGGCGGCTGGTGCCGAGCCACTGCCCGTAGAACTCGGACAACGCGAGCTTGGCCCGCGGGTCCTGCAGCATGGCGCGGGCCTTGGCGGCGACCAGTTCCTTGGTCGAGAGCTCGGATTTGCCCGCCGCATCGAGCAGCGCGTCGTCCGGACCCGAGGACCACAAGAGGTAGGCGAGGCGCGAAGCGATCTCGTACTGGTTGAGCGGGACCGTGCGGTCCGTCGGCTGCGCGGGCGGCGTGAGCTCGAGCTTGTACAGGAAGTCCGGGGACTGGAGCGCAGCGCGGATCATCACCTCGATGCCCTCCGCGTAGCTGCCGCCTTCCTTGCCGGCCTGGTACGCGACGAGCAACGCCGCTTCGTCGTCCGTGGTGGTCGGGCGGCGGTAGGCGCGACGGCCGAGCTTCTTCGCGAACTCTGCGGCGCAGGCGTCCTCGCCCTTCGCGGCTGCATCACAGCCGGTGAGGGTGGCCAGGTTGGCCACGGCTTTCTTCGCGGCGGCTTCGGCGATCAGCACGTACTTTTCGGCGTGAAGCAGCGAGACCGTGAGCACGGCGGCGTTGTTGTTGAAGCCGTTCGTGATCTCATCGACCGGCAGCGCCGCTGCCTCGGCAGTGACGTCGACGTTCAGCAGCGTCTTCACGCTGTTCGCGTACTCGAAGCGCGTCAGGCGGCGGAGCGGCGTGGCCGGAACCGCCGGCGTGGCCGTGCAGGACGACGTCTGAGGGCTCGCGGGAGGCGGATTCTCGGTTCCAGTGCCGGGCGGCGCCGGGGTCCCCGGAGTGCCGGTTCCGGGCGCTCCGGGCGTGCCCGGTGTGGTCGTTCCCGGGGCGCCCGGCGTACCGGGTGTGCCCGGCGTTCCCGTGCTGGGAGTCCCAGGGCTACCCGGCGTTTGCGGCATCACTTCGGGTGCGTTGTCGCCGGAGCCGTCGATATCTCCGGTACAGCCCACACCGAACAGCAGCAACGCCGTGCCGAGCGCGGTGATGGGTTGGCGGAACGAACCTTCTGTCATGGTGTGCCTCCGGACGCTGGGCCCTGGGAGCTTAGGTCTGTCTCTGAGCTGGGTCCAGGCTAGTGACATGAAGGGAAGTGACATTTCGAGCCCGCAGCAGGCAGGCCCTTTCGATTGCACAAACAGGGAAGTTTGCAGTCCTTCTGCTTGCTGATCTGCAGTGCGAGCAGCGCGCTCCAAACACGACATTGCTGAGGGGTTGAGCGTCAGCTCACCCGCTCGCAGCGCCCGCGTTCACTGGTATTGGGAATCCATCCACGCGGTGCGCGCGACCAGGTAGTCCCGCAACGCCTGGATCTGCTCCGGCCAGGTCGCGACGGTCGGCCCGACGACGAATCCGCCACCGTTGCCGTACATCGCGCTCACCGGCCACTTGACGAAATCGCGCTCGACTGCGTTCTTGAGCGGCTCGGACAGCTTCGTCACCCGTTCGTTGAGGGCGGCGTCCGCGAACAGCCCCTGGCGGAGCTCCTTCCAGCGCGTCTTGACCGCGGTCATGAAGGCCTCGTCCGTTACGAGCTTCGGATACCAGTTGTTGATGTTGCGCGTGCCCATGTACTGGAAGCCGCCCGCGGGATCGATCGTGTTCTGCCCGCCGACGGCGAGCGCGAAGTTGTAGTCCCAGAGCGGCCCGGCCTTGAGCTTGCCGTCGCGATCCTTGTGGTAGTACGCGCTGCGCACGTACGCATCGACGTTCCGCGTGAGCTCGTTGACGATCAGGTAATCGACGAACGACGGCACGTCGATGAACTGCGTGTAGTCACCGATCGGCATCGTGTGCAGCGTGTCGTGGAACTGCTGGATGTAGGTCGTGAGCCACGCCTGCTGCTCCATGTTCAGCGGCTCGGGATCCACCACCTCGAGATCCGTCCAGCAGGTGCCGGCCGTGGCCGGCGCGCCCGCGCTGCCGCCCATGCCGCGCCCGCCGCGGCCGGGGCCGCCGAAGCCGGTCGAGATTGGGTTCGAGCCCGTGCACAGGATCTTCGGCTCTTCCGCGGCGAGCTGGTCGAACTTGAAGATGTAGCCGCCGCTGATCTGCGGCAGCATCGTGTTCGTTTCCCGGAGCTGCTTGAGGTTGGTGCGATCCTTGTTGTTCTTGATCGTCTCCGACACCCAGTAGATGCCCTGGTAGTCGGTCTCCGCCATCGCTCGGGCTTCGTAGTTGATGTAGACCTCGGCGTAGGCCGTGCGCGGCGCGGACAGGCCGATCTCGCTGCCGAGCGTGTACGTGAAGGGATTCCGAATCAGCGAGCGGTCGTAGTAGGGCGGGATCAGCGCCCAGTCCGAGTCCGAGGGCATGCCGAGCACGGGGTGATCGACGTCGTCGTTCTGGTTGTCCCAGAGCTCGACCTTGTACGGCGCCTGCGGGAAGCTCGCCGACGATTGACCCCGCACGTGGTATCCGGCGCGGCTGGCGAGGGTCGGGAGCGCGGTGAGCGTCGCGCTGCCGTCCTTCGGCTCGTAGATCATCACCGCGGCGTCGACGGAGATGGTCTTGTCGGTGGGCTTGCCCGTGCCGTAGCCGTCCACCAGCATGATCGGCAAGTCCGAGGTCAGATCGAAGGTGCGCTGGATGTAGAGCGCGGTGCTGAGCCTGCCGCTCGACATGCCGCCGACGAAGGCCTGCGCGCGTAGCTGCGTGGTGGCGGTGAGCACCAGGGGTGTCCCCGGGTACAGGGTGGACGCGGCCACGGGCACACTGCCGTCGACCGTGTAGCGGATCTCGGCGCCCTCGATGGTGGTGCTGAGCGAGACGCTGAGCTCGCCCTTGAACGACTGGCTCGGAGTCGAGAACGCGACGTCGCCGACCAGGCTCGGCGCGGGCGGCGTCGGGTTCGTGCTGCCCCCGCTCGCGCCGTTCCCGCCGGAGCCGCCGGACTCGGACGGCAATCCGCCGCTCCCTGCAACAGGAGCTGCGCCGCCCGTCGGCGTGGGCGCCGTTGCTCCTCCTGCTCCTCCTCCCGCCGCCGGCGTCTGCGGCAGCCCACCCGAGCCGCCGGTAGCGCTGCCGCCCATCGGAGCCGCGGGTTGGCCGCCCAGGGGCGCCACACCACCGTTGGCGGCCGGAGCATCGACCGGGGGAGGGTCACTCGTGTCCGAGCCACAGGCCGGAGCCAGACAAATCCAGGAGAGAACGGCTGTTAGGACCAGCGGCCTGCGGGGGTCGCGAAAGATCATGCGGGGTGTTCCGTCAGAAAGTGCGGGAGAGGCGCGAATCGATCAATCGGCCAAGGTGACGCATTCGACCGGTTTTGCACGAATTTTCTCGTGCTGGCGCGCGCGCGTTGACTCGTCCGCCATCCGATCAATCTGGGAACAGTGGCGGATCTGCCCCGGCGCAAGGCAGGGAACGTGTCGCCGCCCGCAACGTGCCGGGAAGGCCGCCCGTGGCGTCGCCGTAAGCTGCGGGGCCCACGAGCGCGTGGTCGCGGCGGTCCCAAGCTTCCGCAGCTCCGAGTGTCTCAGGGGGTCAATCGGAGCCGGATGGTGGTCCGGTGCTTGCGAGCACTTTCATGGCGCGTGGGTTCTTACTGCTGGGTTGGCTGTTGGGAGTGTTCCTCGCGTGCGGCTGTCAGCGCGCGCGCACCGTCTCGCTCGCCGAGCAAGCGACGCTTGCCGAGCTTCGGGCCGTGAAAGGTGTGGTGCGCGTCGCCGCTCCGGGAACGCCCGCTCGCGCTCCTTACCCGCGCGAACGTCTGGTAGACGGAGAGAGCGTGTCGGTGGCGGCGGGCGGGCTCGTCTGGATCCGGCGAGATGGCGGCGCAACCTGGCTCGTGTCGGGGCCCGCGGAGCTCACGCTGAAGCGAGCCGGCATGGAGCTTCGCTCGGGTCGGGCGTTCGTGGATTGCGAGCTCGGTGAGCCCTCGCGCGTGCTCACGGCTCAGGGAGAGATCGAGCTGTCGGACGCGCGCGCGAGCGTCGAGGTCGGCGCGGGACGCTCGTCCGTGTACGTCTTGCGAGGCTCGGCGCGCACGGCGCGAGCCGGCCGCGTCCACCCCGGTGAGCTGCTCGAGCTCGGCCCGGATGCCGTTTCGCGCAAGCCGGCGCTGGCTTGGCAAGACTGGACCGGTGGCTTCGCGACCGCGGACGCGTCGCTCGATCCCGCCCCGTTCGGCATCGGCACCATCGGTGCGCGTCCAGCGAACGAAAAGGGCCAGCCGCGTGCTTCGCTCGTGATCCAACGGCTCGACGTGCGGGTGACGATCGAGCAGGACTTCGCCACGACGGAGGTGGACGAGACGTTCGTCAACCCGACCAGCGATGTCGTGGAAGGGCTGTTCCGATTTCGCACTCCCGGCGGGGCGGTGCTGGAACGCTTCGGCGTGGATCGCGACGGGCTTTTGGTGTGGGGCCGCGTGCAGGAGAGCCAATCTGCGGCGGCGCAGTACCAGGCGAACGTCTATCGGGGTTCGGAAGAGGATCCCGCGCTCTTGCAGTGGGCGGGCGCGGGTGTGTACGAGACGCGCTTGTATCCGATCGCCTCGGGCGCGAGCCGGCGCGTCGTGACTCGTTACAGCGAGTGGCTGTCGAGGCAGGGCTCCCGCGGCGAGCGGCGACTCTACGTGTATCCAATGGCAGCCGAGGGCGCGAAGGGCAGCTTGCCGCGCATCGAAGAGCTGCGTATCAGCGTCGATTTGAGCCGCTCGGGTGCGCGGAGCGTGCGGTCCGGGATGGGCGGGCAACGCGACGGACAGCGGATGGTCGTCAAGGCCTACGACGTCGTGCCGCGCGCGGACTTCGCGCTCGAGCTGTTCGACGACGGCCAACCCTCGCTGACCGCGTACCGCACGCGCCACGTCCTCGGCGAGCGTGACGCGGCGGATGCGGATGCGCTCTCGCTCGTGCGCGAGGCCTCGAAGAACGAGGCGGACTATCTGGCGATCCCCTTGCGCGCTCCGGAGAGCTTCGTGAAGGCGCCGCCCGGGGTGGATCTCGCGATCGTGGTCGATGCCTCCGCGGCCACCGAGGTCTCGGCCCTGTCGCTTTCGCGCGCGATCGCCTCTTCGCTGCTCGCGCACCTCGGTCCAGACGATCGCGCTGCGCTGTGGACTGGCGACGCAGCCCTCCGTCCCGTCGCGGACGGCAGCGGTGAGCTCGCTCGCGTGGACGAGAAGCTCGGCGAGCGCTGGCTCTCCGGGCTCTCGGCCGTCGAGCGCGGGGGCGCGACGGACATCGGCGCGCTGCTCACGCAGGCGGCGAGCCGGCTCGATCCGGCGCGCCACGGCGCGGTCATTTACATCGGAGACGGCGCGCCCTCGGTCGGCGAGCTCGCGCCCGCGGCGCTCCGCGAACGCCTGGCGCGCCTGTCGCCGAACACGCGCGTGCTTTCGGCCGCTGTCGGCAGCCAGCCCAACACCGCGCTGCTCGCGACGCTGGTGCGTGGGGCGCCGGTCGAGCTGGTGGACGACGGCTACGCTGCGGCGCGCGCCGCGTTGCGCTTGCTCGAGGCCGCGGGCCGCCCGGTTTGGCTCGGCGGAAAGGTCGAGCTCGGGCCCGGCGTGGAGCGCGTGATGCCGCGCGAGCTGCCGCCGATCGCGGCGGACGAGACGCTGCTGGTGGTGGGTCGCATCACCGGCAAGATCCCGAGCGAAATCACCCTGAAGAGTGGACAGTCGAGCGCGAAGAGCCGGCTCTCGGTGCGGCTTCTGGACGACGACGGGGACTTGCGCCGGCGCTGGGGCGAGCAGCGCCTGGCGGAGCTCGGCGCCGAAGGCGCGGGCCGCGCGGCGCTGGTCGAAACCGCGCGCCGCTTCGGTCTCGTCTCGCCCTTCACGTCGCTCTATGTGCCAACGCGGCGCGAAGCCGAGGCAGCGCGGCCCGAAAACGCAGACCGCGTTGCGTCTGCCGGACGAGAACGCGAGGAACGAGTCAACCGCTGGAAGCCCTGGGCGCGCGGGATGTCGCTGTCCGTGCCGGTGCTCGCGTCCAAAGCCGAGGCGCCGCCCATGCTTGCTTCCGAGCGGCTCGCCGAGGATCGAAAAGAGGGCGGCACCGGCACGAACGCACGCGCTCAGGCACCGAGCCCGCCGCCGGCCGCGAGCGCTGCCAGCACCGCGACCGCGGCCGAGCCGGTGATGCCGTCGGAGACGGCGATGGCGCGCGCGCTGCGACCCGCTTCGGGCGCCGGCAGACTGGCCGCTCCGGCGCCGGGGCTACTGCGGCTCGGGGGGCCAAGGCCCAAGAGCAAGCACTTGTCGTCGGATCCGTTGTCGGCGCCTCCCGAAGACGAGCCGATGCCGGTGCTCGCTCGAGGCGCGAAGCGGGCAGCGAGCGACGAGAAGGTGAGCGAGGAGAGCCAAGCCTCGAAGCCCCCGGAGCCGCCGCTGGCTCGCGTCACACACGAGGCGCCGCAGTGCAGCGCCGCCGCCGATCTCCCGCTCGCCGAGCGGCTCACGCTGTGGCGCGAGCGGGTCTCGTTGACGACGGCGTCGCCGGTGCTGCTCGGGCTCTATCAGCAGGCCCTGAGCGCTTGTGAAGCGCCCAATTGGCGAGCCCGCGCCGCGCTGCTCGTGCTGATGGTCGATGCGCTGCCGAACGTGACCGAGCGCGTTCGGCTCTGGCGGCAGCTCTTGACGGTGAGCCCTCGCGCCGCCGACGCCGTTTACCGCTTCCTGGTCTTGCGCGTGCATACCTCGGAGGATCTCGCGCAGTTTCACGAGGCGCTCGGCTTCGAGCGCATTCAACCCGAGGTTTTGGCTCAGTTTCTGGCCAAGGCCAAGACCGCCGCCGAGCGGCTCGCGCGCCTGCGCGGCGCGGCCGAGCGCTTCTCCGACGACACCGAGCTCTTGCTGCTGGTGCTCGAAGCTTACGAAGACGCAGGGGACGACGCGGGCGGCCGGGCCTGGGCGCGCAAGCTACGGCGTCGCGCCGACGCGACCGCGCACGTGCGCACCAACGTCGGCGAGTACTACTTCCGGTTGGCGGCCAAGGGGTCGGAGCGCGAACGAGCGCGTGACTCCGCCGAGGCGCTGCGCACGTTCGGCGAGCTCGTCGAGTTCGCGCCCGAGGATCCCCAGACGCGGCGGCTGCTCGGCGACCTGTTGCGCGCACATGGCTGGTACGAAGAGGCGCTTCGCCAGTATCAGACTCTCGCGGATCTGAGCCCCGACGACCCGCAGGTTCCGCTGTTGATGGCGTTGGCGGCGCAGGGCACGGGCAAGGTGGAAGAGGCCGTGCGCTGGGCCGAGAAAGCGGCGCAGACCGGCTCGGGCGAGGCCGGCAGCTCGCTCGCGGTGGCGGCCCGCGCCCTGACCAGCGCCTTTCTGGCTTGGGCGCGCGAGGACTCGTCGAAGGCCGGAAGAACCGAGGAAGCAGCGCGGATCCGCGCACGGGCGGCGCGCCTGTCGTCGGCCGAAGCCGAGCGCGGCGTGCGCGTCGTCCTGAGCTGGGCACACCCCGAGCTCCGCCCGGCGCTCTGGACGAACGCGCTCGGCTCGCCACTGCCCGCGGACGTCAATCTGCCGCTGCTCGGCGTGGCGCAAGCCTTCGTCCCGAACGCATCGCCGGTACGCCTCGAGGTCCGGCTGGATCCCGAAGACGCCGCGCGTGCCGCGCGACTCGGCGCGACGGCCACGCTGACGGTGATCGAAGCCGAGGGCAGCGCCGCCGAACGCATCTCGCGGCGCCAGCTCGGGTTCCGAGAAGCCGACGGCACGACCCGACCGCTGGTCGCGCTGCGGCTCGAGCGCGGCGTGGTGTCGGAGGTGACGCCGTGAAGCTCCGCGCCTGGCAGGTGGCGGTGGTCGTGGGGTTCGCGCTGGCCGCCGGCATTGCAGCCGTCGTCGCCAACGCGCGCTCGAAGAGCGCCGTGACGCGGGTCGTCTTCAGCGTGGGCGAGGTGCGAGCGGTGCACGCGCGGGTCTCACTCGGTGAGCGGGAAGTGCGAGGCGTCCGGCGCTTGTCCGACGGCGACGTCGTGGCGACGGGAGCGCACGGCCGAGCCCGAGTGCGGCTCGACGACGGCGCCGTGCTCGCCGTCGACGGCGACACGCGCTTTCGCGTCGGAGGTAAGCGGATCACGCTGGAGCGCGGACGGATCTTCGTGATCGGTGGACCGGGCGCACGCACGGAGGTCGCGCTCGGCGGCGTGATCGGAACCGTGGCCGCGAGCTCGGCAGCCTTCCAGTACGAGCCGGGCGGCAAGGGCAGCGTGTACTGCGCCGAAGGCGAGCTCGCGCTCGACGCGCCCGGCAAGCAGCTGCTCGTCGGGAGCGGACAGACGGCGGCGCTCGAGGGCACGGCGGTGAGCGTCGCTCCCGAGAAAGCTTTCGACGATTGGACGTTCGGCCTCGCAGCCCCGTGGAGCGAAGACGCGGCGCACTCCGGCGTGATCCCGGAGGTCCGCGCGCGCGCGAACGTCGAGGATCCCGGGACACCTCTGGTGATCCGCGCGCACCAGGCGTCGGTCGAGCTGGAGGGGGAGCTGGCCGTCACCCGCTCGCGGACGGTGTTGTTCAACGGTGGCGACGCGAAGGGCGAGACTGCCCTGCGCGTGAGCTTGCCCGCGGGCGCGATCCTGCGCCGGGTGGCGCGCAAAGTCGGCTCCGAGAGCGACGAGGCCCAGCTCGCAATTGCTTACGGACCGAGCTCGGGCTCGGGAGCCCGCGCGGCCGTGGAGTGGGGCGGCAATGGGCTGTTGCGCGGTGACCTCGGACCGATCGCCAGCGGTGAAACGCTCGAGCTCTCGCTCGAATACGTCGAATGGCTGCCGATCCGCTCGCGCCGCGCGGCGTTTCGTCTGCCGATCGCCTCGCCGCAGCCGCCGAGCGTCGGAGAGCTCTCCCTCGACGTCGATGCGAGCGGGACGGGCACGCCGTTCTTGTCGGTGAACCAGGGCGCGCGAGTAGACGGCCGCAAGCTCCGCCTGCGCCAAACCGACCTGCGTCCCACGGCGGACCTGAGCGTCGAGCTCGAGCCGAGGGTCGTGCGCCCGGGGGCCGCGCGAGCCTACGTCGTTCCCGGCAAGCCGGGGGAGGATCCGTACCTGTTCGTGCGCACCGAGCTGCCGGAGAGCGCCGCTTCCAAGTTGACGCTGGTGTTGGTGCTCGACAGCTCGATGAGCATCGGGGCGCAGGCGCTCGAAACGGAGCGCGCCGTGCTGGACGCCGTGCTCGAAGGGCTCGGCCCCGACGACTCGCTCGCGGTGCTCGCCGCCGATCAAACGGTGCGACCGCTCGGACCTCCGACGCCGACCGCGGTCAGCGAGAAGTTGCGGGCCGAGGTGCAGGCGGCGGCCCTCGGATTGCGGCCGGGCGGAGCCTCGAACCTGGGGCTCGCCCTGCAGCGCGCCGCGGACCTGCTCGACGCGCCGAGCCGCGGAAAAGACGCGGGTTCCGGCGTGATCGTGTACGTCGGCGACGGCCGAGCCTCGGTCGGTGAGTCGTCGATCGACGGCGTGCGGCGCCTGGTCGCGCGGCGCAGCGGCGGTGTGCCGCGGCTCAGCGCCATCGCCGTGGGCACGAACGCGGACCCATGGTCGCTCTCGAAGCTGGTCGAGGGCGCCGGCTCCGTGTACCAGGTGGCAGAACCGAGCGACGCCGGGCGCGCCTCGACGGCGTTGCTCGAGGCGGCAGAGCTGCCGACCTTGCGCGACGTCGAGCTCGACCTCGGCTCGACCGTGGACCGCGTCTATCCGCGCGCGGCGCGGGCCGCGCTGTCGGGCTCGACCCTGAGCGTCGTCGGCAGGCTCCGCGGCGCGCTGCCGGCCCGGATCGGCCTTCGTTACCGTGACGGCTCGAAGCAGGTCGACGAGCAAAGGCTGCTCTACCGGACCCGCGTCCCGCGCGGAGCGGACATCGAAAAGCGTTGGGCGGAAGCGCGGATCCAGGATCTCGTCGCGCGCGACGACGGCGTCGAAGCGGCCGTGAGCCTGGCTCGAGAGTTCGGCCTGCTCACCCCCTGGACCAGCTATTTTTTCGCCCCGGACGCCGCGAAGCCCGCACAGGCATCGTTTTCGGACCGCGAGCCCTCGCCCGAACGAGACGGGGCCCTTTCGCTGCGACTCGGTCTGTTGCGCCCGCTCGGTTCGACCCTGCTCGAGCCCGAGACGGAACGCTCCTCTGGCGTGAGCATGCGGGTCGCGGCAGAGGCGGCGCTGCACCGCGTTCTGAACCAGGCGTCGAGCGCGATCCGCGCTTGCCGGGACGCCCGCGCCGGAGTGCGGCCCGACCTCGGGCGAGAGTTCACGATCGAGCTGCGGGTGGACGCGGGCGGGCATGCGACGCGCGTCCGGGTCGTGGCGCGCGCCGCAAAGACGCAGGATCCAGTGCTGGAGCGCTGCATCCGCGGGGTGGTCGAGAGCTTGCCGTACTTCGCCGCGGGCACGCCGGTTTCGGTCTTCCACGAGCTCCGCTTGCCAGAGCTTCGTGCCGTGAAGAAGACGCGCTGCTCCGGCGCCGCGGGCGTTTCGTTGCCGCTGCGCAAGGAGATCTGGCGCGCTCGTGCTTCGTTCGGCAGCGTCGCAGGCTTCGTGTCGGCGGCGCAGAGCTGCGAGCTGCCTCGCTGGCACGACCGTCGGGCGTACCTCGAGCTCGTCCTCGAGCGCGTGGCGAGCCCCGTAGCGGCCCTCGGGCTCGCGGCGGAGTTGCAGCGCGAAGGAGAGGCCGATGCTGCGAATTTCGTGCGCCGAGAGGCCGTGCGCTCGGCTAGAGACTTTGCCGAGCTCGAGGCGCTGAACCGCCTGTTGCTCGCCGATGAGCCGCCGATCCACGAGGAGCTCGACCGCGCCTACGCGAAGGCGCAGACCGACGAACGGCGCCTCGAGGTGGTCCGGCACTTCCTCGAGCTGTCGCCGCACAGCGTGCTCTTGCGGCGCCGGCTCTTGTCGCTGCTCGAGGCGTTCGGAATGCGCGAGCAGCTCCTCAACGAGGTCGGAAAGTACCGCTCCGAGCCGGTCGCCGACGCGGGGCTGCTCGCGGAAGCGGCGTCGAGCCTGCGTCGACTCGGCTTCGAGGACGAGAGCCGGCGTGTGTTCGGCGAGCTCATCGAGCGCGCGCCTCGCGACCCGTGGACGCTCGCCTATGTCGGCGATCGACTGCGCGCCGAGGGCCTGTTCGAGGAAGCGCTTTCGGCCTACGAAAGCCTGGCCCGCGTCGTTCCCGACGACGCGGCCGCCACGCTGCGGCTCTCGCTCGCACAAGCCGGGCTCGGGCGCCTGGACGTCGCGACTCGCCTGCTCGATCGCGTGAGCCAGACCGGCGGGCGCAACGACGACGGGCGCACGGCCGAGCTTGCCTCGGTGGTGCGAGCGGTGCTTTTGGCCAGAGCCCGCCAAGAGGCCCAGCCGCAAATCGCGGGTGAGCTCGAGCGCAGGCTGCTGCAGACGCCGCTGCCCGACGTGGCCTCGCTGATCCTCGTGCAGTCGGCGCCGTCGGATCAACCCGTCGAGGTGCGCGTCCGGCGCGAGCGCGGAGAGAAGCTCGACCAATCCGCAGATCTGGACGCGGGCCGCGCCGGCGTCGCCGTGGTGCGCGTCGAACGCGGCGACGGCCCAACGCGGCTCTTGTTGTCGAGAGAGCGCGAGCCCGGTCCGTCGCGACCGCAGCGCGCGCTGGTCTCGGCGCTGGTGCTCTCGGAAGGGCGCTCGCCGAGGCTCGTGACTCGCGAGGTAGACGTGTTCCGGGACGGCAAACCGGTGGAAATTCGCTTCGATGGGGAGACGCTGCTGTGACTTCTGGAGCGGACCTCTTCGAGCCGGTCGAGGAGCTCGAGACCTTGCCCCGCCTCGAGGTCTCCGAGCTCACGACCCCCGACTTTCGTGGGCAGCAGCGCGGCTCGATCGTGGACGCGACGCTGTCGGGCTTCGGAGTGCTGCTCTGGTCCTACGTGGTCGCCGGCGAGCTCGTGATCGGCGTCGGGTTTCCGGAGCTTGCGGCGTTGCTGGGCGTGCTCGGCACGTTCGGCGTAGCCTGGTATTCGGCCGTAGCCCCGTGGCTAGGCAGCGCGAGCTGGCTCAGGCTGCTTTTACCGGGGTTCTTGGCGATGGGTGCGTTCTTCGGGACGCTGCTGTTTGTGTGCAGTGTGTCCGGTCACTCGAACGCAGAGGTGCAGGCGGTAAGCCTTGCGCTCTGGTTCTTCGCGGTGTTCGCGTTCTGTGTCGGACGTGAGCGCGCTCGCCGCCGCGTGGCTGCGCGGCCCTCGCTCTCGTCGGAGCAGAGGGCGATCCGCTTTGCGTCGTGGCTCGTCGCGGGGCTCGTGACGTTGAGCGCGCTGATCGTCGGGTTGTCGCGGCTGTAGCCGTCAGCGCACGCCGAGCAGCTCGATCTCGAAATGCAGCGTGGCGTTGGCCGGGATCACCGGCGGAAACCCGCGCGCGCCGTAGCCGAGATCCGGCGGGATGACGAGCTTGCGCTTGCCGCCCACCTTCATGCCCAGCACGCCCTGTTCCCAGCCCTTGATCACTCGGCCCTGACCGAGCGTGAACTCGAACGGCCGTCCGCGATCGAGCGAGCTGTCGAACTTGGAACCGTCCGGCAACGTGCCCGTGTAATGCACAGAGACCGTTTGCCCCGACTCAGCAGCTGGCCCGTTGCCGACCAGCTGATCCTGGATTTCTAGCATGTCAGCCGGAGTACACGATCTAGCCCGGCGCTTCGAGCGATTTGTAGGCTTGGTCGAGCTTTCGCGCGAGCTCGGGCTCGAGCCGCAGCGCGGCGTCGAAACGATGAAAATCGGGGTGAGATCCCGCACGTGGTGCCGCGGAGAGAAAGCGCCGCGGAGCGTGGCCGTGAATGGCGTGGGCGTTCACCCGCGAAGCGGCGGGTGGCAGAGCGAAAGCAGGAACGCGCGCTTCGCCGCGCCAGCGTGACGGCTCTACCGAGAGCAGCTGGTAAGCGACGGCGACGTCTTGGCGGCCCGCTCGGACGCCATCGAACGTGAGCGCGAGGGAGTGCCCGCCGGGGCCGAGCTCGAGCTCGAGATAGCGCGGGCCCGCACCGTACACGAACAGCTCGACGACCTCGTACTCGTAAAGATTGGCGACTGAACCGCGCGCGACGGCGGGCAGCGGATCGCCGAAATGGGGCGCATCGACGGCCACGACGAGCTCGTGCGTGGCGTCATCGACCGACAGCTCGAGCAAGTAGCGTTCGTCGGCGAAGCTCCCGTCCCAGAGCCGTTCGATTCGAAGCTGCACACCGCCCTCTACCGCAAGAAGGCCGAGGAATGCACTCGTCGCCCGCAGAGCTTTTGGGTTAGGCTCCGGCCCCGGCGTCCAGATGTCGACAGTCACGATCCGCATCAACCACCCTGACGGCAGGGGTGAAGATCGCGTGCTGCCGCCGGGCAGTTACCGCATCGGCCGAGAATCCGGCGACATCGTCCTCTACGACCCCAACGTGTCCGCGAACCACGCCCGCCTCGACGTGGGCGCTGCCGGCGTCACGATCGTCGATCTCGGATCGAGCAACGGTACGCTGGACGCAGAGGGTCGCAGACTCACCGGACCCTACGCCCTCGAGCGCAATGCTCCGATCCGCCTCGGCGGCTCGACGCTGACCTGGCTCGTGCCGTCCGGCCCAGCGCCGGCCCCGGCTCCATTTCCGGGGGCGGGCGTCCACTCCGGGCCGCCGTTTCCCGGCGCGCCATTTCCGGGGCCGGGCTACGGCGTCTACCCGCCGTCGCCCGAGGTCATCGAGCTGCGGCGCCGCGCCGATCGCTGGATGTTGCTCGCGATCCTCTCGGTGTTCTGCGGTTGCGGTCTGCCCGGCATCATCAACATCGTGCTCGCGTCCCAGGCCAAGAGCGCCATCGACCAGGGCGACTTTGCCGGAGCGAACAGCAAAATCGGCACCGTGAAGGTTTTGTGCCTGCTCGGCTGGGGGGCGATGGCGCTCTCGCTCCTGATTATCGTGGTCGTCTACGGCGGGCTGCTCGCAGCCATGCTGGCCGGCACGTCGAGCACTCCGCGGCATTACTGAGCGCGGCTGCTCTATTCGCGGCCCTCGGCGGGCGGCCGTGTGACCACTTCCACCTCCGAGAAGCCAAGCCCTGTCACGAGCTCGCGGATCACGCGCCGCGCCTGAGCGTCTGCCTTGTCGAGGATCCCGGCGCTGAGCGCCGCTTGCGTCAGCGTGTGCTCCGCCTCCTTGCGCGCGCTGGTCTCGAGCGTCTCGTTGCGCCGGGCGAGCAGATCCGTCCTCCGCGTGTGCACGTAGGTGTGCTCGCTGTCGAGCACGGTCTGGAACACCGCCGCGCGCGGCAGCTGGATCCGCACGTGAGTGCGATCGGCAGAGACCTCGACGTCGGCCGGGCCGAGCTCGGCGAGATCGACGCCGGCCGTGACGTCTGCGACGGCAACCAGCAGGATCGCGTCCTCGCCCGAGACCAGGCCAAACAGGCGAGATTGCCGATCCTTGAGATCGATCACGCGCTCCATGTGGAACGCCGTGCTCTCGAGGCGCGACAAGGCGCGCACCGCCGTCACCACGTCGGGCGTCGGTCGGAGCACCGTGACGGACGAGCTCAGGGGTGGGAGCGAGGGCAGCTCTGGCGGCGCTCGAGGCAGGAGTAGCCCGACCGTGAGCCCCACCAGCCCGGCGCCGCCGACGATGGCAGCGAGGAGAGCGCTGCGCCGCGTCCCTGTGTTCATGCGACTCACGGAGGCGGCGCGAGCGGCTTCACGCCGTAGACCGTGGTCCAGGTCCCGTTCACGAGCCGCTGCACCACCATCTTGCGGTTCTCGGCGAGCGAGGAGCGGGACACGTAGGACCAGTCGTTGGTCTCGGTGTAGAAACGCATGTAGTTCGCCTGGTGCAGGTGGAGCTGGAAGCCGCCGGTCGTGCCGTTGTTCGGGACCGTGAACCCGTCGCGGTTGAAGCCCAGGGTCAGGCGATTCCAGCCATTCTCGACGTCGATCGTGACCTGGATGTCGTTGCAGCCGGCGCCCTGGGGACCGTTGATCACCGAGTAGCAGTTCTCCTGCCAGTCGTCGGTGCCGGGCATCTCGTTCGAGTAGTAGTAGATGACGCGCAGATCGCCCGAGTTTACCGGGGCGCCCGACGAGTTGCGGATGCCGATCTCCGGCTTGATCTCGTTGTCGGTGGGGTTGTTGCCGTAGGGGTAGTAGAGCGCCGTGAACTGATTGGTCTGGCAGGTCGTCGAGCAGACCGTGCTGGCGCAGTCCCCGGCCGTCGAGCACGTTCGACCGTTCGCGCAAGCGTTGCACACCGGGCCGCCGCAGTTCACGTCCGTCTCCAGGGCATTCTTGGCGGTATCACTGCAGGTCGGCTCGGCGCAGCGCCCGCCGGAGCAGACCTTGCTCTGGCAGTCCGAGTTCGCGACGCAGGTCTTGCTCGTGCCACAGGCACTGCAGGCCGTCCCGCCGCAGTCGATGTCGGTCTCGCCCTGGTTCTTCAGGGTGTCGTTGCAGCGCGGCGCCTGGCAGCGCGAGCTCGAGCAGTTCAGGCTGACGCAGTCGCTCGGGCCACCGCAGCGCTTGTCGGTGCCGCATTTGGGGCAGCTATTGCCGCCACAGTCGACGTCGGTCTCGTTCGTATCCAGATCGCCATTGTTGCAACCACGCGCCGCACACGTGCTCTGCATGTTGCAGTACAGGTTGGTCGCGCAGTCGCCGTCCGCCTTGCAGTTTTGCCCGTTCGG
>JAICQO010000134.1 GCA_025937835.1 Polyangiaceae bacterium
AAGCGCTTCGCCAGTCGCACGTCACCGAAGTTTGCTCCCCGAAACTCGTCTAAAGCGTGCATGTCGAGCTTTGATCACGCCACGATCTTCAAGGCAAGAAAATTGTGTAGGATCCTGAGGCGCGTGCCGCCCCTGAGAACACGGCGCGCCTCACAGACCGGTCACCGTCAGAAGTCCCAGGATCCGATCGAGCAGCAGCGCGAAGATCGCGAGCAGCAACAGGCCCCGGAGCGGCGCGAGCAGCGCCGTCACGTGCGCGGGTACCGAAGCGCGCGCCACGAGCCCTTCGGCGACGCTCGCGACGATCGCGCTCGCGGCGAGCGGCGCGGCGACGGCGAGCGCCACCTCCACGGAGGACGCAATCCGCGACGCAAGGCTCGATAAGCCGGGGCCCGACGCGTCCGCGAGCGCGAGCGCGCGCACGATCCGCGCGCCGCCGCCGAACTCGAGAAACGACAGGATCACGAGCAGACCGAGCAAGGTGCCGAGCGGCGAGGTCGGTCCCTCGAACACGGCGATCGAGCTGGTCTCGCGCGCCCCTCGCAGATCGTCGGCCGCGCCCCCGACCATCACGGCGGTGTAAACGAGGATCGCTGCGCCGATCGCGACGGGCGCGCCGATCGCCATTTGCCGCAGGAGCTCGAGGCCGAGAGGCAGGCCGCCCGCCGGCAAGGGCGCGACGCTCGGGGCCACCGAAAGGGCGAGCGCCACGCCGAGGCCCGCCCGGGCTGGCGCCGGAACCGCCGCAGCCCCGAACGCCGGCACCACGACGAGCACCGGCACCACCCGCGCCCAAGCCCCGAGCCACGCCGTGAAATCACGGCCGAACAGCGCACGTGCCGCCTCGATCAGCTGATTGAGCTCGCCAGCGGGCATAAAGGTTCGGGGGGCTCGGTTGACGCAGCCGCGGAGGGCGCGCTAACGGTGTCGCCGCAAAGCGGATGAGCCCAGATCTATCCACAGTCGGCCAGCGGACGGAAGTCTTCCGCTACAGCTACGATTTTCACCAAACCATTCTGTACGCGCTCGGCGTGGGCGCGCAGGCCGACGAGCTCGACTACCTCTATGAAGGCCGTGGGCCGCGCGTGCTGCCCTCGTTTGCGGTGGTTCCGTCTTACGCGCCCGTCACCCGGCTGTTCGAGGCCGCGCGCTGCGACATGAATCGCCTGCTCCATGGCGGGCAGCGCGTCCGGCTGCACCGCCCGCTCCCGCCCTCGGGTGACCTCGAGACGGTCGGCGAGGTGATGGGCATCTACGACCTGCGCAAGCTGGCCGTGGTCGTGTTCGAGACGCGGACCACGCTCGGCGGTGAACCCCTCGTCGATACCGAGTGGACGCTGTTCGTGCTCGAAGCGGGCGGTTTTGGCGGCCCGCGGCCGCCCAAGGCCGACATTCCCAAGATCCCGAAAGACACGGCGCCGACCTTCGAGACGTCGCTTCCGACTTCGAAGGAGCAAGCGCTCTTGTACCGCTTGTCCGGTGACCTGAATCCGCTGCACGCGGATCCCGCCATGGCCGCACGAATGGGCTTTGCCGACGGACCGATCGCCCACGGCTTGCTCACCTTCGGGGTTATGACCCGCGCCCTCGTCCGCCACGTCGGCGACGAAAAGAAGATCGTCGAGATTGGCGCTGGCTTCCGCAAGCCGGCGTGGCCAGGCGACACCATTCGAACGCTGGGCTTCGAGGTCGAGCCCGGAAAGATTGCCATCGAGGCGTTCGCTGCGGACCGCCCCGACCCTGTCATCACCAACGCCTGGGCTACCATCACGCCCTGATCGAGGAGCAACGCAATGTCCGAACAGCCGAAGAATCCGCACTCCGACGCCCCGAAAGCCAGCGACGAGCTCGATTCGGAGTCGGAAGAAAAACTGGCCCGGAAGGGCGCTGCACCAGCCTCGATCGAGAAGAAGCCCGCCTCGAAGGTCCGCGAGCAAGACGAGGACGAGAACGACGACGACGAGGATGAGGACGAAAGCGAAGACGAGGACGAAAGCGAAGACGACGACGAGAGCGAAGACGACGACGAGGATGAGGACGACCA
This sequence comes from Polyangiaceae bacterium, assembly GCA_025937835.1. Lineage (GTDB taxonomy): Bacteria > Myxococcota_A > Polyangia > Polyangiales > Polyangiaceae > PMG-095. The sequence goes on from JAICQO010000134.1 coordinate 2,045, forward strand.
CAAGGGCACCCACTCGAAGTCGACTCGTCCGGACCAGTCCGGCTCCGGCTCCGGCGCCGACGACGCGATCCCCGATTGGGGTCCGTGGGCGGTGCTCGGCGTGCTGGTGCTGATCGGCCTGGTCGGTGGCCTCGGCGGTCTGAACGGCTTGATTCACATCGAAAAGCCGCGGGCGGAAGAGCCCGCCGAGCCGACGTCCAAGTCGACGCCGAGCGCGACCGCCGCCGCGGCGCGCCCGCTCGCCAAGCCGCTGGCATCCGCCAGAGCCAGGGCCGCGATGGATCCCGGGGACAGCGAGACGGTCGAAGCCTCGCACCTGCTAGTCGCCTACAAGGGCAGCCGCCGCGCCGCACCGACGGTCACGCGCACCAAGGAAGAAGCCAAGAAGCGCGCCGACGAGGCGCTCGCCAAGGCCAAGAAGAAGGGCACTCAGTTCGAGAAGGTCGTCGCAGAGTACTCGGACGAGCCCCGCGCTGCAGAGCGAGGCGGCAAGCTCGGTGCGTTCACCCGCCGCCGCATGGCCAAAGAGTTTTCCGACGCGGCCTTCGCGCTGAAGCCGGGCGAGCTATCCGGCGTGGTCGAGACGCCCTTCGGCTACCACGTCATCCTGCGCACCAAGTGAGCCGCTTCCTCGTTCTCCTTCCGCTGCTGACCGGCTGCGTCGTCACGACCCTCGAAGGCCCTTCGGAGCCGCCGAGGGTCGTGCTCCCTCCGGATCGCCAGGATCCTCGAGCGCAGCTCGCCGAAGAGATGCGGGCGCCCGAGCCGTCCGTGAAGATCGGCGCGCGGCACCTGCTGGTCGCTTACACGGGCGCGATGCGTGCCGCTCCGCAAATCACACGCACCAAGGACGAGGCGCGGGCTCGCGCCATCGAGGCTCTGGACCGCGCCCGTGCCGGGGAGCCATTCGAAAAGCTGGTCGGCGAGTATTCGGACGAGCCCGGCGCCGCCGAACGGGGCGGCGACCTCGGCCTCTTCGAGCGCCAGACCATGGTCAAACAGTTCGCCGACGCCGCCTTCGCGCTCGAACCCGGCGCGATTTCCGACGTCGTGGAAACCCCGTTCGGGTTTCATGTGATTCAGCGGACGCAGTGAGGCGGACGGCTGACAGCTGACAGCCAATAGCCGCCAGGCTATTGATGCCCTGTGAGCGCTGAGAGCCCATCGAGCGCTGCGACGGAGCGCGTGGTTGCCGGGGTCGATCTCGGCTCGAACAGCTTCCACATGATCGTGGCGCGCGCGGAGGGTGGCGGCAGGGTCCACGTGCTCGACCGGATCCGCGATCCCGTGCGGCTAGCGGCGGGCCTCGATGGCCAGCGCGAGCTCACGCAGCGTGCCATCGAGCGCGCGCTCGCAGCCCTCGAGCGCTTCGGTCAGCGCTTGCGAGCCCTACCGCACTCGGACGTGATGGCGGTGGGCACCAACACCATGCGCCAGGCGCGCAACGGCGCGGCGTTCCTGGAACGCGCCGAGAGCGTGCTCGGACACCCGATCGAGATCATCTCGGGTCACGAAGAGGCCCGGCTCGTTTACCTCGGCGTCGCGCACACCGTGTCCGACGACGTCGGTCGCCAGCTCGTGATCGACATCGGCGGCGGCAGCACCGAGGTCGTGATCGGAGAACGCTTCGAGACCGTGTTGCTCGACAGCCTGTACATGGGCTGCGTCAACTACACGAACCGATTTTTCCCCGGCGGCGCGATCCACCGCGACGCCTTCCGCCGCGCCGAGCTCGCCGCCGGTCTCGAGTTCTGGTCGTTGCGCGAGCACTACCGCCGCACGGGCTGGCAACGCGCCACCGGCTCGTCCGGCACCGCGCTCGCGATCCACGAAGTGATCCGCCAGAACCGCTGGGGCGAGGCCATCACCCTCGAGGGTTTGAAGAAGCTGAAACAGGCGCTGATCGACCAGGAAAACGTGGCCAAGATCACGCTCCGCGGGCTCGAGCCCGATCGCGCGGCCGTGTTCCCGGGCGGCGTCGCGATCCTCAAGGCCGGCTTCGAGTCGCTCGGCATCGACGTCATGCACAGCTCGAGCGGCGCGCTGCGCGAGGGCCTCGTCTACGAGCTGCTCGGCCGCCGCGCTCACGAAGACGTGCGCGATCGCACGATCCGCACTTTCGTCGAGCGCTACGGCGTCAACCTCGCGCACGCCGAGCGCGTCGAGAAGACCGCGCTCGCGCTGTTCCAGCAGGCCGCGGTCGGGCTCGAGCTCGAGCCGCGCTTCGGCGTCACTTACCTCGCGCCCGCCGCGCGCGTGCACGAGATCGGGCTGTCGATCGCCTACTCCGGCCACCAGAAGCACGCCGCGTACATCCTGTCCCACGCGGACATGCCCGGCTTCACCAAGGAAGATCAGAGCATGGTCGCGGCGATCGTGCGCGCCCACCGGCGCAAGATTTCGCGCGACTACTTCGCCGGCCTCGCCAAGCACCACCGAAAGCCCGGTCTGTACCTGTCGGCGCTGCTCCGCCTCGCCGTCCGCCTGCACCACAGCCGCAGCGCAGAGCCGTTGCCCGAGCTCCGGCTGGTCGCCGGCAAGACCAGCCTCGAGCTCGCGTTCCCGAGCGGCTGGCTCGACGAACACCCGCTCACGCGAGCCGACCTGGACGAAGAAGCCGAACAGCTGCGTGATGTCGGGTTCACGCTTCTGGCGCGCTGATCGCCCCGAGCCCCCAAAAGCCCGAACCCAAATCCGCCGGGCAGGCGCGGCTGCTGCTCCTCCATTCCGCCTCCCCGCGCTGCCTCACGCCGCCCCCAGACGAACGTCGCGCCCTTTTCCTCGCGGTCCCCTGAACCAGCCGCGGAGACCCCAAAGACTCTATTCGCGTAGCAGGTGCTTGGCGATCACCATGCGCTGGACCTGGCTCGTGCCCTCGCCGATTTCACAGAGCTTCGCGTCGCGCAGGTGGCGTTCGATCTCGAACTCGCGAGTGAAGCCGTACCCGCCGTGGATCTGCAGCGCATCGTTGCAGATCCGCGTCGCGACCTCGCTCGCGAAGAGCTTGGCGATCGAGGCCTCGGCCGTGTAGCGCTCGCCGCGATCCGCGAGCCACGCGGCGCGGTACGTAAGCAGCGCGGCCGCCTCGAGATCCTTGTGCGCGTCGGCGAGCAGCCACTGCACGGCTTGAAACTCGGCGATCGGCTTGCCGAAGGCGGCGCGATCCTTGGCGTACTGGATGGCCATCTGGAGCGCACCGCGGCCGAGGCCGAGCGCCATCGCCGCGATCGACACCCGCCCCGAGTCGAGGATCCGCATCGTGTCGCGGAAGCCCTGGTTCGGTTGGCCGAGCCGCTGGCTGTCCGGCACGCGCACGTTCTCGAGCACGAGCTCCACGGTGTCGCTCGAGCGGCAGCCGTACTTCTCGAGCTTCTTCCCGACCGAGTAACCGGGCGTGTCGGTCTCGACCAGGAACGCCGTGATGCCCTGCTGCGGCGGGACGTCGAAGGCGGTTCGAGCCAGCACCACGCAGAAGCCGCCGACCGAGCCCTGGGTGATGAACATTTTGGTGCCGGAGATCACCCAGTCGTCGCCGTCGCGGCGCGCGGTCGTGGCCAGGCCCGCGGCGTCGGAGCCGGAGCCGGGCTCGGTCAGCGCCCAGGCCGCGAGCCACTCGCCGCGGCTCGCCCGGCTCAAGTAGCGCTGCTTTTGCTCGTCGGTGCCGACCGCGAGCACGTGCCCCGTGCCGAGCCCGTTGTGGCTCGCGACCGTGAGCGCGAGCGAGCCGTCGACGCGCGCGATTTCTTCCACGCACACCGCGTAGGCGAGCATGTCGAGACCCGAGCCCCCGTACTCTTCCGGGATCTTGATCCCGAGCAGGCCGAGCTCGGCCAGGCGCGGCACGATCTCGTGCGGGAAGCGCTCCTCCTTGTCCCAGTCCTTCGCGCGCGGGCGAACCTCGCGCTCGGCGAACTCTCGGACGGTGGAACGCAGCAGGCGATGGGACTCGGGCAGCTCGAAATCCACGAGCTATGGTTTACCCCGGATCGCCGCCGACGACGACCGCGGCTACTTGGTCCCGCTCGGCGCCGCGCTCGGTCCCGGAGCCGGGGCGGCCTTGTTCGAAGCCGCGAGCAGCGTCTGGACCTTCTGCATCTTCTCGGCCTGGCTCAGACGCGGAACCTCGGCATCCGAGCCCTTGCCGAGCGCGAACACCTCGTCGCCCACACCGATCACCGTGTTGCCACTGCGTCCGACCACCCACTCGATCTTCGGCTCGCCTTCGGCCTCGCGCAGCCCGAGCGCGATCGCGTCGATCGGCGAATCCTTGAAGCCGTGTGCGCCCTCGAGCTTCTTCAGCGTCTTCGACACGTCCTTGGCCGAGTCTTCGTCGGCGCGGACGCTCGCGAACACGCGGTAGCGACGCGTGCCGTCCTGGTAGTAGCCGATCGCGCCGCGGCCGGCGCCGGAGACGCCGAGCAGGTCGCGGTACTCGTAGGTGATGCCGGAGGGGATGCGCCCCTCTTTCGGCAAGCGCGCCACCGACGGCAGCTCGTAGGTGTCTCCAGGCAGCTGCGCCCCGAGGCCCTTGGCGATCACGGGCAAGACGCGCGAGCCGCTCTGCTTGATCTGCTCGGGCGACTCGAGCTCGTGGACGTAGCGGAGCTCGGCGACCATCGCACCTCTCCACACGTAAGCCATTCCGGTTCCGAGCGCGCCCGCGCCGCCCGCCTCGAGCGGGGCAGGAGCGGCCTCGAGCGGATCGGCGTCGGCGACCACGCGCTTCGTGAAGAAGCCGTAGGCGGCCTCGGGAGACGCGAAGCGCGACAGCGTCACGCTCACCGTGCCCGGTGAGCCCTTGCCGTCCACGTACTGCACGGTGACGACGCGCTTGAGCCCGAAACTCTTGTAGATCTCGCACTCGCCGTCGAACAGGTCGCACACTCCGTCGAGCGGTGCCGCTGCCCCTTCCCCGAAGGTCTTCGCTTCGGCGTTCGGATCGATGCAGTACTCGCCCGCGGTGCGCGGAAAGTAGCCGGCGCTGACCGTGTCTTTGACGGTACCGCCGCCCGATGCGCAGACGCCGGGCTGCGAGCTCACCACCGGAGGCGGTGGCGGCGCGCTGCCCTCGTTCGCATTCTCCTTTTTGCGGCAGGCCGGGAGCACGAGCAGGGCCGCGAGATACACTGCGAAACCGTTTAGAAATCGGGTCGTCATGGCGAGTGGCCGCGCACCTTACCCCGGTTTGCCGCGCCGCGCAGGCGGCGAGCGCCCACAACGGCGCACCATGGAGCCCCTCGTACCAACCCTGCAATGCTTGCGGAGCGCTGCAATCCTTACCGTGGACACCGCTCGCACCTGCGCGGATCCGTCGCAAATTCTGGCTTATTTTTCGAGCAAGCTCGGCACGGCCCTTGCTGGAAGGCCTTCGTCCCCGTGTCCGCGCCATCCCGACTCCTGCGCCGTCGCCTCGCTGGCTCGCGCGGCTTCACTCTGATCGAGCTGATGGTGGTGGTCGTGCTGATCGCCATCATCGCGACCATCGCGGTGCCGGGCGTCGTGCAGCGGCTGCGCGCGCGAAGGGCGAGCGAGGCCGCCGAGCGGATCGCGTCGCTCTACCGCGCCGCGCGCGTCCGGGCGCTCGGTCGGGGTGCCGCGGTGCTGGTGCGCTTCGAGAACTCGCGGTTCACCGTCTACGAGAACATCGTCGGCGCCACGGCGGCCACGACCGAGACGGGCAACGCCTCCTGCGCCCAGATGCCTTCTGCCAGCTGCCTGCGCACGAATTGGGCGAACACGGGCGCCGACACGCGGCGTGAGGTGGGCGGGTTTCGCTACGCGGACCGCGGCGAATACCAGGATGCGAACGTCGTGGTCAGCGTGCTCGACAGCGCGGGCAGCGCCACCGGCACGCTCGACGTCTGCTTCAGCCCGATCGGGCAAGCCTACACACGCACCAACCTGACCGGGACGCTCACGCCGCTGAACGGCGTGGTCGGCGCGACGGTCACGCGCACCGGGCTCTCGGGCATCCTCCACCGCGTCACCGTGATCCCGAACGGCATCGCCGCGGTCACGTCGGGATCATGAGTCGAATCGGCTTCCGGAAACGCCTCCGCTCTTCCAGAGCCCGCGGCTACACCTTCGTCGAGCTCTTGATGTCGCTCGCCGTGCTGAGCATCGGCGTGACCGGCGTCGTGGCCATGCAGAAGACCACGCTGGTCTCCAATCAGCACGCCAAGAACCTGGCCATCGCGACGCAGATCGCGCAGGCCTGGACCGACGCGCTCCACGCCGACGCCATCGAATGGAACCACCCCTCGGCGCGGCGCTCGTCGAGCGATCTGGCCACCGACACCGTGTGGCTGTCGACGCTGGGAGGCACGGTCGGCACGGCCACCGACTGGTTCCGCCCGAACTGGGACGCGACGCGGCAATTCGGGGCCGGCTTCGACATCCAGGGCAAGCCGGTGGACACGAGCGTTGCAGCGCGGGTCCAGCAAGTCCGGTTTTGCACGCACATCCGGCTCTCCTGGCTGCACCGCGACACGGGCGCGACCGTGGGCAATCAGCGCACCACCTCGGGCAACGGCTTGATCCGCACGGAGGTGCGCGTGTTCTGGGTGCGCGACGGGCAGACGGGTCACGTCGCGGGCGACGTCTGCGGCGGAAACACGACCACCGCCGTACTTGGCGCCGCCACCACGCGCTATCACTTCGTCTATCAGGTGTCGGCCGTTCGCCAGAACACGGCGGTGCAGTGATGCGCGGGCGAAAGCGCGGCTTCACCCTCGTCGAGCTGATGGTCGCCTTGAGCGGCGGCCTGTTCGTGACCGTCGTGGTCTTCGCGCTGGCCCGCGACGCCAGCCGCTTTTACACGCGGGAGCGCCGCGTGGCCCAGGCAACGCTCGCGGCGATCACCGGCTTCGAGCGGCTGCGCAACGACATCGCGCGAGCTGGCTTCCTCGCCACGGGCAACGTCGCGGCAGACCCCTTCGTCTGCAGCCGCCCCGGCGCCGGCGCGCCACCCCTCATGCAGCGGCTGGCCAGCCTCCGCATCACCGACGGCGGCTCGCCCGCCAACGCCACGCTCACGGCGAACTCGATGAGCCCCGACTCGGTGATTCTCGCTGGCTCCTACTCGTCGTCGGACGAGTTCCCGGTGCGCAACGTGATCTTGAACGCGAACGCGACCTACAGCGTTTACCTGCAGCCGAGCTCCGGCGCGATGGCCCGGCTCGGCTACGTGGGCCTCGCGACCCCCGCCGCACGCACCGCCAAGCTCGGCGAGGTGTTCGTTGCGAACCGCGCGCTCCGGATCGTCGATCACGAAGGGCGCCAGCACTACGGCATCATCTCCGGCGTGAGCGTGGGCGCCGGCGGCGACCAACCGCAGATCACGCTGTCGAACACGCTGCCGCTGATCTTCCGCTCCACGAACTCGCGGCTGTGCGGGCTCACGGCCGAGCCGGGAGGGACCGCCAACGTCGTCAACTTCATCCGCTACGACATCCGCTCGCTGTCGGACGTGACCGCGTACAGCAGCCTGTACAGCGCGCGCGCTGGCGTGCTCGGTGAGGCCACGCGCACCGAGCTCGTGCGCGCCGAGCTCGACCCGACGAACGCCGACGGAACCGCCTTGCTCAGCATCGGCGGCGCCCCGGCCGTTCAGGAGCTCGTGGCCGAATACGCCGTGGATTTCGACCTGGAGCCCGCCGCCGTGATCGGCGCGAGCCTCGCGCCCGATCCGAACGTGATCCAGGTGCCGCCCACGGCCGCCGCGAATTTCGCGAGCATCACCGGCAACACCGGCAACGCGCAGCGCATCCGCTCGGTGCGGGTCCGGCTCGGCGTGCGCTCACGCGAGGCCGACCGCGGCGCCGACGCCGTGTCCCAAGCCGACGTCGCCCCCGGCCGCTACCGGATGCTGCTCGGCACCGAGGGGGGGAAGACACGTTACGCGCGGATCCGCACGCTGCAGGCCGACATCATGATCAACAACAACGCGGGGATCACATGGTGAAGCGAGTCCGCCGGCGCCGGCAAGAGCGCGGCGCGGCCGTGTTCGTGGTGGTTCTGGCGATCACGCTGCTCACGGCGATCGGCGTGTTCGCCGTGCACACGGCGCTGATGGTCGATCAGGCGTCGGGCTACGTGCGCCTGGCTCGGCAAACCCAGTACCTCGCCGAATACGGCACGCTCACCACGGCGACGGAGCTCGGCACGCTGGCGGGTAAGACCTACAGCGACCTCATCTACCAGGGAAATTCCCGCTGTCGCGCCAACGGCGCGCTCGCCGCCGGCACCCCTTGTTACAAGTTCGACAAGGCCTTCCTCAATCGGCGGACCACGGCCTTCGGCAATCAAACGATCCTGTCGGAGGCGTCGCCCGACACCGGGGTTCCGGGCAGCCTGGGCCTCAACGCCGACATCGTCGGCGATTTCACGGTCGAGCTCACGGACCCGGGCCCCGTGGGGCAACCGGTCGCGGGGGCGCAGGCGGGCGCAGGCACGTTCATCAAGGTAACCTCTACGTCGACCGCGCAGATCCGCAGCGACGACGCCGCCTGCACGAACGCCGTCACCACCACCCTCGGTCAACAGTCGCTGCGCGCGCACCTGCTGATCGGCCCGATCCTCCGCTAAGGCCATGACGCTCCCCCATCGATACCGCCACGTTCTGCCCAGCGCCGCAGGCCTCGGCTTCGCGCTCCTCTTCTCGGGGACGAGCCGGGCGCAGGTGGACGTCAACCCGCCGCTGCCGAACGTGCTGCTGCTCGTCGATACCTCCGGGTCGATGGAGTACAAGACCGGCGCCGAGACCTTCCCGGCCTGCAACCCGGGCTCGCCCGCATCGACCAACGAGCGCAGCCGCTGGATCGACGTGATCGAGACGCTGACCGGGACGATCCCGAGCTACAGCTGCCAGAAGGTCGATCGCACCTCCCCGCTCTTCGCGACGAGCCCGTACGGAACGACGGGCCCCCTCGGGCGCACGCCCTACGACTACCTGTACGAGAACCCGTACCACCGACCCGTGAGCACGACCTGCGCGCCGTATCCCGGCGCGATCGACGGCACGAACGCCTACAACTTTCCGGCCGGCGCGCTGCAGTTCCGTCCCTACAACACGGTCGTCGGAAACTGCACGTTCCCGTCCGCGAGCGACGGCATCATGGATGCCTACCAGCAGTCGATCCGCTTCGGCTTGATGACGTTCGACACGCTGCCGAACGCGGGCACGGGCGTGAACGCGGGCAAGACCCCGAACCACGTGACCGGCATCGAAGGCACGTGGAGCTACATCCCGAGCAGCACCAGCACGCCGCTCTCCGCGCATACGGGCATGCCCGCGGGCTGCCTCGCCCCGATCCCGTTCGAAGTAGGCGCGCGCAACGGCGCCGCGCCGGTCTGGGAAGGCCGCATGGTGCCGTTCGGCGATCCCTCGCCCGGCAGCAGCGATTACCAGACCAAGAAGGCCCAGATCGAGCTGGTGCTGCTGTCGACGCGCCCCTACGGCGCGACGCCGATCGCCGGCATGCTGGAGGACGCCTACGACTTCCTGCTCCGCGACGATCAACCCGATCCGACGGCGCCTACGCGAAAATGGGGGCCGGCCACCGATCCCTACGTGCTGGGCGGCTGCCGGCGGCAGTTCGTGATCCTGCTGAGCGACGGGCAACCGAACATGGAGCTCCGCGGCAGCCTCGGCGATCCGACGGGCTCGTGCTCCGACGCGATCGCGGGGAGCTGCCCGTTCCGCAAGCCCGAGGACATCGCCTACGCGCTGACCCAGGGCCCGCGCCCGATCTACACGTACGTGATTGGCTTCGCGCTCTCGAGCTTCACGATCGACGCCACCACGCGCACCTGCACCTCGCTCACCGACGCCGAGATCAACGGCGCAGGCGGGCTGTGCCAGAACGCTGCGTATTTTTCGAACTCTGCCCTGCAGGCTTGCTGTGCTCTGAACCGCATCGCCGTCAAGGGCGCCGACCCGGGCCTCGAGGACGGGCCGAAGCGCGCGCTGTTCGCCAGCAACAAGCAAGAGCTCACCTCCGCGCTCAGCGATGTGCTCAGCAAGATCACCCCGGTCACGAGCCGCACCCAGCCCGTGATGTCCGGCGCGGCCGGCGGCGCCCAGAGCTTCCGCTTCTATTCGTCGGTCAAGCCCGTGTCGTTCCAGCCCTGGGCGGGCGTGCTCGAGCGCCAGCGCTACACGTGCGAAGAAAGCACTCTGCCGGACGGCAGCAAGCGGCATTACGCGGAAGCCCAAGAGGTCGATGAGGACGCAGGCGACGATTTCGCGGCCAACGTGAACTCGGGCGTCGGTCGCGCGCGCACCTTCTACAGCGTCGAAGGAGGCGTCGGCGCCGAGGCCGTCTACTCGGAGCGCACGATCCGCCCGTACATCCTCACCGGCTCGGGCGACCCCGACGGCGTCGGCATATACAAGGGCGAGCAATACGGCGGCTCCGACTCCGCCTTCGTCAGCGCCACCAGCGTCGAGGCCCTGCAGATCCAGGGCAAGTGCACGGATCTGGCCGACAACACGCTGTGCCGCGATCGGCACATGAAGTGGCTGGTCGGCATCGCCAACGGCACGCCCTACTCGCGCTGCGCGAGCAAGGGCTCGGACCATTGCTACCTGTTCGGCGACATCCTGCACTCCACGCCGCGCGTCGTCCCGCCGCCGTCGGAGTACCTGCGCGACGAGAGCTACGCC
>JAICQO010000223.1 GCA_025937835.1 Polyangiaceae bacterium
GGAAATTCCCGGCGAAGAGCCGCGATGCTCTGTTCCGGCGGGGCGCCGTGGAACACCGGCAGCTGGTCGCGGATGAAGCGCATCATCGGAGGCTGCGGCTCGGCGAGCGAAGCCAGCGCCATCAGCTTGCCCTCGCTCATGATCCGCCCGTACAGGTAGCGCGAGACGACGTCGTAGAAGCGGGACGAGAACGAGTCGTGGATCGGGCGGTTCGCGAGCTGCTCGATGCGGTGCCCGCGCGAGCGGTAGGTGAAATGCGTGTCGCCGAAATCGCCGCCGCCGTCGCAGACGTCGATTACCACGTCGTCCACGGGGAAGGCGTGGACGATCGCCGCGTGCGCCAGGTGGTGATTCACGACCAGCGCGTCGAACTTGCGTCCCAGAAGCTCGACCTCGCCGCGCTCGACCCAGCGCGTGTCGCGGAGCCGCTCCGGCAGGTGCTCGTTCTTGTAAGCGGTGCACGCCACCGAATCGAGGTGCGCGACGCCGATGCCGGCGTAGCGTAGAGCTTCGCCGATCAGCGCCTCCATCTCGGGACGGTCGCAGCGCTTCTTCTTCTCGCCGAAGTAGCGCTCCGCCTCGAGCACGACGAGCACGCGCTGCTCGTCGGCGATGCTCACGGACGAGTCGTGAACGTTGTAGGAAAACGCCAAAAAGTAGCGCATCGGCTGGCGCGTGTACGGTAGTACGCAGCCGAGTTACCGCCAGAAAGTTATGTAACGCAGCCGACATGTGGTACTTGGCGAACGCTTTCTAAGGCGGAGATACACATGAGCTCTGTGCGTTGCGTCTCACACTCGGTAGCCTTCGGACTGGCATTGACGGCCCTGCCCGCGTTCGCGCAGCAAGCGCCGGCTCCTGCTCCCGCTCCTGCTCCTGCTCCCGCTCCCGTTCCGGCGCCAAAGCCTGCGGCAGCAGTGCCCGCTCCGGTGCCGCCCCCGCCGGCTGCAGCCGCGCCGGCCCCCGCAGCCGCGCCGGCGCCCGCTCCCGCCGCACCGGCCGCCACGGCGATTCCGCCGCTGCCGGGGCCGGAAGCCGCTGAGGCCGCAGGCGCTGCTCCGCCGCCCTCGGCCGCTCCGGCGCTTGCGCCCGCTCCCGAGCCTGGCCCCCCGCCTCCGCCGCCCGAGCCCGCTACCCCTTGGTATGACGCGATAAGCTTCGGCGCCTTCGCGGATGCGTACGTCGGGTTCGACTTCAACTTTCCGAAAGGGCAAGAGGGCGGCGCCTGGCGTCAGAACCCGCTCCGCGCTTACGACCGCGCCAACGGCTTCGCGCTCGCTCAGGTCGGCCTCGACCTCGGCTACGACGCGGACGTCGTCGGCGGCACGCTGCAACTGCGCTTCGGCCCCGAGCCGGAGCTCTTGAACGGCTGTGAAGACGGGCGCTGCGACAACGAGAATGGCCTCTCCAACGTGAAGCAGGGCTTCGCCACCTGGCGTCCGGGCGGCAGCGACGGTGGCGTGGCGATCGATCTGGGAAAGTTCGACACACCCTACGGAGCCGAGGTCGCCGACAGCCAGTACAACCTCAACTACACGCGCGGCGTTCTCTACTGGCTCGGGCAGCCCGCGTTCCACACCGGCCTGCGCGTGACCGCGGACTTGGACCGCAGCATCGCGCTGCGCTTTTTGGCCGTGAACGGCTGGAACCGCTCGCTCGACAACAACGCGGGCAAGAGCTTCGGGTTGCAAGGCACCTATCGCTTGCCCAAAGCGCCCGACTCGGACGAAGACCTGCTCACGATCTCGCTCGGCTACCTGATGGGTCCGGAGCGCGTCGACACAGCCGAGATCTTCTGCGACCCCGGCCA
>JAICQO010000171.1 GCA_025937835.1 Polyangiaceae bacterium
ACGATCCAGCCGCCCGGGCACATGCAGAAGGAGAACACGCCGCGCCCCCGCACCTCGCAGGCCAGTCGGTACGCGGCGTTCGGCAACCGCGGGTGGCCGGCTGCCGCGCCGTACTGCGCGCGGTTCACGAACGGCTGCGGATGCTCGATGCGCACGCCGAGCGCGAACGGCTTCGGCTCGAGCACGAGCCCTGCCCTCGCCAGCAGCTCGAACACGTCGCGCGCCGAATGCCCGGTCGCCATCACCACGGCGTCGGCTGCGATCTCGCTGCCGTCGGCCAGGCGAACGCCCGCGGCGCGGCGCTCCTCGCCGCGGCCCTCGACGAGCAGCTCGACCACGCGCGCGCCAAAGCGGAACTCGACGCCCAGAGCCACGAGCCGCTCGCGCATCGCCGTGATCACCTTCGGCAGCAAATTGGAGCCGATGTGCGGCCGGGCCTCGACCAGGATCGACTCCGGAGCGCCATGGCGCGCCAAGATTTCGAGCACGTCGCGCACGTTGCCGCGCTTGTGCGCGCGCGTGTACAGCTTGCCGTCGCTGTACGTGCCGGCGCCGCCTTCTCCGAAGCAATAGTTGCTGTCCGGATCGATCGCGCCGCTCTTGTGCAGGCCCTTCAGATCGTGGCGCCGCGGCTGCACCGTCTTGCCGCGCTCGAGCACGATCGAGCCGATTCCGGCGCGCGCGAGCTCGTAAGCGCAAAACAGGCCCGTCGGACCGTCGCCGACGATCGCCACGCGCGGCGCGCCGACCGTGCGTGGATCGGGCGCCGCGAGTGGCCCCTCTGCCTCGCCGCCGAGGCCGATCAAGAGGTGGAAGCGAACACTGCCGCGGCGCGCGTCGATCGAGCGCCGTAGCAGCGTGACCTCGGGTAGGTCCGAGACAGCACGCCGCAATCGGCGCGCGACCAAAAGCTTCAGGGCTTCGGGATCGTCGGCGTCGTCGAGGCCGAGATCCAGGCTGAGCTCACGCCGTTCGGGCGCGTCCTTCGGCATCCTCACCATGAGCTAGCGCGCGGCCATGCCGAAGAGCACGTAGACGCGCCCGGGACGGGAAGCGCTGCCGGGCTCGGAAATGGCGAGCTCCGAAGCCCCGTCGCCGTTCAGATCGCCGGCGTCGGTGACGACCGCGACACGGCCGCCGTCGGGCAAGAGCAGTCGAAAGCCCGCCTCGGACGGCACCGCGACGTTGACGTCGCGGTTCAAGGCGCGCCGCCCGTAGACGACGTGCACCACGGAATCCTCGCTGAAAGCCAGGTCCGGGACGCCGTCGGCGTCGAAGTCGCCCGCGGGGGCAACCGTGACGCGCGTCGTGTTTGCAGCGAAGCCGGTGACGCGGAAGCCGTTCGCCAGCGTCGAGGGCGGGCTGGTCACGACGCGACACGCGCGCTCGCCGGGCAGGTCGGTACCCGCAGCGGTCGCGCCCTCGCAATACGCGAAATCCGGGGCGCCGTCGGCGTCGAGATCGCCGATGCCGGCGACGCTGGCCGGGGTGCCGGGCGCGACGCGCGACGCGCGCCAGCCGTAAGCCGAGCCGTCGATCGAGACTTCGGCTTCCGAAGGCGGGTAGTCGGTCCCGCCCGCGAGCAGCAGCAGGTTCGTGGGCGTGGCCGTCAGCACCTCCGAGTTCCCGTCGTGATCGGTGTCGCCGATGCCGGCGATCGACAGCGGGAACCCATCGTCGGGCGCCGAACCGAGCAGCACCTGCCCGACCTCGTCCGCGAGCAGCCGGCTATCGCCCTCGATCTCGTTTCCGTAGACGAGGTGCAACACGCCCACGCCGTTACGCTGGCTCGCGACCAAAAGGTCTGGACGGAGATCGCCGTCCACGTCCAGGGCCGGCGCCAGCATCGCGCCGACCCCGCCCTCGCGCTCATCCCCGAGGAGTGAGAACCCCTGCTCGGGATCCAGCACGATTTGCCCGAATGCAGGCAAACCCGCGACTGGAACGAACTGGACCCTTCCGAAGCCGCCGGGTGCGCCGATCACGAGCTCGAGCGTCTTGCCCGTCTCGGCGCGCAGCGCGGCGAGCGACGCGCCGACCGCCTCGCCCGGCCCGCCGACGAACGCCAAAAACTCCGGCCGGCTCTCGCCCGCGGCGGAAGGGTTCAACGACAGTGCGTCGAAGTCGGTCCTGCCAAACACCAGGTAGGCTGCGCCGTCGCCGCCCCCGTCGCCGGGCGCACCGAGCAACAGGTCGTCCAGCCCGTCTCCGTTGACGTCACCCGCGGGGATGACCGCCGCGCCCAGCCGATCCCCGCGCCGTCCCTCGAGCACGACTCCGCCGATGCCGTCTTCCAGCGCTTCGAGCGCGAAAGACGAAGGCAGGACGTGGATGTCGATGGTCGCGCTGGCGGCGGCGCCGGCGCTGTTGCGGGCGCGATAGCTGAGCTCGTAGACGCCGACGAAGCCGCGGCCCGGGGTGAAGTCGAGCGTCCCGCGTGCGTCGAGCGTCCAGGTCGCGTCGTAGCGGCTCGGGCGCGTGCTCGGCAGCTCCGCGCTGTCGAACACGCTGAGCTGCGGCGGCGAATCGTTGGCGAGCGCGCCTTTTTCCGGTCCGACGCGCAGCATCTGATCCTGCACCATGAAATAGCGATCCGGCTGCAAGTGCGGTGGGGCGACGCCCGCCTTCGCCCCTGCGCCGCCGGTCGAGCTACCGCCGGTCGTCGTGGGAGGGCTGCCGCCGCGCGCACCACCCTGGCCGCCGCTCGGCCGTGGCTCGTCGCCGACGCTGAACGTGGAGAACGGGCAGCCGCTCGCCAAGAGCCCCAGCGCGCAAAGGGCGGCTCCGCCGAACAGCGATGAAGAGCGTCGAGCCGAGGTCAGAACGCCCCCCACACGCCGGCCCCCTGCGGTGCCACGTACGCCCCGACGCGCGGCGCGTCGCTCGACGGGCCGGCGAGGTACAGCATGGCTCCGCTCAAGATCAGCACGCCGCCGGCGCCAACGCCTACCAGCGCCATCAGCTTCTTGGCCTCGTACGCGTCTACTTCGGACTGTAGCCGCGCGGGGCAGCGATGCTGCGGGCAGCGCTCGGCGAGCGAGCTCTCGTCGCGGAGAGCGTTCCAGCCGATGAAGCTGCCCGTGACGAGCGAGGCCACCCCCACGCCGAAGGTGACGACGCCAGCCAGGCGCACGCCGCCGAGGCTCGAGCGCTCCGGCCCGGGCGGCTGCTTGCCGGCATCCCGCACCTCGGGCGAAGGCGCGAACTCGAGGCTCACCGCGCCGACGTCCCCCTCGCCGACGTCCACGTAGCTCTCGAGCGTGCGCGCCCCGAGCTGGCCGGTCACCAGGTACCGCCCCGGGTTCACGGGGACGCCGCTCGACGGCGGTGGCGAGGTCGTTCGCACTCCATTCAGCGCCACCGCGACGCTGCGCGGATCGGCGCCGACCACGGTGATGTTGATCCGGGGGATGCGCGGGAACAGCTGCTGCAGCTCGACCGCCGCGTCCTGACGCGCCGAGGCCGGGTCCGTATCGGCGGCGCGCACCTTGACCTCGGCAGAGATGATCTGCTCGTAGCGCTCCGCGGCTTCGAGCAAACGCCCGAGCCTCACCAGGCAGCGGGCGCTCTTCAGCCCCGCCACCAGCGAGCCGGTGCGACGATACGCGCGCTCGAACGCCGCCTGCGCGCGTACGAAATCCGCCTCGCTGAAATAGCGGTCGCCCTCGACGACGGCCTCGTCCACCAGGTGCGGGCGGACAGCCGACTGCGCCCGGACGTCCGGCGCCACCAGTACCAGAACCGGGAAGGCGAGCGTCCAGGCGAGGCGTTTCACGTTCACGGGAGCCTAACGCACGAACGCGGCTTCGGAAACCCCCGGCTTTTCGGGCCGCGGCGCCCTCCGTAGCTCGTGGCAGCGAACCCGCTCGCTCCCGAAGCGCGCGGCGAGCTCGACCAGCCGCTCGTGGTGCGTGAAGAACAAGACCTGCGTACGCTCGGCCAGCTCCGCGAGCAGCTCGAGGCCGACTCCCGCGCGCGCGTCGTCGAAGTGGATGAACACGTCGTCCAGCACGACCGGCAGCGGTTTCCCGCGTTCGAGGTAGCGCTCCAGGCTCGCGATGCGGAGCGCGAAGTAGAGCTGGTAGCGCGTGCCCTCGCTCAACGCCTCCACGCCGACGGGCGCCGCGCCGCTGTCTCCGCCGCCGCGCTGGCACTCGAGCACCCGCTCGTCGGGGCCCACGGCCAGGCTCGCCACGCTGCCGAGGCTCAGCCGGGCGAACAGCTCGGAGGCGCGCTTCAGGATCGGCGCCTGGTGCCGCTCGCGGTAGCTCGCGATCTCGCGCGCCAGGATCACGCGCGACAGACGCAGGCGCGCGTACTCGAGCGCGCCCTCGCGGATCTCCGCTGCCTTCTCGGCGAGGCGCTGCGCGAGCTCGGCGGCGTTGCTGTGGCCGAGGCGCTCGAGGCCGGCTTGCTTGTTTTCGACGTCGCGGCGCGCGGCGTACAGGGCCTGCTCGCTGTCGTTGAGCTCATCGTCGAGCTCGGCGCGCCGGCCCGACAATGTGTCGCCCGGCACCGAGGCGGCTTCGGCGAACAGCTCGTCCAGCGTTCGCCCGGCGGCGATCTCGCCGAGCTCGCGCTCGAGCTCGCCGAGCTCCGCCCGCAGCTTGCGCTTGGCTCCCGCGCTCTGTTCCCAGGTCGCGAGCTCGTCGGGGCTCCCGAGGCCTGCCCGAGCGGCGAGCTCGACCAGGCTCGCTTCCGCCGCTGCTCCGCGGGAGGAGGCCGCGGCAAGCCGTGCCTCGAGGTCGGAGATCCTGAGCGCCAATTGCTCGCGCTCGCGCCGTCTCCCGAGCCCGTCTGCGTGCGCCGAGAGCAGCGCCGCCACGCGCGGCTCGGCGGGCAAGCCCGCGAGCTCCGGCGCGAAACCTGCGCACAGCTCGGCGACCTCGGCGTCGAATGCGTCGGCTTCGGCCCGCGCCTGCGCGAGCTCGGCCTCGAGCCGTGGCCAGCGCTCGAGCCGCTCGGAAAACCGCGCGAGCTGATCGAGCAGCGGCGAGACGTCGTCGGGCCGGAGCGCTCGGTCGAGCCCGAGCCCCGAAACCGAGCTCGCAAGCTCGCGCTCCGCGCTCTCGAGAGCCCGCTCCGCCTGCTCGAGCTCGGCCTCGACCGCAGCCCTCCGCTCTCGCGCCGCGGCGAGCTCAGCGCGCGCACGCTCGCTCGCCTGGAGCCGGCTCCGCTCCTGCTGCGCGAGCCGGGCGAGTTTTCGCGCGAGCTCGTCGAGCTCCGAAGCCGCGGCGGGCCTGCCCTGCTCGGCGCCGAGCTCGGCGAGCCGGGCGGACAGCTCCCTTCGGAGCTCATTCAGGCTGCGCCGCTGCGCCTCGAGCTCGTCCCAGAGCTTGACTCGCTCGCGCTGCCGCAAGAGCCAGGGTCGCATCTCTTCCGGCGACAGGGGCTCGATGCCGGCGCCCGCGAACGCTGCTCGGTATTCACGGTTCACTTGCTCGAGCTCCACCGCGGTGTGCTCGCGCTCCGCCTCGAGCGCGCGCTGCTCCGACTCCGCCGCGGCGCGCTCCGCCTGCCCCTGGGCGCGCTCCGCGACACGCGAAGCTTCCCGGCGCAGCCGGTCGGCGAGCTCGTCCGAATGCGCGATCAGCCGGCCGAGCTCGGCGACGGCGAGCGCGCTCGCACCCGGGCCGAGCTCGGAGAGCCGCGCATCGCGCTCTGCACGCGCCCGAGCGAGCTCGGCCTCGCTCGGCACGCCGCCTTCGAGCGCGATCCGCTCGAGCACGCGGCTCGCTTCGCGAAGCCTCGCCGCGCACGCCTCGAACGCGCGCCGGAGCCGGCCCTGCTCCGCCTCGAGCGCGGAAATCCGCTGCGCGAACCGCTGGAGCGTCTCCTCGGACGGAACCTCCAGCACCACGGGCTCGCGCGGCGGCGCCGGACGCATGCGCTCCGATAGCCGCGACAGCTCGAGCGCGAGGTGGTCTGCGCGCGCGGAGAGCTCCGCCTCGCGGCGCGCGAGCTCCCGGCCGCGCTCGACCAGCTCCTGGCGCTGCAGCAAGCGGTCGAGCTCCGCCTCGCTTCCCGACTCCAGCAGCCCGCGCTCGAGCTCTGTCTCGCGAGCGGCAAGCTCGTTCCGGCGCCGGAGCTGCTCGTCGCGCCGCGCGCAAAGCGACGGGTGCCGATCGACGAGCCTTCGGGTCCGCTCGAGCTCGGCTGCCTTCAGCACCAGCGTGCGAGCCCGCTCGAGGCCCGAGCCGAGCCCGAGCCGTTCCACGTCGCGCGTCATCTCGCGCTCGAGCTCGGCCAGTTGCTCGGTCTTCGCGCCGAGCTCCCGGCGGCGCGCCTCGGCGCGGGCGGCCTCGTCGGCGAGCGACCGGGCGCGCTCGGGCGAAAGCCCTGCAATCGGCGGATCGGCCGGCAACTCTGCGAGCCGCTCGAGCGACAGCTCGAGGTCGGGCGCGAGCACGCGCAAGTCGTGCCGCGCCTCGTCGCGTGCGCGCTCCGCCGCTCGCCGGCGCTCCGGCACGTCCTCGGGCAAGTCGGGCACCTGCTCGAGCGGCGCGAGCGACAGCAGGCACTGCCGGCGCCGACCGATTGGCCCGAGCGCCCGCGCGATGCGCTCGAGCCGCGTGCGCTCTGCCTGCAGCACGGCGCGCTGGCTCTTCAAGCGCTCGACCTCGCGCTCGGCTTCGAGCAGCCCTTCCGCTTGAAGCGCGTGGGCCTCGGGGCTCACGCGCTCGTCACGGAGCTCCTTCCGGAGCTCCGTGAACTCCTTGAACAGCAGGTTGAGCCGGCGCGTGCGCGCCTTCTGCGTGAAGAGGTTCTCCTCGTCCTCGGCGAGCTGCTTCAGAACCCGCCCGACGCCGAGCCCTCCGGCGCCCGCTTCGAACAACAGCTCACCGAGCTCCCCTTTACCCGCGAGCATGTCCTCGGCGGCGCGCTTCAGGTCCTCGTGATCGAAGCCGAACAAGCGCGTGAACCCCGGCTCATCCATGCCCCCGAGCCAGTCATCGAGCACGCCCTCGTCGAGCGGCGCGTCGCCCGCGTCCCTGAGCGAGCCCTGGCGCTTGCGCCGGCGCACGACCGACAGCGTGCGCCCGCTCGCATCCGCGAGCTCCGCGCCCACACGCAGCTCGGACGC
>JAICQO010000184.1 GCA_025937835.1 Polyangiaceae bacterium
ACGTACTACGACGCGCGCTCATTTTCAGGCGAGCTCCGCGAGCTCTCCTGCAACGAGAGCGATACCGGAGCGCGCTCACCGTCTCGCAGCAGCGAGATCCCCCTACTCGGTCGGCAGCGCGAGCTCGAACGCTTGCGCGCAGCCATGCGAGCGGCGGCTACGGGTCATGGCCAGGTCGTGGTGGTACGCGGCCCTCCCGGTTCGGGGAAAACGCACCTGATCCAGGCCTTGATCGAGCAGACGCGAGCCTCACACCGCCAATTGTTCGTGGGCTGCGAGCAGTCCCAGCGCGAGCCGTTCGGCGCGGTGAGAAAGCTGATCGAAACAGAGCTCTCGGAATACGAGCAGGCCAACGCTTCGGAACGGCTCCGAGCGATCGGGCGATTCCGAACTGCTGCGGCCGGGGTCGCTCCCGTGCTCCGGCTGCTCTCCGCAAAGATTTCTCATTTGCTGCGGCCGCAAGTTCAAGCACGGTTCGAAGACGCAGGGACAGTGTCCGACGAGGCCCTGGCGGCGTTTCTCTCCCGGATCTTGGACGACGGGCGCCCTCGATTGTTGATCATCGACGATGCCCAATGGCTCGATGCCGGAAGCCGGCGTGTGCTCGGACATCTGGCTGGGAGCAAGGCACCCAACACCCTTTACGTGCTGGCGGGCAGGGACGACGCCCCGAGCTGGCCATCGTTCAGTCGATTACTTCGCACTTTGGATCTCGAGCGAACGTGGGAGCTCGTCCTCGACCCCCTGGGTGAAGAGCAAACCAGCGAGCTTTTGAGCTCGTACCTCGGCACCCCACGCATCGACGAGAAGCTCCTACGCTACGTCCACGGCGTCAGCGACGGCACTCCACTGGGGGTGTTGCAGATCGTGCACAGCATGCTGGAGGCCGGCGCCCTGGTCCCGTTCTGGGGGAGCTGGAACTTCGACGCCGCCATGGCAGCTCGCCTCGACCTTCCCAGGGGCTCGCTGGAGCTGCTGCTGCGACGCCTCCGCCACCTCGACGAAGGCACCGTCGAATTGCTCGAGATGGCTGCCGTCGTCGGCAGGACGTTCGAACCGGCGCTGCTCGAGCGCGCCAGCGGCCAGGGCAGCGAAGCGATCGCTGGCCTGCTCGGCGAAGCCCGTCGCGCCCTGCTGGTTGAGCCGGCCGAGGCTGGTTACCGCTTCTTTCACGACGCCGCCCGCGAAGCCCTGCTGCTCCGGCTCAGTACCGAGGAGCTCAGGGCGCTGCACCAGCGTGTCGCCGAAGCGCTAGACGGCCTGACGTCGTCGCCGGGCTCGGCCAGCAGCGCGAACCACGCCGACGGTACCCTGCTTCGCCTGGACCTCGAAGCCCCGGAAAATGCTCCGTCCGCGGCGGCGCAGCAACACTACCGTCTGGCGGCCCACTATGCCGAAGGGCAGCTCGACAAGACCCCGAACCGCACGCTCGAGATCTGTCTCGAAGCCGGACGACTCGCCTTTCGCACGTTCGACAACGACCTGGCACTGAAGCTTTTCGAGGTCGTGCGGGTCTGCGCGCGGAAATCTTCTGCGCAGCTGGGCCTGGAATTCGAGCTGATGGTGGCGGAAGCCCTGCTCCGCACCGGAGCCCTGGAAGACGCGGTGGAGCGCCTCTCTCTGGTCGCCGACGGAGCTGCCGACCCGGTCGCGCGGGCGCAAGCGCTCTCTCGGGCCGCGTGGGCCGAGATGCAAATCGACATGGGCCGCGCCTGGCAAGCGGTGGTCAAAGCTTTCGATGTGCTGGGTGAACGCGCCCCGAGCGGTACTCCAATCGGTCTCGCTCGAGTGTTGATGTCGTGGCTGCGACGCGTGTTCTTCCCGCGCCCGGCGCTCGCCAAGCGCAACGAACGAGCGCGGCTAAAGGTGCTCTGCCAGCTCAACTATCAGGCCACGCGCCTGGCGCTCTACATGGAGCGTCCGAAGCTCGTGCTGGAATCGGTGCTTGGATCCTTGCTCCCAGCCGAACGTCTCGGGGGGTCGGGAGAGCTGAGCGACGCCTACTTGTCGTACAGTTTCGTGCTCACCGGATTGGGGCTCGACGCTGCGAGCCAGCGCTACCTGGGGGAAGCCGAACGAGTGGCGCGAGCGACCGAAGATCCGGCCGTGTATGCGCGCTGCCTGCAGATCCAAGCCGTCGTGATGGCCTGGGGCGGCAATACGCGCGAGGCGATCCGTATCGGGGCCCGATCCCTAGAAGAATATGGGCATTGGCGCGAGCTCAGCGACTACTGTCAGACGGCCTACAACCAGCAGCAGCTCGAGGGACTGCGCGGACGCAACCTCGACGCGTGGAAGTGGCTCGAGCACGCGCTGGCAAAGCTCGTAAAGCACGAGGGACCGGCCATGGCGCTGGAGTTCATCGAGCTCAGCGTGCGCGCAGCCCTGACCGCAATCGGTCGTGCCAACGACGCCGTTCCGCTGCTCTCGCGCTTGGCCGACGTCACGAAGCGTCCCCAGACTCGCGGCACACTGGCCATCACCAGTTACGGCTCTCGCGTACGCCTGTTTACGGAATGCGCCGACCTCGGCGAACCCTTCGAGGCCTTGGTAGCGGAGATCCGGGCGCTCCACCTGGATCCGCGCAAGGTGCACCTGGAGGTAACCGAGTACTACGTGCACGTCGCGCACGCCAGAGTGCACGCTTGCCTACGAGCCTCGGAAGCCGAGCGCCCGCAAAAACTCGAGCTCCTGCGCGACGCACATCGTGAGCTTGCGCTCGCCGCCAGAATCCCGGTGATTCGCGCGCACGCCCTGGTCGTGGAGGCGTACATCGCCTTCTTCCAGGGAAACGCCACACGCGCCGAAAAGCTGTTCGAAAACGCGGAAAAGCTCGGTTTGGCGGAGGGGGCACCGTGGATCTCGTACGCGGTGCATCGCGGCCGGGCGCATGCCCTGCGCGCGCTCGGCGTCGAAGAAAGCGCGCTCGACGAAGCTAGAATCGCCGAGGCACTGGCGCGTGAACATTCGGCTGCTCATCGAGCGCGATGGCTCCGTGAGGAGTTCGGGTTGCGGCCGAAGGGCGCGTACACGGCGAGCGAGACCTCGCCGTTCTCCCCCTTCAGCCCGCATTCGGCCCTGACCCTCGAGGGTCCAAGGTCGCGCCCTCGCTCCCGGGGTTACCTGAAATCCTTGGTTCGAATCGGTCAACACACGGCCCAAGAATTCGGCCTCTCCCAGCAAGCGAAGGTCGTGCTCGCCGAGCTCATCGACGCCACCCGGGCCGAGCGCGGATTCGTGTTCTTGACCCAGGACCGCCTGGCGAGCGACGCCGAGGCTTCGGAATCCGGTGCCACCCCGGGGCGGAATTCGGTGCCACCAACGCCCAGCGCCGGCCGCCTGATCCCAGTAGCGGCGCAGAACGCTGCCGGCCGCGAGCTACCCGCGAATTCGCCCTACGATCAAGACTTCGTCGACGACACGCTCTCGCTCCGCCCGCAGGGCACGGACGAGACCAGCTTCCCCAACGTCGTGGCGTTCACCCACGAGGACCGAGCAATCATCGCGGCCTCGCTGATGCTGCGCGGCGAAAGGATCGGAGCCGTATACCTCGACCGCCCCTTGCTAGCCGGCATGTTCGGTGAAGCCGATTGTCGATCGCTCTCCGCACTTGCGATTCAGGTGCCGCTGGTCTTCGAGCTCGCACGTTTTCTACGCGAGCGTGAGCAGGCCGAGGAGACCCAGCGAAGCGCAGAGAAGTTGGAGGCGATTGCGCGCCTTGCCGGCGGCATCGCGCACGACTTCAACAACATGCTCTCGGTGATCCTGGCGGTCACCGACCAGATCCTCACTCACCGCAGCTCGCGCAGCGTCGTGGACGATATCAAGACCGTGCAGAGCGCCGCCGAGCGCGCCCGCGATCTCACGCGCCAGCTGCTCGCGTTCTCGCGCGGTCAGTACCTCCGACCCGAGGTCTTCCAACTCAACGATCTGGCCCAGCGGCTGGAGCCCATCTTGCGGCAACTCCTCGGGGATACGATTCAGCTCGAGCTACGCCTGGACCGAGACCTATGCCGAGTGCGCGCGGATCCCGCTCAAATCGATCAAGTGCTCACCAACCTCGTGGTCAATGCCCGCGACGCCATGCCAGAGGGTGGCACGCTGCTGATCGAGACCGCCAACTTCACCGTGCAGACCAAACGGGGCGCCGGAGACCTCGATCTCCCGTCCGGCCGCTACGCGCTGGTCAGCGTGACCGACTCCGGAACCGGCATGGACAGCGCGACGCTCGCCAAGGCCTTCGAACCCTTCTTCACCACCAAATCCAACGGCAGCGGCCTTGGTCTACCGACGGCTTACGGCATCGTGAAGCAAAGCGGCGGCCACCTCGACGTCAGCAGCCGGCTAGGAGTCGGCACCACCTTCCGGATCCTGCTCCCGGAAACCGACCAGCGCCCGGTCAGTGTCATCCCCCCGGCGCCCAGCGACCGCCCCGGCACCGGAACCGTCCTGCTCGTTGACGACGAACCCCTGGTCCGCGAAGCCACGCGCCGCACCCTGCGGTCCCTCGGCTACCAGGTGATCGGCGCCAAGAGCGCCGACGACGCACTCAAGATCGCGGCCGACAAATTCGACGCCATCGACCTCGTGATCACCGACGTGATGATGCCCGGCATGAACGGCCTCGAGCTAGCGCGCGAGCTCGGCAAGATCCGCCCCTCTCTGAAGGTTCTATTCATCTCGGGTTACACCGCCGGAGTCCTCGCCGAACGCGGCTTTCTCCACGAAAACCTAAATTTTCTACAAAAACCCGTCGCCCGCGACGCTCTAGCCGCCCGCATCCGAGAGCTCTTGGACACGGAGTGACGCCCGAGCGGCAGACTCGGTCCGCTCCCTGAACGGACGAGCGTGCCAACGGGGCCAAGAAGCTTTTTGCTATCGCTCCTTACTACAGGCTTGCTTCGCTGGCGCGTCTCGGTTTTGGTCCTATCGTTTCAACGGAACCGGTGGGGGGAAGACAAGACGGCGATCATGCCCATTCAGTTTGGTGCCTTCGAGCTAGACGAACAAAACTACGAACTCCGCCGACACGGAAACCGTGTACCCGTTCCGCGCCGCGTCTTCGACACCAT
>JAICQO010000182.1 GCA_025937835.1 Polyangiaceae bacterium
CTCGGCGCTGGCCCCGAACTCGAGGGCGACGGCGGCTTCGGCGATCAGGTCGCCTGCGCGCGGGCCGATGATGTGCACGCCGAGTAGGCGGTCGGTCTCGGCGTGGGCGAGCATCTTGACGCGGCCCTGAATGTCGCCGAGCGCGCGGGCGCGGCCGTTGGCGCTGAACGGGAAGACGCCCTTCTTGTAGGGGATCTTCTTTTCGACGAGCTCGTCTTCGGTCTTGCCGACGCTCGCGACCTCGGGGTGCGTGTAGACGATGCCGGGGATCGCGTCGTAGTTCACGTGGCCGTAGCCGGTGACGATCTGCTCGACGCAGGCCACGCCTTCTTCGGAAGCCTTGTGAGCGAGCATGGGGCCGCGCACGACGTCGCCGATCGCGTAGATGCCGGGGACGTAGGTGCGGAAGGCGTCGTCGATCGGGATGCGGCCGCGCGGATCGAGCTCGATGCCCACGCTCTCGAGGCCCAGGTTCTCGGTCAGGGGCACGCGGCCGACCGCGACCAGCAAGCGGTCGCAGCGGAGCGGGTCCTTGCTGCCGAGCTCGACCACGACCTGGTTGCCCTCGACGCGAGCGGCGGTGACGCCCGTGTCGAGCCGGATCTCGAGGCCCTGCTTCTCGAAGATTTTCTCGGCTTCCTCGGCGAGCTCCGAGTCCATGCCGGGCAGGATCCGATCGAGGTATTCGACGACGGTGACCTTGGAGCCGAGGCGGTTCCACACCGAGCCGAGCTCGAGACCGATGTAGCCGGCGCCGATCACCACCAGGTGACCGGGCACCTCGGGGAAGGAGAGGCCTTCGGTGCTGGCGCCGATGCGGTCGCCGTCGAACTGGACGCCGCGGAGCGCGGCCGGCTTGCTGCCAGTGGCGATCAGGATGTGCGGCGCGCTGAGCTCTTCCGGCTTCTCGCCCTCGACCTGCACGCGGCCCTTGCCGACGATCCGGCCGTGGCCGGCGTAGCGCGTGACGTGGTGCTTCTTGAACAGGTACGCGACGCCGCCCGTGAGCGCCGAGACGACGCTGTCCTTCTTCTTCAGCATCCGCGCGAGGTCGAGCTCCACGCCCTGGACGCGCACGCCGAAGTCTTCGAGGCCGTGCTTGGCCTCGTGGTAACGCTCGCTCGACTCGAGCAGCGCCTTGCTCGGGATGCAGCCGACACGCAGGCACGTGCCGCCGAGGGCGGGCTCCTTCTCGATGCAGGCCACGTTCAGGCCGAGCTGCGCGGCGCGGATCGCGGCCACGTAGCCGCCCGGGCCGGCGCCAATCACGATCAGGTCGTGTTGTACCGCCATGGGATCACCGTTGGTTCGAGCTTTGCTGCTCGCAGCTCACACTTCGAGCAGGATCCGCGCCGGCTCTTCGACGCAGGTCTTCACGCGTTTCAGGAACGTGACCGCCTCGCGGCCGTCGATCAGGCGGTGGTCGTAGCTGAGCGCGTTGTACATCATCGGCCGGATCACGACCTGGCCGTTCAGCGCCACGGGGCGATCGTTGATCGCGTGCAGGCCGAGGATGCCGCTCTGCGGGGGGTTGATGATCGGCGTCGAGAGCAGCGAGCCGTAGATGCCGCCGTTCGAGATCGTGAAGGTGCCGCCCTGGAGCTCCTTGAGCTCCAGCTTGTTGTCCTTGGCGCGCACGCCGAAATCCGCGATGGTCTTCTCGACCTCGGCGAAGCTCAGCCGATCCGCCGCGCGGATCACCGGCACGGCCAGGCCCTTGCCGCCACCGACCGCGACGCCGATGTCGTAGTAGTTCTTGTAGACGATGTCCGTGCCGCGGATCTCGCCGTTCACCGACGGGACGAGCTTCAGCGCGTCGATCACGGCCTTGACGAAGAACGACATGAAGCCGAGCTTGATGCCGTATTTGGCCTGGAACGCCTCCTGGTGCTGCTTGCGCAACGCCATCACGTTCGACATGTCCACCTCGTTGAAGGTGGTGAGGATGGCCGCCGTTTGCTGCGACTCGACGAGCCGCTCGGCGATGCGGCGCCGGAACGGGCTCATGGCCACGACCTCTTCCGGATGATCGAGCTCATCGCCCTGCGGGCGGGCGACGGGCTCCGCCGCCTTCGGCTTCTGCGCGGCGCGCAGCACGTCTTCTTTCAGCAGGCGTCCGCCGGGA
Source organism: Polyangiaceae bacterium (assembly GCA_025937835.1). Classification (GTDB taxonomy): domain Bacteria; phylum Myxococcota_A; class Polyangia; order Polyangiales; family Polyangiaceae; genus PMG-095. Next base: position 2,126 of record JAICQO010000182.1, read on the forward strand.
CCGGTCGGCTCGACGTCGTCCGCGGACAGGCCCCGCTCCTTGAGCGCACGCCGCGCCGACGGCATCACGCGCGCGAAGCCTTGCGGCGGCAGCGTCTCGCGCAGCTCGCGTGACACGGGCTCGGCGTCTTCAGCCGGCTTCGCGGGCTCCGGCGCCTTCTGCGCGGCAGCCTCCGGCTTCGGCGCAGGCTCGGCCTTGGCGGTGCCGGCGCCCTCTTCGATGGTGCCGATCACGTCGCCGACCATCGCGTTCTGGCCCTTCTTGATCTTGATCGAGGAGAGCACCCCCGCGACCGGGGCCGGCAGATCGACCGTGACCTTGTCGGTCTCGATCTTCACCAGGATCTCGTCGCGCTGGACGCTGTCTCCTTCGGCCTTCAACCAATCGCCGATCTGCACTTCTGTGATCGACTCACCGACGGGCGGAATCTTGAGCTCGATGGCCATGGGCTTTGCTTTCGTCCGTATACACCATTCAGACCGCGAACCGCTCTACACGAACGCGCGTTCGAGCAGCTCCTGCTGCTCCAGCTTGTGGCAGCTGTGGGAGCCGGTGGCCGGGCTGGCCGATTCCGCGCGGCACACGCCGGTCAGGGGGAACCGACCGAACAGCATCGAGCCGAGGCGCGCCTTCAAGAGCCGCCAGGCGCCCATGTTTTCCGGCTCGTCCTGGACCCAGACCACGGGGGTGCCGTCGTTGCAGTCCTCGATCGCGTGGCGCAGGTAGACGTCGGGCAGCGGGTAGAGCTGCTCGACGCGGACGATCGCCACGTCCTCGCGGCCGAGCTCGGCGCGGCGCTTCTCGAGGTCGTAGTAGACTTTGCCGCTGCAGAGCAGGACCTTGGCCGGCTTTTTCACGCCGCGCGGATCGGGGATCACGCGCTGGAAACGCCCCTGAACGAATTCGTCGAGGGGGCTCACGCACTGCGGGTGGCGGAGCAGGCTCTTGGGCGTGAACACCACCAGCGGCTTGCGCCAGGGACGGAGCACCTGACGTCGCAGCAGGTGGAAGTACTGCGCCGGCGTCGACGGCTGGACGACCTGGATGTTCTCTTCTGCCGCCAGCGTCAGGAAGCGCTCGATGCGGGCGCTCGAGTGCTCGGGCCCCTGCCCTTCGTAGCCGTGCGGCAAGAGCAGCACCAGGCCGGACAGGCGCTTCCACTTGTCCTCGGCGCTGACGATGAACTGATCGATGATCACCTGCGCGGCGTTCGCGAAGTCACCGAACTGGGCCTCCCACATCACGAGCGCGTCCGGCCAGTCCAGGCTGTAGCCGTACTCGAAGCCGAGGCACGCGCCCTCGCTCAGCGGCGAGTTGTAGACCTCGATCGGCGCCTGTCCCTCTTCGAGGTGGCAGAGCGGGACGTAGGCGTGGCCGTCTTCGAAATCGTGCAGCACGGCATGCCGCTGGCTAAAGGTGGCGCGCCCCGCGTCTTGCCCGGTCAGGCGCACTCGCGTGCCCTCGGTCACCAGCGTCGCGCACGCGGCGAGCTCCGCGGTGCCCCAGTCGAGCGGCTTTTCCCCGTTGCCCATGGCGCGGCGATTCGCGAGCAAGCGGTCGATTTGCTTGTGCGGGTGGAAGTCCGGGGGCAGCTCGGTTTGCTTCTTGATGAGCCGCGAGAGCCGCTCCCTATCGACCGAGGTGTCGACCTCGGGCACGTCGGCCTCGGTGCCGCCGCGGTAACCCTTCCAGTAGCCCCCGAGCCAGTCGTGGACACGCTGGTAGTCCTTGCGGTTCGCCTCGCTGAGCTCGCGCTCGAGGTGCTCGCGGCGCTCCACCGCGATGCGGTCGGCCTCTTCGCGCGTGACGCCGCCCTGCTTCAGGAGGTGCTCGAGGTAGCCGTCGCGCACGCTCTTGCGCTGGGCGATCGCGCGGTACAGCAACGGCTGCGTGAACGCCGGCTCGTCGGTCTCGTTGTGACCGTGGCGGCGGTAGCCGTACATGTCGATCACCACGTCGCGCACGAACGTGTCGCGGAAGTCCATGGCCAGGCGCACGACCTGGGCCACTGCCTCCGAGTCCTCGCCGTTGACGTGGAAGATCGGGATCTGCAGCATCTTGGCGACGTCGGTCGCGTAGGTGGTGGAGCGGCCCTGCTGCGGCGGCGTCGTGAAGCCGATCTGGTTGTTGACGATCACGTGGATCGTGCCGCCCGTGGCGTAGGCGTCGAGCTGGCTGCAGTTCAACGTCTCCTGGACGATGCCCTCGCCGGCGAAGGCCGCGTCGCCGTGGATCGTGAGGCCGATCTTGGCGCGCCGCGCGTGGTCGCCGACGCGGTCTTGCTTGGCGCGGGTGCGGCCGCACACCACCGGGTTCACGAACTCGAGGTGGCTGGGGTTGAAGCACAGGCTGAGGTGCACCTTGCGGCCGCTGGCGGTCACGAAGTCCGAGCTGTGGCCGAGGTGGTACTTCACGTCGCCGCTGCCGAAGTAGAGCTCGGGGTCGGTGTCCTGGAACTCGCGGAAGATGTCGCGCGGGTTCTTGCCCATGATGTTGGCGAGCACGTTCAGGCGGCCGCGGTGGGCCATGCCGAGCACGATCTCGTCCGCGCCGTGCTCGGCGGCGCGATCGATCGCGAACGCGAGCAGCGGGATCAGGCTCTCGGAGCCTTCGAGCGAGAAGCTCTTGGCGCCGACGAACTTCTTCTGGATGAACTCCTCGAAGATCACCGCGTCCGTCAGCTTGGTGAGGATGCGAAGCTGCTCGTCGCGGCTCAACTGGATGCGGTTCTCCGAACCCTCCATCCGATCCTGCAGCCAGTTTTTTACCTTCAGGTCGTCGATGTGCATGAACTGCACGCCGATCGAGCGACAGTAAGTGGTGCGCAGGCGCGTCAGCATCTCCCGCAGGGTCAGCGACTCGGCGCCGAAGATCGTGCGGCTCGAGAACTTGCGGCCGAGGTCGTCGGCGGTGAGGTCGTAATACTCCGGGTCGAGCTCCGCCTGGTTCGGGCGCGGCAGACCGAGCGGATCGATCTTGGCGATCATGTGACCGCGCACGCGGTAGGCGCGGACCAGCGCGTCGACGCGATCCTGACGCACGGCTGCGTCGGACACGCCGCCCGCGACCGCCGCGCCGTTGCTGGCCGGGGCCAGGCTGGCGTGCCCGTTGTGCCCGCGCGCAGCGCCGTTGCCGTTCACCGAGCGCGAGCTCGGGTTGAACACGCTCGACGGCTTGAACGAGGGTCCGATCTGGGGAGAGCGCCGGAACGCCTCGTCGTGGTCGAGCTCGGCGAAGTAGCTGCGATAGTCCGGCGGCACGCTGTTCGGATCGCGCAGGTAGTCGGCATACAGCGCCTCCAGGAACACGAGACTCAGCGTGTTCGGGGCGACCTCGGGGCTGTCGTTGGCCATGGCGTTTTGGGTCTCGAGGTGCGGTTCCCGGGCCGCGAAAGTCCGCGCGCAGCGCATGGTGGGTCCGGGGGGACCTCGGCAGGGCGTCAAATGAGGCGCCCGCACGGCCGAGTCAAGGAAGAGCGCCGTTTGGGTGCTTTTTCCAGGGCTCGAAACACGGCCGGCCCAGCCGTATTCC
>JAICQO010000209.1 GCA_025937835.1 Polyangiaceae bacterium
CGGCGTCCCCAACGGGATTTGAACCCGTGTTACAGCCTTGAAAGGGCCGTGTCCTGGGCCGGCTAGACGATGGGGACGTTCTTGTTTAAGGGCGGCGGACGATAGTCTATGGGAGCGGGATCGACAAGGGCTCCGGGTCAGGTTTCGAAGGCTCGTCGGAGATAGCGCGTTCGGGGTATGGTCGGGGCCACTTGATTGCTTCATCGGTGAGCCAGACGGCCGATGCGCAAAGCCCCGACGCCGGGCCCGCGCCGGAAGAAGTGCCGATCGGGGCGTTGGGCGCGTTGTTCGCGCTGTCCGGCGCCGCCGGGCTCGTGGACCAGGTCTGTTTTTCGAAATACCTCGGCTACGTGGTCGGCGGCACGGCGTACGCCGTGAGCGCTGTCCTCGCCGCGTTCATGACCGGGCTGTCGCTCGGCGCCCTGCTCGGCGGACGTTGGGCTGCGCGAATTCGGCGGCCCCTCGCCGCCTATGGCGTGCTCGAGCTGTGCGTCGCCGCAGCCGTGCTCGTCACGCCGTTCGGGTTTCGCGCGCTCGGGCCGCTCTATTCGGCGGCGGCGGCGGCGCTGCCGGATTCGCTCGCCGCACTTTCGGCGCTGCGCTGGCTGGTCGCGTTCCTCCTGGTGATGGTGCCGACGATGGCGATGGGCGCCACGCTGCCGCTCGTGTCACGCGGGCTCGGCGGCGCGCTCGGGCAAACCGAGCTGCGCGAGCGACGGCTGAATCTGCTGTATGCGGCGAACACCCTGGGTGGCGCGAGCGGCGCGCTGCTCGGCGCATATTGGATCATCCCCGAGCTCGGGCTGAGTGGAACGATCGTGCTCGCGGCCAGCGGGAGCGCGCTCGCCGGTGCTATCGCCCTGTTGCTGGACGCGCGCGCGCGCCGTTCCAAGAACGCACCCCCGGTTCCCGCCGTGGACGCCGTGGAGACCACGGGGCGGCCCAGCGCGCCCCCTACCAGCCTGATTGCGCCCTCACAGCGCGACCGCTGGTTGTTCGACGTCCTGGCGTTCGCCTCCGGCTTTCTGGTGTTCGCGGCCGAGGTCGTCACGACACATCTGCTGGCGCTGATCATCGGCAACAGCGCCTACGCGTTCGGGCTGATCCTGGCGGCCTTTCTGACCTGGCTGTTCGTCGGTGCGGGCCTTGCCGGTGCGGCCCGGCGCCGCTTCGGCGATGCGGCGGTGCCCCTCGGCATGGCCGTGACGGCCATCGCCGCGCTCGCCATGATTCCGGTGTGGGACGAGCTGCCGCGGCTGTTCGCGGGGCTCGGCAAGACCGTGACCAGCTTCACGGGGCGCGAGGCCGTGCGCGGCGCGGTGGCGTTCGGGATTCTGGCTCTGCCCACGACGGCGATGGGCCTCACCTTCCCGCTCTTACTCCGCAGGGTTGGAACGTATCCGAACGTCGCGGCCTGGGTAGGACGGCTCACGGCGATCAACACCATCGGGGCCGTGCTCGGGGCGCTCGTGACCGGGTACGCTCTCCTGCCGGCGCTCGGCTCGCAGGGCTCGCTGCGGGCGATCGCCCTCGCCTTCGCGCTGATGGCGCTCCTCGCGCTGCCCTGGACACGCGGCAACCTCAAACGAGCAACGCTCGTCGGCGTCGGCGTCGCGGTGGCCACCGCGCTCGTGACGCCGCGCTGGGATCTGCGCGAGCTCACGAACGGTTCCAACGTGTACTTCGAAGCGCCTACCGCGCGCGCCGAGGTCGTGAGCATTCGTGAGGACGCCGAAGGAGGCGTGACGACCGTCACCCTGGCCGACGGCGTGTACACGCTGTACACGAACGGCAAATTCCAGGGCAACACCGGCTGGGAGATGGAAGCGCAGCGCCTGTTCGCGCACTATCCGTCGATCTTCGTGGAGCGCTTCGATCGGGCATTGGTGATCGGGCTCGGCACCGGGACCACGCTCGGCACGCTGGCCGCCTACCCCTGGCAACGCCTGGATCTGGTCGAGATTTCACCCGCCATCGTCGATGCCGCGCGTCGCTATTTCGGAGCGCCGAATCGCGGCGTGCTCGACGATCCGCGGCTGCGCGTGCACATCGCCGACGGGCGGAATCACCTGCTGGTGAAGGACGAGCGCTTCGACCTCATCAGCATGGAGCTGTCCAGCATCTGGTTCGCGGGCGCGTCGAACCTCTACACCGACGAGTTCTATCAGCTCGCGGCCTCGCGCCTGCGCGAGGCCGGCGTGTTTCAGCAGTGGATGCAGCTGCACCACGTGTACCGCCGTGATTTTGCGACCGTGGTCTACACGCTGCGCAAGAACTTCAAGCACGTGGCGCTGTTCTACGGCGGGCGACAGGGGATCCTGGTCGCGTCGCAGCAGCCGCTGCGCGCCTCGAAGCAGCGGCTCGCAGGCCTCGAGCAGAACCCGCGCATCCTCGAGCTCGAACCCGGCGGCCGTCGGCTCGAGTCGCTGGTGGAGGACGTGCTGGTGGTGGACGCTGGACTCGACGCGTTCCTCGCGGAGTCCGCCGCGCAAGCCGGCGTGACGCTCGACGGCCTCGTCGCGACGGACGAAAACCTGTACCTCGAGTACCGGACGCCGCGCGGCAACGTGCTGCCCTGGGCGGCGCGCGAGGCGCTCGTTGCCCAGATCGAAAAGCACCGCGATCCGGCGGCGGTCGAGGCGCTCTTGGTCCCTTGACGGCGCCACGGCGCC
>JAICQO010000188.1 GCA_025937835.1 Polyangiaceae bacterium
AAGCCGGAGCAGTCGAAGACGTAGCTGCCCTCGGCTTCGTTCACGCGGGTGACGTGCGCGTACTCGGAGGTCTTGAGCGTGGTGCGGATCTGCTCGAGGCGCGCCATCACTTCGCGAGTTCGGCCGAGGGGTGACGGTTCCGCCCGGGCGGACAGTGCAGCCAAGGTCAGTGCAGCGAGGAGCGCGATGCGGGCGGAGAGCGGAGGCATGCGGTGGAGCTCAGACCCGACGGGGGAGGGGAGATTGGATTGGGTGCGGCGCGCCGAGCGCTTCGAGGCGTCTTGCTACCAGAACCCTCAACCCAGGCTAAGGCCGACATATGACGCTCGTCGGGCATCCAACGCCGTAGATGCAGTCATGCCCCTTGCCGCATGCACACTCGCAAGCGGCGGCTGGGTCATGGAAGCACGCTTCTACAGGTGGTACGCGAAGGGGACAGATCTCACACTCCAGGGGGTTGGCAACGAATCCCTTCGTGCATGCACTCCCGCATGACTTTAGGCATGCTGAGATGTTGCCGCTTTCGCAAGCGCACGCCTCGATACAACCCACGCAGCCGCCGCAGTTCGGGGCAACCGTGCACTCGGCGGAGCCGAGGCCGTCCGGCGCGGGTCCGTTGCAAATACAGTCTCCGTGCTTTCCATTGGCACCGCAAACCGTCGTTCCCTCACGATCCGGGCACTGACACGGGGCGGCATCACCCGGGATGCACTGGCTTGGCGGAGCTCGGTCGTTTGGCGAGACCTCACCCTGGCCGTCCTCGTTCGTCTTGCCGCCGCAACCCAGTGTCGCAACGAGCAAGATCAGATGGGCGCGACGTAGCCCGCTCACGGCCTCGGATACTGGACGACCTCTCCCGCCCCGTCGAGCCTTCCGAACTTGATTGCCGCTGTCGCGGCGAGATCGGCCTCCGAACCCAAATGGATGAATTTCTCGCTCTTCGTCGGAAGTGGGGGCGGGAGATTCGCGGGGATAGCGGCCTGAGGGGTGAAGCGCTGGCTCATCGACGCCGCCGAATTGCGGTGGCTCTCTCGGTTTGTTCGACCAACCCGGGAGTTTGCCAGGATGAGCCAGCGCACGAAGATTCTCACATGATCGTCGGCACGCGCTCGGAGGCGTTCTTGGTCCGATTCTGCTCGGACGATTGAGCCGAACCTTGCAACCGAGGCGCTGAGATCGATACGTTGAGCCTGGATGGAGGTTTCGAAGTTGGCTTGCTCCCAAATGACGCTGCTGCTCCTGAGCTCATTGTTTTGCGTCGTCTCTTGCGGAGAGGAGGAAACCTGCGAGTCGGTATTTGTCCACCGGCTCGATCCCGAGCGGGGATGCTACGGCGAAGCCGAGGAAGCGCCGGAGCTCGAGGCGTGTAGGACCGAGCTTCAAAGGGGTACTGCGTTCGAATGCGTCAGGTCCCCTGAGGGAGCGTTGTACGTGGCAGGGCTAAACGCGGCCGCATCGCTTCAGAGCGCTTCCTGGACGCTGGAGAAGCAGCTCGATGCTGCAGAAAAGGCCACCTGCGACCAGCTGCGGTCCTTGGGATTTCCTGAACCCCGGCTAACTTGTCCGGCTGGGTAGAACGATTGAGCCGTCACTCGGACGGCGTGGTGCGCGCGCGCTTCAGTGCTTCCCTCAACACGGTCTCGCGCTGTGCGCCGGACACGGCGAGCCGCCCGTCGAACACGAAGAAGGGTACACCGCGGATGCCGGCTGCAATCGCGGAGTCGGCCTCGGCGCGCGTGGCGGCGAGCTCAGCGGGGTCACCGACCAGTTTCACGACCTCGTCGGCCGCGAACCCGTGTCGCTCGCCGAGCGCCGCCAGCACTCGGGGATCGTTGATGTTGAGCGCGTCGTCGAAATTGGCGCGGAACAGCGCGCGAGCGAGCTCGCGCTGCGTGCCGCGCGGGCCGGCGTGCCGCAGCAGGGTATGCGCGCGCAACGTCGGCCACTGGCGGCGCTGCTTGGTCAGATCGAGCGCGAGCCCGCTCTCGCGCGCCGCGCCCTCCACGCGATCCCAGGCGAGCCGTGGATCCACGCCGTACTTGCGGCGCAACATGTCGGGGATATCGACGCCTTCTTCCGGCGTGCTCGGGTCGAGGAAAAAGCTGCGGTGCACGACGGGGGGCGGGTCGGGGTCGTCCGCGAGCACGCGATCGAGCCGCACGCTGCCGACGTAACACCACGGGCACACGCAATCCGAGACCAGTTCGATTTCCAATGGCTTCTCGCTATCGCGGCTTCTTCGGATCCGGGAGCTCCCAGCCGAGCTGCTTCAACACGGCGCGGAAGGTGCGCTCTTCGTCCTGGGCGCGCTGGCTGTAGAGCATGAAGCGACTGGCTTCCCCCGCGACCGCCGCGTCCGCCGCGCGTTCGTAGTTTTCGAGCGTCAGCAACAGATGCGGATGAGCTTGCACGACCTCTTTCGGCACCATCATGTCGGACGCGCTCTCGCGCCGCGCCTGAGCCATGCGGTAGGCGATGCGCGCGAGCTCCTTGTCGCCGAAGCGCGCGCGCATCGTGTCGCACTCGCGACGCGCGCCGTGGATCAGGAAAACCGCGCGGTTCAGGTACGAACCCGCGAAGGCCTGGCCGGAAATCAGCGCGGACGCGAGGCCGAGCGCGCCGACGAGCACGGCGCGCCGCGAATTCAAGCGCTCTCCTTGGCCGGCACCGCTCCCAATTGCAGCGCCGCGATCAGCGGGCTCGCGAGCGCGACCTCGGCCGCGGCTCGCTCCGCCGCGCGCTTCGAGCGCCCCACGCCTTCGCCGATCAGCTCGTTGCCGACGCGCACCTGGACGCGGAACCAGCGCTCGTGCGCCGGACCACCGCTCTCGAGCAGCTCGTAGGCAGGCGGCGGATCGCCGTGCGCTTGCAGCCGCTCCTGGAGCTCGCTCTTCGGATCACGCGCGCCGACCTGGGCGAACGCTTCGAGCCGCACCTCCAAGATCTGGGCGCAGACCTTGCGCGCGCTGTCGAGGCCGGCCTCGAGGAAGCAGGCGGCGATCAGGGCTTCGACGGCGTCGGCGAGCACGTTGGTGCTGTCGCGCAGACCGGATGCGCCTGCCCCGCGCCCGAGCCGCAGCGCGTCGGCGACGCCATGGACGCGCGCCCACTGAGCGAGCGACTCGGCGTTGACGAGCTGCGCGCGGAGCCGGGTCAGCGTGCCCTCGTCCGCGTCCGGAAAGCGACCGTAGATGAGGTCGCTGACGCAAAACCCGAGCACCGCGTCACCGAGGAACTCGAGGCGCTGATTGTCGGGGGCGTCGCGGCGTTCGTTGGCGTAGCTCGGGTGCGTGAGCGCCTGCTCGAAGAGGGGCGCATCCGGGGAGAGCCCGATGCGAGCTGCAAGCTCGATGCGGTTCGGCGCCGTGGTTTCGGCCATTCGCTCGGGCAAGGCTAGCGGAAGCGGGCGAAGCTGGCACCTTTGACGCGGTGCGCCATTCGCGATCGCACCCACGCCGCGGGCCCGATACCTGATAGCTGAAGCTCTGAATGGCCCGCCTCAAGGCCTGCCCTTTCTGCCGGGCGCTGTACGGCCCGAACGACGGCGCTCGCTGCCCCGACTGCGACGTCGAGCTGGTGCCGATGGATAAGCTCGCGCTGTCCGACGAGGCGCGCGCGCTCGACGAGTTCGAGGTCCCGCTCGAGGAGCGCCCGTTTCCGTGGAACGACTTCGGTCACGGCCGCGGTGTGTTACTCGCGATGTCCGCCCTGGGGCTCGTCGCGTTCTTCTGTCCCTGGGTGCTGCTGTTGCGACCGGAGGACATGGTGCTGCGCGGCTTCGATCTCGCGCGGGGCCGCGCCGGTTGGCTCTGGGGTGGAGCGACGGGCTTCTTCGTGCTGCTGCCACTGCTCTGGACGCGTCGCACGGTCGCAAGCCTGCGCGGTGCGCGCGTGATCGCGACGTTGTTCGCGTGCATGACCGCGCTCGAGGTGCTCGTGCTGATGCTATTTCCGCCGCGGCGCGGGCTGATCCCGATCGAGCTCGAGTGGCAATGGGGCCTCTACGCGAGCGCCGCCGTCAGCGCAGTGGCGACGTACTTCGCGGTCCGCCTGGGCGGCCCCACCGCACCCCCGCCACCACCCGCATCGCGCCCGTCGTCGAGCACGCCGCGAAACGGCAGAATCCTTCACTAGGAGAGCTGGGGATTTACCGCCACGGGCGCCAGGGAGGGCCACGGGCGCCAGATTTTTTTGATCAGCGCGGCGAGCACAACGAGTCGAAGCGAAGTCGCTGCGAGTCGCTCTCCGGAGCCGTTGACGGAGTCGAGCGTTGGATCAGTGACTGGATCCGCCGAGCACTGCGACGGCGGAGTCCTACACTGAAGAGCTTGGGATTTACCGCCACGGGCGCCAGGGAGGGCCACGGGCGCCAGATTTTTTTTGATCAGCGCGGCGAGCACAACGAGTCGAAGCGAAGTCACT
>JAICQO010000047.1 GCA_025937835.1 Polyangiaceae bacterium
CCTGCGCTAGCCGTTCTGCCGCGATCAGCGCTGCAGCAGCTTCCAGAGCGTGGCCAGAATGCGCCGCAGCCGTGATGAGTGCGAAGCGCGAGCGACCCCACGGCAGCCCGCGCCGGCGGAGTCCAGGCTGCCCATCAGCCCCAACAATAGACGGCCGCCGCCCGCGTGTGGAGGCGGCCGTCCCTCGTTCCGCGACTCTCTCCTAGCGCCTCACGGGAAGTATCCCGCGGGCGCCTGCGCCTTCAGTCCGGCGATCTCTGCCTCGAGGCTTGCGCGCGCTGCGTAGTGCGCGGGGCTCGTGTAGAGGTTCGTCGTCTCACCGGGATCGGCGTTCAGATCGTAGAGACCCCACGCCCCGTTGTCCCAGAGGAGCTTGTAGCGCGTGTCCTTGACCGTCCAGCGCTTGCTGGCAGTGCCCTGGGTGATCTCCGTGAACGAGTGCGTGCGCCCGGTGGAGGCGGCCTCGTCGGTGAGGAGCGGCTTCAGGCTGTAGCTGTTGTTGATCTGACTCACGTGTTGCCCCGTAAGCTCGAGGATCGTCGCGTGGTAGTCGGAGGAGACGACCAGGTGGTCGTCTCGGCCGCGCCGAGTGACGCCGGCGCCAGCGATCACGACCGGGACCCGCACGCCTCCCTCGTAGACGCTGCCCTTCGAGCTCCGGAGCTTGGTGCCCGTGTCCTTCACCGGCGGCGGAGTTCCGTTGTCGCCGACGAAGATCACGACCGTGTTCTCGAAGTCGATCTCGGCGAACAACCTGCCGAGCTCGGTGTCGAGGGCCTGGACGTTCGCCTTGTACACCGGAATGTTGGTCGCGTACGAGCCGGGCGCGGGGTTTCCGACCGAGCTCAGGTCCACGGAGTGGAGCTCGGCGGGTGGCACCTGGTACGGGTTGTTTCCGCCGTTCGCGGCGTGCGGAGCGTTGAACGACTGGTAGAGGAACCAGGGCTCGTCGGGCTTGGTCTCCTCGTGCTCGTGGATGTAGTCGATCGCAAAATCGGTGAGCGCGGTCGTGGCGTAGGTCGTGTTCGCGACCGACGGCCCGTTGATGTCGAAGGTCGTCCAGTTGAAGTAGTTGGCCACGCCGCCGCCGAGGATGCCGCGGAAGCTGGTGATGCCGATGTCGCGGATGTGCTGGAGGATGCCCGGCGCCTGCGGGAACGCGGCGGTCGGAAGCGGATCGATGCTGCCGCCGCCGACGTGGTACTTGCCGAAGAACGCCTGCGAGTATTCGGGGCTGTCCGCGCTCAGACGGTCGAAGAGCGTCGGCGTCGAGGTGAGCAGCACGTTGCCGACTGCCGTGACGCCGGTGCGGTGGGCGTACTGGCCGCTGATGATGGTGCCGCGCGTGGGCGAGCACGCAGGGCTGGACCAGGCATCGTCGAACACGACGCCCTTTTCGGCGAGCGCTTCGATGTTCGGCAACGGCACCTGGCCGCTGTCACCGGCCAGCTCCGGATACAGGGAAACGCCCTCCGCGCCGAGGTCGTCCACGATCAGGAACAGGACGTTCGGCGCCTTGCCGGTGCCTCCGCCGCTTCCGCCGCCCGCGCCGCCGCCTCCGTCGGCTCCGGGTCGCACGAAGCTGACCGTGGAGCTCGTGGTCGAGCTGCTCTCGCCATCGGAGACGCGGAGCTCGACCGTGAAGGTGCCGGGCGTGTCGCTGGTGAGCGTCGCCTCGCGCGCGATCGGATCGTCGATCGTGCCGCCGGTCGTGGACCAGTAGTACGTGAGCGGCGACGGCGCCGCGTCGGGATCGCTGGCGGCTGCCCGGAGCGTGATCGAGCTGCCGACGTAAACCGAGAGCGGCGTCACGGTCAGCTCGTCGATCACCGGCGCCACGTTGAACGTGCCGTTGACCTGCAGGTTGCCGTTCTTGCCAGGGGCCGTCCCTTTCAGGTGGATCGTGACCGACGTGGTTCCACCGGCGCTCACGCTGAAGCTCTCCGAACCGCTGAAGGTCGCTGCGTCGGTCGCCGTCGCGGTCAAGCTGATGGTGTACCCGGTGCCTGCGGGGATGCCGCCGATCGTGCCTGTGATCTGCGGCGCCCCGCTGACGTCGATGCTGCCGGTCTTGCTGAAGCCGTTGCCCGTGATCGAGTACGTGACCGAGTCGAGCGTGATGCCAGGCGCCACGTCCAGGTGCACACCGACCGCCCCGCGCTGCTCGTCCCCATCGGAGGACGGAGCGCTCGAGCACCCTTCGAGCGCCGCCGCGGAGCCGAGCGCCAGGACGCAAACCAACGGAACAGTACCGAACCTCGTGGCGAGCGCCGAGTTACCGAGCCAATGCTTCATCGTGTGATCCCTTTCGCTGAAAACGTCGCCGCAGCCGCCACGGAAGGCGCGATGCGGACGACTACGTACAGTCGAAGGGAGCCAAAGCCAGTCCCTTATAGAGGACTGCGATCCATTATACAAGACAAAAGGCGCAACGTCACGAGAGCGTTCTCGAGTATGTCGACCCGGAAACAAAAACGGCCGCCCCGTGAGAGGCGGCCGTTCGTGCCGTTCGTGCCGTTCCGAGCGCCGAGCTCAGTACCGATACTGATCGGGCTTGTACGGGCCCTCGACGGACACGCCGAGGTACTCGGCCTGCTTCGCCGACAGCTTGTCGAGCTTCGCGTTCAGCTTGCCGAGGTGCAGCCGCGCGACCTTCTCGTCGAGCTGCTTCGGCAGGATGTGCACGCCGAGCGGGAACTTCTGGGTGAAGAGCGCGATCTGCGCCAGCACCTGGTTGGTGAAGCTCGAGCTCATCACGAAGCTCGGGTGGCCCGTGGCGCAGCCGAGGTTCACGAGCCGGCCTCGCGCCAGCACCGTGAGCTTCTTGCCGTCGGGGAAAATGAAGTGATCGACCTGCGGCTTGATGTTCTCTTCGCGGATGCCCGGGTTCTTCTCCAGCCAGGCGATGTCGATCTCGCTGTCGAAGTGGCCGATGTTGCAGAGAATGGCCTCGTTCTTCATCGCCTGCATGTGGTCACCGCGCACCACGTCGCAGCAGCCGGTGGCGGTGACGAAGATGTCGCCGATCGGCGCGGCCTCGTCCATGGTCACGACCTGGTAGCCCTCCATCGAGGCCTGGAGCGCGCAGATCGGATCGATCTCGGTGATCATCACCCGCGCGCCGAGGCCGCGCATGGCCTGGGCGCAGCCCTTGCCGACGTCGCCGTAGCCCGCCACGACGCAGACCTTGCCAGCGAACATCACGTCCGTCGCGCGCTTGATGCCGTCGGTCAGCGACTCGCGGCAGCCGTAGAGGTTGTCGAACTTGCTCTTGGTGACCGAGTCGTTGACGTTCATCGCCGGGCACTTGAGCTCGCCGCGCTTGAACATCTCGTACAGGCGGTGCACGCCCGTGGTGGTCTCCTCGCTGAGGCCGCGGATCGGATCGGCGCCGCTGAACAGCTGCGGGTAACGCTTGTGGATCCAGAGCGTGAGATCCCCGCCGTCGTCGAGGATCATGTTCGGGCCCTTGCCGCCCTCGAAGGCGAAGATCTGACGCTCGAGGCACTCGTCGTACTCGGCCTCGGTCTCGCCCTTCCAGGCGAAGACCGGGATACCGGCCTTGGCGATCGCGGCCGCCGCGTGATCCTGGGTCGAGTAGATGTTGCAGCTCGTCCAGGTGACCTCGGCTCCGAGCTCCTTCAGCGTCTCGATCAGCACGGCCGTCTGGATCGTCATGTGCAGACAGCCGGCGACGCGCGCGCCCTTGAGCGGCTTCGACGCGCCGTACTCGGCGCGGAGCGCCATCAGACCCGGCATCTCGTGCTCGGCGATCTGGATTTCTTTGCGGCCCCACTCGGCCAGCGACATGTCGCGCACGCGGTAGGTCTTGCCCTCTTGTGTCGGGACGCTCTCCACCTTGCGCTTCTTGGCTTCGGGGGCGGTTTCGAGCGCTACGGGTTGTGCCATCGTCGTTCTCCTTCTCTTTCTCTCTTCGCTATCGGGGCTCCCGCGGTGCGCGAGCCGTTCGAAAAATTTACGGTCCCCTCGAGCTCACGTTTTGTCCGGCAGACGCGTCGCCGACAGGACCTGCCAGCCCAGGTGGCCCCCAGTCGTGGCGCTGACCAGGCCGTGCGGCAAGCGCGAGACCCGGATCTGCCCGAGGCCGGCGGCGCGGGCGTGGCCCTCGAGCTCGGCCGGCTCGAAGCCGTTCCAGACGTCCGCCTCGCGCTCGCGGAAAGCTTCGTCGGCGTGGCGCTCGTAGTCGATGACCAGCAAGCTACCCCCGGGGCGCAGCAGGGCCGCGAGCTGCTCGACCGCCGTGCGCGGCCGCACCGCGTGGTGCAACATGCGCGAGGCCACGACCACGTCGGCGCCCGCGCCCGCCGAGCCGACCAGCTCTTCGCTGTCGAGCTCTCCGCGCAAGAAGCGGACGTTCTGATAGCCGCGCCGCTCTGCCCGCTCGCGCGCCCGGGCGAGCTGCGCCTCGCTGCGATCGATGGCGATGACGCGACGGAACAACGGAGATAGCGCGTCGAGCAGCGCGCCGTTGCCGGTACCGGCGTCGATCGCGAGCTCGCGCTCGGGCAAGAGCACGCTCAGCGCCGACAGGTACGCGGGGATCTCCGGCGAGACCTCGGACGCGCCGCCGTGCTCGCCGGCCTCGGAGAAAAACTCGCGCGTGCGGAGATCGCGCTTCTCGACGATCTCGACGATCTTCGCCAGGCTGCCCTCGCGCTCGCACAGGCCACGCCCGGACGCGAGCGCGTCGTTCACCACGGGGTCGAGCGCCGCTCCCTCCGACAGGCGAACGAAGGTGCGCGTGCCGTGACGCCGCTCCGCCAACAGACCCGCTTGTCGAAGCGGCGCCGCGTGCCGCGAGACGTTCGGCTGCGACTCGTCGAGCAGCTCCGCGAGCTCGCTGAGCGACAACTCCTCCTCGGCGGCCAGAGCCAACAAGCGCAGGCGCGCGGGCTCCGCGAGCAGCCGATACAGCTGCCAGCGCGTCTCCACTGCGTGCGCCAGAACCATGGGCTGAATACTTGCATCATTTCGCATGCACGCAAGTCCCAACTTTCCCCGCGGTTACGGGTATTTCGAGCGGGGCTGAACGGCGCCCTCTGACTTGACCCCGACGCCAGCGTGGACGGGAGCACCGTGCGTTCGGCTAGACTGCCGTGATGGATCGGTTCCGACGCTTCGACGAAGCGTACTACCACCGCTACTACGAGTCGCCGCAGACTCGCGTCACTTCGCCCGAGGAGCATGCCCCGCTAGCGGACTTCGTATTTTCGTTCGCAGAGTACAATCACATCGAAATCAAGAGCGTGCTCGACGTCGGTGCAGGCATCGGTCTCTGGAAACACTGGATCGAGAAGAATGCCAAGGGCGTCTCGTACACGGGCACCGAAGTCAGCCAGGCGATGTGCAAGAAGCACGGCTTTCAGTTTCGTGACATCGCGCGCTGGCGCGATCGCAAGAAGCACGACCTCATCATCTGCCAGGGTGTGCTGCAGTACTTGCCCGATCCCGACGTCGCGCCGGCGGTCGCCAACATCGCAGCGATGGCGCGCGGGCTCGTTTACTTCGAGGTCACGACCCGTACGGATCTGCGTGAGCGCTGCGACAAGGTCCGCACCGACGCGGACATCTACGTCCGGAACGGCTCGTACTACCGGGGCATCTTCACCAAACATTTGTTGAGCATCGGCTGCGGCTTGTGGTGGGTGAAAGACCGTCCTCCGCCCTTCTTCGAGCTCGAGATGACCGGCCCGTGAGGCCACGGAGATCCGGTGGCACAATCCAAAGGCATCGTCCGCAACCTGATTTCGCTGGTCCTGCTGGGCGGGACCGCGCTCGGCCTCTACAACGTGTACTCCGACAACACCGAGGTCAAAACCCAGGCCGAGCGCGTGGCTTGCGCCGGCCGCGAATGCACCAGCAGCTTCCTCCGCGAGTCGCGCTCGCCGATCGCGCAATCGTTCACGCTCCAGACCAAGCTGGTCGAGAAGGGAAAGGTCGACCGCAGCGCCAGCGTCGACGTCGAATGCAAGCGCGAGTTCGTCCTGGTCGGTGACTACCGATGTACCGCTCGAGGGGCTCTACCCTGAACGCAGTGTTCGAGAAACCGGAGATCCGGATGAGACCCGTAAGAGTCGAAGACATCATGACCCGCGACGTGCGCTCGTGCGCGGCGGACGACACGCTGGCGACCGCCGCGCAGATCATGTGGGAGAACGACTGCGGCGCCGTGCCCGTGACGGATCGTGACGGCAAGGTGGTCGGCATCGTGACCGATCGCGATCTGGCGATGGCCTCGCACCTCCAGGGTGTGCCGCTGCACGAATCACGCGTCGCCACGGCCATGGCCCGCGACGTGCGCTCTTGCCTGCCCACCGACTCCCCCGCCACCGTCCAGGCCTTGATGCAGCACCACAAGATCCGCCGCGTGCCCGTGGTCGACGCCGAGCGGCGCCTGGTAGGGATCGTGAGCCTCGGGGACCTCGCTTACCTGATGGGCTCCGATCAGGCCCAGGGCAGCGACGGCCTGACCTGGACGGCGCTCGCCCACACGCTGTCTGCGGTGAGCTCGCCGCGGCTCCCGCGGTACCGGCGTTAGCGCACGCTCGCGGTCACGAGCTCAGTAACGCGGCGCCCAACACGCCCGCCGAGTCTCCCAATTCATGCCGCACGATCGGCGTGAGCAGCTCGTCGTTCAAAACGTAAGCGGCGACGCGCTCCACCCCCTCCGTGTAGAGGAACTCGAGGTTCGAGACGCCGCCGCCGAGCACGATCAAGCTGGGATCGAGGATGTCGATCACGGTCGCGAGCCCGCGGCCGAACGCCTCGAGCATCTCGTCGATGGCCGCCGCGGCGTGCACGTCGGAGCCGCGCGCGGCGGCGATCTCGGGTAGGCGCGCGGAGCGGCCGGTGCGCCGCAGGTAGTCGCGCTCGACGGCAGGGCCAGCCGCGTAGAGCTCGAGGCAGCCCATCTTGCCGCAGAAGCACTGAGGCCGCTCGGACAGGCCCGCGCCGACGTCCCGCACCTCCGTCGCGGGAGCGTTGCGCTGGCGGCGCCACGGCCCGACGGGGTGGTGACCCCACTCGCCGCCCAAACCCTGCAGCCCGCCCCACGGCTTGCCGTCGAACACGATCCCGCCGCCCACGCCGGTGCCGAGGATCACCCCGAATACGACGCCCTCTCGCACCTGCTTTCCGGCGCCGAGCCGCGCCTCGGCGAGCGCGAAGCAATTGGCGTCGTTTTCGAACGCCGCCTCGCGCCCGAGCGCGCGCGATAGATCTTCTCGGAACGGCCTGCCGTTGAGGCAGACCGTGTTCGAGTTCTTGACGAAGCCCTCGCGCCGCGTGACCGAGCCGGGCATACCGACACCGACGGGCAAGTCGCGCGTGTCGATCCCGATTTCGGCAGCGACGCCGCGGACCAGCTCGGTGACCGTGGCGAGCACGGCGTCGTAGCCCTTTTCCCCGCCCGTGGGCGTGCGCCGACGCAGCAGCACCTCGATCGCTTTCGGCGCCTCGCCAGGCTCTGCCAGCGAGCGCTTGACCAGAGCGATTTCGGTCTTGGTTCCGCCGAGGTCCACGCCCAGTGACAAGATTTCTCGCATCGATACGGATCCGCTCAATGTCGGGGCAAGTGAGAGGTCCTCGTGTACCACGACGCCCCGATTGACGGGAGTTCCTCCGAGCCCAAGGCTTGGAGCGCTTTCGAGCGGATCGGGCGTTGCCGCCCGAGGGAACGACGGGCCGCGATGGACTTCCAGATCGACGAAACGCAGTGGCCGCTGGTGACGGCGCGCTGGACGAACCTCGAAGGCGGCACGTTGACCACGTTCCTCGCGCGCATGGACGTGTGGCTGGCTCGCAAGCAGCGCTTCGGGCTGTTGCTCGACACGCGGGGCGCCGGCGCCTTGCCGCCGGAGCAGCGCAAGCTGGTGCTCGATCACATGCGAGCGAACGCCGCGCTCACCGAGGAGTACTTCGCGCAAGCGGTGGTGGTCGACAACCTGGTGCAGCGCACGCTCTATCACGCGGTCCGGCTGCTGTTTCCGAGCCCCTTCCCGACGCGACTGTTCTCGGATCCCGATGCGGCGCGGCGTTGGCTCAGCGAGCAGCTGAACCGTTGAGCTTCGCCCCTTCCGAGCGGGCGCGCGCGAGCTCGCTCGCCACCGCTTCGAGCTGTTTGCGCTCTGCGGGTGACTTCGCGCCGGCGTAGATCAGATCCGGCACGCCGGTGTTCGCCGGGCAGTCCGACTCCGCCACGCACTTCTTGAGCAGCGCCGCCCGCTCGCGCGGCGAGAGCCCCGCAATGCGCGAGCGCTCCGAGGCCTGGATGGCGTCGCTCGTCACGCGCAGCCGGCGCTGGTTCTCGGCGGCGTCGGCCGCGGCTTTCTCCCGCGCTCGCGCCTCGCGCCCCGAAAGCTCCTCGCGAAGCTGCGCCGCGTACTCGGCGCGCAGGCGCTCGGCCTCGCGCTTTCGCGAATACTTCACGGCGCTCCACACCACCGCGGGCACCACGACTGCCAGCAACATCACCCCGAGGGCGAGCCGACCCCGCAACATCCGCAGCATTGTCGCGCGTCTATGGCCCGGCTGCCAGCTGTTCAGGCGAATCAGTACGTCCCTGTGGGAGGGGGCGGCCGCGAGTCCAGGACTTCTCGCACCTTCTTCAGCAGCGCGTCCGGCGTGATGGGCTTTTGTAGAAAGGCCACGCCGGCCTCCAACACGCCGTGGTGAACGATCGCGTCGTCGGTGTAACCCGACATGAAGAGGACCTTCATCTCCGGGCGGAGCGGTGACACGCGCTCGACCAGCTGACGGCCGCTCATCCGCGGCATGACCACGTCGGTGAGCAGCAGGTGGATGGTGGCCGGGAACTTCTCCACGACGAGGAACGCTTCGCCGGCGTTCTGAGCGTCGAGCACGTTGTAGCCGGCGCGCATGAGCACGTTGCGAACGAGCACCCTCACCTGGTCCTCGTCCTCCACGAGCAAGATCGTCTCGGTGCCGCTCGCCGCGCGCTTCGGCGGTGGGTTGGAGTCGGACTCGAGCGGGGGCTGGCCCGTGCGCGGGAAGTAGATCTTGAACGAGCTCCCGCGGCCGGGCTCGCTGTACACGAAGATGTGCCCGCCGCTCTGGCGCACGATGCCGAACACGGTGGAAAGCCCGAGGCCTGTGCCCTTGCCCTGCTCCTTGGTCGTGAAGAAGGGCTCGAAGATCCGGTCGCGCACCTCGGCCGTCATGCCCTCGCCGCTGTCGGTCACTGCGAGCAGCACGTGCGGCCCGGTGTAGACGTCCGGGTGCTGTGCGGCGTAGCTGGCATCGACGTCGACGTTCGCGGTTTCGATCGTGAGCTTGCCGCCGTCCGGCATGGCATCGCGGGCGTTCGCCGCCAGGTTCATCACGATCTGCTCGATCTGCGTGCGATCCGCCTTGAAGCGGCCGAGCCGCGTCGCCGTGCGCAGCGACAGCTCGATGCCCTCGCCGATCAGGCGTTTCAGGAGCTTCTCCATTCCGAACAGGATCGGGTTCAGATCGATCACCTTCGGCTCGAGGATTTGCTTGCGGCCGAAGGCGAGCAGCTGGCGCGTGAGCTCTCGCGCGCGTTCGCCGGCCCGGCGCACCTCCTCGAGGTCGAGCCGGATCGGGTGGCCGGGCTCGAGATCGTCGAGCGCCATCTCGGTGTAGCCGATCACGACCGACAACAGATTGTTGAAGTCGTGCGCGATGCCGCCGGCCAGGCTACCGATGGCCTCGAGCTTCTCCGACTGGCGCAGCCGCTCCTCGATGCGTTCGCGCTCGGTGATGCGCAACGACAGGTCATCGAGCAAGATGTTGAGCGCGATCGCGAAACGCGTGGCCGGATCGCCGAGCGCGGGCTCCTCGGGTAGCTCGACCCGCGCGTCCGACTTCCCCAACGACGCGGCCTCCATCACCGCGAAGATCTCGTCGAACGTCGGCGCGCGACTCACGCGCCATCCTACCCCGAGACGGGCGCTCCCCGAGCGGTCGGCGGAGAGCCGACTTCGGTGATGCCCAAAAAAAGATGGTCGGGGCGAGTGGATTCGAACCACCGACCCCCAGACCCCCAGTCTGGTGCGCTAACCAGGCTGCGCTACGCCCCGAAGGGACCATCTACCGGCGTTTTTTTAGGGCGCCGGCTGCCGTTAGGCCCGCGCACCCTAGTCCTTCTGGTGGCGATTGCAAACGCAATCGTCAGTGACGCGCGCCCATCCGCGCGAAATGCTGGGCGACCCGCCGGTAAAGCTCGGCGGCCAGGCGCAGGTCCTTGCAGATCTCGGCGAAGTCTTCGGCCCGGACGCGCAGCAAGCGGCAGGTCTCTTCGAGCACGGGGCCGTCGCCGTGGCCGGTAACTCCCAGCAGCGACTCGGGGTAAATCAACGCACCGGGGCCGACGCGCCGGCCGCTCGCCGCGTAGCGCGCCACGCCCTCGAGCACGATGTACGCGACGAGGTCGCTCGCCACGACGCGCGGCACGACCTCGCCCGCGGGCAGCTCGACCTCGACGGCGGCAGAGAGCGCGCTCAACGCGAGCGGCTCGGGCAGGCCCGCGAGCAATGGGCTCTCGCGTGCGCGCTCGAGATCGGCCAGGTCGAAGCCGCGGTCTTGGTTGCTGCGGCCGACGAAGCGCTCGCCGATGTCGAGCACGATCGCGGTCGCGTTGTCGCGGCCGCCGCGTGCGGCGCGCTGGACCAGCGCCTTGGCCGCTTGCTGGGCGGTGCCGGCGCGGAGCAGCTCGCCGAGCTCGACCTCACCGGTCATCTCCGAATACAGGCCGTCGGTGCAGAGCAGCAGCCGGTCGCCGCGCGCGACGTCGAGAAAGGCCGTGTCCACCGCCACGGCGTCGCTCAGGCCGATCGCGTTGGTGAGCCCGCCTCGCGGACGAAACACCGGGCCCGTCTCGCTGCGCAGCGTGGAGACCGGCGTGTGATCTTCGGTGACCTGCAGCACCGCGCGAGAGCGCGCCAGATACACGCGGCCGTCGCCTGCGTGCGCCACGAACGCGTGGTCGCGCGCCAGCCAGACCACGTCGAGCGTCGCGCCCATGCCGGCGTGAGCAGGGTTCGCCGCGCCGTCGGCGCGCACGACCGCGTTCGCGTGCTCGACGGCCTGGCGCAAGCGCCGGAACACCTCGCGCCGCGACGGCAAATCCGCGCGCTGCGCGTAGTTTTCTACGGCTCGCTGCGGCCTGCGTTCGGCGAGCGCCGTGCGCACAGCGCCGACCGCGAGCTGTGCCGCGACCTCACCGGCCTGGTGCCCGCCCATGCCGTCCGCCACGGCAAACACGGCGAGATCCGGCGCGATCAGGGCTGCGTCTTCGAAGCGCTCGCGCTCGCGACCGATGTCCTCGGCCGCCGCGAACTCCACACGGAAGTCGAAGCGGGGCAAAACCTCGGGCAAGCTGCGAGATCATACCCGGGCCTCCGGCAGGAGTGGTAGTCGACCGTCGCCTTGCGCCTGTTAGCCATAGAGACTGCGACCCAGCGCGGGTCGGTTGCCCTGGTGGAGGACGAGCGCGTGGTGTGCCTGGCCGAGCACGAGCAGCCGAGCGCCCACGCCGAGCGTGTTTTACCCCTGATTGACGGCTGTCTGCGCGAATCGGGCTGGTCGCGGGCGTCGCTCGAGCGCATCGCGGCCGGCGTGGGTCCAGGCTCGTTCGTCGGCCTGCGCGTGGGCATCGCGCTGGCCCACGGGCTCGGGTTGGGGCTCGGGGTTCCGGTCGTCGGTGTCGGTTCTCTGAGATGCTTGGCCGCGGCCGTGCCGCGCGAGCGACCCGAGCGGCGCCTGGCCTTGCTCGACGCACGCCGCGACGAGCTGTTCGCCGCGGTGTACGCCGCCGACGGGAGCGAGCTCGTCGCGCCGAGCCTGTGGCCGCGCAGCGAGGCGCGGGAACGGGTGACGGGTTTGGGCCCAGGGCTCGTGATCGTCGGCGAGGTGGCCGCGACGCTCGACCTCGGGGCCGGCTTGCTCTTCGAGGGCGAGCGCTGCTTTCCGAGCGCGGACCGCACCGGGCTCATCGCGCGCCGGCTCGACCCCCTCGAGTCTCCCGCGACGCCTCACTACTGCCGCGGCCCAGGCGCCGATCTGCCCAATCTTCCGCCCTCGCCACTCGGCGAACCGGGGCCAGGCTGATAGAGTCCGCGCCATGTCGGCCGATGCCCTGGAGCGCGCGAAGCTGCTTTCGCGATACGGGCGGCGGATTGCGGCCGGAACCGTGCTGTACCGCGACGGCGACCCCGCTGATCACGCCTACCTGATCGAGCAAGGCCGGGTCCGGCTGTTCAAGGAAATCGGCGGGATGGAGCGCAGCCTGCGCCTGGTGCGGCCGGGCGAGCTGTTCGGCGAGTCGGCGCTGACCCCCGGCTCCGTGCGCGCCTCCACGGCGCTCGCGCTCGACGACGTGGACGCGCTGGTCTTCGACGCTTCGGCGTTCGACGAGATCGTGTTCACGTATCCCTCGGTGACCCAGCACGTGGTCGCCGAGCTGGTGCTCAGGCTGCGTGAAGCCGAAGACCAGATCGAAATCCTGCGCGTGAGCGACGCCCGCTCCAAGGTCCTGGTCGCGCTGATCAAGCTCGCCGAGCACGCCACCGGCGCAGCGACCGGATCGGAGCCGCGCGGCCTCGAGATCTCGCCGCTCGAGCTGTCGGCCCGGATCGGGCTCGATGTCGAGAGCGTCAAGCGCATCGTGCTCGGCCTCAAGGAGTCGGGGCACCTCCGGATCGTCGACGAGCGGGTCGAGATCCCCGACCTCGATACGCTGCGCGAGCTCTACGCCCTGCTCGGTGTACGCGACCAGCTCCGCGGGCCCGAGCGCTCCCAATCCTTTTCTGGCAAGGCCGCGAGCTCATGAGAAATCGCTCTTTATCTCGATGGTTTGCAGCGGTAGCTCTGGTGGCGGCTCCGCTCTGGGCCGGTTGCGCGGCCAATACCCGAGCGCCGGGCGACCCTGTACGTCAAAGTGAGAGCGAGTACGACATTGCGCGCGACCTGTGGCTGCGCCGCGGGCAGACGCGCGAAGCGCTCGAGCACGCGCTGAAGGCAATCGAGCTCGACGACGAAAACTCGGAAGCGTTCCACCTCGTGGCGCTGCTCTATCTCGACTTCTGTTCGCGGGGCCCCTCCGAGTGCCGGCTGAAGGATGCCGAGCAGGCGGCGAGCAAGGCGCTGTCGCTGAAGAAGGACTTCCGCGAAGCTCGAAATACCCTGGGGGTGGTGTTGATCCACCTGAAGCGGCCGAAGGACGCGATCGCCGTGCTACGTCCGCTCTCGGAGGACATCCTCTATCAGACGCCCGAGAAGGCCTGGGGGAACCTGGGGTGGGCCTACTACGAGGCCGGCGAGCTCGACCGCGCGATCGACGCGCTCCGGCGCAGCATCGCGGCCCAGCCGCTGTTCTGCGTGGGGGCGCTGCGCCTCGGGATGGCGTATGAACGGCGCGGTGAGCTCGCGCCTGCGCTCGCGTCGTTCACGCGCGCGATCGAGACCAAGGCGCCCGAGTGCAACCGGCTCCAAGATGCGTTCTGGGGAAGAGCTCGCGTGGCCGAGCGGCTGGGGCAGACGGATTCAATCCGGGCGGATCTCGAGCGCTGCGTCGAACTGTCGAGCGCGAGCGAATCCGGGAAAAATTGCCGATCCATGCTCGACCACCTGAAGTAGTCTCGCCTCCCCATGCCGAGCGTCGGCCAGTACCTGCGGGAGCAACGCGAATCCCGCGGCATGAGCGTCGAAGAGATCTCACGCGGCACGCGTGTGCCCGTTTCCAGCGTCGAACGCATCGAGGCCGACCGCTTCGACGAGTTACCGGGCGAGGTCTTCGTGCGCGGCTTCGTCAAGTCCTACGCCCGCGCGCTGAGCCTGCCGCCGGACGAGGTGCTGGCGCGGTACACGGCCAGCCGGCGCGTGGTTTCGGTGACGCCGCTGCCGCTCTCGAACGCCACGCAAAAACCCGCACGCGGTCGCAGGTTCGGCGTGGCGATCGCGTTCGTGCTGCTGCTGATCTTGTTCACGCTCGCGCTCAGCATCGTGCTCAAGCCGCGCGGTGACGACATGCCGCAAGAGTTGTCGCACGCGGCGGGCCGGCTCACGCTCACGGCGTGAGCACGACGTCACGACCCAGCGTCCACTCGACCGAAGCGCTGGTGCTCCGCCGCGTCGAGTACGGCGACGCCGATCTGATCGTGACGCTGCTCACGCTCTCGCTCGGGCGCGTTTCGGCGCTGGCGCGCGGGGCGCGCAAGAGCCGGCGTCGCTTCGGAGGCGCGCTCGAGCCGTTCTTCACGCTGCACGTGACGCTCGAAGAGCGACGCTCCTCGGAGCTGTTCGCGCTGCGCGAGGCCAGCGTGCTGCGGGCGCGCACCGGCTTGCTCGGTAATCTGCCGGCGCTCACGAGCGCGGGCCGCGTGCTCGGCTGGGTGCGGCGCGCAGCGCCCGCGCACACGCCGGAGCCGGAAGCCTGGTCGATCGTCGAAGAGCTGCTGGATCGGCTCGCCGCCGGCGCGGAGCGCGACGCGGACGTGGAGGTCGCGCGCGCAGCGCTCAAGCTCCTGGCCGCGTTCGGCTGGGCGCTCGAGCTCGAGCGCTGCGTGCGCTGCGGAAAGCTTTGCCCCGCCGGGCGCCCTGCCAGCATCGACCCGGCGCGCGGCGGCCTGGTGTGCCGCGAGTGCGGAGGCGCGCGCGTGCGTGTGACGCCCGACATCCGGTCGCGCCTGATCGCTGCCGCACAGGGACGGATCGAAGAGCTCAGCGCGGACGATGCGCGGTTCGCTCTGGATCTGGTGGAGCGGGTGCTCGAGACGCACGCGCCGGGGAGCTAGACAGCGGCAGCCGGGCTGCTCTTGGCGTAGCTCGCAGCGAGCGACTCGGACAGCCGGTAGACCTGATTTCCAGCCGCTTCGTAGGCGTCGACCAGACCCAACACGCCGAGGTGCAAGCGCACGATCGACGGCTCCGGCTCACCCGACAAGACCGCGGCGCGCGCGCGCGCTTCGAGGCCGTTCATGTGGATCTCGCGGGCGCGCGCCAGGTCGAGATCCGCGGGCGAGCGCTGCTCGATCGAGCGCATCAGCGCGTCGACGCCCTCGGCGAGCAAGGTGTGGAGCTTGCGCAGCGTGTCCTCGTCTTGATGCGGGAGCAGCCGCGCTTCGGCGTTGGCCGAAAGCGCCACGCGGCGATCGATCAGGCGCTCGGCCTGGCGGTGGACGGCATCGAGCGCGCGTTCGAGCTGCAAGCAGCCGAACGCCGTGCGGCCGAGCACGTGGCCCTCGCCTTCTTTCTCGAGTCGGAGCACGGGGCCCGCGAGCAGCGCCTCGAGCTCGTCGTGGGCATCCGCCAGGCGGTGCTCCGCCGTGCGCCCGGCCTCGCGCCGGCCTTCGAGCGCCAGATCCAGCAGCGGTTCGAGGCCGCTGCGGTGCGCGGCCAAGACCCGCAGCAATGACGAGCGCACGACGCCCGCCACGTCGCCGACGCGAGACAGCTCGCCGGGCCGCCCGTCCGGAAACCAGTGCTCGAGCTTGCGCGCCAAGAAGGGCACGGCCGGTAGCAGCAAGAGCGCCGCGCCGAGCTGCGAGAGCGCGAAGGCCGCGCCGAGGTGCAGCCCGAAGTTTGGCAGCAGCACGCGCTTGCCCCACTCGATTTCTTGAGGGACGCCCGGCACGATCCGATCTGCGAGCCAGGCCCAGAGCCCGACCGTCAGCGCGCTGACCACGGTGCTACCGGCGCCCAGGATCAGGTGCAGCTGTGCCAGCCGGCGGCACGAGCGCCCGGCCGGCGTGGTGATCAACGCCCCGAACGCGGCGCCGAGACCGGAGCCGGACAACACCGCCAGCGCGGTTTTCAAATCCCACTCCGCCGTGGTCTGGGCGAGCATGAGCACCAGGACCACCACGGGCGCCGGGCCCTGCAGAACGGCCACGAGCGCCGCACCGAGCAGGCTGCACACGGCCACGTGCACCACCGAGTCGGCGCGCAACGAAGCCACGAACGAGAGCAGACGCGGATCTTGGATGAATGGCTCGAAGCCCGGCCGCAGCGTCTGCAAACCGAACGCGATCAGCCCCGCCCCCAACACGAAGCGCCCGATCGCGGTCGAGCGCCGATCCGCCGAGAGCCCGAGCCAGAGCACGCCGATCGCGATCACCAGCAGCCCTTCGCGCGGATCGATCAAGCCCGTGACCAGCGGCGCGCTCGCGGCGCCGATCTGCGCGCCAAGGAAGGCCGAAGCCGCCGGCACGACCGCGAGCAAGCTCGAGGACACGAGGCCAGCGAGTAAGCCCGCGGCGGCCGTCGTGGATTGCGCGAGCGCACCGACGACTGCACCCAGACCGAGCGCTGCCGGTCCGCGCCGGCCGAGCCTCGCAATCAGGTTGGCGTTGCCGAGACCGGCCGCGCCGCGCGCGCCGCGCGCCAGGATGCCGATACCGAAGATCAACAGCGCGAAGCCGCCGACGAGGTTGCGAAATGGCTTTCGGTAGTTCGCCGTCTTGACCTGCAGAGGGTACGGCTTGCTGCGCTCGTCACCGGCGTAGACGCGGAGCTTCACGCGCCCGACCGGCAGATCCGACGGCAGCCGCACCACGAGCGCGCCGTTCCGGCGGGCCAACACGGGCAGCTCTTCTTTCCCGGCAAAGGCTCGGACCGGCACACGCTCGGGCGCTCCCTCGTAACTGATCGTCACGGCCGAGCCGGCGACCGCATCGGTCGGCGAAACCGCGACCACGTCGAGCCGCTGCTCGGGCGCTGAGTCCGCGCCCGAAAAGTGCCCGGCATCGAGCGTCGCGGCCGGCTCGCCGTCGGGCAAGAGAAAGTAGACGAGCACGATCAGGCAGCTCGCGACCCAGGCAGAAACCAAGCGGAACGACCGCCTCGGGCGGTGTTCAGCTTGCGCCATGTACGGCTCCCGAGGCCGCCACGAACTTGCTGAACGATATCGGTGCCACGCACGCGCGATCGAGCGCCCGCGAGAGCCAGCTCGGGGTCGCGGAGTGCTGCTTGACCTCGATCACCGCCTCTTCGAGCTCGCCGCGCACGGGACCGAGCTCGTTTCTGACCAGCGGACGCGGGCGGGTCCACAGATCGGGCTCGGGCGCGTAAAACGCCAGGCCGAGATCGATCGTCACGCGCAGGCTACCGTCGTCCGCCTGAAACGGCAGGCGCCGGTAATTGACGAGGCAAGACGGCTCGAGCGGCTCGTCGAGCTCGCGGCAGTAGCCGACGATGGCTTCGAGGCCGCTCCAAGTCGAGTCGTCCAGCCCGAGCTCGGGCGCGGCGAAGGCGTCGGGCACCACCCTGCCGCTCGTGAACAACGACGGCACGCCGCGCTTCGGCACGCGCAGGCGCTGCTTGGCCGTGCGATCGTTGTGCTTACGCTTCAGCTCGAACCACAGCCAGGGCTGATAGCGCACGATGTGCTCGGGCTCCGTCGCGAGCTCGGTCAGCGACGGGTGCAGATCGTAATACTCCTTGGCGCGGAACTTGACGTTGGCTTCGACGTTGGAAATTGCCGCGCGGTAGTGCTTCCGCGACGGGGTGTCGAAGTAGATCGTGGTCACGTAATGGTGCGGATCCGGCAGGCGGTTCGCACCTTCACCGAGGTAGCGGTGCGAGGAGAGCCGTCGCTCGAGGTCGGCGAGGAACACACCTAGCCTGTCGCCTCGGAGCAAGTACTTGAGCTCCTGGCGTTCGGCCGTGATGCGCTCGTCGGCCGAGCTCGGGGCGGACTCCTCGACCGACAACATCAGTTCACTTGATACTCCGTGAGCTCTTCGACCTGGCCGCCGGTCTCCTTCACCTTGCCGACGTTGGGCACGTACCAGTACTTCTTTTCGTTCATCGAGCCGCTGACCTTGCGCAGCACGACGGCCTCGAACGTGCCTGCCGGCACCGTGACCGACTCGATGCCGTCCACGAACCAGCGGTCGTTGGTGACGACGTCGTTGCTCGCCTGCCCGCCGACCCGGATCTTGTTCTCTTTGTACGACTCGAGCCAGGTCGCACCCACCGCGACGTGCGCCGCGGAGCTGTCGACGTGCAGCTTGTGCGGATCCCAGAACTCCTCGAGCTCGAGCTCTTTCGTGGAGCGGCTGAACGACTGTTCGCGGTAGCGGACCACGCGCTCGCCGTCGATCGCCTGCCAGCTCCGGGTCTCGTCGAGATCCACGCCGTCCCCGGTGTCGTTCTTGTGGGTGATGACGAGGTTCGCCATCTTGTCCTTGTTCGGGCCCGTTCCGCCGACGGGCTGAAGCTCACCGACCGTCGTGCGCTTGGTCGTCACGGTGCCGTCTTCGGTCACGCGGTACGTCCAGCTGTTGCCGACGGTCCACGGCAGGAGCGGACCGCGCGACATCGCGGCGCCGCTGCTGCCACCGCCGCCGGGTGCGCCGGCGACGCCCGAGCCGCCGCCGGTCGCGCCCGGAGTGCCTCCGGCATTGCCGTTGTCTTCTCCTGGATCCTCGCTGCCACAGGCCAGGGCCAGCGCGGCCAACAGCGAAACGGCGAAACCTCGAACCAAGTTCATGATCGGCGCATCTCCTTGACGTTCAGGCGTCGAGCTCCCCGCCGGGATTTTTGAGGCGGTGGATCCCGAGGTACATTGCAGCCACGTGTTTTAGCAGCGACACGTTGCCGGGGTATTTTTCGAGCTGGCGCTCGACGAGGGCCTTGCCACGGGGGCCGTCGGCGAGCGGACCGAGGGTTTTCGCCACGGTCGAGGGCCAGAGGTCCGCGCAGCGCTCGCGGAGCTGCCAGGCTTCGGCATCGTCGAGCGAATCCAGGCTGTCGATGGCCTCTTTGCAGTCCAGGGCCACGGCCTGCCGCATCACCCAGGCGCGCGGCTCGGTGGCGCGCCGGAGCGAGGCCATCACCACCTTGGGTGCGCGGTGCAGGCTCTCCTCGCGCCAGCTGAAGCTGCGCGGGCTGAGCACCCCGGCAAGTGACGCGAGCGCCGCGACCGGCGCCGCGACGCGCGCCGTTTCGCGCACGGCCCAGGCGCGCTCGTCGTCGAGCCCGGTCACCGACTTGCAGGCGGTTTTTGCCTCTTCGTAGTCGCGAGCAAGCCCGTTGCCCACGCGCTTCAGCCACTGGTCGCGCAAGAGCCAGGCGCGCTCGCCTGCGAGCGTGGCGAGCGAGCTCACCACCTGCTCGGAGTGACTCGCGTACTGGCGATCGCGGATGCCCCACGACGCCGCGTCGTCGAGCCCCTCGCACGAGGCGAGCACGTCGGCCGCTGCGCGGCTCTCGAGCGCGAGGCGCAGCTCACGAGCGCGGACGTGCTCGGCGGGCAGCCCCGCGAGCGTGCGGGCCACGGCAGCTGGAAATTTCTCGAGCAGCTGTTCGCGGAGCTCCCAGCTCAGCGGATCGTCGAGCCCGGACAGGCCCGCCAGGATCGCCTCCGGAACACGCTCGGCGAGCGCGCGCCGGCGCGCGTCGATCTCTGCGCCGAACAGACCACTCAGCAAGTACGCCGAGACGCGGGGCTCGCGCTCGCTGCGCTGATCGATCCAGCGCAAGAATGCGTCGAACGCCGCTCGCTGAGTGCGGAGCGGCGCGGGCGCGGGGCGCGCCGCTCGCTCGGCCCGGAATCCGCGGAGCGCCGTCGGAGAACCCGACTGGCGCGCCTCGCGGACCAGGCTCGTCACGCGCTCGACCGTAGCCTCGAGCGCGTCCTCGTTGTCGACCACCGCCCAGCGCTCGGGCGAGCCCGCGGCGAGCTCGAGGTAACCCTGGCGCATGCGGTGCTGCAGACCCACGCCCGCGAGCCCCTTGCGCGACGGCGCGCGCTTGTCTCGAGCTGCGATCTTGGACGCCTTGCGCCGCGCCCGCGCCAGCACGGGGTCCACGTCGACCAGCACCACCAGATCCGGTGCCAGACCACGCGCTGCTTGCTCGAGGATCGGCTGCATCCACTCGCGAGACAGCTTGCGCCCCGCGCTGCCCAGGATCTGCGCCGTGAACAAGAAGCGGTCCGCGATCACCAGATCGTGGCTCGCGAGCGCCGGACGCAGCGCCTCTTCGATGAGCTGTACCTCGCGGGCGACGTAGAGCAGAAACTCCGCCTCCGGCACGAGCTCGATGTTCTTCGCGTCGCGGCCCAGATCGCGGATCGCCTCGGTCACGGACGAGGCGAACTTGCCGTCCGCGCGCAGGTGCTTCACCCGCAGGCCACCCGCTGCGAGCTTCTCCGCCACCAGGTTGGAGACTGTGGTTTTTCCGCTGCCGTCGATACCTTCGAACACCACGAACATCAGAACGACACCGCCGCTTGCAATAACAGCCCGAGGTGATCGGGCTTTCGACCACCGAAGTAACCCGTGGCGCCGGAGGGGAAGTTCCGCTGGGATTTCGCGATTTCACCTTGCAGGCCAAGGCGGGCGCGATCCCAATAGCCGACGTTCACTCCGAGCGCCGCTTCGTAGACGAAGTCGGAGGTTACCTCGGTATCGGGCTCCATCAAGCTGAACAGGCCGAACGGCTCGACGTAGGTCTGATCCGGCGCCATGCCGCCGAAGCGCAGGCCGGCGCACAGCCGCCCCGCCACGAACAGCGCGTCGTCTTCGTCCGGCGCTTTTTCGCGGTGCTCGTACCAGCTCTCGCCGACCATGCCCTCCGCCCAGACCCGCAGCCCCGCGTCGCCGAACGCGACGTCGAGCACGGCGTCCACGCCGGCGGTCAGGTAGTGGTCGAATTCACCGACCTCCGCCGAGCCGGCGCGGTGCTCGTAGTACGCCCCGAGGTCGAGCGCGTCGGCGAGCTCGATCCCGGCGCGCAGCACGTAGCTCTGCCCGTCGAGATAACTCTCGGGCGAGACCTCGCGCAGCGCGATCGGATCGGTGTTGCGATCCCCCGGCACGATTTCCTCTTCCAGCACGCTGCCCTGGAAAGCGCCCAGACTGACGTACGGCTTGATGCCGCCGCGCCCGCGCATGCCCAATAACACACCGGGGTGACGGCCGCCGACGTCGAGCCAGTCGTCCAGGATGTCGTGCAACAGCCCGCGCCGCACGACCGGAAGGTCGAACAGCGACTCCATCGCGTAGGCCGAGACCGGCATCTTGAAGTTGCCGGCCTTGGCGCTGAAGTGCCGGTCCTTCGCCAGGAGGTAGGCGTCCTTCATGTCCGGGCCGTCAGCGACCTCGAGCTCGATCTCGCCCGACAACCACTCGAGCGGGGACTGGTACTTGAGGCTGAAGCGCGCGGTCGGAATCGTGAGATCGAGCGTGTGCGGGTGCTCGGTTTCGGGGAGCAGCGTCGCCTGGTCCACGACCTCCCGCTCGTGCCGCCGGAGCTCGCCGAGCACGAACACGCGCCCCTTGAAGGTGAACTCACCGACCGCGCGGATCTGCTTCGGATCCTTCTTCTTCTTTTTCTTCTTCTTGCCCTCTTCGTCCTGATCGGCGGCGGCCTCGACCTCGGCGAGCGGAGATGCGCTCGGTACCGAGGCAACGCTCGGTAGAGGAGCGCTGGCAGGCGCCTCCGGCGCCGGAGCAGCCTCCGCTGCCGCGGCCGGAGCGGTAGTGGGCGCCGGCTCCGGCGCAGCGGCGGGCGGCGTGACCTCGGCCGCTGACTCCTGGGCGTACAGCGGCGAGCCGTACGCGAGAACCGACGATAGAACTAGCCCGGTACCGACGCGGCGTCGCTTCACTTGCCGCGCCCCGGGTACGGTCGTGCCTGCTTCACGATCAGCTTGGCGTCGCCCGGCGTGCTGTCTTCGTCATCGTATTTGAATTCGACGTCCATCGCGTACCAATCGTTGTTACCCGCGCCCGGTCCGTAGGCCTTCGAGAAGCGCTGGTGGATGGCATCGAGGGCCACTCCCAGATCGTAAATCTGCCGGCGCGTCAGCACCGTCTGCCCCTCGGGGACCAGGTTGGAGTGCGAGGTATACGTCGTGGGCTGCCCCGGCTCATTGAAATAGTAAACGAAGTTGTCGGTGGTGATGCCGGGCGGCGGGTGCACGACCTCGCTCGCGCCGCCAAACTGCACGTTCACGTAGAACCCAGGCTGAAGCTGCAGCGGGTCGAACGGGTTCGCGGTGATCGCCACGCCGTTCGCCTCTTCCTCCGGGAAGTTGTGGTGGACGAGCAGCCCCATGCCCACGGACTTGTGGTCGATGCTGTGGTAGCGCCGCTCCTCGAACGTGCGGAACAGCCAGATGCTGGCCCAGGTCTCGCGCAGCGCGTCCAGCACGTCGGGCCAGTCGAGCTCACCCGTGGCCTTGTCGATCCTGCCGGTGTGGGATTCGTAGCAGCCGGCGCAGGGGAACCCGTCGAGGTCCTCGCTGTTGGTGCTGGTGCGGAAGCGCATGCTCGTCTTGGGAAAATCCGTGTCCAGCTTGGCCCGCAGCAGATCCTGAAGCTCCTGGCTGACCGCACCCAGCATCATGTCGTCGCGCAGCTTCTTCAGCCGCTGGTCGCGCACGGCCGGATCGTTCACGAACGTCGGGTCGGCCAGCATCTGGTCGATCTGGTCGTAGAACCCGTTGTCCTCCATGAACTGGACGTAATAGTAGATCGGCACGCCGAAGGCCTTGCGCACCGGTACGCCCTCGGTCTTCGCGAGGATCGAGTAATGCGCCGTCTTCGCACCGTAGGCCAGGATCGCCGTCTTGATCCCCTGGAGCAGCTCCCCCGAGCTCTCGTCGACGATGTCCTCGACGTTTTTGAGTGAGCGCTCGTCCAGGTTCAGCGCCGGCAGCGCCACGCCTTTCGGACGGCGGGCTTCCCAGTCCGCGGCGGCCTCCGCGTCGGTCGCAGGCACCACCGAGTACTCGAACGCGCCGACCGTGAACTTGACCCACTGCCCCTCGAGCGCGCGGAGCGCTGGGTTTTGCGAAGCCCCACGCAGGCCCATGTTCGGCGTCTTGCGGTTCACCGCCAGCACGTTGACGTGCGAGAGCGGCGTCTGAAACTCGTCCGTGATCATGCCGCTGACGACCGTGATGTCGTTCGGGATCTCGTCGAGCACGACGATGTCTTGGAAATCGACGTACTTCGACGCGAGCTCGGCGGCGTTGAAGAAGCGCAGCCGGCCCACGACGGAGCCCAGGTTCAGCGGTTGGTAGTCGATGCCGCGGTAAAGCTCGGTGGTGGAGACCGTGGGCATCGCCGCGCCCGCCTTGGCGGCTTCGAGCGCAACGCTCTCCGAAGTCGGGTGAAACGCGAGAGCCGGGCCGAAGTACGTGTGGCTCTTCACCGCTTCGTACAGCTTCGTCATCATCGCCGACGAGGCCGTGTCGTACGGCGCCATCTCGAGCGTCCAGGTCCCCGGGCCCTCGTAGTAGGTGATCGCGCCGAGGATGAAGCGCCGCTCGGGGCTCGAGTATTGCCCGCTGTTGAAGGTCGCGAGATCCTCGACGAACGGCCGACCGTTGCCGGAGAGGTGCGTCGAAGCGAACTCGTAGTGGATCGCGTACTTCGTGCTGTTCTGAAAGTAGATCTTGTCGCCGTCCTGCTGGTCGAGCACCACCTTGCCCGAGCGGGCGCCCGGGATGCTCTGATCCAGCGGCAGCGAAGCCAGCGCGTCGAAGTCAGCGCGGCAGCCGATGCGCGTCGCAAAATCCGACTCCACGCCCGCCGGCAGCTCGCACGTGCCTTCCTGAACGACGGCCGGCGCCCCGCCGGTTCCGCCGGCACCGCCGCCCGGGCCCGCCGGGGCGGCCGGATTGCCGTCGCTCTCCGAACAACCGAACAACGCGAGCAGCACGCTCGCCAGTACGCCGATCCGCAGCCATTCCGACATCGATGTCCTCATCACGACCTGGGCAAGTAGTCACCCGACGCACATTCACGGAGTCACGGTTTTTCGCAATTTGGTTTCAGACCCTTACGAACCACCACGATGGTGAGCGGGTCTGATTTTCTGGTTGAGAACCGGGGCTTCGGCGTCGGACCCGTCAACCATGGCTGGAATTTCGACGGACCACCAGCTGCCTGATCTGCCCCCCTACGAATACGTCATATATGAAGATTTAGGCCCTCACTGGAGCAGGCCAACGCAGCGGGCACTGGGAGCGTGTTAGATCGCCGCCCACGAGTCCACGGATGCCCGAAGCGTCACCGAACCCGCCTGAGCGGCGGCTCACCCTGAGACAGCGGCGCGTGCTCGGCGTCACGGTGCTCGTCCTCGGGGCCGGAGCCGCCGGGGCGATAGTCCTCTCTTGTTGCAAGCGCGAGGGCCGAGCTCCGCAGAGCAGCCAGGCGCTCGTCCAGACCGTCCCCGGCGCGGCCGCCTCTACGCCGGCCGGAGCTGCCGAAGCCGCAGCCGCCCCGTCGTGCGCTCCCCCCGCGCCGCTGCCGACCACCCGCTTCGCCGTGATCGGCGACTTCGGGTACGAAGGTCCGAACGAGCAGCGCGTCGCCGATTTCGTGAAGAGCCAGACGCCCGAGTTCGTGCTCACGACCGGCGACAACAACTACGTGTACGGCGAGCAGAAGACCATCGATGCCAACATCGGCCAGTACTACGCCGAGTACATCTGTCCGTACTCGGGTCGCTTCGGTCCGGGCGCGAGCGTGAACCGCTTCTTCCCTGCCCTCGGCAACCACGACTGGGCCACGCGCTCGCTGCCGTACCTCGACTATTTTCAATTGCCGGGCAACGAGCGCTACTACGACGTCGTCTGGGGCAACGTGCACCTGTTCGTGATCGATAGCGACCGGCACGAACCGGACGGCATCACCGCGGACTCGAAGCAGGCCGCGTGGCTTCGAGAGCGGCTCGCCGCCTCCAAGTCCCGCTGGAAGGTCGTGGCCATGCATCACCCGCCCTACTCTTCGGGCTCTCACGGCTCGTCGCTCGCGCTTCGCTGGCCGTACGAGGCCTGGGGCGCGAGCCTGGTGCTGGCCGGCCACGACCACCACTACGAGCGCGTCGAGGTCGGCAAGGTTCCCTTCATCGTCAACGGGCTCGGCGGCCGTAGCCTGTACGCGATCGAAGCGCCGATCCCGGGCAGCGTGGTGCGCTTCGCGGCGGCCTACGGCGCGCAGATCATCGAAGCCACGCCCACCGAGCTAGTGTCCCGCTTCTTCACCACCGACGGCAAGCTGATCGACGAGCGGAAGTTGTCCGACTAGGCTCCGGCCAGCCTTGGAAGCCGAGGAACCAGCGAAAGACCGCGGCGCGCGGGAGCACGAGCGCATCGCCGGTCGCGCCGCGATCGTGGCCGCTGGCACGCTCGCGAGCCGCTTTTTGGGGCTGGTCCGCGATCAGGTGTTGGCGGCGGTGTTTTCGCGCCAGCTGACCGATGCGTTCTTCGTCGCTTTCACGATCCCGAACCTGCTCCGGCAAGTGCTGGGAGAAGGCGCCGTGCAGAGCGCCGTGCTCCCCGTGCTCACGCGCACCAAAGAGCAGCAGGGGGACGACGCCGCGCGGCGTTTCTTCGCCAACCTGCGAGGCCTGTCCTGGACGCTGCTCGTGACGGTGACCGCGCTCGGCGTCGGCTTCGCCGAACCGCTGGTGTGGCTGTTCGCTGGTGGCTTTCAGGAGATCCCGGGACAGTTCGAGCGCACCGTCTGGCTCACGCGCTGGGTGTTCCCGTACATCCTGTTCATGGGCACGGCTGCGCTCGGCGTGGCCGCGCTCAACACCTACCGCCGTTTCACGGTCACCGCCTTCGCCCCGGCGCTCTTGAACGTGGCGTTCATCGGCTGCGCGCTCGGAATGCCCTGGCTTTTCGGCGCGCGCTACGACCCGGCGACCGCGCTCGCGACCGCGGTACTGCTGGGCGGTGCGCTGCAGGTGCTCGCGCAGTGGCCGAGCTTGCGCCGGATCGGCTTCGCCGCGCGGCCGCGCTTCGACTTCGGTCATCCGGAGGTGCGCGAGGTGCTGCGGCGCATGGGCCCAGTGATGCTCGGGATGGGCGTGTACTACGTCGACGTGCTGCTCGCGCGGCGCTTCCTCTCCGAGCAGGGCGTCGGCGCACAGAGCTACTTCAGCTGGGCGCTCCGGCTCTGCGACTTCCCGCAAGGGATCTTCGTGATGGCGCTGCAGACCGCGGCGCTGCCCAGCCTGTCCCGGCTCGCGAGCACCGGAGATCGCGCCGAGCTGTCGCGCACCTTCACCTTCGGCATGCGCTTGACGCTGTTCGCCGCGCTGCCCGCGACGTTGCTGGCGCTGGCGCTCGCGGAGCCGATCGTGGTGCTGTTGTTCCAGCGCGGTCAGTTCGACGCCATCGCAGCGCACGAGACCGCCCGCGCGCTGGTCGCGCAGGGCGCGGGGATCTGGCTCGTCGCGCTGTGCCGGCAGCTGGTGTCGCTCTACTACGCCGTCGGCGACACGCGCACGCCGGTGCTGGTGGCGGCGCTCGACCTCGGCGCGTTCGTGATCGCTGCGCTGGCGCTCGCGGGCCCGCTCGGCCACGTCGGCGTCAGCGCGGCGGTGAGCATCGCGAGCGGAGTGCAGGCCTTGCTCTTGTGGTCTTTCGCCGGTCGCCACCTGCCAGACCGGCGCAGCGCGGAGATCTTCGGCTCGTTCGCGCGCACCCTGGCTGCCTCGCTCGCCGGCGCGGCCGCGGCCTACGGCGTTCGCGAGGGCTTGTCTCGAGCCGGGCTCGGGCTGTCGTCCCAGGCGATTTTGGCTGCGCTCGCGGGCGTCGCCGCGTTCGTCGGCGCGGCGTTCGTGTTCCGGAGCCCCGAGCTCCGGATCGTCACGGCCCCGCTCCTCCGTCGCTTCGGCCGAGGCCGTGGTAGGGAGGGCTAGTTTCCATTGTCCAGATTGCGGACGGTATAGCCCATGCCCGAAATCATCCTCGACGCGCGATTCGCAGCGCAGGCGTCCGCGCCGGATCAGCTCCCCCCTCCGGTTCACGTCGAGATCGCCTTCGCGGGTCGCTCGAACGTCGGCAAGAGCAGCTTACTGAACCGCTTGATGAACCGCCGCAACCTGGCGCGCACGAGCTCCACGCCCGGCTGCACGCGCGGCATCACCTTCTTCGAGGTCGCGCTGAAAGACGGGCCGCGGCTCACGCTCGTCGATCTGCCCGGCTACGGCTACGCGCAACGCTCGAAGCAAGAGCGCATCGGCTGGGGTCACCTGATCGACGACTACCTCACGGGTCGCGCCGGGCTGCTGGCGGTCGCGCTGTTGGTCGACGCGCGGCGCGGCGTAGAAGAAGACGACCTCGGGCTGCTCGAGCTGTTGACCAAAGTGCGTCCGCCCAAGGCCCCGCCGAAGCCCGTGCTGATCGCGACCAAGCTCGACAAGGTCCCGCGTCCGCAGCGCGTGTCCGTCGTGAAAGGGATTGCCCGCCCCGATCTGCCCGCCGTCGGCTTCTCCACCGAGCTCGCCGAGACCACGAGCGACGTCTGGCGCAAGCTCCGCGCCATCGCCGGCTGAAGGCGAGCGCCCGGGATCAGCAGCGTCTCAAAGCGCTGCGGGCGATTCGTCGCGGCTGAGCTCGCGCTCGCAGTCGCCGTAAAGGTTCATGCGCATCGCGCCGGCGACCTCGAAGCGCCAGGCGGGGCCGGCGAGCGAGCGATAGTATTCGATGCGGGCGCGCCCCTTCTGCGGCGCTCCGCGCTTCAACGCCGCGGACCAGACCTTCGCCAGCGTGCAACGCGGCTCCGGCAGCGCCTCGAACGGCGTGCCGGGACACGGCAAGCCCGGCTGATCGGGCTCGGCAGCGAGCCCCGAGCCGTTCAGCTGAACGTTCTGGCGACCGCAGGTGTTGCGCCTCGGCACCACGCCGGGCTTGCGCGGCGGCTGAGGCCCCTGACCCGGGCTGCTCTGGAACATGTAGCGGACCTCGCCGCCCTCGCGGACGTCGAGCGTTCCGTCGCTCTTCGTCCCGTCGATGACGATGCCGCGCAGCTGGTTGCGCGGCGTGAGCGTGCGTGCCACCGGCAGCGTCTTCAACGAGTCCACGTGATTCGGCCAGCCGTAGATGCCGTGCGTCGAGGGCGGCGCCGGCGCGAGCCCGGCCTCGGGCCCCGACACGCGCTTGGCCCACAGCGAGATGCCGATGCTGAGCGCGAACGCGACCGCGATCATCGCGAGCCCGATGCGTCGGTCACGGATCCGGTCTTTTGGCGGGAGCGAAACGGTCGGGGCGGGTTCGTGGTGCATGGCCGAAAGCGGGCGCGTCCGTATATCACGGGCCGGCGGTTCTCGAGGAAAGACGAGCAAAAGTCGACCCT
The DNA here is from genome assembly GCA_025937835.1 of Polyangiaceae bacterium. Classification (GTDB taxonomy): domain Bacteria; phylum Myxococcota_A; class Polyangia; order Polyangiales; family Polyangiaceae; genus PMG-095. The sequence continues at coordinate 28,107 of JAICQO010000047.1, forward strand.
CGATCTCCCCGATTTTCCCGATTGCCGAAGCCTGCGACCCGCGCTAGAAAGCCCCTCCCTCCGGGCGCATAACTCAGCGGTAGAGTGCGTCCTTCACACGGACGAAGTCGCAGGTTCAATCCCTGCTGCGCCCACCCGGAAGCCACAGAGTGTTGCGGTAACGCACGCTCCTCGCTGGCAAAAGCCGACGGTCAGCCCGTCGCACCATAACCTTGGACGTCGTCCTCCAGTCGTGCGCGGGTCAGCTGGGGCACGATGCTGCGCCCTCGTCGACGGCCACGTTTACCTCTTTTTCAACCAGCGCCGGCGGCTGTCGTTCTGCTTCCTGAGCGCTTACTCCGGGATCTGCAACACCCTCTCACAGGCGAACTCGACTTCCAGTTGCGCCTCGATGACGCCAGAGACGAGGTCGCAGGCGTTTTCGCAGAGGACGATCTGGTGGGGGGTCGCGGGGTCGTCGTAGTGCCAACCGGTGCCGGACGTGCAGGCGGGGTCGTAGGTGAAGTTGCTGGCGGTGGCGCCGTTCTGGTAGCGCACGACGACGCTCTCCTTGTCGAAGACTCGGCCGTCGGGTGGTAGGGGGATCTGGACGGTGCACGCGATGGCGGCTCCGCGGATGGAGTCGATGGCTCCGCTGAAAGCAACTGCTGTGCGGCTCGGCTCGCCCGTGTTGATCAGGTAAGCGTGTTCGGTGCCGCCCGCGATCGCGATGGATTCGAGGTCGCTCGTGGTATCGGGAGCGTCTTCGAGGGGCGGGTTCTGGACGCCGATGACGTAGGTCGGGATGTCGGCCGCGACGTCGCCGACGATTGACGCGAGCTCGGTGATCTCGTCGTCGTCGCAATCCTGGGGGTAGCCGTCGGTGACCAGGACGATCGCGTATTTGCCGAGCGCGCGTTGGCGCTGCGCCTGCACGTAAGCGATCGTGCCGCGCGCGACGTGGAGGGTCGGGGTGCCGCCGCGCCAGTCTTCCGCGCCGATGGCGTCGAGGGCCGCGCCGAATTGCAGCGACGGGAGCGCCGTCATCGGGACGTCGGGTTCGGCGTATGCGGCGTCGTCGCAGCGCTCGTCTTCGCCGCCGTCGGCGGGGAAGAAGGTCATCGAGGCGCTCAGGCCCTCGGCGGACGCTGCCTCGAGAAACTGGCGCGTCGCCGCCACCACCGGCTCCCACTTGAGGCTGCGATCGTGCCACGGCTCGTCTCCCTTGCCCATGCTGCCGGAGACGTCGAACGCGAACGCGAGGAACACGGGATCGAGGCTCGTCTCGGCGTGCACGGCCGCGCATGCCGGAGCTCCCGCTGCGTTGCCAAGACCAGCGCTGCCGCCGATCTGTACGAGGGTTCCGCCGGCACTGGGCGGAGGCTGAGAGGTCGTGCCTCCGGTGCCCGCGGGAAGCGCGCCGCTTCCCCCCGTCGCTTCGGACGGTGGATCTGGCGTCACGCTCACACCGTCGGTCTTCGAGCTGCAGCACCAGGCACTAATCGCGATCAGGGGCAGGAGAAGGGGCTGGCGCATGCCCGTTTCATGCGCGAACGTCGGCGCACGATCACGCAAAATGCCGGGCTTCAGCGACGAACGAAGCGCTCGCCGCGTTTCCCCCAAGCGTGCGTCTTCGGCTTCTGGAAAGCTGGGCCGTCGTTGGACCAGACGTCGAACGTCACGGAGAAACGGTCGAGCTCGGCCTCGAGTCGAAAGCCGCTGGCCCACCGCGCCGAATCCTCGGCGCTCGCCAGCACGATCGGCGCTTCACCCTCGGCGCTCGGCGCGAGCGCACGGTACCAGAACTTGCGAAAGTTCGAGGTGGGCCAGGGATGGGTGTGGGCCTCGAGCACGTAGTAGCGGTCGCGTTCGTCGGGCGGCGAGGCTGCCCAGGTCAGCGCTTGCAAGGCGCCCTCGATCGAGTCGTAGAGATCGCTGCGGACCACGAGTGAACGGCGCAGCGCGCCCTCGCGTCGCTCGTAGATGGCGAGCATGCAATCGGTGCCCGGGCTCAGCAGGACGCACAGCGTGACTCCCCAGCGCTCGCGATGCATCGGTAATGACCGCACCGCAACGTCGATCGCCGTCTGCTCGGCGCGCTCTTCCGACCAGAGGTAGCCCTCACTGGCGAGCGCCTTGCCGAGCCCCGCGCCCGGCTCAGGCTGTTCGAGGGTCGGTGACAGGAGCCGGTCCGTGGACTCGAGCAGCGCGTCCTTCAGCTCGACGAGCACGCGGCGCACTTCTGCGGGTACCACCATGGGCCGAGGTGGCTCGGCGTCGACGAACACCTCGAGGCTCGCGAGTCGCGCCTGCAACACCGCGCCCACGCCGAGCGGCACGGGGACCGCCGATGCGGCGGTGAGCGGCGCGCTCGCGCTCGGCGCGGCCGACGCGGACGGACTCGGGGCGGAGCGCGACGAGCTCCGGCACGCGCCAGCCAGAACGATGGCGAGCGCGGCCGTGACCAGTCTGATCCGTGCCGTTCGGGGTCCGAGCAACGGTCGGAACTTACAGCACCCGCTGCGCGAGAGCGACTATCCGCGCCGGCGTTGCAAAATACCTGGCAAGGGTTGGACAGGGCTCTGTACATTCTCGCTCGAGGAGACGATGCAGCGACTCGCGATCGGATGGGGGTTGGTGGTGAGCGTGGCTGTGGGGTGCAGCGGCAAATCGACGAACAGCGACGGCTCTGCCGCGAGCGGCGGCGGGGGCGGCTCGCCACACGCGGGCGGTGAGCCTGCGGCGACGCTCGGCGGCGCGATCTCATCAGGCGGCGGCGACGGCAGCGGTGGCAGCGGTTTCTCGGGCGCGGGCGCAGAGACGGGCGGGCAACCGGTCAGCAGCGGCGGCAACACTTCGTCCGAAGCGGGAGCTCCCGCGAACACCGGCGGGCAAACCGCAACCGGTGGAAGCACGACCGAGCCCGGCGGCGGCAGTGGCGGCGACAGCGGCGCGCCGGGCGGCGGCAGCGCTCAGGGAGGTGCTGCGCCCGGTGACGACTGCGACTGCGGCCCGCTCGAGGAGTGCTTCGACGACCGGCTGTGCGTGGCGCGCTCCGTCTCGATCCCGCTCGGCTTCACGATCGACGCCACCGAGGTCACTCGCGCGCAGTACGCGGCGTGGCTCGCGGTTCGCCCGGAAGAGCCGCGCCAGTCCCCGCAATGTGAGTGGAACGAGGACTTCGAGCCCGATGCCGGATGCATGGCGCAACCGAGCGTGTGTCAGGGCGCCGACTGCGGCGCTCACCCGCAGCCCTGCGTCGATTTCTGCGACGCCGCGGCCTACTGCCGCGATATCGGCAAGCAGCTCTGCGGCGGCGTCGACGGGGGTTCTACGGACGCGGCCGGCGCAGACAGCGAGTGGCTGCTCACCTGCAGCGCAAACGGCAAGAACCGGGGAATTTCTGGGGACAGCTTCGTCAGCGGACAATGCAACGATCAGACGACGAGCGCGCAGACCACCGTGCCGGTCGCGAGCAAGCCGGACTGCCAATCGCCCGAGCCCGGCTATTCGGGCGTGTTCGACTTGATCGGCAACGTCCGCGAGTGGGACGACAACTGCGACACCATGCGGGGCCGCGTGGACACTTGCCATCTGCGAGGGAGCAGCTTCGGCATCAGCGCGGCGGCGCCGCTCTGCAGCGAGACCCTCTTCGCCGAGCGTGGCGACTTCGCGGAGACGGTCGGTTTCCGCTGCTGCGATCCCAGTCCAGATCGGCCGTAGTCGGCTGCTGCCTGCCGCCGAGCGCGCTACGTCCGCGGCCGGCGCTCGAGCTCGATCCCGAGCCGCTGCATCCTGCGATACAGCGCCTGTCGGCTGAGCCCGAGCTCGGTCGCCGCGAGCGACACCACTCCGCGCGCCCGCACCAGCGCCGATTCGACCAGATCGCGCTCGTCGGAGGCCGGCGGCGGCACGCTGGCGCGGCGTGCGCGGTCGTCGGGGGTGCGGTCCTGCGCGGGCGCCGCGGCTGCGCTCGCGTCGAGGCCCAGATCCGTCGGGCGGATCGTGGAGCTCGGTGCGACCAGCACCGCGCGCTGCACGCGGTTTTCGAGCTCGCGCACGTTGCCGGGCCATTCGTGCTGCTCGAGCGCGTCGAGCGCCTCTCCTCCGAAGGCGAGCTCGCGGTCGCCCTTGTGGATCTCGAGGAAGCGCTCGGCGAGCGGGACGATGTCGTCGATTCGCCGCGACAGCGCCGGGACCGACAGCTCGATCACGTTCAGACGGAAGTACAGATCTTCGCGGAAACGGCCGGCGGTGATCTCCGCCTTGAGATCGGCGTTGGTGGCGCTGATCACGCGCACGTCGACCTTCTTCGTGGTGGAGCTACCGAGGCGCTCGAACTCGCCGGTCTGAAGCACGCGCAACAGCCGCATCTGGCCGGCCGCGGACAGGTTGCCGATCTCGTCGAGGAACAGCGTGCCCTGGTGGGCGGCTTCGAAGCGGCCGATGCGCAGCTTGGTAGCGCCGGTGAAGGCGCCGGCCTCGGCCCCGAACAGCTCCGCCTCGAGCAGCTGATCGGGCAGCGCGCCCGCGTTCACCCGCACGAACGGCTTGTCCTTGCGCCGCGAGTTCGCCTGCACGATTTCGGCGACCTTCTCCTTGCCGGAGCCGTTCGGGCCCGTGATCAGCACCGGCACGTCGGAGCGGGCCACGTTGACCGCCAGCGTGATGGCCTGGTGCATCCCCGCGCTCTTGTAGACGACGCCGCACAGGTCGTAGCTGTTCGAGAGCTCGCTGCGGGCGCGCGCCTCGCGCGTGCTGCGCGACAGGTTCTCGCGGCGCGCGCGGAACAGCGCGAGCAGGTTCTGCACCGTGACCACCAGCTTCTGATCGTCCCAGGGCTTGGCGATGTAGTCCGCGGCGCCTTGCTTGACGAGCTTCACCGCGGTCTCGAGCGAGGTCCAGGCCGTGATCAGGATCACGGGCAGATCCGGATCGAGGGCGCGCGTGTCGGCGAACAGCTGCGCGCCCTCTTCACCCGAGGTCGTGTCCTTGGTGAAGTTCATGTCCTGGATCACCACGCCCACGTCCTCCGTGCGGATCAGATCGAGCGCTTGCTCGGGCGATTGCGCGGTCAGACACTGCATGCCGTTCAGCTCGAGCAGCAGGCTGAGCGCGGTGCGCACCGCTTCCTGGTCGTCGACGATGAGGACTTTCATGGTTCGCGGCGGGGATTATCGCCTGACTTGGCCGAGCGCGCGAGCGAGCTGTGCGCGGGCGACTCCCCGGTCGATGCGGGCCCCGACGGCGTCGTAGCGCGCCTGGGTGAGGTCGGTCTCCGCGTCGAGCACCTCGACCGTGGTGGCGCGGCCGTTCGCGAACAGCAGTTTTCTCACGCGATACGACTCCTCCGCCGCGCGCAACCCGCGTTCCGTGGTCGACAGGGCGATCTCGGCTTCGTCGGCGGCCTGCGCGGCCTGGAGCACCTGGGTCCGGACGCCGTCCGCGAGCGCCGAGCGGTCGGCCGCGAGGGCCGCCGCCCGGGCGTCGATGCTGCGCGCGCGCGCCGAGGTGCCGGGGATATCCGAAAGCGTGATCGACAGCTTCGCTCCGGCTTGCCAGGTCGCCCGCCACTCCTCCTCGGAAGGAAAGATGCGCGAGTTCGGGTTGGCGTAGGTGGCGCCGGCGAACAAGTCGAGCCGGGGCGCGTACCCGCCGCGTTCGGCGCTGGCCTCGGAGCGACGCGCCTGCTCGGCCTTCTCGAGCGCGCGGAACTCGGGCCGCTGCAACTCCGCGACCCGCACGAGCTCGTTCAACCACGGCACCTGGCGCTCGGCGCTCGGCGCGGCGTTGAAGCTCTCGCCGATCGCGTAGCTCTGGTTCGGCGGATCGTGCATCAACGTCCGCAGCTGATCTTCGGCGAGCTGGCTCAGGTGACGTGACTTCACCGCCACCAGCTCGGCGTGCGCGGTCTGGGACTCGACGCGCAACAGGTCCGCGCGCGAGGCGGTGCCGGCGTCGACCAGCGCCTTCAGATCGTTCAGGTGGGCTTGCGTCTGCGCGAGCGCCTGGTCGGCCACGATCGCACCGAGCTTGGCGCGCACCCAGTCGTAGTAGGCGTAGCGAGCTTCGGCGTCGGCATCCAGCTTCTCGACCTCGAGGCTCTTCGCCGTCGACTCGCGCACGAGCTTGGCAGCGCGGTGCGCCGGCGCGACCTTCAGAAAGTAGTCCGAAACCGGCACGACCAGGTTCGCCGAGACCGAGTACTGGTTCAAGATCTGCGGGAATTCGAGGGGGACGTTGACGAGCGGCGAGCCGGGCGGGATGGGCCCCGGCCCGGCCGTGGGCGCCGCGACCAGGTTGCCGAGCTCGCTGTCTCCGACGTCCGAGAGCCGCGTGTACTGCGCCTCGACGGACAACCGCGGAAAGTAGGCGGCGAGCGCGCGATCGACGTCGGCGGCGGCAGCGCGCAGCTCCTCCCGTTGCTTCTTCAAGGCCGGGCTCGTCTGCGTCGCGCGCGTGGCGGCCGCATCCGAGGTGAGCCCGCCCGGGCGGCCGAGCTCCGCGCTGATCAAGCGATCGAAGCTCGCGTCGCCGGACGCCGTGGGTGCCGGGGGTGCGACGGGCGCCGCTGCCGGAACGGCGGGTGCCGGCGCCGGGTTCTGCGCAGCCGCGGGCAGCGCGAACGCGATCGAGGCGACGACGCCGAGCGCCGACAGAAACCCGCGACCGCGCAAACCGAAGACGCGCGCCGAATACTCTGAGTGCAACATGACTTTGCTCCGCTGCTAAATGATGCGTCGCCGCTGTTCACGACTCGTGCCAAGCGCACGACACCGCGTCGCGGCGGGGTCGACTGAACCACCGTTCGACAGACGAGTGCGGCAGTTCCTCGCAGCGCGGGCCGTAAAGCGCAGAGAGCGCGCCACCCGCTTCGGCCCCGCGACCGCGTCCGCGCGTACGGACACGTGTCCGCGCTCCGGACAGTCGTCCAGGCTCGTAACAGCGTTTTTCGCGTCTACCCCTGAAATTGGCGGGGATTTTTCGTGGCCCGGTCCCTGCAGTGGGCCGCGCCATGCAATCCGTTCTGCGCGTGGCCGGCCGAGGGCTGGCCCTCTCGAGCCTGCTCCTCGGGTTACTCGGCCAAAGCGCCTGCTCGCGCCCAGCGAGCGCGCAAAGCTCGGGCGAAGCGCCCGCGGTCGCCGTCGAAACCGCCGTCGCCAAACTCGAGACCTTGCCGGAAACCCTGCACCTGCCGGGAACCCTCCGGGCCTATCGAGAAGCCGAGGTCGCCGCCGATCAACCGGGCCGCGTGATCTCGACCTTCATCGAGCGCGGCGACGCGGTGAAGGCCTCGCAGTCGCTCGTGCGCCTCGACTCGCGCGCTGCACGGCTCACGAACCTCGAGTCGAGCGCCCGCGCTGCGGCGCTCGCCGCCGAGGACGAGAACGCGACGCTCGAGTGTCAGCGGGCCGAGCAGCTGTTCAAGGCCTCGGCCATCTCGCGCTCGGAGTACGACCGCATGTCCGCGAGCTGCGCCGCGGCACGCCACTCGGTGGACGCGGCGCGCGCCCGGCAGAAGCTGTCGGAGCAAGCCGTCGGTGACTCGATCGTGCGAGCGCCGTTCGCGGGCCGGATCGCGGAGCGCCGCGTGACGATCGGGGAATACGTGGTCCCGGGCACGAAGATCGCGACCGTCGTGGACGTGAGTAAGCTACGGCTCGAGCTCGAGGTGCCCGAGTCCGCCACGGGTCGGATCGCCGCGGGCTTGCCGGTGGTGTTCTCGGTGGCCGCCTTCCCGGAGCGGCGTTTCACCGGGAAAATCGTGTACATCGGGCCGGTCGTCGAGAAGAGCGGCCGCGACCAGGTCGTCGAAGCGCTGGTCGAAAACCCCGACGAGAAGCTGCGACCTGGCATGTTCGCGAGCTCCGAGCTCGCCGTCGGTTCGAGACAGCTCCCCGTCGTCCCCGAGCGCGCGCTGTTCGGCAACGAGAATGCGCGCCGCGTGTTCGTCCTCAACGGCGACCGCGTCGAAGAACGCGTGGTGCTCGCCGGCGAGCCCCGAGCGGGCTCCGTGCCGATCGTGACGGGCCTGAAAGCAGCCGAGCGCGTCGTCGTGACCCCTCCCCCGGGTCTCCGCGACGGCGCCCGCGTGAAGTGAACGGAGTCCGACCATGCAGTGGCTAGCAAACGTCAGCGTCCGCCGTCCCATCTTCGCCACCGTGCTGATCCTGGTGGTGCTCGTATTCGGCATCGTCGGCTACGCCCAGCTCGGCGTCGATCGCTTCCCCAAGGTCGACTTCCCGACCGTGAGCGTGATCACCGAGCTACCCGGCGCAGCGCCGAAAGAGATCGAGACCGAGGTCAGCGCCAAGATCGAGGAGGCCGTCAACACCATCAGCGGCATCGACGAGCTGCGCTCCACCTCGAGCGAGGGCGTCTCGCAGGTGTTCGTGACCTTCGTGCTCGAGAAGGACATCGAGGTGGCGGCCCAAGAGGTGCGCGACCGCGTGAGCCGCGTCGTGAGCTCGCTGCCGAAGGGCGTCGAAGAGCCGGTGGTCATGAAAATCGACCCCGAGGCGACGCCCGTGCTCTACATCGCCGTCAACGCCAAGGCGCCGCTCGCCGAGATCACCGAGGTCGGCGACAAGCTGGTGCGGCGGCGGCTCGAGAGCACGCCCGGCGTCGGCCAGGTCAGCGTCGTCGGCGGCAGCAAGCGCCAGATCAACGTGTGGCTGGACCCGGCGCGGCTCCGCGCACACGGCCTGACGGCGCTCGACGTCGAGCGCGCGATCTCGAGCTCCAACCTGACCATCCCCGGCGGCCGCATCGAAGCCGGCCCGAACCAGCAGATCTTGCGGGTGCGGGGCCGCGTCGAAAAGCCCGCGGAGCTCGCGCGCCTGTCAATCGCCGAGAAAGACGGCCGCGAGGTCCGGCTCGCCGAGGTGGCGCGCATCGAAGACGGCGTCGAGACCACCGAAACCAGCGCCGTGCGCGACGGTGAGCCGGCGGTGGTGCTGTCGATCCGCAAGCAATCCGGCGCCAACAGCGTGGTGGTCGTGGACCAGGTCAAGGAGCGCATGGACGAGATGCGCGCCGAGCTGCCGAAGGGCTACACGCTCGAGGTGGTGCGCGACAACACCGCCACGATCCGCACCAGCGTGGCGGCGGTCGGCGAGCATCTGATCCTCGGCGCGCTGTTCGCCGGCGCCGTGGTGCTGTTGTTCCTCGGCAACCTGCGCAGCACGCTGATCGCGGCGATCGCGATCCCGGTCTCGATCGTCGGCACGTTCGCGCTGATGTGGACGCAGGGCTTTTCGCTAGACACGATCACGCTGCTCGCGCTGGCGCTCGCCGTCGGCATCGTGATCGACGACGCGATCGTGGTGCTCGAGAACATTCACCGTCACATCGAAGAAAAGGGGCTGTCGCCGATCAAGGCCTCGGTGCTCGCCACGCGCGAGATCGGCCTGGCCGTGCTGGCCACCACCCTGTCGCTCGTCGCCGTGTTCCTGCCGGTGGCCTTCATGTCCGGCATCGTCGGCCGGTTCTTGAAGAGCTTCGGTATGACGATGGCGTTTTCGATCCTGGTCTCGATGCTCGTGAGCTTCACGCTCACGCCGATGCTCTCTTCGCGCTGGCTCAAGGCCCACCGCCCGCACGCTCACGGTGGTAGCGGCGGCGGCGACGTCAAGAAGCCGCTCCTCGAACGCGTGGTCGACACGGTCTACCTGCCGATCGAGCGCGGCTACGTGCGGCTGCTCGGCTGGGTGATGCGGCGCCGCTGGGTCGTGGTGGTGGCCTCGGTCGCCACGCTCGCCTCGACCGTGCCGCTGATGGCCGCGGTGCCGAAAGGCTTCTTGCCGAAGAGCGACGAGGCCCAGTTCGAGATCAACGTGCGCACGCCCGAAGGCACGAGCCTCGACGCCACCGAGATCGTCACCGAGCGGATCGCTCGCGCGGTGCGCCGCCTGCCCGAGGTCACCTCGACGCTGCTCACGATCGGCGACAACAACGAGCGCACGCCGAACCTCGGCCGTGTCTACGTGCGCTTGAAGAACCCGGACCAGCGCGCGCTGAGCCAGCACGAGCTGATGGACCGGGTGCGCCACGAGATCGTCGCCAAGCAGCCCAAGGAGCTCGAGATCGACGTCTCCGAGGTGCCCATGTTCTCCGGAGGCTGGAAGCAGGCGCCGGTGATGTACGAGATCAGCGGCCCCGAGCTGGCCGAGCTCGAGAAATATTCGAAGGAGCTGATGGCCCGGGTGAAGCAGATCCCGGGAGCAGTCGATGTGACGACCTCGCTCGTCTCCGGCAAGCCAGAGCTCGCGCTCGCCATCGATCGCGACCGCGCCGCCGACCTCGGCGTCAAGGTCCAGGATCTCGCCTCCACGCTGCGGCTGTTCGTGGGCGGGGGCGAGGTCTCCACCTACGAAGAAGCCGGGGAAACCTACGCGATCCGCGTGCGCGGCGAGGCCAAGTACCGGACCGACCTGTCCGGGCTCGCGCTGCTCACGGTTCCCTCGAGCAAGCACGGCAGCGTGCCGATCCTCGACGTGGTCTCGAGCGAGCCGGATACGGGGCCCGCCTCGATCATGCGCCTCAACCGCCGCCGCCAGGTGGTGTTGTTCGCGAACCTCGCCCCCGGCACGGCGCAAGCAACGGTGATGCAGGCCGTCGAGCACGAGATCCGCGCGCTCGACCTGCCGCCGGGTTACCGCTCGGCGCCGGTCGGGCAATCCAAGGAAATGGGCCGCGCCGGCGTGGCCTTCCTGGTCGCGTTCGGCTTGTCGTTCGTGTTCATGTACCTGGTGCTCGCCGCCCAGTTCGAGTCGTGGCTGCACCCGATCACGATCCTGCTGGCGCTGCCGCTGACCTTGCCCTTCGCGCTCTTGAGCGTGATCTTGTTCAAGCAGCAGCTCGACATCTACTCGATGCTCGGCCTCTTGGTGCTGTTCGGCGTGGTCAAGAAGAACTCGATCCTGCAGATCGACCACACCAATCAGCTTCGCGCGCGCGGCCTGGATCGCGCCACGGCGATCCTCGAGGCCAACCGTGAACGGCTGCGGCCGATCCTGATGACGACGCTGGCGTTCGTCGCGGGCATGCTACCGCTCCTGCTCTCGAGCGGCATCGGCGCGGCATTCAACCAGGCCACGGCCGGGGTGATCGTGGGCGGCCAGGCGCTGAGTCTGCTGCTCACCCTGCTCGCGACGCCGGTCGCCTACTCGCTGTTCGACGATCTCTCCGTCCGGTTCGGCAGGCTGTTCCGGCTCGGCCGGGGTAAGGCCGAGCGCGATCGCGAGCTCGAGGAGTTGTCGAGGATGGATCCCGAGGCTCTACCTCTCGTATCCTCGGGCGCACGATGAGCGACGCACGGGCCGAGGCCACCTCCCGGCACACTCACCACCCGGCCGTGGGCCTCGGCATCGGCGCAGCGCTGGCCCTCGCCGCGCTGGTGTTCGGCTTGAGCGAGCTCGCCGCCTTGCCGCCGCTACCCGTCGCAGCGGCGACCGGTGCCGCCGCCGCGGGCGCGTTCTGGCTGCTCGGGCGGCGCGACGTCCCGCGGCCGTCCGCCGCGGCACCGAGCTCCTCGTCCGACAGCGACACCGCGCGCCGGCTGATGGAGATCGTCACCGACACCGCCCCCGAAGCCGTGCTGTTCTTCTCCGACGCCGGCGCGATCCGCTACGCCAACGCCAGCGCGCGCGAGCTGTTCTTCGACGGCAAGTCACCCGAGGGTGAGAATTTCATCCGGCTCGTGGCGGAGGCGCCGCCGGCGCTGCGCGAGGCGCTGCTCGGCGAGACCGATCGCCTGTTCACGGTCGAGCTCGAGGGCCGGCACGAGACCTTCCACGTCTCGCGCCGCACCTTCTCCCTGGACGACTCGGTGCACACGCTGCTCGCGGTCAAGTACCTGACGCGGGAGATCGCGCGCCGCGAGGTCGAGGTGCTGAAGCGCGTGGTGCGCGTGATCAGCCACGAGGTGAACAACTCGCTCGCGCCGATCAGCTCCCTGGTCCACTCGGCGCGGCAGATCGCCAAGCTGCCGGAGCACGCCGGCAAGCTCGAGCGCGCCTTCGATACCATCGAGGATCGCGCCGCGCACTTGAAGAGCTTCCTCGAGGGTTACGCCGCGCTCGCGCGCCTACCTGCCCCGCGCCCGCGCCGCGTCGAGTGGCAGCCGTTCCTGCGCCAGGTCTCGGAGTTGTATCCGAAGATCACACTCGAGCCCGCGCCCGACGAGCCCGGCTGGTTCGATCCGACGCAGATCGAACAGGTCGTGATCAACCTGATCAAGAACGCACAAGAAGCGGGCAGCGATCCGGGCTCCGTCGAGCTCGGCATTCGCATCGCGCGTGACGGCACGGCCGAAATCGAGGTTCGCGATCGCGGTCCCGGCTTCGGCTCGGAGGCCCTCAAGAACGCCTTGCTCCCGCTCTACACGACCAAAGACGGCGGCAGCGGCATGGGGCTCTCGCTCAGCCAGGAGATCGTCGAGGCCCACGGCGGGAGCCTGGCGTTGATGAACCGCAAAGACGGGGGCGCGATCATCCGCGCCAGCCTGCCTGGCAAGCCGAGCCCCGCCTCACCCAGCATGACGCACTCGCGGCTCACGCTGGTGCGCTCGCAGCCCGGGATCTGAGCGCCCGCTCAGGGACGGCAGGCTTCGACGTCCGGGTCCGGCCGCAAGAGCGCTTCGCAACGGCCGTTCTTGCACTCGGTGGGCTCGGCGCACCAGGCACCGGCAAAGTCGCAGTTGGCCCCGGGCGGGAGGATCCGACTGCACTGCCGGGCGCCGGTCGAGCAGGTTCTGTCCGTGCACGCGCAGGCGAGCCCCGCCTGACACGTGCTGTCGTAGAGACCGGGGCCCTCGGAGTTCGCCGTACACGGCTCCGCGAGCAGCGCCGGATTGACGCACAGGGGAACGTCGAAGCTCGCGTCGCAAACGCCGGCCCCAGCGCAGGCGCGCCCCAGGTAACGCGCCTCGAGGGCGCAGGGCATCCCCACGACCGGAGACAGCGTGCAGACCTTGGTCTCTGCGTCGCAATATCCCTCGAGACATTGGTGCTGGCTGACGCACGGCTGTCCGGTCGCGAGCGGGGCCGCGGGCGGAGTCGCGCTGGGCGGAGCCGGCTCTGTGCACACGTCCTTGCAATCGACGCCGTTCGTCACGCAGGTCGTGGTGCACGCCAGACCACCGCCGCACGCCGCAATTTCAGCGCCACACTCCTGCCCTTCGCCGACCTCGGGAACGCAGCGTCCGCAAGCACCCTTGCTGCGATCGCAGTGCCGCGTCTCGCATTGCGTGTTGAAGGAGCACGGCTGACCGATCCGGCGGTCACCCGGGGCGAGCTCACAGCCGGGAAAGTCCGGCGCGTCGAGCTCCTCGCAGGTGGCGCCCCGCCACTTCTCGGTGCAAGTCCGGATGGCTTCCGGCGTCGCGTGCGTGCTCGAAGCGAAGAAAAAGTGCGGACACAGCGGGATCGCGATCCCGAGACACTCCTCGTAGCGAAGCCTGCTGCAGTCGTCGAGCCGTCGGCACTGCGCCAGCATGTACTCGGCGCACACCTCGAACTGCTGCTCGGCAGTTAGCGCGGCGGGCGCGGGGCTCGCGGGTCCGACGCCTGCTCCCGCGACCGTCGCTGCTCCGCCGGTGTGCGCGGCTGCTCCGCCAGTGTGAGCCGCAGCCCCGCCGGTTGGCGCCCGCGGCGCGCCCCCGGTGGCTGCCGGGGCGCCCCCCGTTTCCGTGGGCACACCGCCGCTCGCCTCGGCGCCCCTGGCAGCGTTGCCTCCGCTCGCGACGCTCGCCGCACCGGCGGAGGCGACCTCGAAATACACGCGCTCCGGGGGCTGACAGGCCAACACCGTCACGGACCACACCAGGACGCATCTCAAGGCTCGACCCCTCGTCACGGCTGACGAATAAGCTCGCGACGCGCGAAACGATTGTACGAACGTGCAGCTCGAGTGTTCGGACGATGATCGAAGAGCGTCAGCTGCCTTCGCTGTAACCGACCGACAGCGCCCAGAACTTCAGGGTCCCGACGTCCAGCTCGGCGAGGTCCGCCACCTCGAGCACCCACGGCCCTTGCACGGGCTGGCCGACGAGCGCAGCGAGCGCCGGTGAGCTCGCCGAAGACAGCTCGAGCGAAAGGTCCCTGGTGCGACCGCCTTCACGATTCCAGAGGCTCACGCGCGCTCCAGAGGGCGCCAGCAGATCCACGCGCAAGTCGCCGATGTACGGGTGCTCGATTTTGGCCTTGAGCGCGATCGATTGCAGCGTCCCCGCCTCCGCGACCACGAGCGAGCTGCCGACGCCGGCCGAGTTGTCGTCGGGAATGGACAGGTCCGGCGCGGCCTCGCTCTGAACCAGCTTGGGCGAGGTACCCTTGCGGATTTCGAGCTCCCAGAAGTTCAGCCTGCCCGTGTCTCGGCCGGCGAGATCCGCCACCTTGAGCGCCCAGGTTCCGCGCAGCGCCTGCCCGACCAGCACCGATAACCCCGGCGTATCGAGCGAGGCGAAGGTCGTCTTCAGGTCGCGCTGCCGGCCGCCGCTGCGGTTGTGGAGCAAGGCCCGCGCGCCCGTCGGCCCGACCAGCTCCACCCGCAGATCGCCGACGTGCGCGTGGCTGATATCGACCTTGACCGCGAGGCTGCGCGCGATCCCGGCGTCGCCGAGGCTCACGCTATCGGAGACGCCCGCCGCGTCGCCGTCCGGGATCGGCAGCTCCGGTACGCGCGACACGCGCACCACGTCGCTGCCGCGATCCACGACGATCGAAAGCGCCCAGCTCTCGAGCAGGCCCGTGTCGCCCTTGGCCGTGTCGACGACGCGCAAGCGCCAGCTGCCCCGCAGCGAGACCCCGGACATCGCGCGCAGCCCCACGAGCTCGCTCGACCGGAATACGCGCCGGATGTCGCGCGTGCTCGCGCCGGTGCGATCGTGCAGCATCGCCCGCACCCCGGAGGGCGAGACCAGCTCGACCCGTAGATCACCGATGTAGCTGTGCTGGATTGCCACTTCCACCGCGATTTCTCGGGCATTTCCGGCCTCGTCCAGCGTGATGACGCTCTCGACGCCGGCCGGATCGTCGTCCTGGATCAGCGCGTTCGGAGCGGCGCGGCCGTTCACGATTTCCGCAGCGTCGCTGCCAGCTCCCCCGCTGGTGCCGCGGAACGCGACGCTGAGGCTCACGCGCCCGGACGCCGCGTCGCGCGCGATCGCGCCGAAGCTCACGCCCGACGCGCTGCCCTCGGGGAACGTGGTCGACAGCTCCCCCGAGTCGCTGAGCTCGGTGCGCAGGGCGTTGCCGGGAAATGGATCACCCGCGTCACCGGTGTTCCAGTCGTCGCTCCGCTCGAGATCGTGACGGCCGTCGGCCTGGAGCAAGAGCAACGCGGGGCGCTCGGGCTTGAACATGTCGCGCGCCTCGTCGACCCGCCACACCAGCAGCCCCTCGCCTGGAAGATCCGAGTCGAAGCCGCGCCGCGTCCGGTTTTCGAGCAGCAGGTACTGCCCGGAGCGGTACTCCGGGCTCACGACGCGGAACACCTTGCCCTGAGTCGGACCGTACGGCTCGAGCACCAGCTCGGCGGGCGCAGACACCGTCTCGGCCTCGATCCAGCCGTGTTGCAGCTTGTGTAACCCCGCAGGGTGAGCGGGGCGCGCGCCGTTGCCGTTCCACGAGCCACCGGCCATCAAATCCCAGGTACCCGAGCCGTCCCACTCCGTCCCGTCGTCGGCGTAATTCGGGTCGTAGAAGTCCTCCCACTGGAACGCCAGGTGGCCGAGCTCGTGGGCGCACACGCCGACCTTCGCGTCCTCGGGCACGGTCAGGTACACCGAGGCGAGCAGCCGCGGGCCCACGCTGACGGGCGTGCGCAACAGCCACTTGTGCGACCAGATGTTGGCGTTGCGCGTCGCCTCGTCGCGCTGCGTCTCCGCGCCGACGCCGGCGTGCACCAGGAACAGCGCGGTGATCGCGCCGTTTCCGAGCCGGTCGAGCTCGGGTTCGAACGGCACTCCGGCGGCGATCGCGGCGCGCACTGCGTCTTCCGCCATGCGCTGCGCGTTGCGCGGGTAGTTTTGGGACGTACCCGACGCTCCGCCCGCGTAATCCGCGTAGAGCTCGGGCATCCGCAGCCAGCCGTGCACGGTGCCCGTCACGTCGACCTTGCCCAGGCTGATCTCCGAGAAGTAGTCGCGCAGGCTGCCAGTCGGAAACGTGCCCTTCGAGAACAGCATCGACTCGTAATGGCTCGGCGCGAGCGCGCCTGGTTGGTCGCGAAAGTCGACCAGCAACACCTTGACCCGCAGCCCGCCGCGGATCGCCTGCCGCGGCACGCTGACGAGCTCCGGGCGAGCGGGCGCGCTGGGTGCGGCTCCGACCCGCTCGACGTGGACGCCGTCGTCCATGCCCGGCCGCGTCTCGGCGTCGTTGCCGAGCCCGATCACCATCAGGTATTGCTTGAACGACAGCCCGACCGGGCGCCCCCTGCGCAGATACTGCGCGTAGAGCTCGGCCATCACCTCCGGACTCGGTGGAACACGCTTCGCCAATAGCGACATCGGACCCTCCTGCCGCGAGCCTCGAAGGTGCGCTCTTCGGCGCCGTTCCACCATGGTCATTTCGTTTCTGAAAGCAGCCTCAACTTCCCGGTTCTCCTGCCGTTCTCACGAGGAAGCTGAAGAGCGACCCCAACGTGCAGAGCCTCGCACCGCGACAAGCTGATCCGGACGACTCGCCGGGAGCCCAAGAGCCCGAACAAAGGCTGGGCTCGACGTCCGCCGTGGTGCCTGTGCTCGGTCATCACACCGCGCCGGGTGTGATCGTGGAGCAGAAGTACGAGCTCGTACGCTTGCTCGGTGAAGGCGGGATGGGCGCGGTCTGGGTCGCCAAACATCTCACCCTCGACGTGCACGTCGCGCTCAAGGTCATGCACAGCGACCTCGGCGAGCACGTCCCGGGTGCGGCCGACCGCATGTTGCAGGAGGCGCGGGCTGCCGCCTGCATCGGCCATCCGGCGATCGTGCAGGTGTTCGACTTCGGACGCACTCGCGACGGCGCCCCGTTCATCAGTATGGAGCTCTTGCACGGCGAGAGCCTCGCGCAGGCCGTGGAGCGCCGCGGTCGTCTTCCCGCCACGCGCGCGCTGCAGGTGCTCTTGCCAATCGCCGACGCGCTCGCGGTCGCGCACCAGCGTGGCATCGTTCACCGCGATCTCAAGCCCGACAACGTGTTTCTGGCGCGGCTAGCCGACGGCCGCGTGCAGCCGAAAATCCTCGACTTCGGCATCGCCAAGCTCGAGACCGAGCACCTGCCGAAGCTCACCGTGCAGGGGACCGTGCTCGGCAGCCCGGCGTACATGGCGCCCGAGCAAGCCTGGGGCGAAAACGACATCGATCAGCGCGCCGACATCTGGGCCTTCTCGGTGATGCTCTACGAGCTCCTGACCGGCACCGTGCCGTTCCAGGCCGACAGCTACAACGCGCTGTTGTTCGCGATCACGCGCAACGAGCCCAAGCCGCTCGCCGACTTCGGCGTGGACTCGCCCGAGCTCTGGCAGATCCTGCTCAAGGGCCTCGCGAAGGATCGCGACGCGCGCTACGCGGACATGCGCGAGCTCGGCCGCGCCTTCGCGAGCTACCTGCTCTCGCAAGGCGTGAAGACGGACATCACCAAGGCGCCGATCACGAGCTGGCTCGAGTCGCGCCCGTCTCCGCTCGATGCGTCCCTGTTCCCCTCGCTCTCGCCGCACGGTTCGAGCGCGCCGCCCGCGCGCGGCGTGGCCACGCAGGTGGCCGGCTCGCCCATCCCGCCGCGCGAAGCCCCCTCTTCGCGGCCGGAGGCCGATCTCGAGCTCGCTTCGCCCGCGCGCACCGCCGCAAAGAAGCTCGTCGTCCCGATCGAGCGCAGCCCCGGCGTCGCGATGCGCTTCTCCTTCCGCAGAAACAAGCGCACGCCCGCCCAACCCCAGCTCGCGCGCCCGAGCCTCGGCTTCGAGGACCCGCGCTTCTTGCAGTTCGTCGGCATCGCCGTGATCAGCGCCGCGGTGTTCGTCGGCGCGGCCTGGTGGCAATCCGCGCACAACCCCCCGCGCGCCGCCACCGCCCCCACGCCCGCCGCCGCTCCCGCCCCTGCTCCAACTCCGACGCCCGCGCCCACGCCGCAACCGAGCGCCCGCGCCGGGCTCGAGCGCTACCCTTCACCCGACGGCGTCCCCAGCATCGACTTCCACGCGCGCGAGCTCGACGACGAACCCGAAGCGCGCGAGCCCGCGCGCGATCGCAGCTCGGTTTCCCGCCCCCGCCCCAAACGCCGCCCCGCATCGAGCGCCGATCTGAAGAACCCCTTTCGCTGACGCTCTCCCTTCCCGCAGACGCGGGACCGCTGTTCACCGTCAGCTTGGTCGTGTATCGCGTATTCGATGCGTGTGGGTCGAGCCGCGGTGTGGTTGCTCTTGGTCGCGGGCTGCGGCGGCGACAGCGAATCGGATCGCGATGAGCTGTATCGAGTCATCAGCGGCGGCTCGGTTCAGCGGCAACATGCGTGTGCGGAGGTTCGACGCGGCGAGACCTCGCTCCGCACGGACTTGCTCCCACTGGGTTTGGCACGCGCTGCGCGAGCGAATCGACCAGGCCGAGCTGGTTGTGGTGACACGCTGTCTCGAGCAGGTGCGAACCTACAACGCTTGCTTTACCGAGCTGCCCTGCGAGGCGTTCGAAGACCGACGTCAGCCGGCATGGCTCAGTGGAATCGAACTCGCGCCGTGCGGCTGTGGTGTCGCGGACTACGCTCCCGAACCCGGCTGGATCGTTCGCCGCGCAGTGCTTCCGGAGAACCTGTCGGCGTGCGAGGGCGTCTTGCCGCTGCAAGGGGCTCCGCCCACTCCTGGCTTCGCCTGCCCATGAGCGCGAGCCAGCACTTCAGAAAGCACTCGCATCTTGAATCGGGCTGACTTCCCGGGTGCGCCCATTGAAAAGAGCGCGACTCGCGTCGGAGCGCTCCAAAGGCAACCAACAGCGCCCACCACGACGCAGCAGCCGCGCCTCGCCCGCGATGTAACGGAGCTCTGGCTGCACCTGCTAACCGTGGCGTCCTCTTGGTTGGATTTACCGCCACGCGCGCCACGGCGGACCGCCATGGGCGCCAGATTTTTGGGGACCGAGCTCCTGCGGACGCTGCGCGACGCATCGCGTCGCAGACGTTGAAGCCGCACCCATCCGTCATTCCGACGCCGCTCGACGCGCAGCGCACGCCCGAAAGCCCGGCTTGATGTCACCGATCCAATCAGATACTGAAAGTCATGGCGTCGGTCCGATACGCAGGGCCACTTGCGATTGTCCTTCCCTTGGTCGTCGTGCTCGCGTGTGGCGGAGTCACCGTCACCCGAGTCGAACCCGGGATCCCCAAGCCCGAAGGCTGCGACCTCCCCGTGTTCACGCGCGACAACCCGATCGATCAGCCTTATGAAGTCGCCTGCCTCCTCGAAGCCCGCACTGGCACATCCCTGTTCGTCAATAAGGATCCAAACTCCGTCATTCCCGACGTCAAAGTACCCGCGTGCGAGTGCGGTGCCGACGCCCTGCTCGTCGTAGAGACGCAACGCCACCCCTTCAGCCTCCTCCCCCCGGAAAAGGGCTACGGTCAGGGCGTCGCCATCCTTCAACGCATCCGCTTCACGCGCACCGGCCGCTACGGTCGAAACAAGAGCTCCCTCGAAGATTGATGCCCGCGCACGCACCTGCGAGCGAAAGCCGGCGATGACTGTGGCCTCTTTCGAAGCCATTGAGCACGTGGTGAACCTTCGCAGCGAAGCCGAAGCCGTGCTGCCCACCAGCGATGCGCTTCGGCGCGGGTGGCGCAACGAGGACGCATCCGCCGCACGAACCAGCGGCTTTTTCTCGGCGATGGACGCGCCGCACGAACTCTGCGCCTCTGCGGCAGCAGCTCACCAAGCCCGTCTCTTCGACTCTCGAAGACGCGCACAGCGCCCCCCAAAAACTTGCGCCCGTGGCGCCCGTGGCGCTCTCTCCCCGACCGCGTCGTCACTCAGTCGCCGTGGGTCGTGCAAAGCGCCCCCGAAAAACCTTGCGAGTCTTTGCGCCCCTTTGCGCCTTTGCGGCAGAAGCTCACCAAGCCCGTCTCTTCGACTCACGAAGACGCGCACAGCGCCCCCCAAAAACTTGCGCCCGTGGCGCCCGTGGCGCTCTGTCCCCGACCGCGTCGTCACTCAGTCGCCGTGGGTCGTGCAAAGCGCCCCCAAAAAAACTTGCGAGTCTTTGCGCCCCTTTGCGCCTTTGCGGCAGAAGCTCAC
>JAICQO010000085.1 GCA_025937835.1 Polyangiaceae bacterium
CAGGTTCTTCTTCGACTGCACCTTCACCAAGGATGCCGTCAAAGTCGTCTTGCCGTGGTCGATGTGACCAATCGTTCCGACGTTGATGTGGGGCTTCGAACGAACGAATTTCTCTTTGGCCATGACGTCGTTTCCCGGTACTTCTCTAGGTGCCGATCGATGTTGAAAGTTTGTTCGAGCCCACAACCAGGGTTGAACTGGTGACCTCGTCCTTACCAAGGACGCGCTCTGCCAACTGAGCTATGTGGGCAATGACTGCTGACTTTGGGCGCCTGACGGCTCGCGGTTCTAGCTGATGACTGACGGCTGAGGGCTGACAGCCACCGGAGCGGGAGATGGGGCTCGAACCCACGACATTCAGCTTGGAAGGCTGACGCTCTACCAATTGAGCTACTCCCGCGGAGACTGAAACGTTCGAGGGACCGAACCCACGCCCGTAAAGCCGCAGCTGCGCTTCACGGGCGATGCATCCGGGACCGCTACTTGTGGAGGGTGTTGGATTCGAACCAACGAAGGCGTAAGCCGGCAGGTTTACAGCCTGCTCCCTTTGGCCACTCGGGCAACCCTCCGAAAGATGAGGAACGATGGAGCTAGCGAGGGGACTTGAACCCCTAACCACCTGTTTACAAAACAGGTGCTCTACCAATTGAGCTACGCCAGCGAAGCTTCGAGCCC
This sequence comes from Polyangiaceae bacterium, assembly GCA_025937835.1. Taxonomy (GTDB): domain Bacteria; phylum Myxococcota_A; class Polyangia; order Polyangiales; family Polyangiaceae; genus PMG-095. The sequence continues at coordinate 676 of JAICQO010000085.1, forward strand.
GGTCTCGATCGTTGCGGCCGCGCGCGACGTGGCGGCCGGCCGAGCTCACACGAAGGCCGCACCGCTCGCCGAGGGGCGAGAGGGTATGACAACCTTGAGGGGACACTCGGGGGTAGCCTTGAGCCTGCATGCGCAGTCCTGGCGGGTGACGAATCGGGGGCCTTTGAGCTTCGAGACTTTCGCGCCGGTTTTGCCCGCCCAGGTTCCGCCAGCCGGTGAGGCTGGGTCGAAGCCGGGGAGCTCAAATGAGGCACCCCACCCTTCCTTCCCGTGCCTTCCTCATGGCGGGTTCGCCATTCGGCACAGAAGTACAGGTGGGACCGACGAGACCGCGCTCTGGTAGCGCCGACCCCGAAGGCTGTCAAGCATAATCCATACCGCGGCCCGACCTGCCGACCCACCTAGCCGATACGTAGTTGATTAGTCACAGAATATCAACAGGCTAGCGCGAGGCCTTAGAACCGGCGCTTCAGGCCTCATTTGGCTCCACCATGACGCCTGCCGAGCTCGTCGAGGGCCTCTTGCAGGGTCTGCTTCGAGAACGGCAGCCGCGCGATGGCTTCCTGCTCGGCCCGGACCTCGGCGTCCACTGCGGCGCGGACGGCCCGGCCTCGCTCGACCCAGGCGGAGCGCTCGCCCGTCCGCTCCGCCATCGTCAGGGTGTGGTCGATCATCTTGAGCGCGGTCTCGAGCAGCACGGCGTAGCGAAGGCGGAGCGCCCCCTCGAACAGCTGGCGCTTCTCCTGGGTATCGGCGCTCTCGGGCAGGCGGATCTGCATCAGGTCACGGTGGAGCCCCTGGTACAGCTCCCCGACGCGGACGCCGGCCATCGTCGACCAGTGCGCGTCGTGGGCTCGCATCGCGTCGGAGTAGGCGCTCTGCGCGTCGAGCAAGAGCTGGCAGCGCTGCTCCATCACCACCCCGAAGTTCGGAGGGAACGGCTCGAAGCGGATGCGCTCTGCCCGGCGGCGCCGGAGCTCACCGAGCGCGAAGTACAGCGCGCCGAGCTCGCGCGGGATCTGCCCGGCGGCGTCGAGCCCGCGCTCGTCCACCAGCGTGCGGCCGCGTTCGATGAATCTGCTCGCGCCGCGCTCGTCGTCGCGCGCGAGGCTGTCGAGCGCAGCGGCCGAGTACGCCGTGATGCGATCGAACGGCCCGAGCTCGGCTTCGGACGAGAGCAGCGTGCGCGCCAAAACGCCAGCGCGTGCCCACTCTTCCAGATGCGTGAGCACGCGCACGGCGCGAGCGAGCGAGCGGCGCGCAAAAGGGCTCTCCGGGTAGCGACGGTATCCGTCTTCGTATCGCTGTGCGGCGAGTGTGAGCTCTGCGCCGAGGTCGTATTGCGCACCTGCCTGGAACAGCGCGTCCGGTGCGAGCGGGCCGCTTGCGTCGAGCGCCGCGACGCGGTCGAAGGCGCGCGCTGCTTCGAGGTGCTTTCCCTGGTTGGCCAGCTCGGTGGCCCGCGCGTAAAGCGTGGGGATGTCCGTGACTTCGTACGGGGTCACGACGATCCGCGGTGTGACCGCGGGCTCGCTCAGCCGGTGCTTCGGCGGCGGAGCCGCGCGCGCCGCGCACCCGTTCGCGAACGCGAACAGAAAGAGCCCGAGAATGTAGGGAACGTGCCGCAGCGGTTTGCCCCAATTCATGAACAACCGATCTCGTACTGAAACATTCCGTTACTGGAACGGCGCTCTGCTGCGGCACAGAACTTGCGGCGAATCAGGCTCGAAACGCGCATAGAACCTGAGCCCGAGCATCGATGGGGAGCTCCGGATAGCGCTGCTCGTTCAGTGTTGACGCGCCTCATGACTCGCCTAGTGTATGTCGAGTGCGGAACGCCCCGCGCGGCACGCGACGAGCGTCGAGGGGAAAGAGCCCGAGGGCACCGCTGCATCTAGGAGGCTGAGGCGATGAACGATTTCGAAGGCGAACGCATCCGCGAGCTCGAGCTCAGGCACAGGGACCTGGACGAAGCGGTGACACGGCTCGGGCGGCGTGCGTACCTGACGCCGGGCGAGCAACGCGAGATCTCGGAGCTCAAGAAGCAGAAGCTGCTCGCCAAAGATCAGCTGACGGTCCTCCGCAGAAATTCGGACATCCCGCCCGCCGAGTGAGCGGTCGTCATTTGGTAGCGGTCGCGGGGTCGTCTTCCGGCTCGGGACCGAGCCCGTAGACCTCGCGATTCAGCTCGTTCAGGTAGCGCTCCGCGCGCTCTCGCCATTCGTTCGTCAGCCCACCGGGGTGCTCCTTCTCGGTGGCCTTGGCGAGCGCCAGCCAGTGCCGGGCGTCTCGACGAAAGCCGAGCCGGTAGTCGGTCATGCCGCGCAGGTAGAAGTAGCGAGCGCGGTCAGCGGCGCTCAGGGAGTCCTGATCGGCCTCGAGGACGCGGAAGATCGACAGCGCGCGCTCGTACTGGCTCTCGTCGTAGAGGCGCTGCCCGCGATTCAGGTCCTCGCGGTACGTGGCGCAGGCGCAGACCAAAGCGGCAAGACCAGCAAAAGCCAGACGCATCTCGCTCCCGAGGCTAGCCTGGGCTGCATCCCGCCTGCCAGGCTGCCGTTAGGGGGGATGACAATCCGGTCGCTCCCCCACAAATTCGCGTTTGGCTAGAATTGCGCTCCCGGTCTCACCGACGGCCTGAGGGGCTCTTGGCCACTTTCCCATGACCCTCGAGCTCCTCATCCACGCCATCGTGCGGCAGACGACGCTGCTGATCGCACAGCTTGCCACGTCGGGGGGAGCGCGGGCGCCGCTGGCTCAGGTCGCCAATCAGGTGTTTCTCGATCTGGTGCGGGAGCTCGAACGCCAGGGCGTGAGCCGCAAGGTCAGCGCGGACATGTTCGGGCTCGGGCTTCGCACGTATCAGCGCAAGATCCAGCGGCTGAGCGAGAGCTCGACGGACCAAGGGCGATCGCTCTGGGTCGCGGTCTTGGACTTCGTCCAGGCTCACGCCACCGTGTCGCGCGCGGACGTGCTGAACCGGTTCGCCGGCGACGACGAGGTCCAGGTGCGGGGCGTGCTCCACGATCTGTGCGAGAGCCGGCTGGTGGTAGCCACCGGCTCCGGCCCGAGCCTCGCCTACCGCGCCGCCTCGGAGGAGGAGCTCGGAAGCGGCGGGCACCGCGCCGAGGACGGGCTCGAGCAATTTCTGTGGGCGCTCATCTATCGCGAGGGCCCGTTCTCGGTGGAAGGGCTCGCGGAGCGCACGCAGCTCGACGCCGCCGAGCTCGAAGGCTGGCTCGGGCGGCTGGTCGATGCGGGGCGAATCGAGCGCAACGACGAGGCAGATCCCGTCACCTATCACGCGAGCTCGCTCGTGGTTCCCCTGGGTTCCTCCGTCGGCTGGGAGGCAGCCGTGTTCGACCACTTCAAGGCCATGGTGAACACGATCGGCGGACGGCTGCGCACCGCGCGCACCGGGCCAAAGCTCGCCGATCGAATCGGCGGCAGCACGTACACGCTCGACATCTGGCCGGGGCACCCGCTGGAGGACGAGGTGTACGATTCACTCAAGACTTTGAGAGGGGCGCTCGGCAACTTGCGGGAACGCGTCGAGCGCTTCAACAATGACCGAGAGCTCCCGGAGAACCATACGAAGGTCGTGATGTACGTGGGACAGTGCCCGATACCGCAGGGCAATGGTAGTGACGATGTCGACTGAGCAAGCGCGATCAGTCTTGGCAAGCTCAGATCACGATCGCCCCGAGCGGCCAGGCAGGGACAGAACCCGACCGACCGGGCGCGGCCTGCTTTCAGCCGTCGATCGGGGCGAGGCGCAAACGGTCACCGGAACCCAACACAGGGCTCGTCCCAAGATCGGCACACTCCTGGTCGTGTTGTTCGCAGGGATCTTGTCCCTGTCTTGCGAGGACGACGCGGCCAGACCCCAGACCGGAAGCGAGACGCATTTTCTCACGCGCTGCGACCAAAGCTGTGGCGAGGGCTTCGACTGTGTGTGCGGCGTGTGCACCAAGGCTTGCAGCGAAACGGCGAGCTGCGAAAAATACTCGGCCGCCGCCGAGTGCGGGCCGGTTCCCGACCGCGTGACGCTCTGCCCGGGCTCGCTGGTCGCGATGATGTGCGACGTGGCTTGCAGCGACCACGCGGACTGCGCCTCGCTCGGCACCGAGCACCACTGCGAGGATGGCGCCTGCCGCAGCCCGGCGATCTGCCTCGAGCCCGAGACCCGGCCGGAGGAGCTGGTCGTGATGGGGGATTCGCTGGTCGAGCTGAGCGGCATGGTCGGAGCGCTCGAAGAGCAGGCGCGCCTCGGCGGCTGGCTCGGCCCGAGCGAGACGCTGCGCAACTACTCGTCGAGCCTCAACTCGTTCTTGGCGCAAAACCAGTTCGCGAACGTGAACCAGCTGAACGCGGCGCTCGCGGCAGGTCCCGTCAAGGTCGTGATCTTGAACGGCGGCGCGACGGACGTGCTGCAAGCCGGCTGCGAGCCGCCGAGCGAGAGCTGCGCGCAGATCCAGGACGCCGTCACGGGCGCCGAGGCGCTGTTCGCGCGCATGGCCGAAGGCGGCGTCGAATCGCTCGTGTACTGGTTCTATCCGGACTTTCTCCAGGACGCCGGCCTGCGCGCGCGCATCGACGTGCTGCGCCCGTTGATTCAGCAGGCCTGCGCGAACAGCCCGGTGCGCTGTCATTTCCTGGACCTTCGCCCGAGCTTCCCGGGCCGCGCGGACTATTTCGCCGCCGACGGCATCGTGCTGAGCGCGGAGGGCGCCGCCGTCGCTGCCGAGCGAGTTTGGACGGCGATCGAGCAGCAGTGTTGGTTGCCCTAAGGCAAGTACGACTTGATCGCCTCGTACCAGACCTTCCCCATGCGTCCGTAGCCCGTCTGATTCGGGTGAACGCCGTCGCCGAGCTCGGAGGTCGGGAAGTCCTTGAACTGATCGACGAGCAAGATGTGCTTGCCCGCGTCCGCGCGCATCTTCACCAGGCCCGGCACGGCCGAGTTGAAGGTCTTGACGGTGTTGTCTTGCTGCGGGAACGGGATGATCGTCGACACCACGAGCAGCGAGTCGGGTAGCTCCGAGAGTATCCCGTCGATCAGCGTGCCGAGGCGATCGGGGGCGCCGTTCGGCATCTGGTACATGTCGTTCGTGCCGATGTGGAGCAGGATGATGTGCGGCTTGGGCGTCAGCGCCGGCGAGGGCACGATGCCGTCGATCTGGCTGATGGTCCAGCCGCTGTGCCCCTCGTGGTTGCGCGGGAACGGCTCCATCGCGACCATCATCGGGCCGTTCATCGAGCCGCCGACGAAGGTGATCTTCTTGCCCGCCATCACGGCCTGATTGAAGAGCTCGACGCGATAGCCGCCGCCGGTGGTGTTCGTGCCGATGCCGTCGGTGATCGAGTCGCCGAGCGGGAGGATCTTGCACGGGTCCGTGGCCGGGCAGGGCTGGAAGCCGGTAGCTCCGCCGCCGCTGCTCGCCCCGCCGCCGCCGGCACCCGCGCTCGACGCGCCACCGCCGCCCGCGGCCATTCCGCCAGCGCCAGCACCGCCCTTGTTTCCTGGCTGTCCGCCGGCGCCGCCGCCACCCGAGTTTCCGACGCCACCGGCCCCGCCCGTCACCTGCCCCGAGCCGCCGGTCGCCGTACCGCCCGTCGAGGAGCCGCCGGTCGAAGTGCCGCCCGTGGAAGCTCCGCCGGTCGAAGTGCCACCGGTGCTCACGCCGCCGGTCGCCGCTCCGCCCGTGGAGGCTCCGCCGGTGGTCTGAGCCTGGCCGCCCGTCACCGGAGTCACGGGCGCGTCATTCGACCCAGTGTCGTCGTCAGCGGAGCATGCGGCGAAGCCCACGCACGAAAATGCGAAGAGGGCCGTTGCCCAGCCAGCGGAGGTCGGTGCGAACCAGCGGCGTCGTGTCGTCATGCGTCCTCGGGTAGGCGCAAGTGGACCCGAGTGCGCACTGTCCGAATAGCGACAGGATTGCCATCGGCGAACCCGTGAACGTTTTCAGCGACGCTCGTAGTAGAGCCGGTAGATCGGCAAGCCGTCGGCGATCGCGCGGTGTTCGCGCGGGCTACGCGCGCCGAACGGGTTGTGCTCGATGCGCGCACTCTGACCCGAAAACGAGAACTCCGGGCGAGCCTTGAACAAGGCTTCGTACAGGTCCGCGCGCTCGGAGACGTCGGTCTGGATGAACATCGCGCCACCGGGCCGGAGCACGCGCACGATTTCGCCGAGCAGCCCGTCGCCGAGCACGATCCGCTTTTCGTGGCGCTTCTTCCACCACGGGTCGGGGAAATTGAGGTGCACGGCGCTGACCGAAGCGTCCGTGAAGCGCGCGACGGCGCGCCGCGCGTCTTCGGCAAACACCCGCGCACGCTGCCCGAGGCCTTGCTCGCGCAGCTTGCGGTCCACGATGCTCGCCCACTTGAGGCGGATCTCGAGCCCGATCATGCCCAGCGCCGGCTCGACCGCGAGCCGCTCGAACAAGAAGCCCCCGCGCCCGGGACCGATCTCGAGCTCGATCGGCCCGGCCGACGCGACGAGGGAACGAGGATCGAGGCGCTCGCCTTCGGGCAGGCGCGGAGCAATCTCGGAGTAGGGGTTCTTCATCGCGGAGGCCTGGAGGACGGCGCTATTAGCTCAAATTTCGGCGCGCTCGACCTGGAACCGGGGTCGCGGTACTCCCGTGGGCTCGTTTCATGCTCGTTCAGCGCGCGATCGCCGTTTTTTCGACGACTTGGCCCCGCGTGCGGCCGCGGCTCCTCGACGTGCTCCCGATCGGCGTCCCGCTCGCCGTGCTGGCCGCGACGGCCCTGCACCGGGTCCTCGAGCGAACCGGCGGCACCCCCGCGGCGCCGCTCGACGACGCGTACATTCATTTCCAGTTCGCACGCTCGTTCGCCGAGGGGCATCCCCTCGTGTACTCGCCGAATACGCCGCCGGTCGCCGGAGCCACCAGCTTGCTGTTTCCGATGCTGCTGGCCGTGCCGTTCGCGCTCGGCTTTCGCGAGCACTCGATCGTGTGGGCGGCCTGGGCGCTCGGCTGGATCGCGCTCGGGCTGCTCGCGAACGAGGCGCGCCACCTCGGCCGCGCGCTGGGCGGGCCGCTGGCGGGGGCCGGCGCTGCGGCGCTGATGCTCGTGTTCGCGCCGAACGTCTGGTTCGCGTCGAGCGGCATGGAGCTCTTGCCGCTTTCGTGGCTGTTGCTCCGCAGCGTGCGCCGCGCGGCCGAGTGGTGCGAGGGGGCTTTCGATGGACGGGAGCGCGCGGGCCTGCGCGAGCTCGTGGCGCTCTCGGTCCTCTCGCCGTTGATGCGGCCCGAAGGAGCGTACGCGAGCGCTCTGATCGCCGGGACGTTGTTGTTCGTGCCGAGGCAGCGCTCCCGTGCGTTCGCGCTCCTGGCCCTGGCCGGAGTCGCATCGCCGTTCCTTTTGAACTTCGCATTGACTGGCAGCTTCGTGTCGACGACGGCGCGCGCCAAATGGCTGCTCTTCAGCCCGTACCACTCGACCGCGGATCTGTGGGACGCCTTCGGCTACTACGTGAAGCTACTGTTCGGCACGCTCGTGAACGGCGAGCTGTGGACGGCGCTGTTCTTCCCGCGCGGCAGCGCGCCGTTCGCGATCGCGGCGCTGTTCGCGCTGCTCTGGGTTGCGATTCGCGGCAAGCAGCGAGCGCGCGCGACTCTGCTCTTGTTGCTCGCGCTCGGCAGCCTGATCCCGGCCACGTACGAGTGCTACCTGTGTAACCGCGTGCGCTACCTGTGGCCGTTCGCGCCGGCGTGGCTGCTCGGTGGCGTCGCGCTCGCCGAGCTCGTCGGCGCGGCGCTCGCCCGCCTGCGAAGCGAGGCGCAACACGCTCGCCTGCTCGTGCTCGGCGGCTTGATCGGCGCGCTCGCTTCCAAGCTGCCGGAGTCGATGGACGACCTCGCGACGAGCGCGCGAGCGATCTTCGACCAGCAGGTCTCGCTCGGGCTCTGGGCGAGGACGGCTCTGCCCGCAGGCTCGCGGCTCGGCGTCAACGACACGGGAGCGATCGCCTATTTCTCCGGCAAGCAGACCTTCGACGTGGTCGGGCTGACGACGGCCGGCGAGAGCAAATATTGGGTGGCCGGCGCGGGCTCACGCTTCGAGCACTACGAGCGGCTCGGGAAGGCGCGGTTGCCGACGCACTTCATCGTCTACCGCGAGTGGTTCGCGCTCGACGACCTGCTCGGCCTGGGGCTCGAAGAGCGCTACGTCAATGCCAGCATCCTCGGCGGTCAATTGATGGGCGCCTTCGTCGCGTCCTACGCAAACCTCGGCTCCGCCGACGGAATGCTCGGCGAAGAGCAGCGCATCCCCAACGCGAAGCGACGCGAGCTCGGGATGCCGGAGCTCGCGGAACCAGCGCTCGGTCGCTTGCTCGATCGCCTCGACGTGGCCGACCTCGAGAGCGAGGCGACGCATGGCTTCGTGCTCGGCGACGCGCGCAAAGAGGACAACATCGTGGAACGCGTGGGGCTCGACGCGCTCGACGGCGGACGGCAGAACCGCGATCGCGACCGCTTCCACCTCGAGGTCCGACCTCGGGGCTCGTTGGTCTTGCGCGTTTCCTCTGGTGTTGCGGCGGCACTCGAGGTGCGTGTCGGATCGCTACGCTTCGAAGCGACGACACCGAGCTCGCTCGGTGAAGAGGTGTACCTGGAGCTCCCACCCGACGCGCCCTCGGGCCAGGCCGAGATTACGGTGAGCGCCACGGGCGGGCGCTTCACGAGTCTGCACTACCTGTCGCTCGCCCCTCTGCTATAGGGACTGCATGCGCACACGCCCGTTCGGCGAGGACTCCTTCGAGCTCACGGAGCTTTGCTTCGGCACTTGGGGCATCTCGGGCGAGGCCTATGGTCCGACCACCGATCAGGAGCGGGACGCGCTGCTCGAGCGCGCGCTCTTACTCGGCATCCGCGCCTTCGAGACCGCGGACTCGTACGCCAACGGCGCGCTGGAGAAGCGTCTCGGTGAGCTGTTGCCGAAGGATGCGCGCGTCATCACCAAGGTCGGGACACGCCGTGACATGACCCCGGCCCGCAAGGACTTCTCGCCGGACTACGTGCGCGAGGCCGTCCTGAAGTCGCAGGAGCGGCTGGGGCGTGAATGCATCGATTGCGTGATGCTGCACAACCCCTCTCCCAAAGCGCTGCGCGCGGGCAAGGCGCTCGAGGTGCTGGAAGGCTTGAAAGAGCAGGGCGTGCTCGCGAGCTACGGCGCTAGCCTCGGCAGCGTCGATGCCGTCCGCGCCGCGCTCGAGATGAAGGTCCCCGCGGTGTCGGTGACGTACAACGTGTATCACAAGAACGAGCTCGAGCTCCTGGCGCGCGACCTCGACCGCCGAATCGGCGTGCTCGTCCACTCCGTGCTGGCGCACGGGCTCTTGAGCGGTACCTGGCCCGCCAACAAGGAGTTCCTCCCGGGCGATCACAGAAACGATCGCTGGAGCCGCGACGGGCTCAAGCGCCGCCTGAGGCAGCTCGTAGTGATGCGGCCCGTGCTGAGTGATGCGACGCCGACGCTGCGCTCCGTCGCCCTGCGTTTTGCTCTGTCGCACGCGCTGGTCTCGTCCGTCGTGATCGGCGCGCGCAACTCGTATCAGCTCGATCAGCTGGTGCGCGAGGCCGGCAAGGGGCCGACCTACCTCGAGCCGGCGGCGATCGAGGGCATCCGCGAGCGCTCCTGGGCCGCCGGGATCTTCTCATGACCGGAGCCGAGCTCGAGATCTTGCTGCAGATCGCCGCGGCCGCCTCGGTCGAGGTGCGGCGGATCTACCAGACGCCGTTTCAGGTCGATTACAAGGGCCCTGCCGATCCGGTGACCGAGGCGGATCGCGTGGCGAACGCGCTGATCTGCGAGCGGCTCGCCGACGCGTTCCCCGACGCGGCCATCGTCGCCGAAGAGAGCGCCCCCGAGAGCTTCGCTGACTTTCGCGAGCACGAGCGGATCTTCTTCGTCGATCCCGTCGACGGCACGAACGAGTTCGTGAACCGCAACGGCGAGTTCGTGGTGATGATCGGCGCGGTCGAGGGCGACCTCGCCACCGCCGCCGTGGTGCACGCCCCGACGACGGGGCTGGTCTGGGCCGCGCGCATCGGCGGCAGCACGTTCCGCATCGAAGCCGACGGCAAGCGCACACCGCTCTCGGTCTCCGCCGTGGCGGAGCTCGGCCAGGCGCGGCTCGTCGCCTCGCGCTCGCACCGCACCCCACGGCTAGAACGCGCGCTCGACGCGCTCTCGGCGCTGGCGGTGAACGCGCAGGGCAGCGCCGGCCTCAAGGGAGCGCGCGTCGCCGAAGGCAGCGCGGACGCCTACGTGGCACCTCAATACGCCGGCAAGAGCTGGGACGTCTGCCCGACGGACGTGCTGGTTCGGGCCGCGGGCGGCCGCGTCACCGATGCGAGCGGCAAGCCGCTCGGTTACCGCGGCCCGTCTCTGTCGCAAGAGTCGGGGCTGGTCGCGACGAACGGCCGCATCCACGACGAGATCCTCGCGCGCCTGGCCGCGCTGTCTGCGTAAACGCGCCTCGCGCCACGTCGGCCTGCGCAAAAACGCCACGCGCATGAGCGGTTCTCGAGCGTGGGGCACGCCGGATCCAGCCGGCGGTGCGCGCGGCGCTTCACGCCGGCACGTCGCGTGCATCGAGCGTCGTCATGCCGGTACCAAGTAGCAAGCTCGTTTCACTCTCGAGTCTGATGATGGCCGCGTCGATCGCGGCATGGGCCCCGAACGCGCACGCCGAAGAGAACATCGCGCGCGACGAAGGCAACCATCCGATGCACGCGCTCGAGCTCGAGCCGCACGCGCTGCTCGCGCCGTTCTACGATCACGGGTTGCCCGGCTTCGGCATCCGCGCAACCGCGACCCTCTCGAGCTACGGCTTCATCGACGGCGTCAACGACAGCGTGGGGCTCGGCTTCGGCGCCGACTGGACACGAGATACGACCTGGGTGCCGGTGGTGATGCAGTGGAACTTCTGGCTGTCCGAGCACTGGTCGGTGTTCGGTGAGCCAGGCGTCGCGCTGCGCATGCGCGACGACTTCGAAGACCGGGGTCCGGATTTCACGATCTACGGCGGTGGGCGCTACCGCTTCGGTCGCGCCGCCGCACTCACGATGCGCATCGGGCACCCCGCGGCTTCGCTCGGCGTCTCGTTCTTCCTCTGAGCTTTCCGAGCGCGAACCCTCAGCGTAAGTCCGCAACCCCGGCAAGTGAGGGGGGAAGCCGGGGCCCGGCGGCTTGCTCGAAGGGCCCCGCCGGCCTATGACCGGTCGGATGTTCGGTGCGAGCGGCCTAGGCGCCTCGTCTCAGACGAGCGAGCGGGAGGTTGCCGGCTCGCGCCCCGACGCCAAAGTGACCCGCGACGGCCGCCGGAAGGTCCTCGTCTGGTGCGGCGTGCTCGCGGTGTCGCTCGCGGTGTACGCGATGTCGTTCGGCGCGGCCCACCGCCTGCTCGGCAACGCCGCGTTCCTGATTGGCCTCGGGATCTGTCTGGCCGGCGGCGCCGCCTTCGGAGTGCGCGGCGCCCTGGTCGTGATCGCCTGTGTCGCGCTCATCGATCGCAGCTCGGCGCTCGCGCTGCCTGCAGCCTACGAGACCGGCCGGACCGCCGCCGTGATTTCGCTGCTCGTCAAGCTCGTGCTCGCGGGCGGCGTCGGCATGGTCGTCGACTCGCGGCGGCGCGAGCGCAAGCTGAACGGCGAGCTCCGGCGCGAGATCGAAGCGCGCAAGCGCAGCGAGGAGTGGCTGCAACACAGCGAGCGCACGCAGCGAGCGCTCGTCGAGAGCCTGGGCGAGGGCGTCGGGCTGTTCGACGTCGAGGACCGGGTCGTGTTCGCCAACCAGGCGCTCGCCGCGACGCTCGGTGTCGCCAAGGAAGCGCTCACGAACCGAGTGTTTGCCGAATTTTTGACTGGAGACAGCCGCGCCTCGCTGCCCTCGACGCCAAGCGCGACTGGCCGGCGCTCTTACGAGGTGGTCCTCGAACGGAAACCCGAGCTCTTGTTGCTGGTCACCGAGACACAGCTCGACGCGGACGGCTCGCACGATCGGATGACGTTGCGGGTCGTCCGCGACCTCACCGATCGCGTCGTGACAGAACGCCGGCAGCGCGATCTGGAGCGCGAATTGCAGCGCAGCCAGGCCTTGCAGAGCCTGGCCGTCCTCGCCGGCGGCGTCGCCCACGATTTCAACAACCTGCTCTGCGGCGTGGTGGGCAACGCCGAGGTCGCGCTGATGAAGGTTCCGAGCGACGCGCCGCCGCTGCTCTCGCGCTGTCTCACGGAGGTCATGAGCTTCGCCGGAGAAGCCGCGCAGCTCAGCAAACAGATGCTCGCCTACGCCGGCCGGCGCAGCCTCGCGATTCAAGCGCTCGAGATCAACACGGAGCTCTCGTCGGCTCTGCGCCTCTTGCACGCCACCGTGGAGTCCAAGGCGCAGCTCGTGCTCGAGCTCACCGAGCAGCTGCCCCAGGTGAGCGCGGATCGCTTCCAGCTGCGCCAGGTCGTGACCAACCTGGTGCTCAACGCGCTCGACGCCATGAACGGCAAGCGCGGCACGCTGACGTTACGCACCAGCTCCGTGCGCCTCGACGCGCCCCGCAGCGAGCCTTACGGGCTACCCCCGGGTCACTACGTTCAGGTGACGGTGAGCGACACCGGCAGCGGCATCCGCGACGAGATCCGGGAGCGGCTGTTCGAGCCGTTTTACTCGACCAAGGGCGCGGGCCGCGGCATGGGGCTCGCCGCGGCCGCCGGCATCGTCCGGGCCCACCGCGGCTGGCTCGGCGTCGACGAAACGTCGCCCGAGGGCACGAGCTTCAGCGTGCTGTTGCCGATCGCGACTCAGTCGACGCCGCGCCACACCAGCAGCCCTCCGCCGTCGAACTCGCCGAGCCCTCCGCGGAGCATCCTGCTGATCGACGACGAGCCCGCGGTGCGCCTGGTGACGGGAAGAATGCTGAGCGAGCTCGGCCATCGGGTGCTGACTGCGGACAGCGGCCGGCGCGGGGTCGAGCTGCTCCGAACCCAGCCGTACGGCATCGACCTCGTCGTCCTCGACCTGACCATGCCCGAGCAGTCCGGGGAACAAACACTCACCCAGCTGCGGGAGGTTCGCGGAAACCTGCCGATCGTGATCACCAGCGGCTTTCACCCGGAAGATGCCTCCGCGCTGCTGCAGATCCCGAGCGTCGTCGGGTTCCTGGACAAGCCCCACACCTTGAGCAGCCTCGAGCTGTTGCTCGCCTCGATCCGGCAGACGCCGCGCGTCGTCGAATCGCGTCCTGCAGCACCCTGACGGCGCAGAAAAGGCGCTGCGCGTCTTGGGACGGGGGATCAACAGGAAGGTTGGAAGACAGGAAGTTCGGACAAAGGTTTTTTTGGGGGGGCTGCAAGTCTTGGCGGGAAGCTTGGGGTTTTCCTCGTGCGGGAACCAAAACAGGGTGTTCGGGTGACAAACCAGTGAGGAGCGATAATCCCGATGCGTAGGTTTGGAATGCTCAGAGCCCTCGGAGGCGTTGGTTGGATGCTGTTGGCGACGGCTTGCAGCTCGGAGGGGGACGACGGGGCTCAGCCCGGAGGCGGGAGCGCGGGCATGGCTTCGGGCACGGGCGGAGCGGCTGGCTCGGGGGGAACCGGGGGTCGCGGCGGCGGAGGCGGCACGGGTCCGAGCAGCGGCGGCTCTTCCACGGGGGGCAACCCGACTGGAGGCACGTCGAGCAAGGGTGGCTCTGTCAGCACAGGTGGCGCTCCCAGCACGGGTGGTGCGGCGAGTAGCGGCGGCTCCATCAGCACCGGCGGTTCGACGAATACCGGCGGCTCCACCAGCACCGGCGGTTCGACGAGCAGCGGCGGCAGCGGTGGCGGCCCCGTAGCCACCGAAAAGTTCAGCTTCTTCGTGACGAGCCTCGGCGGTATGCGCCGCCTGTCGGGAAAGGACATCGGCTTCGGCGGCGATCTCCGCTTCGGTGAAGCCACGGGCCTCGAGGGGGCCGACAAGATCTGCCGCACGCTCGCCGAGGACTCGATGCCGGGCGCCGGGCAGAAGGAATGGCGCGCGTTCCTCAGCACGACCACCGTGAACGCCATCGATCGCGTCGGCAGCGGTCCCTGGTACGACCGGCTCGGTCGACAGGTGGCCGCCTCCAAATCCGACTTGCTAGAAGAGCGCCCGGCCAGCGCCGACGCCGCGATTCGCGACGATTTGCCGAACGAGCAGGGCGTCCCGAACCACACCGACGGCAGCCCCGGTTGCTCCGGCAACGCTTGCCCCGACAACCACGATACGCTCACGGGCAGCAAGTCCGACGGAACCTGGGACGGTGAGTCCACGTGCGACGACTGGACCAGCACCGAGGTGCAGGGCCGACCGCGCGTCGGCCACTCGTGGCCAGCGGGCAGCGGCATGAATTGGATCCAGGCTCACTCCGTCACGGGTTGCGCCGCTGGCGTCGGCATCGTTCAGGGTGGCGGCGGCAAAGGTACGGGCAGTGGCTCCGTCGGTGCTCTCGGCGGCTACGGCGGGATCTACTGCTTCGCGCTCACCCCCTGAGGTGTGAGCACGCAAGACCTCATCCCACCTCAAACACGGAGCGCGCCTGTCTCGAACGGCGCGCGCACCGAGCACAGCGTAGACTCGTGCGCTTGTCTGCCTCGCGTGCGGTTCTGGTGCTGGGTGCATTGTCAATCACGGCGGGGTGCGCGCAGAGCCTGCAACCGACGCCACGTTCCTTCGCCTGGGCGAGTGAGCCGCGCGCGGGCGATCGCGATCGCGACGGGCTGCTGGATGCGGAAGAGGCCGAGCTCGCGGCTCGGTTCGCGCCGATCGTGGTGCTGCACCGCGAGGATCCGCATCGCCCGGCGTCGGTGCCGTGGCTACTCGCGCGGACCGATCCATTCGCAAAGCTGCGGCGCGATGCCCGCTCAGCAGGGCGCCTGTCACGCCGGGCGGTGCTCCCCTCCGAGGCGGAGCTGCGACGCGTGCGCTCGGGCAGCCAAACTCCCGACGAATGGACGACGTACGTGCACGTGTTCGAGCGCGAAGATCGCGGCCTGAGCGTCCAGTATTGGTTCTTCTATCCGTACAACGACGGCCCCCTGTTCTTCGACCACGAGCACGACTGGGAACACGTGACGGTGCGCTTGAACCCGCTGCGCGAGCCCGAGCGCCTCGACCTGTCGCGCCACGAGAACGACCGCCCGGGAGTTTCGTACGCCTGGTCCGCCGCGCGGCGCGAAGGCGAGCACCCGATCGTGTTCTCGGCCCGGGGTAGCCACGCCAGCTACCAGCACCACACCGAAGCCATCCGCTTCGACGACGTCGCGGCGTGCGATTCACTCGAGCGCTGCCCGCACCCGATCTGGCGGACCTGGCGCGCGGGCGGGCTGCAAAACCTCGGAGAGCCGGGGCGACCGCTGTGCCTCGAGCAGGTGCTGTCGTTCCCGGATCGCTGGGGCGCGAGCGGGCTCATCCCCGGCACGTCCGCTCCTTACGGGCCGCTCCACCATCGAGGCTATTGCGTCAACGGGCTGCGGGGCTGCGCCGAGGAGAGCCTGACCGCGGTCGGCCGCCTCTGAGCCGCGCCGCGAAGAGCCGTGTGACGCGAAGCGCGAGGCGCGAGGCCACTGACCTCTGCCTCGCGCCCGCTTTCGCGACGGAGTCTCTCAGTAGAAAGGCGTCGCGCTCACCGTCGGTGTCGGAGGAGCCCCTCCGCCGGTTTCGACGCAGAACCCGTGCCGCTTGTCCACGGCGAGTGTCTGACCCGCAAGGATCACCGAGTTCAGGCCGCTCACCGAGCTCACGTTGTGGATCCCGGCGCTATTCGGGTAGCTTGGGTTCCACGACGTGTACGTGGGGGCGGTACCGGTGTTGATGACCGCAGACCAGCCGGTGGTGGGGACCATGGCGTTGTTGGTCAAACGTAGCCGCGCGCAGTAGCCGGTGGGCCAGGTGCTGAAGTTCTCGAGCTGAGCGACCAGGTTTCCACCGCTCGGCGGGGTGGCGTGGCACGGGAGGATCACCTTTTCGATGAACAGGTTTCGGTCCTGACCGCCCTGAAGGTAGTCGTTGGTGAAATAGATCCGCACTTGAGCGTTCCCCGCCGGCGCGTTGAACCAGAACCCGTAGTCGGTCCAGTCCGGGCTGTTCACCTCGGTGTTGAATACCTCGACGCCGTTGACGCGCACGGACATGCGCGGCCATTGACCGCCCGCGTAGCTCCCCTCGGCGGTGACGACCAGGTATTGCTGGCCGCCCGTGAACGTCTGGTCGTACGCAATGTAATTGTTGTCCCAGATGTTCCAGCCCAGCGGGTGGGTCCCACCCGTGTTGTGCGTCATCGTCTCGGCTTCCTGGATCTTGGGCTTGCAGCCGCCGCCGGCCACGACGATGTCGTCCACCGAGAAGCCTTCGGCCTGGTTGTTCGTCGCATCGTGCGTCAGCACGTACCGAAGCTGAATGGTCGCGGCACCCGAACCGTAGCTGGCGAGGGACAGGCCGAAATCGCTCCAGCGCTGGACTTGATTCAGGGCTCGCTTGTCGAGGCCCGTGAAGGTCGTCGAGGCGATCAAGATGGGTGCGCCGCCGTTGACGACGAGCTCGACGTCCGCGCGATCGCCAGCGGCCTGCTCGTGCTTGTACTTGAAGCGCAACGTGGGGTTGTCGTTGAAATTCACCGAGATCGCGGGTGTGGTGTAGGCGTCGGTCACAGCGGTGCCCGTGTCGTAGTTGCAGTCGACGTCCGAGCCCGAGTAGAGGTGCCGCGTTCCGGAGTGACCGGGGAGCGGACCCGCGCAGTTGTTGCTCGTATGCCAGGAGCTACCCGGGACGAGAACCGTGGCCGTCTCGAAGTCCTGCTCGTAGAGGTCGGTCGCGGTCGTGAACTCGTAGCACATGCCGGCGTTGTCGAAGACGCGGGTATTCCCCGCGCGATCGACCGCCGTGAGCTTGTAGTAGTACCGGGTATTCTGGTTCAGGTTGCCAAGGACGACGAGACCCTCGTCCGGGCTCGTGCCGCGCGCCGCCGTCGCCGTCGAAGTGTTGTTGCAGGCAGTGCCGTAGTTGACCGTGACGTTCGCGAACTCGGACAGATCGAAGGCGATGTTCGCACCCGTGGAGAACACGTCCGCTGCGTAGATGCCGCCCAGCACCGGCGCCGCGCAGTCGATCGCGACGTCTCCGACGATGTTCGCGCTCGTTCCGTTTCCGACGTTGTTGTCCAGGTACGTGGCAGTGACCGTACCCCCCCCTGCTGTCTGGACCACACCGTTGTTGGAGATGGGGTTACCCGCAGCGAAGTTCAGCGTCCGCGAGAACTCACCGGAATTTGCCGGGGACTCGCTCAGCGTGAACTGCTCGAAGTCCCCCGTGGTGGAGCTCACCGTGATGGTGACGCTCCCCGCGCCGGCGCGGTTCACGTCTCGCACCACCACCTCGACGCCGTCGAAGCACGCGGCTTCCTGGTCGCCGAAGAACACGGCCCCTCGCCCCACCGTGTTGATCGAGCCCATGTAAAGGTTGAGGTTGGCGCTGTTGGGCGGGAACGGAGGCTGCTTGATCTCGCCGGTGTCCGGATCGAGATACGGTTCACCCCCGCTCAGTTTGTTCGGCGTGGCCTGAGCGAGGATGGCCGTGTGCACCTGCGCGGGCGTCAGCTCCGGGTACTGGCCGAGCAGCAACGCCGCGACGCCGGCCACGCGCGGTGCGGCTTGCGAGGTGCCGCTCTTGGTGTCCGACGCATCGGCGGCGCCGATCCACGCGGAGAGCGCGAACTCTCCGGGCGCGAAGAGATCGACGCAAGGGCCGATGTTCGAGAAGCCGCTGACATTTTCGTAGATGAACGTGGACCCCACCGTGAGCGCCTGGGGAGCAGACGCAGGGCTCTTGGTGCACGCATCCGCGCGATAGTCGTTTCCAGCAGAGACGGTGACCGTTGCACCCTGGTTGATGAGCCCGGTCACGGCGTCGTTGAAGGCCTGATTGACCGGACCGCCAAGACTCAGGTTGACGACCGCTGGCCTTTGCAGGTTTGCCCCTACCCAGTCGATGCCGGCAATCACGTCCGACACGGTGTTGTTCGTACCGCAATCGCCGACGCGAACGGGGTGAACGAACGCCTCTTTCGCGACGCCGTAGGTCGTGCCGGCGATCAGGCCAGCCACGTGCGTTCCGTGCCCGTTGCAGTCGTCCGGGACGTTGTCGCCCTCGGTGACGTCGTACCCACTCGCAACGCGCCCGCTGAACTCGCTGTGAGTCAGGTTCAGTCCCGTGTCGAGGACGTACGCGTGGACGTCCTTGCCGGTGCCGTTGTAGATGTACTGAAGATCCGAAGGCGTATCATCCAGCTTCAGCGGGCTCGCCCAGCCGCGCTGGTCGATTCGATCCAGACCCCACAGCCCGACGTCGGCCGAAAGATCCTGCACGGCGTCCAGAGTGACGATGCTGTCGGGCACGACGTACGCCACGTCGGGATCGCTCTCGAGCCGGGCTTTTGCGGCCTTCTCGGGCAAGGTCACCGTGATGCCTTCGAGCACCTTCGAGTAAACTCGCCCCGGTTCTCGACCGAATCGGCTGCGAAGCGAGTCTTTGAGTGCCCTCGCGGTGCCGTTGGCTGCTCGGCTCCTGGCCTTGCCCAGCGTGCCCGGCTTGAAGACGACGATGTACCGGTCCTTGACCGCGCCCCTAGCGGCGTCCCCTGCGTTGGTCACGCCCTGGCTCGCCGTCCCCGCCTCTTCGTCCGCCACCCCGCCGCTGCACGCGGTGAGAAGCGCCGCGCCCATCGTCAGCGCAACGGACGCAAAAAGTCCGTCCCTAATTCCAAACATGACTCATCTCCTTCTCCTGAGACGCGGAGAATGGACAACGGGTCGCCCCCGAGGACGCTGCTCCCCTTCCACACTCCACGTTCCACCTGCGCGTACTCGTAATACGGGAGACGCGCGCAGATCAATGACTCGATGGGACTACGGGGAGCAATGATGCAGGCCGGCTCTCGCGTCCGACCGGCTCGGAGTCTGCTTCGCGTTAATGTGCCCGTTGTGTGAACGGACACTCATCCGAGTTGCACAGGTCACTTCTCGGATCTCCACTCGTGGGCTGGCAATTCACGGAATCCGGACAGTCCTCGGGTTGCTCACAACCGCATCCGCACATCTCGTCGACGAACGGACTGCTGCCCTCGGGACACGAAATGGAGATGCTCGCGCATTTCTGCGGAGGCGCGGCGAAGCGCCGATCCTTCTGCAGCCCCGGCTGACAGTCAGCGCCGGAAGGTGGATAGGTTTCACAGACGATGCTCTTGCCGCAGGCCGAGCGCGTCTCGCAGATCCCGAGGCCCGAGCACACCGGCGAAGTCAGCTGGCCCGCGTCGCAAGCGGGCTCCTCCGTACAGGCTCCGTCGTCCACGTACTCGACACACTGGATGCTCTCTCCGCACCATTGGTCTTCGTAACAATCGCGGCCATCTGGACACGCTTCACCGAGCGCGAGGCGCTGATCGGCGCCAAAACGGCAGGCTTCGAGCTCGGGACACCAGACCGGGCGGTCCGCGCCGCCGCCGCTGCCAGCGGTGCCGGAGCCTTCGCCGGCGCCAGAGCTTTCCCCGGCGCCAGCGTCGAAGCTGCCTCCGTCGTTCGCGCCTCCTTCGCTGGGACGCGCTCCGCCGTTCGGGCTGCCCCCAGGCTGCGCAGCGCTGCCGCCGCTCTCCGCGTCCCCGCCGCTGCCCGCACTGCCCGGCGCTCCCGCCGAAGCTTTTCCTCCGGCGCCGCCTGTATCGCCGCCTCCAGCGACGGAGCCCGGCGCCTTTCCGCCGGTCGCAGTACCGCCCTCTCCAGCCGAGCTCGAGAGCCCTCCGGAGGGGCTCCCGCCGCGCGCTGCCGAGACGCCCCCGGTCGCCGCCTCGTCACCCCCGTCGCTCTTGCCGCTGCACGCTCCGAGGGCAGAGATCACCACCGCATAGCCCACCATCCGAAACCGCATGCTCGCAGAGTAGCATCAAACGCGGGCACGGCTGGTCGTCGACCGATGCGTCGACTCCGCGCCAGTGCTCAGATTCCGAGCTGTTTGAGCTTTTTGTGCAAGCCCTCGCGGGTGATCCCGAGCGTCTTCGCCGCGGCAGTCTTGTTGTTGCCGTGCTCGCGCAGCGCATCGAGCAAGATGTGTCGCTCGACCTGATCGACCATCTCGCGCAGCGTGCCTTTGGCGTTGTTGGCTTGCGTGAGGATGCCTTCGACTTGGCGGACACGCGGGCTCAGGATTTCGGGCGCGATGCGCTCGCCGGGATCTACCTGAATCACGAGCCGCTGCACTTCGTTCTCGAGCTCGCGCACGTTGCCGGGCCAGTCGTAGGCAGCGAGCAGCGCGAGTGCCTCGTCGTCGAAGCCGTCCACCGGTTTGCCGAACTCGCGCGCGTAACGCTCGAGGAAATGCCTGGCGAGCAAGGGTATGTCGTCGCGGCGCTCGCGTAGCGGCGGGACGCGGATCGGAAAGACCTTGAGGCGGTACAGGAGGTCTTCGCGGAAGCGGCCCGCCTTGACCTCGACGTCCAGGTCGCGGTTCGTGGCGGCGACGATGCGCACATCGACGCGGCGCACGTTCGCGCCGCCGAGCGGGCGGATCTCGCCTTCTTGAAGCGCGCGGAGCAGCTTGGCCTGCAGCGAGAGCGGCATCTCGCCGATCTCGTCGAGGAACAGCGTGCCACCGTCGGCGACCTCGAACAGGCCCTTCTTGTCGTCGGTGGCACCCGTGAACGCGCCGCGCTTGTGACCGAACAGCTCGCTCTCGAGCAGGTTCTCGGGGAAGGCCGCGCAATTCTGCGCGACGAACAGCTTCTCGCGGCGCTTGCTGCGCTGGTGCAGGGCGGCGGCGATCAGCTCCTTACCGGTGCCCGTCTCGCCCTGCACGAGCACGCTGACGCGCGTATCGACGACCTTGTCGAGCTGGCGAAACAGCTCGCCCATGGCTCGGCTCTCGCCGACGATGCGCACGTCTTGCGAGCCGCCGCTGCGCGTCTCTCGCGCGCGCAAGAACGAGTTCTCTTTCTTCAAGTTCTGCTGCGCCTTCGACAGCGACTGGATCAGCCGCGCGTTGGCGATCGCGAGCGACGCGTTGGCCGAGAGCACGCCCAGCAAATCGATGTCGGTGGCGCCGAACATGGCGGGCGCGCCGCGGCTATCGACCTGCAGCACGCCGAGCAGCTCTTCGCCCTTCCAGAGCGGCACTCCCATGGTGCTGTGGATGCTGGCGCCGAGCAGCGACTCGGAGCTCATGGCCTCGCTCGGCGCGTCGGCGATCAGCACCGCGGCGCGCTCGCGCGAGACCCGGCGCAGAATGCTGCGCGGGATCGCGATCGGCTGCTCGGGCGCGCACGGCTTGCCATCGGGGCCGCGCACGCGCGTCGCGACGCCGACCAGGCCGTGCGTCACCGTCTCGCTCGCGGGGAGCGACTCGTCGCGCAGCGTCACGGCCGCGTGCGTCGCGCGCGGCACGAGCTCGAGCGCGGCGTCGGCGACGGCGCCCACGGTGCGCTCGAAGCCGTCGGCGCTGCCGATCTTGCGCAGCGCATCGAGCAGCGCCCGCAGTCGGTCGGCCTCTTTGACGGCGCCGGGCGCGGCCAGCTCCGACAGCGGGCGCATGGCCAGCACGCGACCGGCGTCGCGATCGGGCGCGATCGTCAGCCGCAGCCGCGTGCCGCTCTCCCCCTGACCGCCGAGCTCGAGCACGTCCCCGCTCGAAAGGATGCAGCGCGGGCTGGCTGCGCCGAGCGCGAACCGCGCGCCGGCACGCTCCACCCAGGTGCCGTTGGTGCTGTCCAGGTCTTCCAGCACGACCTGGCTGTCGCCGGCGAGCAGCCGCGCGTGCTCGGCGGAGACGTGCTGCTCGGGGAGCACGACCTCCGCGTCTTCCGCCCTGCCGAGACGCACCACGTCGGCGTCGCTGGTGAGCACCCGGCCGGCCGCGGCACCGTTCAGGATCTGAATCGTGACGCTGGCCATCCGCGGATGCGTGGGACTCTACTCGATAGCCGCGCCGGGTGCCGCCTGAAACGGCGCTCGGCGCGGCTCGATCCCCGGTCCCTCAGCCACCGCGCGCTTGCAGGCGGTACATCACCTGCTTCAGCGGCGCGTCGCCCATCGCCTTGTCGCGATCCGGCGATTTGGCGTTCTTCTCGACGATCGCGCTCATCTTGTCGACCGCGCCCTTGGCGCCCCGCGGCGACAGGCGATCGATGGCCTGCGCGGCGACGAAGCGCAGCGCAGCGTTCTCGATCTTGTCGAGGCGAGCCACGATCTCGTCGCGCGTCTGGTCGTTGCCGAAGATCGCGGCCATGTAGCCCGCCTTGATGCCGACGAACTGGTTCTTCCGATCCTGGTTCTCCGCTTTGCCGAGCGCCTCGACGTAGCAGTTGGCGCGGTCCCCGCAGGCCTTCACCAGCTCTTCCGTGCGCTTGTAGAGGCCCTTCTCGAGATCGGTGCCGTACGAGTCGACCGCCTTCTTCACCGCAGCCAGCTGATCCGGCTTGGCGAGCTTGATCACGGTCAGCGTCACGGCTTGCTGGAGCGCCTTCTTGTCGGCAGGGTCACCCTTGGCGCCCGCAGCGCGCTCGAGCAGCCACGGCACCATGCTCGGATCGAGGAACTGGCCTGCCGCTTCCGTCAGCGAGTCGATGGCCGGGACGCCCGGCGGGATCTGCGCGTCGAGCGGCAGCGCCTCGTACGTGGCCTTGAACGCCGCGAGCGAGTCGGCGGTCGTCGGCAGCTTGGGCAGCTCGCGGGCGATCACGGCCTTCGTCGCGTCGTCGGTCTCGTTCTTCAGCGCCTCGATCATCGGCCCCGCGGCGTCGGCGCGCCCGATCGAGCCGACGATCACGGCCGCGATCTGCCCGCACGGGTTGCCCTTCGGCGCGACCCCGCCGCTCGTGTCCTTGATGCGCTGGACGCAGAAGTTCTTGAGCCCCTCGTTGGTGCCCTTCAAGAGGCCGATGGCCGCGTCCGAGGCCGGCTTTCCGAGCTGGATCAGCGACACGATCGCGGTCTGGTGGAAGTCCACCTTCTCGGGATCGAGCACCACCTTGATCAGCGGCTCGACCGCCGCCGGATCGCCGAGCTTGCCGAGGACCGCCGCGGCAGTCGTCTGCCAGAACTGCTGATCCATGTAGTCTTCGACGCCGCCCTTGTCCTTGCGGTTCTGCGGCCGCGTCACGGGTGCATCGAGCTTCTGGATCAACGGCTGGACCCAGCTCTTCGACGGCGCTTCCAACATCGCCGCGTTGTAGTCCTTGTACACGACGCCACCGAGCATGGTGTTGGCGCGCAGCTTGCCGAACGCCTCGACCATCGGCCCTGCCAGCGACTCCAGTTTGAGATCTCCGGCGGCGATCGCGGCCCACTTGATGTCCTGATCGTCCTTGCCGCCCTTCGGCGCCTTGGCAAAATCCGTGAACGCCTTCTTGAACGCCGGCTCCGCGCGCTTGTCCTTGTAGCCCGACAAGAGCTTGATCAGCGCGACCCGCGTCTTCGAGTCCATCATGTCGCTCTCGACGTAGGCCTTGGTCAGCGGTTCGACGGTCTTGTTGATGAGCTCCTGCACCTCGGGAGCCTTGACGTCCTTGTTCGCCTTGGTCAGCGCGTCTTCGAAGAACTGCTCGAGACGGTTGACGGCGCGCGCCTGCCACGAGGCGTCCGACAGCTTTTCCACCCAGTACTCGGGCTGGCTTTCGTCTTTACAGCCGATGGTCAGGACCGCCGTGGCGCCCACCGAAACCGGCAGCGCCGCGGAAACCAAGAGAGAGCCGATGAGGCGAGCGATCACTTGCGTAGAGCGCAGCATGGGGAGTCCTCCGAGCGCCGACCAACCTCGTACCTTCGAGATACCTCGCCTCCACGTTTCGTCCCGGAGTCGCGAGCGAGATTGCGGTGCCAGCGGAAAGTACGCTGTTCTCGCGTGTGCTGTCAACGAAACGGCGAGCGTTTCCGGGAGGCGCCGCGTCGCGTCAGCTGGCGCACATCAACCGATGATCATCCCGCCGTCGAGCAACCGCCCGGTCTGGAAGCGCGTGAGGCTCCAGGCTTCGAGCTCATCGCTGGTCTCGTCGCGGGCGATCAGGCGTGAAAGCCGCTTCGCGATGACGGGCGCCATCATGAAGCCGTGTCCGACGAAGCCGCTCGTCAGGTACAAGCCGGCCACGCTGCTCACGCGGCCGACGATCGGGCGCTGATCGGGGGAAATGTCGTAGAGCCCGGCCCACTGCCGGAGCACGCGCACGGCGCCGAGCCGCGGACAGCGGGCCGTCAGGGCGCGCGCGTAGAGGGCGAGGAAGCGCGCCGACGAGCCCTGCGTGGGACCTTCGGGCACGCGCGCGTTGGCGATACCGCCGACGATCTCGCCGCGCGTCGATTGCGAGAAGTAGAGCCCGTCCGTGAGATCGGCGACCAGCGGCGTGAGCCACGGCTTGAGCGGCTCCGTGGCGCAGATCTCGTGACGATGCGGATGCGTGGGCAGCGTCACGCCAGCCGTCCGGGCAAGCTCCGGGCTCCACGCACCCGCGGCGAGCACGACCGTTCCCGTCTGGATCACGCCGCGCGACGTGGCCACGCCCGTGACCACGCCGTTCTGCGTCTCGATGCTGCGCGCGCGCACGAACGTGTGCACCGTCGCGCCGTGCTGGATCGCGCCCTCTGCGTACCCCCACACGAACGGCCACGGAAACACCACCGCGTCGTGTGGGTTGTAGCTCGCGACCTCGACTCCCGTCGGATCGAGCTCCGGCACGATCTCGGTGATCTCCTGCGGCTCGAGCAAGCGCGTCTTCAAGCCCGCCTCGCGCTGCACAGCGACACTCTTCTCGAGCTCACTGCGGCGCGCGGCGTTGCGCGCCAGGAACAAATACCCACCCTCGCGGTACCAGGTATTGATGCGGTGCCGCCGCGCGAACGCTTTGAACTCGCGCAAGCTCTCTTGCATGAGCGACACGCTGAGCGCATCCGACCACTGCGCGCGGATCCCGCCGCCGTTCCGCCCGCTCGCGCCGCCACACAGGTACCCCTCGTCGAGCACGACGATCGAGCGCTTCCCTGGCAAACGCGCGAGCTCGTACGCGATCGACAAACCCATGATGCCCGCGCCGATCACGACCACGTCGGCCCCGGGAGGGAGGGGCGCGAGGCTCGTGACGGTGCGCGCCGCCATCTACGGTCTTCGCTTCTTGATCTCGGCAATGAATGCCAGATCCGCAATGTCCTTGACTCGCCCTGCCGCAGTCTTGGCGCGCTCCAAGCCGGCGAGGTCGAGAACCTCAATGCTCCTGCCGTACAGGGTGAGTGGCGTCGAGGCCGCTTTCACCTCATCGTAGCCGCCCAAACCGCTGATTTCGCCGAGCAGGTCCACATCTCCTTGGACCGTCGTCAGGGTGAAGTTGAGACCGGCTTTCAGCGTCGATGCGTCCAACGCAAACGGAAGCCCTGGAGGGGCATCGCGTAGATAGGGCTTCAGAGGCCCCAGAGCGCGGGACAAGCGCTCTAGATTTGCATCGTCGCGGCTGTAGCAGAGATCGATGTCCTCTGTCGTCCGAGGCGCACCGCGCGCGACTAGCGCCACACCACCGACCACGACGATATCGACGTGCTGATCGAGCAGGGCCTCAAGGATCGCGCGAAAGTTCGTTGCCACGGCGCAGCGCCTCCGCATTCTCGAGCAACTGCCGCATTTCTTCCAGGCGCTCGGTCGGAGTCAATTTCAGGAATCGTTCCAGCTGGTGAAGATCGATGCCGGAGGGAATGCTCTGCAGCACTCTCTCTTGCCAGCTGAGCGCCGTGGTCTCCACCGCGCAAGCCTACGCGATTGGTCCTTCTCCTGCCAGGGGCCGTGAAATCGTCCCCGCTCTCGCCTACTGAATCCCGTATTCCTTGAGCCGGCGGTAAAACGTGCGCCGCGGGATGCCGCTGAGCTCGGCGGCTTTCACGCGGTTCCAGTTGCACTCGCGCAGGGCCTCGATGATGCGCTCGCGCTCGGTGCGGTGGTGCTCCGAGAGCGTGCGGCGCTCCGTGGCGCGGTTTTGGGCGGCGGTCGGCGTGGCGCGCTCTTCGTCGCTGCCGGCGCGGGCCGTGGGCAGGTCGAAGTCGGTCGGAGCGAGCTCTTCTTCATCGCTCATCACCCACGCGTTCAAGAGCACGTGCTCGAGCTGGCGGACGTTGCCGGGCCAGTGGTACCCGGCGAGCAGCCGCAGCGCTTCGCGCG
Source organism: Polyangiaceae bacterium (assembly GCA_025937835.1). Lineage (GTDB taxonomy): Bacteria > Myxococcota_A > Polyangia > Polyangiales > Polyangiaceae > PMG-095. Next base: position 26,893 of record JAICQO010000085.1, read on the forward strand.
ACACGCTCTTCTTGTCGCGCTTGTAGCGGGCGGCGAACAGGCCCAAAAAGTGATCGACGAGCTGGGGGATGTCTTCGAGCCGCTCGCGTAGCGACGGCAGGCGGAGCTCCACGACGTGGATGCGGTAGTACAGATCCTCGCGGAATTTGCCGTTCGCGACCATGTCCGACAGGTCGCGGTTGGTCGCGAAGATCATGCGCACGTCGACGGACTGCTCGGCGGTGCCGCCGACCGGGCGCACCATGCCGTCCTGCAGAACCCGGAGCAATCCAGCCTGCATCTTGGCCGGCGTCTCGCCGATCTCGTCGAGTAGGATCGTGCCGCCGTCGCACTCGCGGAACAGGCCCTTGCGCTCGCGGTCGGCGCCGGTAAACGCACCGCGAACGTGACCGAAGAGCTCGCTCTCGAGCAGGTTCTCGGGGATGGCGCCGCAGTTCACGCCCAGCATCTTCTTGTCGGCGCGCGGCGAGGCGGTGTGGATCGCGCGCGCGACCATCTCCTTACCGGTGCCGCTCTCGCCCGTGATCAAGACTGGCACGAGCGTGTCCTTGACGCGCTCGATCAACGCGTAGACGCGGCGCATGGCCGAGCTGGTGCCGACCAGGCCGTGGTAGCCGAAGTGGCCGTACAGCGTCTCGCGCGTCTCGCGCAGCTTCTGGCGCGTGCGCTTCAACTGCTCCGTGCGACCGCCGAGCAGCTCGCGGAGCCGCGCCTGAGCGTCTTCGAGGCGCCGGTTGGCCTCTTCGAGCTGGTCGGCGCGGTCCTGATTTTCGCGGATCAAGCGCGCGTTTTCGAGGGCGATCGCCACCTGATCGGCGAAGGCGCGCAGCGTCGGCAGCTCGCGCTCGAAGTGCGCGCCGGGGCGATGGCGCGTCTCGACGTAGAGCGCGCCGATCGCCGTGCCGTCGGGCGAAAGGATCGGCACGCAGGCGACGGACTCGAGCAGCAGCTGATGCACGGACGCGAACCCCGCCATCCGCGAATCGCTCTGAGCGTTCAGGGCCACCACGGGCTCGCGCGTCGCCAGCACCGACTCGGCGATCGAGCGCGAGAACTCCTCCGCCGGTGGGTCGCCGCCCCAGGACTGCGACGCGTAGACGCGCAGCGCGCTGCCGCCGACCTCGCGCAGCACGACGTAGCCGCGCTCGGCGCGGGTCATCTCCACGGCGTGCTCGGTGATGCGCCGCGTGAGGCGTTCGACGTCGAGCTCCCCCGCGAGCTCCGCGTTGACCTCGAGGATCCGCGCCAGGCGTCGCTCGAGCGGCGTCACCGACGACTGAGAAATGTTGCTGCTCGAGCTACCGAACACCTTGCTCGGGCCGCGCGTGGAGGTCCCCGCCGACAGCCCGGGCGTGAACGGCAAGAACTCGGTCGCGGCCGTGGCCACTGCAGACAAACCAGCGCGCAGCGCCGCACGGCGCGGGTCGTTCCAGTACACCTCGCGCAGATCGCGCGGCAAGCGCGCGCCGATCTCCTCGAGCACGGCCAGCGCCTCTTCGCGATCGCGGCGCGCGAGCAGGGGCTGCCCGGCTCGCTCTGCGAGCTCCGCGCGCGTCTCGAGCGCACGCCACGCCCACTCCTTCTGGCCACACTCCTCGGCGGCCGCGAGCGCGGCGTCCACGCGCTCTTTGGCGCGCAGGTCGTCGCCCGCGGCGTGTAGCAAGCGCGCCTCGGCGAGCAGTGACAGGGGACGGTGCGAACGCAGATCGCCGAGGCCCTGGCGCGCGCTCTCGAGCCTTTCCGTGAGCTCGGCGAGCTTCGGGTGCGGCAGGCGCACGGCCGCGAGCAGCCCTTCCAGGCGCGCCTCGGCCGCGTCCGCGCTGCG
>JAICQO010000058.1 GCA_025937835.1 Polyangiaceae bacterium
CCCTTCGCGCGCTGCGGAGTGTACGAGCGTCCCGCGCGCTGCAAGTCCGCCTCGCGTGAGCCGATGGCGTTCTGCATGGATCGCACCGAGTACACCCGTCCGGGTGAAACGCTGCCGCAGAACCAGGCGAGCCTCCAGATCGGAGCCCGCGTGTGTAAGAGCCTCGGTAAGCGCTTATGTACGGAGCGCGAGTGGAACTTCGCGTGCGAGGGTGAAGAGATGCGACCTTATCCGTACGGCTTCGAGCGCGTCCGCGTCTGCAACCACGACCGCGAAGACCTTTACCTCGAGGATCCGAAGAAGCAGGTGCTCGCCGACCGCCGCTGGCCGTCGGGCAGCCGCCCCGACTGCAAAAGCCCGTTCGGGATCTTCGACATGGTCGGCAACGTGGACGAGCCCGTCCTCAAAGATCCGCCCGGCCAGGTCCCGTTTCGCACCGCGCTCAAGGGCGGCTGGTGGATGCCCGCGCGCAATCGCTGCCGCCCGGCGACCACGGCGCACAATGACTATTTTACGGGGATGCAGATCGGGATCCGGTGTTGTGCGGATTTGGACCAGTGAGCGGAGCGGGCTGACGGCCGACAGCTGATAGCCGCCGCGCGAGGCGCAATTCGCGCCCGGACGGAACTAGAAACCACATCACACTCCACGTCGAACATTACCGAGATCACGGAACTATTTTTTAACTGGCACAGAGACCTACTCTGACGCTGTCCGGCCCGCCGGTGAAGGCGCTTGACTGGCCCACGAGCTCCAGTGACATTCGGTGACCCTTGCGTCGCCCCTCCCGGCTCCTCGTCCTGCTCGCGTTCGTTCCCGCCTGTGATCGCTCGGAGCCAATAAAGGCCACCGTGTCCGGCGCGCAAGCCGACTCGGCGCCAATCGCGCCGACGGCTACCGAGGTTGCTGCGGCCACCCGCCCGCGCCCGCTGCCGCCCGCGGCGACGGCGTGCCCGAAGGGCATGCTGCTGGTCGAAGGTGACTACTGCCCGGACGTGCAACTGAACTGCAAGCGCTACTTGGACGCCCCGGGGCGCTACGAGAAGTTTCGCTGCTCGGAGTACGGACCGTCCACGTGCTTATCGAAGCAGAAGAAGCACCTGAAGTTCTGCATCGACCCGCACGAATACGTGCCGAGCGGTTCCTCCCTGCCCGAGAACTTCAAGAGCTTCACCCACGCCGAGAAGACCTGCAAGAGCCTCGGCAAGCGCGTCTGCAAGGAGAGCGAGTGGAACTTCGCCTGCGAGGGTGAAGACATGCGCCCCTATCCCTACGGCTTCAAGCGGGACTCCGAAGCCTGCAACGCCGATCGCATGGACCTGTTCGGCTCATCCGGCAAGCTGCGCGATCTGCGCGCGCCGCCCGGCGCTTACCCGCGCTGCGCGAGCCCCTTCGGCGTGCTCGACATGGCCGGCAACCTCGAAGAGTTCGTGGCCATCGACGGCAAGGGACCGGCACGCCCCGCGATGAAGGGCGCTTACTGGCAGCCCGGCCGCAACCACTGCCGCGCCGCGCAGACCGCCCACGATCGCTACTACAACGGCACCGAGACCGGCTTCCGCTGCTGCGCCGACTCACGTTAGCGGTCGCACGACCCGCTTACGGGTACGGTCCGATGTCCTCCAACGAGGTCGTCTCCGGCAGCCCCAGCATCAGGTTCAGGTTCTGCACGGCTTGGCCCGCGCCGCCCTTCATCAGATTGTCGAGGCACGACACGACAGTGACCAGCCGCTCCGAGCCGAGCTCCGGGCCATAGACGACGCCGAGCTCGGCGTAGTTCGAGCCCGCGACGGCGACCACTTCCGGCAAGCGCTTCTCGGGCACCCGCAGGAACGGCTCGTCCTTCACGAACTCCGCGAACGCCGCCCAGAGCTCGGCCTCCGAGACCGAAGCCGGCACGCGTACGAACGAGCTCACGAAGATCCCGCGCGACAGCGGCGCAGACACCGGCACGAACGAGAGCACCGGCTCGCGCGCACCCGCCGCCGCCAGGAGCTCTTCGATTTCCGGCGTGTGCTGGTGAAATAAGGGCTTATAAGTCCTCAAATTCTGAGCGCGCGTCGGGTGGTGCGTGGTCGGCGAAGGCGTCACGCCGCTCCCGCTCGAGCCGGTGACCCCGACCGCTTCGATCGGCCCGGAGAGCCAACCCTTGCGGGCCAGCGGCAGCAGGCCGAGCTCGATCGTGGTCGCAAAGCAGCCGGGCGATGCGACCCAGCGCGCACCGCGGAGCCGCTCGCGGTTCTGCTCGGGTAGGCCGTACACGAACTCGGAGAGCAAATCCGGTCGCGGGTGCGCCGAGCCGTAGAACGTCTGAAAGGCCTGCGCGTCGCGGAGCCGGAAGGTGCCGGACATGTCGATGACCCGCGTCCCGCTCGCCATCGCCGCTTCCACCACCGCGATGCTCGCGCCCTGCGGGATCCCCATCAACACCACGTCCACGCCGCTCACCGCCTGTTCCGGCGAAGGGTTCTCGAACTTGAGTGACGTCCGCCCCTCGAGGTGTGGAAGAGCCGCTGACAGCGGCTCACCCAGGTGATCGGCCGCTCCGACCCGCACCACTTCCACGTCGGGGTGCAAGAGCAGCCGTCGCAATAGCTCCGCCCCGGCGAAACCGGATCCACCGAGCACTGCCACTTTGAAGCGCTTGGCCATGCCGCAAAGCGTAGCGCACCGCGAGAACCCCACGACTTTGGCCATCCCACGCGGGGAGTCGACAAGCCCTGAGGTCCGTGCGAAAATTTCGGACCTCGGATGGCGAGGCGATTTGGGTGGTTCGGGGCGAGAAGTCTGTGGCTCGGCGCAGCGATCGCGCTGTTCGGAGTCAGCGCCTGTGGTGAGCTCCCGCCAACGAAGCGGTGAAGCCCGCGTGGTCCTCGACGCTGAGCAAGAGCGCGTACCCCTGGCGTGTCGGCAAGTACACGACCCGGTCGCGTTGGGTGACGAAGGCCAGGGCCTTCTCGCCGTTCTCCAGCCTGAACCAACCGACCGAGTAGTGCGGCAGGCCGATCCCGTTCGTGCGGCGTGCCAGCGCAAACGGGGAATCGCCTCGGACGTCCACGACACGCAGGCGCTCCACGATCAGCTCCGAGCGGGGGATAACCCGTCCGTAGAGCGACCCGCGCAAATTGAGGGCGCTCGGACTGACCTCCACCTTCAAAGCCCGCGGCCACGCGAGCCACAGCACCCCCAGCAAAATCACGACCGGCACGAGCAGCACCAAGATCGAGACCCCGCCATTGCCCTTGGCAATCTCGAACACCCGAATCGAGTCGTCCGACAGTCCCATTCGACCGGTCACATTAGCAGCCTTCGCGACATCACCGCCCGCCCCCGACGCCCAAAGCTCCCCCCAAAAAACCTGGCGACTCTTGGCGTCTCTTGGCGCCTTGGCGACAAAAGCCGTTCTGTGACGTTACCGGCGAGGTTCGTCCCCGCCGCTCACCGTGATCGGGATCCAGAGCGTGCGGACCTGAGCCATCTTGCCGCGGCGCGTGTAGCCCGCGAGGCCGTACAAGACGTTCCACCAGTGGCCGTCTGGCGTCTCGCCGTACGAGAAGGCCGGGAAGATGTGCACTTCCCAGTCGAGGCCGCCGTAGACCTTGGCCTCGTGGTAATAGACGTTGCCGATCAGCTGTGAGACTTCGCGATCGTCGCTGAAGCGCCAGTAGGCGGGGAAGGCCACGGTCGAGCGCGATTTCGGGCCGGCGAAGTCCCAGAAGAACGGCGCGATCACCGTGTGTGTGCTCGCGGCGTCGCGGCCCAGGTACACGAACGGGTGGATGTTGGTGGACCAGCCGCGCAGATCGGTCGTGTGCTGGAAGAACGGTGTGATCCAGGTAGACTCGCTGATGCCGTAGCGCTCGAAGTGCCCGTAGAACGGGAACAGCGCGAGGCTGTTTTCACGCGGGCTCGTGCGCTGGTAGTAGAACGGGAACAAGAGCTTCTGGTCGAGGCCGATGTCGGGGTCTCGGTAGTGCCAGAAGAGCGGCGTGATCATGTCGAGCTGGGTGCGGCCGCGGTGCCGCGCGTAGCCCCAGGTGACGAACGTGCTCTCGCCCTTGTCGCCGTTCTCCAGCCAAAACAGGGGGTTGACGAAGAGCGAGGACTTCTCGTCGTAGCCGTAGTGGAAGAACGGGAACAGCGTCGTGTGCCGCTCGTTCTTGCCCCACAAGCTGTAATAGAAGGGGAAGACGTGGAGCGCGTCGCGCTTCTCGGTGTGGTTGCGGTAGTACGGGCCCCAGATGTTGGTCCACGACAGATCGCGATCGGTGTAGCGATAGTAGTGGAGCAGGGGCGGGATGATCTCGTACTTGGTCTCGAGGTTCTGGCCGTAGAAGTAGAAGGGCGCGATGCCGAAATCGAGATCTTGGGCCGTGCGCGCGTCGCAGCTCGAGCCGCCCTTCCACGAGCAAAACAGCGGTCCCACCAGGTTGAAGCCGCCGTGCTTGTCGGTGCTCGTGTAAGTGAGCAGCGGCGGGATCAGCGTGTAACCGCCGTCCTTGCGCTTGCCGGTGAAGAAGAACGGCGCGAGCCAGTTGTCGTGCTCGCCCGGCGCCTCGCGGTGCACGAGCGGGCCGGCCACCGTGGTGCGCTCGCCGGTGATCTTGTTCTTCATGTCCCAGAACAGCGGGAACAAGACGTCGTCGGCGCGCTCGTTGCTGCGGCGGTTGTAATAGAGGCCGAAGACCGAGGCCCGGTCCGGGACCTTGGGGTCGAGACGCGAGGGCTGCGTGCGCTCTCCCCAGACCGGGAAAGCCAGGCGGAAGCGATAATTCCCGCTGCGCTCTTCGTAGTACGGGCCGTAGAAGCGGTGCTCGGTGCGCGCGTCGCGGCCGAGCTCTTCGGAGTCGGGATCGACGTCGCTGCCGATCTTGTCCTTCACCGACTTCTTGAGCTCGAGCGGCTGCTTCGGAAGCGTGGGCTCGCTGCCGGGCGCGACCATCTGATCGCTCGCGCCGGACGCGGCGTGGAGCTCGGGGGTGCCGGGCGGCGGTTTTTTGGCTGGCGCGCTGCCCTGAGGGGCGGGCCCGCCAGCGCCACCGCCGAACATGGTTCCGCCGCCAAACGGATCTTGCGCGAACGCGCGCGGCGCGACGGCGAGCGCCGCGAGGACACCGAGCAGCGCGAGCGCGCGCGATGCCGTTTTCAACGGCCCGCCTCGCGGGTGAGCCCGGCGCGGAGGCGCGCCGCGACTTCGGCACGCGGCAGCTCTTCTTGAGAGTGCGCGGCGAGGTTCTTCACTTGGACGATCCCGCGATCGAGCTCGTTGTCGCCGAGCACGACGCAGTACCTGGCTTCGAGGCCGCTGGCGCGGCGCAGCAAGCTCTTCAAGGAGCCGCCGCGGCCGTCCACCTCGGCGCGGACGCCCAGGGCGCGCAGCTCGTTCGCAAGCTTCAGGCCCTCGAGCGCAGCGCGGTCCCCGAGCGGCGCGATGAAGCAGTGGCCCTCTTTGACGGGCGCCGCTGCGTCGCCCAGCGCCAGGAGCAGCCGCTCCATCCCGAGCGCGAAGCCGATTGCCGGCAGGTCCGGGCCGCCCATGCCTTTGAGCATGCCGTCGTAGCGCCCGCCGCCGCCGAGCGTGTTCTGCGCGCCGAGCTCGCCTGCGTTCGACTGCACCTCGAACAGCGTGCGCGTGTAGTAGTCGAGGCCGCGAACCAGGCCGGGTACCACGCGGTACTGCACGCCGAGCGCGTCGAGGGCGCGGCGCAGGCCGTCCCAGTGTTCGCGGTCGGCGTCGTCGAGCACGTCGAGGATCGAGGGCGCGCCGGCCACCACTTCGCGATCTTTGGTGCTCTTCGAGTCCAGGATGCGCAGCGGGTTGTCGAGCAAGCGGCGTTGCGCGTGCTCGCTGAGCGCATCTTTATGCGGCGTGAGGTAGGCGACCAGGGTCTCGCGGTAGCGAGCGCGCGTGCCGGGGCCGCCGATCGAGTTGATGAGGACGTCGAGATCCCGCAGGCCGAGCTCCTGAAAGAAGCCAGCGAGCAGGCCGATCAGCTCCGCGTCGCAGAGCGGGCCCGGATCGCCGTAGAGCTCGCACCCGGCCTGGTTGAACTGGCGGTAGCGGCCGCGCTGCGGCTGCTCGGCGCGGAACATCTGACCCAGGTAGTACCAGCGGGTTACCGGCTCGCGGGCGTGCCGGCTCGCGTTCAGGAACGCGCGCGCGCTACCCGGCGTGCCCTCGGGACGGAGCGCCAGCCTTTCGCCGCTGCGTTCCATCTCGAACATCTGCTTCTCGACGACCTCGCTGGTCTCGCCCGTGGCGTGCACGAACAGCTCCAGGGCCTCGACGATGGGCGTCCGCACCTCCGAGTAACCGTACAGTCCGGCGTGCCGGCGAAACGCGCTCTCGACGCGCTGCCAGCGCTCGGTCTCTTCGGGGAGAAGGTCGTTCATCCCCTTGACGGCTCGAAACTGCATGGTTTTGGAGGGGCGGGTGGCGCGGCCCACGAATTGGGCCCCGCGCTTATGCTCGGAGGTGGTTGTCGGGTCAAGCCGGGGACGCCCGAGGTGTGCAAAAAGCGATCGCGGGCGTGCTACACCGGCCGAGGAATGCGCGCTGCGGCGGTCGATTTGGGATCCGTCCGCGTCGGGCTCGCCGTGGGTGACGAGCTCGGCCTGATGGCCCATCCCCGGCCGTTCCTGCCCGCGGCGGATGCCAAGGCGTTGTTCGACGCGCTCGCCCGCTTGGTGTCGGAGGAGGGCATCGAGCTATTCGTGGTGGGGCTGCCGCGGATGCTCGACGGGCGCGAGAGCCCGGGGTCGCGTCGAGCCCGGCGCTTTGCCGAGCGGCTGCGCGCGCGCACGGGTGTACGCGTCGAGCTCGTGGACGAGCGGCTCAGCACCGTGGAGGCTCAGGGGCGGCTGCGAGCGCAAGGGCTCGACGCGCGCGCTCAGCGCTCGCGCATCGACAGCGCATCCGCCGCGATTTTGCTTCAGAGCTGGCTCGACGCGCAGCGAGGTCCGACCGAATGAGCGGGCAGAAGGCGCGCGCGCGAAGGCGTTCGTCGGGCGCTCCGAAGCGCGGTTCGGGGAGCGGAGCCTCGACGCCGCCGCGGCGCGCCGCCAAGCGCTCGAGCGCGGCCGCGCGCTGGCTGTGGCGCTTGCTCGCGCTGCTGGGCCTCGGCGCGGCGCTGCCGATCGGGCTCTTGCTGTACTGGGCGACGCGGCCGGGGCCCGGGGACGGGCGACGCGTCGCCACGCGGATCCGGCCCAACGTTTCGAGCGCGGAGCTGGCCGACGAGCTCGCCGCGCTCGGGCTGGTCGATAGCGCGCTGCTGTTTCGGATCTACGCCGGCTATCTGGCGCCGAGCGTGGCCCCGAAGCCCGGGCCCCACCTGTTCGAGACCGGGGCGTCGCCGCGAAAGCTGTTGCAGCGGCTCGCCCGCTTGCCGACGCGACCTCGGGTGCGCGTCAACATCCCCGAGGGTTACACGTACCTGCAGATCGCCGAGCGTCTCGAGAAACAGGGGGTGTGTCTGGCGCAGGACTTTCGCGACAGCGCGCGCGACGCGGCGTTGCTCGAGCGTCTCGGGATCCGTGGCGGGAGCGCCGAGGGCTACCTTTTCCCGGCGACCTACGAGCTGTTCGTCGACGCCGATCCCGTACAGCTCGTGACCCAGCTCGCGACCGAGACCAAGAAGCGGCTCGATCGCCTGGACGCGGCGACGGGCGGCGCACTTTCGCGGCTCGGCACCGCGCGCGGCTGGACCGAGCGCGAGGTGCTGACGCTGGCCTCGATCGTCGAGCGCGAGAGCGCCTCGCCCGACGAACGCCCGCGGATCGCCAGCGTGTTCTTCAATCGCCTCGACGATCCGAGCTTTCGGCCCGCGCGCCGGCTGCAGTCGGACCCGACCGCGGCCTATGGCTGCCTGGTGATGCCGGAGCGGATCGCGACTTGCGCCGGGTTTCGCGGCCGCGCCACGCCCGAAATGCTCCGCGATCCCGGCAACCCCTACAACACCTACCGAAATCCGGGCCTGCCGCCGGGCCCCATCGCCAACCCCGGGGAAGGAGCCGTGAGGGCCGTTCTTCAGCCTGCGGCGACCGACTTCCTCTATTTCGTGCTCGGGCCCGATGGCAAGCATCGCTTCGGAAGGTCCTTCGAGGAGCACCGCCGGGCCATCGAAGGCGGCGGGGCCGCAGAAAAACGCTAGCTGGCCGCGTTTCTGCCCGGGTTGGTTCGGGAGGTTGCCTTTGGGTGACCAAGCGTTCGGAGCTTGGTGCTAAAAGGCCCCCCATGAGCGCGTTCGACCAGGCAATCCGCACCATCCAATTTCTGTCCGCCGACGGCGTCGAGAAGGCGAACTCCGGCCACCCCGGGACGCCGATGGCCCTGGCCGGGATCACCACCGAGATCTTCACGCAGCACCTGCGCTACGTGCCCGAAGATCCGACCTGGCCGAACCGCGATCGCTTCGTGCTGTCGTGCGGGCACGCGTCGATGCTCCTTTATTCGACGCTGTTCCTCGCGGGCTACGATCTTTCTCTCGAGGATCTGAAGCAATTCCGGCAATGGAACTCGAAGACCGCGGGTCACCCGGAATACGGCTTCGCGCCCGGCATCGAGACGACCACGGGCCCGCTCGGGCAGGGCGTGGGCAACGCGGTGGGCATGGCGCTCGCTTCCAAGCTGATGTCGGCGCGCGTCGGGCCCGAGATCATCGACTACACCGTGTATTGCCTGGCCTCCGACGGCGACCTGATGGAAGGCGTCGCCAGCGAAGCCGCGAGCATCGCCGGCCACCTCGGCCTCGACAACCTGATCCTGATCTACGACGACAACAAGATCACGATCGACGGCACGACCGAGCTCTCCTTCAGTGAAGACGTCGCCAAGCGCTTCGAAGCCTACGGCTTTGCCACCGAGCGCGTGGACGGCCATGCCCCCGAGCAGGTTCGCTCGGCGATCGAGCGCGCCAAGGCCCGCAAGGGGCAGCCCTCGTTGATCCTCGCGCGCACCACGATCGGTATCGGCGCGCCGACCAAGGCCGGCACTTCCAAAGCGCACGGCGCCCCGCTCGGCGCCGAAGAAATCAAGGCCGCGAAGATCGCCGCCGGCTGGCCCGGAGACGTGGCGTTCAACGTCCCGGAGGACGCCAGGGCTCCCTTCAAGGACCGCGCCGCCCAGAACCGCATCCTGCGCGACGCCTGGAAGAAGGCGGTCGCGGGCCTCGACGCCGACAAGAAGCGCACGCTCGACGGCTTCCTGAACCGCACGGTGCCGGCGGATCTCTACGAGCAGCTCCAGAAGTCGCTCGACGGCAAGGCCGACGCCACCCGCAACACGGCCGGTAAGGTGCAGCAGAAGGTGGCGGCGCTCGTGCCGTCGCTGCTCGGCGGCGCTGCCGACCTCGCCGAGTCGACCAAGACGACGATCAAGGGCTCGCCCGACGTACATCGCGGCGAGTTCGCGGGCCGCAACCTGAACTTCGGCATTCGCGAGCACGGCATGGCCGCGGTGTTGAACGGCATGGCGCTGAGCGGGTTCTTCATCCCGTTCGGCTCGACGTTCCTGATCTTCAGCGACTACTGCCGGCCGTCGATCCGCCTGGCGGCGATCATGCACCAGCGCTCGCTGTTCGTGTTCACGCACGACTCGGTCTTCCTCGGCGAAGACGGCCCGACGCACCAGCCGATCGAGCACCTGTGGTCGCTGCGGCTGATCCCGAACCTGGACGTGGTGCGGCCCGCGGACGGGCTCGAGTGTGCGGCGGCCTGGACGCACGCCGTGACGCGCACGAACGGCCCGACCGCGTTCGCTCTCAGCCGCCAGAAGCTGCCGGAGCTCGAGCGCCCGGCCAATTTCGATCCGGCGCGCGTGCTCGACGGCGCCTACGTGCTCGCGGATGCGCCGAACGCCGAGCTCACCTTGATCGCGACCGGCAGCGAGGTGCACGTGGCCCTGGCCGCCAAGAAGATCTTGGACGAGAAGGGGCACCCGGCGCGCGTGGTGTCGGCGCCGTGCTGGGATGCGTTCCAGCGCTTGCCAACGGAGACGATCGAGAGCGTGCTCGGGTCGGGCACGCGACGCGTTTCGATCGAGGCCGGCAGCTCCCTGCCGTGGCGCACCGTCACGGGTGAGCGCGGGATCAACGTCGGCATCGACCGGTTCGGAGCCTCGGCACCCGCCGAGCGCCTGGCCGAAGAGTTCGGGCTGACCGGCGCGAAAGTTGCGGAGCGCGTGCTCTCCGCGCTTTGATGCGCCGCCGTCCCGCCGCACGCGGGAACCACCGAGACCGTCATGAAGCTACCGATCGTGCTCGTCCCGCATCCCCACGTCCGCGTGGACGGGAACGTGCTCGGGGGCAGTCCCTACGTGCTCGGCTCGCGGGTTCCCGTGCGGCGGCTCTGGGCGTTCTTCAAGAACGGAACCAGCGTGGAGCGTATCCTCAGGCGCTACCCGCAGCTCGGTGCAGCGAAGGTCTTCGACGCGCTGGCGTTCGCGCTGGACAATCCGGAAGTGATGACCGCCGACATGCAACGCGAGGATGAAATCCTGAAGAAAGCGGGCATGGGGCCGGCCAATAAGCCGGGAAACACCGAGCAAATGGAGCTGCCGTTCGCGGCCGAATCCGCGGCTCCCGCTCGGCCCGCGGCTCGCTCCAGATCCAAGCGCTGAGACCGCCGCCGGGGATGTGGGCGGGAGACATCCAAGGTGGGCCGTTTAGCAGGGGACTTTATTTGCGGACCGAGTCGGGTGTAGCGTGTCACGCGCTGCAGCCAGGGGCTGCAAGGAGGTTGAATTCATGACCGTTACACGTGGTCGCACGAAGGCCGGTTACTTTCTTACGCCGCTCATCGTGCTGTCGGCGCCGCTGCTGCTCACCGATTGCGGAAAGATGCCCGGCAAGGGCTTGGGTGGAATCCCCGGTGCTGGCGGAGCCTGTCCCGCGGACATCGCGGACGCTTCCGCGCTGATGGAAGCCAACTTCGGTCTCGAAGGCGAGCTCGAAGGCAAGGTCAAGGGCGCGCTGGCTGCCGGCGCGAACCTCCAGAAGATCTCCGCGAACGTCGAAGGAGAGGTCGCGACTGCGTGTGGCAACCTCGCGAAGGATCTCGGCGTGCCGGACGATCAGATCGCGCCGAAGGAAGACGGACCGGGCAAGAAGGCGGAAGCCGCTTGCGACGCCGCCGTCAAAGCCATCGGCGAGCTGAAGGCCAAGGCCGGCGGCAAGATCGTCGTCGAGACCAAGCCGCCGAAGTGTGCTGCGTCGGTGTCGGCGATGGCCGACTGCGCCGCCAAGTGCGACGCGACGGTCAAGCCGGGCGAGGTCAAGGTGGAGTGCGAGGGCGGCAAGCTCTCCGGCAAGTGCGACGCCCAGTGTCAGGGCTCCTGCACGGTGGAAGCCGGCGCGAAGTGCGAAGGCACCTGCTCTGCCAGCTGCGAAGGCACCTGCAAGGGTGAGATTTCCGGCACCTGCGAGGGCACCTGCAACGGCAAGTGCGACGGCAAGGACTCGAAGGGCAAGTGCGCGGGCGTCTGCGAAGGCAAGTGCGACGGCAAGGCCAACGCGAGCTGCAACGGCCAGTGCGAAGGCAGCTGCAGCGCGAGCTGCGAGATGTCCGGCAAGGCCGAGTGCTCGGGCACCTGCAGCGGTGGCTGCAGCGCCGAGTTCAAGGAGCCGAAGTGCGAGGGCGAGGTCAAGCCGCCGGAGATGTCGGCGGAGTGCAAGGCCAACTGCGACGCAGAGGTCAAGGCGAACCTCGAGTGCACCCCGGGCCAGGTGTTCGTGAAGGCCTCGGGCGCAGCGGACTACCAGGCGGGCCTGAAGCTCAAGTCGGCGTTCGAGAAGAACCTGCCGGCCTTGATCAAGGTCAGCGTGGGCATGAAGGATCAGCTGGCGAGCGCCGCGGGCAACGTGCAGGCGTCGCTCGAAGGCGTGCAGGCGGCGGTCCAGGGCGGCGGCGCGGCGGCGCTCAAGGTCGCGGGTTGCTTCGCGGCGTCGATCGAAGCTTCGGCCAAGGCGGCCGTGTCGATCGACGTGTCGGTGAAGGCCAGCGCCTCGGCGAGCGCGTCGGCGACCGGCTCGGCCGGCTGATCGCGTCAGCCTGACAGAAAACGACGGCGATCCGGGCTCTCCCACGAGGAGCGGCCGGGGTCGCCGTCGGTGTTTCGTGGGTCAGCGGATGGCGCGGATCACGAAGTCGGCGCGGGCCTGGACCGCCGCGTGGCTCGAGCTCGCGATAAGGCCGAAGCTGAAGCGCTTCGGGAGCGCCGAGAGCAGCCCATCCCCGAACGAGATCAACGCCGAGTCGTTGTCTTTGACTTGATAGCGATCGGTTAGCTCGTCGTCGCCGTGGTGGATCGCGAACAGCGAGCGGCCGAGCACGGGATCACTCACGTAGGCCCATTCGGCTGCTCCCGGCCAGTCCGTCACCGACGACGTCATGGCCGATTGCTCGGCACCGCTCGCCGACACGAAGCGATCCGTCGTGTCGAGCAGGCCGCCTGGTACCCCGCGGTACGCAACGCCGAACGGCGAAGGCGCCGCGTTCACGGTCAGGGTGACGTGCGTCGGGAAGAAGTCCCAGACCAGCCGCCAGCTCTTCGACTTGGTGGCGCAATCGATGCGGAGGTGAGTGGGGGTTTGACTCTCTTCGTCCTCCACGCAGCTCATCGTCCCGGCGCTGTCGAAGCTGCCGAAGCTCGGCAATCCGCGCAGTGGCCGAAAGGCGCTGCTGAAGTCGATCCACTGCCGCGCGTCGTTCGCATCCTTGTCGACCATCGAGACGATCACGCCCAGCGACTTCACGAGCCAGTAGCTCGCCGTCGGCGTGTGGATCTCGAACGTCGGCACGAACACACCGTCGACCTCCCAGCTCGCCTCGGTAGAGACCGTGAACGTCCCGGTCACCGGCGTGTTCGGCAGGTCGAGCGGCAGGCTGGGTGCGTCTCCCCCGCCATGCCCCGCAGCGCCGCCGCCGGAGCTCGCGCCGGACCCACCGACGCCGCCGAATCCGCCCGCGCCACCGCCGGAGCTCGCGCCGCCGGACGCCGATGCCACGCCACCCGCTGGAGGAGGACCCGGGTCGGAGCCTGCGACGGGCTCTCCGCCCGAGCCGGCAGCGTTCGAGACGCCGCCGTTGCCGAGAGGGACGGAGCCTCCGGACGTCGCCGCAGCTCCGCCGCTGCCGGTACCGCCCATCTGCGTGACGCCCGCCGCGCCCGTGAAGCGGCCGCCGCTTGCCGCGCCGCCGGTCGCGCCGCCCGTCTCCTTGCCGCTGCTCGCCAGAGCGCCAGCCGTGGTCGCGGCGTGGCTCCCGCCGGTCGCCCCTCGTCCACCGTCGCCGGAGGGCGGCTCGCCCGCCGCGGCGTCATCGAGATCACCGCGGGGCACACACGCAGCCACGAGAGCAGCGAAGGGCAGCGTCCAGCGCAGGCGCATCCTCAGAATCGACCGTTCAAGGTGGTGACGGGACCGATTTTCAGCGAGAGCCGCGCGTGCTCCTGGTCGGCTGCTCGAGGTCGGAACAAGAGCCACGCCGCCGCAGTCAAGAACCCGGCAGCGCCCACGCCGAGCGAGACATTGGCGAGCAGGTATTCGCGCCGGACCTCCGCGACTCGCTCTTTCGAGCAGCTCGGAGAGCAAGCATCGAGCGCACTCTCGTCTTTTCGCGCGTTGGCGCCGAAGTAGACGAGCCCTGCGATCCCGAGCGTGCCCACCCCGGCGCCGAGCCAGGTGGGAACCAGGGTCGAGCTCGACGCCGGCTCTGGGATGGTTGCCGAGCCCGGGGCCTTCGCGGCGGTGTCGCTCGTGCTCGTGCTCGGCATAAGCTCGACCCGCCGCTGCACGAGCTTGTCGCCGACGGAGAAGCGGAAGCTTTGCTCGAGCGTCTGATAACCCTCATGGGTGAAGACGAGCGAATGCTCGCCCGGGTCGAGCTCCACCGCTCGTCCGTCGAGCTCGCGCGGAGGGCCGCCGTCGATGGCGATACTGGCGCCGTCGAGCTCGACTCCAGCGCTCGCGACGCGGAACACCGCGGTCGGGATCTCGACCTCGACCTCGGCCAGCCAGCGCCCGCAATCGGCGTGCATCACGCGCGGGCAGGCGGTGCTGCCGCAGAAGCCGAAGGACGCTTTGGCTGCTTGGAGCTGCCCGGCCTTGCGCGCGCGCTGCCCGGATTCGTACGCCGAGAGGCACTGCGCCTTGCCGCTCTCCCCCTCGGCGGCGGGCTCGGCGGCGAGGGAGGTGCGACCGCTGGCCAGGGTGAGCAGCGCGAACGCGAGCTGCGTGCGTCTCGTCATAGACATTCCGGCTTGAAGTGACGAATTCCTTCCGCGTCGGTGTACGTGGGTGGCGAGCAGCGATCGGTGACCTGCGTTCTTGCCGGAGCCGAGCTCGAGCGCCGGCGTTCGCCGTTGCGCCGCGGCGGGCTCGAACGCGTGTCGCGACGCTCGGGCGAGGCCTCGCGCACGGCGTTCGGCGGCGGCTCGGGGTTCTTTCCCTCGGCGGTCGCGCGCGTGACGACCGTCTCGGGAACCGCCTTCGCAACGGCGGGTGGCGAGAGCGAGGCCGAGGCGCTCGCCGTGATCTGGCTGGAAGCTGCGGGCGGCGCCGAGGACGGAGCTTTTCGAACGACGACCCAGGCGGCGACGGCGGCGGCCACGAGCCAGACGAGCGCGCGAAGCCGCCGCGGCGGCGCGCTCGGTGCGGCCCCCTCGTCCACGAGCACGCCCTGAACCTCTGCGGTGTTGGCTTCCGCGGGGGTAGGGGTGCGGCCCCCACTCGGCTCCGACGAGAGCGACGCTTGGGTGACGAGCGCGGGCTCGGGCGCGCCGACGACCGTGACGTCTCGCAGTAGTTTGTCGCGGAACTGCTGGAGTCTTCGTGCCTGGCGCGCGAGCCGCGCACGGCACACGTCGGCCACGGCGTCCGAGATCTCCGAGTTCGAAGCGACAGGAAGAACGCCCTCCAGCGCCAGAGCGAAGTCGCGGGCGGTGCCGAAACGGCGCGACGGCTGGCGATCGAGCGCGCGCAGCACCAGCCGATCGAGCTCAGCCGAGAGCCCCGGCCGGAGCTCGCTCGGCGCCCGCACGCGGAGCTCCAGGATGTTGACCAGGGCAGCGCTCTCCGAGGTGCCCGGCGCGCGGAACAACCGCTCGCCCGTGAGCACCTCCCACAGCACGACGCCTGCGGCGAAGACGTCCGTGCGGCGATCCAGCGGTCGCATCGTGACCTGCTCCGGGGCCATGTATGCCGCCTTGCCCGTGAGCTGCCCGGCCCGGGTCACGTGGAGCTCGCTCGCCGCCTTGGCTACACCGAAGTCGAGCGTCTTCACGAGCCCGTCCTTGCCGATCATGATGTTCTGCGGCGAGACGTCGCGGTGCACGAGCTCGAGCGGCTCGCCCGTGTCGTCGACGGCCTCGTGCGCCGCGTGCAGACCGTGGAGCGCCTGACTCACGACGCCGGCCGCGACCGGCACGGGTAAAGCGATCCCGGCTTCACGCGCGTCCGCGAGCAGATCGTGCAGCGTGACGCCCTCGACGAACTCCAAGATCAGCGCGAGCCCGCCGTCGCTTTCGACGACGTCGAAAGTTTGAACGATGTTCGGGTGTGTGAGCGGCGAAACCAGCCGGATCTCGTCCTTGAACCGCGCCACGAAGTCGGCGTCGCGAGCGAGGTGCGGGTGCAGACGCTTGATCGCGACGAGGCGCTGAAAGCCGAGGGCACCGACCTTCAGACCGACGTGGACGCTGCCCATGCCGCCGGAAGCAAGGTGCTGCCCGAGGTAGTAGCCGCCGAGCAGCTCGATGGAATGCGGATCGCTCGAGTTGCGAGCGGACGCGCTCGCTCTCGCGAGAGGTTCGGCCTCGGGTTCACCGCTCGCAGTCATGATCGGGTCACCGAGACGGTGCGTCGAACGCTGCGTACCAAGCTTCGGGTAATGCGGGCCGTGCGTGTTCTGATCAGAGAGAGCGCGCAGATTCAAGAACTAGGTGGCAGTTTCACCTACAAGGAACCAGGCCCGAGCAAATTCCGGCTGCGGCCTTCAGCTGGTCGGTGCCAGGTCCCGTCGCGCCGCGTCCGCGAGCTCGCCGACCAGCGTCTTCAGGACCTTGAGCTCGGGGCCTTCGAGCATCAGCCGCAGCTTTGGCTCGGTGCCGCTCCAGCGCACGAGCACCCGGCCGTCTTTGCCGAGCTTCTTTTCGGCCTGGCCGATGCGCCGGGTGAGCTCGGGCATTTCGGCGAGGGGCTTGCGCATCGGCAAGAGCACGTTCTCGAGCAGCTGCGGCACGCGCGTGAGGACCTTGGCGAGCGCGCTGAGCGGCTGGGATTCGCGCAGCATGATCGCCAGGACTTGCAGCGCCGCCACCAGGCCGTCGCCCGTCGTGGCGTGCTCGGCGAAGACCAGGTGTCCGGATTGTTCACCCCCGAAGGTGTAGCCATGTTTGCGCATGGCTTCGACGACGTAGCGGTCGCCGACCGACGTGCGCACGAGCTTGCCGCCTTCGCGCTCGAGCGCGCGCTCGAGGCCCATGTTACTCATGACGGTGGTCACGAGGGTCTGCTTCTTCAGGCGCTTCTCGCGGAGCAGCTGCCGGGCGCACAGGGCCATGATCGCGTCGCCGTCGACGACCTCGCCCTTCTCGTCCACGAAGATCACGCGATCGGCGTCGCCGTCCAGCGCAACGCCGACGTGGGCCTTGCGGCGTGCCACCTCGTGCGCCACCCCCTCCGGGTGCAGGGCGCCGCAGCCGCGGTTGATGTTCTTGCCGTTCGGGCGGTTGCCGAGCACGCAGACCTCGGCGCCGAGCTCGGCGAACACGTCGGGGGCGACGCGGTAGGCGGCGCCGTGAGCGGCGTCGACCACGATCTTCACGCCGTCGAGCGTGAGCTCGCGCGGAAACGTGTTCTTCGCGTACACGACGTAGCGTCCGGCCGCGTCGTCGATGCGCTCGGCGCGACCGATCGTGCCCCCGGTGCGGCCGAGCTTGTCGAGCCGGCCGTCCTCGAGCAGGCGCTCGATCGCGAGCTCCTCGGAGTCCGGCAGCTTGTAGCCGTCGGGGCCGAAGATCTTGATGCCGTTGTCGGCGAAGGGGTTGTGGCTGGCGCTGATCACGACACCGGCGTCGGCGCGCATGCTCTGCGTCAGGTTCGCCACTGCGGGCGTCGGGATCGGCCCCGTGAGCATCACGCGGCCTCCCATCGCGCAAATTCCGGCTTCGAGCGCGGTCTCGAGCATGTAGCCCGAGAGTCGTGTGTCCTTACCGATCACGATCCGCGGCGGGCGATTTTTGCCCTGCCCTGCCACGTACGCGAGCGCTCGTCCCAGGCGCAACACGAGCTCCGGCGTCATGGGCGGCACGTTGGCGCGGCCGCGGATTCCATCTGTGCCGAACAGGTGTCTTTGGGTTTTGTCGGGGGGGGTCATGAGGTCTGAGAAGTTTTTATTTGGGTTATCCGAGAGACGCCGAAGCCTGCTGGCGATCTCTGAAGCTCCGCGCGCTCAATCCCGGAAGTTATTGAACTGCAGATCCAGCTCGAGGCTATCCGCACCTTTGAGAAGCTGAATCACGGCTTGTAGGTCGTCGCGCTTCTTGCCGCTGACGCGCACGCTATCTTCGTGGATCGCGGCCTGCGCTTTGATCTTCGAGTCTTTGACCAGCTTGACGATCTGGCGCGCCTTCTCCGTCTCGATGCCTTCTTTGATGAGCACCGGGATCTTGATCGAGCCTTTGGGGCCCTTCTCGGGCGGCTTCTTCTCGAGGTGCTTGAGGCTGATCTTGCGGCGGATGATCTTCTCTTCGAGCACCTGGTAGGCCGCCTTGGCCCGGTCCTCGGTGCTCGACTGGATCACCACGGCCTTGTCCTTGTGTTCGAGGGTGGTTTCGGTGTCTTTGAAATCGAAGCGCTGGGCTATTTCGCGTTCCGCCTGGGTGAAGGCGTTGGCGAACTCGGCCCAGTCCACTTTCGAGACGACGTCGAAGGACGGCATGGGGGCGGAGCATACGGCATGGAGCGGGCGAATTACGCGGATGCAACAGGAAGGCGGGAGGGGGAGCAGAAGGCCGGAAGCGTCGGATTTTATTGGGTTTACTGGCCTGGTGCGGGTCGACTTGGAGGAAAAATTGGGGGCCGCGACGGATCGGGCGGGGGCCTTCGTTGGAATGAGGGTGCCGGATGCAGTCCGGTCTCAGGAGACAATCAAAAATGAAGCACCAATCCCTCATCGTCGGTTTCTCGGTTGCCACGCTGGTCAGCGGCTTTGCGCTGGCGCACGGGGGTGGGCCCCGCGGCGGCAAGCGCCACATGGACACCAATCAGGACGGCAAGATCACGCTCGAAGAGGCGCTGGCCGGTGCGAAAACGCGCTTTGCCAAGATCGACGCCAATAAGGACGGCGCGATCACCAAGGACGAGGCCAAGGGGCCGTTCGCGCGCAAGCTCGAGAAGAAGGACACCAACAAGGACGGCAAGCTCAACCTGGCCGAGATGGAAGCCGGTGTCCGCAGCTGGTTCCAGAACGCCGACAAGAACAAGGACTCGGTCCTCTCCGGCGACGAGCTGCGCATGGGTCACGGTCGCGGCGGCCACTGCGGAGACAAGGGCAAGAAGGGCAAAGCCTGAGCGGACGTCGTTCGTGAGACGGACCCGAACCAATGAGGGCTAGGCTCTGGAAGGCATGCGTACGCCGCAAGGCGACCCGGCAGCGGATGACGCGGAGCTCGTCGGTCGAGTCAAGACCGGCGACCGCTCCGCGTACCGCGAGCTCTTGCGGCGGCACGGTCCGGGCATCCACCGCTATGCCGAGCGGTTGGTGCGCGATCCCGCCGAGGCGGAGGACGTCGTCCAGGAGACGTTCCTCCGCCTGTGGCTCCGCGCCAAGGACTACGATCCCGTGGCGCGCGTCACGACCTGGTTGTTCCGCATCACCCACAACCTCGCGATCGACCGGCTGCGCAAGCGCGGCCGGAGCGCGTTCACCGAAGACCCCGACATGGAGCCAGGCCCGATTTCCGTGAACCCTCCCGCGTTGCTCGAAGGTAAGCAGCGCGCAGAAGCGCTGACCGCCGCGCTCGATAGGCTGCCGCCGCGCCAGGCCTCGGCGCTGTCGCTCGTGCACTTGCACGGCATGTCGGGTGCCGAAGCCGCAGCCGTGCTCGAGGTCAGCGAAGAGGCGCTCGAGTCGCTCTTGTCACGCGGGCGCCGCGCGCTGAAGGCGCAGCTCGCCGGAGCATTTGCCAACGAGGCCAAAGCAACGCCATGACCACGCTCTCCGAAGCTCGATTCCGAAAGCTCGCCGACGCCTACGGTGGCAAGCTCGAGCGCTGGCCCGCCGCCGAGCGTCAGGCGGCGCGCGAGCTGGTCCTGAAGCGCCCCGAGCTCCGTGCGTGCCTCACGGAAGAGGCCGAGCTCGACGCCTGGCTCGACAGCGGGCGCGCGGACGGCATGCCGGCTTCGCTTCTGGAACGGCTCGAGGCCCTGCCCGAGACCGCTCCGCAACCCTTCCCGTGGCACGCGCGTTCGCTCTTGAAGCCGGCGATCGGCTGGGCCTTCGCTGCGGCCTTCGGCCTGTGGCTGGGTGCGCGCAGCGACGCCTTCGAGCTCGATACCGGCAGCCAGGACACGATCGAGGCTCGCCAGAGCGCGGAGGAAGCAGAACTGCTCGCGCTGGCCGCGGGCGACTTGGGCGCCTTCGAGGAGACACCATGAGCTGGAACAATCGCTTCCTCGTGCTGCTCGCGATCTCGATCGGCTTGAACTTGGTGCTCGCGGGCGTGCTGCTCGGCTCGAGGTTCGCGCGCGGCCACGGGCATCATCCCGAGGCACCGCACTCGGGCATGCGTGCGGGGCGCGGCTTCGACCGCGCGCTCTTGCCGCATCGGGCCGAGCTCGGAGAGCGCCGCCGCGCCTCGGCTCGGGCGCGCAGCGAAGTGCAATCGATCCTGAGCCGCGAGCCACTCGACCGCGCCGCTCTCGACGCGGCGCTCGCCAAGCTTCGAGCAGAGACGCAGCAAAGCCAGGAAATTTTGCACCGCGCGCTCAGCGAGGCTGCCGTCAAGGCGCCGCCCGAGCAGCGGCGCGCGCTCGGCAAATGGCTGTCGGGCGGCCGCAGCCGCTTCAGAGATCGACGGCCGGATCCGTCGGCAGATTGAGCAAGACCGCACGCGCGGCGCCGACCAGGAAGGTCGAGCCCGTGACCACCACCAGGCCCTTCGAGCCGACGATCGAGCGTGCTCGCTCGAGCGCGACCTCGACGCTCGGCGCGACCTCGCCGCTCGCCACTGCGAGCATCTCGTTCGGATCGACCGCGCGCTCGAGCGGCGGCGCGACGAACACGCGGTTGCCCGCGACGTGTTCGAGCCGCTTCAACATCGAGCGCCAGTTCTTGCTTCGGAGCGCGCCGAACACGAGCGCGATCTCGCGCCGCGACTCGATCTCTGCCAGCACGGTCGGGTCGAGCGAGTGGGAGAGGGCGACGGCGCCGTCGGGGTTGTGCGCGCAGTCGAGCAACGTCAGCTCCTGGCCGTTGCGGTGGAGCAGCTCGTTGCGACCGGGCCAGGTCGTGTTCTCGACGCCGCGCGCGAGGGCCTCCGGCGACCAGCCGAGCTCGCGGCCGACCGTGACGGCCACGGCCAGGTTGGTACCGACCAGCGCCACGCGCGGGTAGGCGAGGGGAGTACCCGGGATCGGCTCGGGTGAACCGAGCTGGACCACGCGGGCGCCCACGTCGTGCGCGCGCTGCTCGATTACGGCGCGCGCTTCGGGGTGGAGCTTGCCCATCACCACCGCCGAGCCCGGCTTGATGATGCCGGCCTTTTCCGTGGCGATCTTGGCGAGCGAGTCGCCGAGCTCCGCCATGTGATCGAAAGAGACGCGCGTGATCGCCGCCACCCGCGGGGGCGGGATCACGTTGGTGGCGTCCAGCCGGCCGCCGAGCCCCGTCTCGAGCACGGCGAGCTGCACGCCCGCGTCGCGGAAGGCCACGAACGCGGCGACCGTCGCCACCTCGAAGAAGGTGAGGTCGGGCGCGACGTCCATCACGCGGTTCAAGAGCGGCACCAGCACGGCCTCGTCGATCGGCTGGTTGTCGATCACGATGCGCTCGGCGAAGCGGTGCAGGTGCGGCGACGTGTAGAGGCCGATCTTGAGCCCTGCAGCGCGACCCATCGAGGAGACGAAGGCCGCGACCGTACCCTTGCCGTTCGTACCTGCGATGTGGACGGCGGTGAACGCGCGTTCCGGGTTTCCGAAGCGCTGGCACGCCGCCTGAACGCGGTCGAGGCCGAGCTTGCGGCCGTGTGCAGCCAGAGCGTACAGGCGTTGGAGGGTCGCCTTCAGATCACTCACGCGGAATCCCCCCCGAGGTGCGTCAGCACCTTCGCGAGGGTGGATTTGAACTCAGCGCGGGGGACGACGCGATCGACCATGCCGTGTGCGAGCAAGAACTCCGCGCGCTGGAAACCCTCGGGAAGCCTGGTGCGCAGCGTGCTCTCGATCACGCGCGGCCCGGCAAAACCGACCAGTGCGTTCGGCTCGACGATGTTCACGTCGCCGAGAAACGCGGTGCCCGCGGCCACGCCACCCGTCGTCGGGTGCAAGAGCACGCTGATGAAGGGTTTGCGCACGTTTCGGAAGCGGCGCAGGGCCGACACGGTCTTGGCCATCTGCATCAGGCTCAAGATGCCCTCCTGCATGCGAGCGCCGCCCGAAGCGTGCAGCAGCACGACGGGCAAGCGCTCGGAGGTCGCGCGCTCGAACAGGCGCGTGATGCGCTCGCCGACCACGGAACCCATGCTGCCGCCCATGAAGCCGAAGATGAAGCAGCCGTAGGCGATGCGGAGATCGTCGAGCCGGGCCGAGCCGATCTCGATGGCCTCGCTGGCGTTGGTCGTGCCCTTGGCGCGCTTCACGCGATCCGGGTACGTCTTGCCGTCCTCGAACTTCAGCGGATCCGTAGGCGCGATGTGATCGTCCCAGACATCCAGCCGCCCCTCGTCGAGCAACAACGCGCGCCACTCGGCGGCGGTCATCGGATGGTGGTGGCCGCAGCTCGGACAGACGTGCCAGTTGGCGTTGAGCTCGTCTGCTGTGGAGAGGGCGCCGCAGCCCCCGCATTTGCGGAAGATGCCTTTGCCTACCGAGCGCTTCTCTGCGCTCGTGGACTGTGCGGGGGTTCTTTCGGGGAGGGCCACGGGGAACGCCGAGACTAGCAAACGTGTGACGCTGCCTCTAATCCATCGGCAAGGAAGCCGCGGGGCTGGATTCCTGCAATTCCGGTTTCGGGACATGCCGCACCGCGGCAAGCGACCGTTCCGCCGGCCGGGCAGTCCCGCTGCCTGCGTCACACGCCTTGAGGTAGTGGAACGACTTCTCCATGATGCGTGGCTCATGAGCGCCTCGGCGGACGTTGCCCAGGCACCCACGGCTCTCGTCGGTCGCGACGAGGAGCTCTCGGTGCTGCGCCGCAGCTACGGAGAGGCCGTCGAGCGACGCGAGACGCGCATCGTCGGACTGGTTGGACCGGGCGGCATGGGCAAGCACCGCTTGATCCGAGCGTTCGGCGACGAGCTCCAGTCGCGCCACGGCGCGCGGACCTACCACGGGGGCGCGGGCCACGAGTCGGCCACGTATGGGGCGTTTTCGCGCCTGCTGCGTTCCCGCTTCGGGATCACGGAAGCGAGCGAGCCGGAGCAGGCGCGGACGATCCTTCGCAACGAAGTGAGCGCGGTGCTCGGTGACCGTCGCGTCGGCGACGTGTGTGTGTTCCTCGGCGACTTCATGGGTCTCGATTTTCCCGAGACGCCGCTGACGCGCGCCGCAACTCAGGATCCTGCCGAGGCGCGGCTGCTGCAACGCGCGGTGCTGAAGAGCTTCATCGAGGCGGACGCTGCGAACCGCCCGGTGTGTTTGACGTTCGACGCGCTCCACGACACGGACGGGGACTCGCTCGAGCTCATCGAATACTTGTACGAGAGCCTCAAGGGTCCGATCCTGATCGTCAGCTCGGCGCGGCCGCACTTCTTGAGCAAGCACCCGGAGTGGACGAGCCTGGGCGGCGGGCGGCAGCGCACCGTCGAGCTCGGACCGCTCGGCGAAGAGGACTCGATCGAGCTGCTCTCCGAGCTGCTCGCGCGCTGTCGCGGTGGTCCGCCGGCGCGGCTGATCGAGGCCGCGGTGAGCATGGCCGGTGGCACGCCGGGCCTGCTCAAGCACAGCGTGCGCGTGTTCCTCGACGCGCGCGTGCTGGTCGAAGACACGCCGGGCGGCCCCTGGCGCGTCGATCTCGAGCGGCTGACGAGCGCCCGCCTGCCGCTGACCGTCGAGGACGCGGTCTCGCTCCGGATCGCGGCGCTCGGTGCGCCCGAGCGGCGGCTGCTCGAGCACGCCGCGGCCATGGGCAGCGTGTTCTGGCGGAGCGCGCTGCTCGCGCTCGGCCGCATCGATCGCGACGCTCCGGAATACTGGAACGAGGAGGCGCAGGGCGACGCGCTGGTACTGAAGAAGCACCTCGCGTCGCTGGTCGAGCGCGATTACTTGCTGCGGCTGCCGGACAGCACGTTCTCGGACGAGGCCGAGTACGTGTTCAAGCACAACCTCGAGCGCGAGACCGTGTCGCGGCTCACGCCTTCCGCGTCGCTGCGGCGTTACCACCAGACGATCGCCGACTGGCTCGCGCAGAAGGACGGCTCGCGCAACCCCGAGGAGCACTGCGCGATGCTGGCGCGGCACCTCGAGAAGGCGGGCGGGCTCGGCCGCGCCGCGTACGGTTACCTGGAAGCCGGCGACAAGGCGCGCGAGCACTTCGCCGCCAAGCGCGCCGACGAATATTATCGCCGCGGGCTCGAGCTGCTCGGCGCGGCCGACGCCCGGCGCCGGCTCGACGCGCTGCACGACCACGGCGGGGTCCTGGTGCTCCTCGGCCGCACCGACGACGCGCTCAACGCGTTCCGCGAGATGCTCGCCATCGCCTACCGGCTCGGCTTGCCGTCCAAGGGCGGCGCCGCGCACAGCCGGATCGGCCGGCTCTACCGCGACACCGGCTCCTTCGGCCCGGCCGAGCAGCACTTCTTGACGGCGCTCGCGCTGTTTCAGAGCACGAACGACGTGCGCGGCGTGGCCAGCTGTCACGACGACATCGGGCGCTTGCTGTGGATCCGCGGCGAATACAAATCCGCGCTCGAGGAGATGAAGAAATCGCTCGAGATGCGCAAGGAGCTCGGGGACGGGCGCTCGATCGCGCTCAGCCTGAACAACATCGGCCTGGTGTGGCGTGACCACGGCCGCGTGCTCAAGGCGCGCGACGCGCTCGAGTCCGCCCTGCAGATCCGGCGTGAAATCGGCGATCCGCTCGGCATCGTCGAGAGCTTGAACGAGCTCGCCGAGCTCGCGCTGGACCAGGGCGAGCCACGGGCCGCGCTCGAGCTCCTCGAAGAGGCGCACGCGACGGCCGCCGACATCGGCGAGCACAACCGCATCGCCGCGGTGTTGATCAACATCGGCGAAGCTTGCCAGCGCCTCGACCAGCTGCCGCGCGCGATCGAGGTGCTGCTCCGCGCCGAGGAGCTCTGTGAAGAGCTCGGGGACAAGCTGCACCTCGCCGAGGCGAAGCGCGCGCTCGCCAACGCCTACCTCGCGCGCGGCGAGCTCAAGAAGTCGCGCGACTCGATCAAGCGCAGCGTCGATCTGTTCGGGCAGGTTCGGAGCAAGCCGCACCTGGCGGTCGCGCTGCGCACGCTGGGAGAGATCACCGCGGCCGGCGCCTGGGGCGACGGGCACGAGTACCGCGCAGTGGACTATTTTCTGCGCTCGATCGCGATCTGCAAGGAGATCGGCAACGAGATGGAAGTCGCCAAGAGCTACCGCGCTTTTTCGACCTACGTCGAGGGCTCGCCGCACTACCAGAACAACGCCGAGATCATGCGCGAGGCGCAAAAGCTTTCGTTCATGGCGGACGAGATCTTCGCGCGCCACCGCATCGACAACCCGAGCCGTCCCGCGTCGTCGGCATACCCGCCGCCCAGGCTGCCGCGATGAGCGGCGCACGAGATGGTGGAGAGCGCGTCGTGATGCGCGTGCTGCGCAGCGGGCCGGTCGAGGTCGGCCTACCCGAATACAAGACGCGCGGCTCCGCAGGGCTCGACCTCGAGGCCGCGATCCCGGAGCGGATCGTGCTCGAGCCCGGCAAGCGCCGGCTGATCCCGACGGGCCTGATCCTCGAAATCCCCGAGGGCTACGAGGGCCAGGTCCGCCCGCGCTCGGGGCTGGCGCTGAAGCACGGGATCTCGATGGTGAACGCGCCCGGGACCATCGACTCCGATTACCGCGGCGAGGTCGGCGTGTTGCTGGTGAACCTCGGAGAAGAGCCGTTCGTGATCGAGCCGCGGGCGCGGATCGGCCAGCTCGTGATCGCTCAGGTCGAGCAGGTCGCGATCGAAGAGGTGCAGGCCCTGAGCAGCACCGAGCGCGGCGGCGGCGGCTTCGGCTCGACGGGCCGCTAGAGCTCGAGCTCGGTCAGCCGGTACAGGCCGCTCAGCGCGGCGAACCACACCTCGGCCTCGCTGCGTCCGAGGATCCGGCGCGTGCCCTTGGGCGCAGCGGGCACGGGGCGGAACGCTTTGCCGTCGAAGTACGCGACGCCCGCGTCACCCGCGATCCAATACGCTTCCGGTCGGATCCCCCAGATGCTCGAGACGACACCGACCGGCGACTCGTGGCTCTTCCAGGCGCCGTCCCCGAGCTCGTACACCCTCGGGGGTGATACTTCGGTCACGAACACGCGCTCTCCGACCGCAAACAGCGCGTTCGGCTCCTTCCACGGCCCCTTCGGCTCGAGCGGCATCCACTCCCGATCGGCGCGCAGCACGCGCTCGCCCGCGACCACCCAACCGGAGCCGTGCGAAACAGCAGCCAGGCTCAATTCGGCCGGCGCGTTCAAGGTCGTCCAGCCGTTCACGCGCTTGATCAGGCACACGTCACCGGGCCGACACACGACCTCCGGATCGGCGGTGCCGAGCACGGCGACCAGCGCGCCCCGGGTGGAGTTGCCGAGCCGCCCGAGCTCGCCCGGAGCGGGTTTGAGGCCCCCGGGAACCGAGCGCAAATACACGCTGCGCTCGCCCTCCGGCGAGGAGTACGCGCCGACGATCCGAACCCGGTAGTCCCGCCCATAAAAGAGCTCAATCTCCAGATCAGCCGCGGCTCTCACGGCCTTTGGCAGCGCCTGTTCGTGCCAGCCCTTCGCGTCGTGAATGAACACGCTCTTTTCTCCGAGGGCCGCGACGTGCGGCGGCTTGTCGAGCGCGAGGCGCGCCACGGGCTCCGGCCTTTCCTGGACGAACTGCGCGGGAACCGCTGCGGCCTTCGGCGCCGCAGCAGTTGCGGGCCACCGCGCAGAGGCAGCGGCAGCGGCAGGCGCCGGTGTGGGTGACGCGCCGCCAACCTCGCCAGCAGCAGTCGAAGGCGGCCCTGTTTCGGCGAGCGCGTCGGAAGCGCCTGAGTTGCCAGCGTGCTGCCGTAACCCGCCACAGCCCATCAACACGCCCAGCAAGAAGACGGCGCGCCGCTCGATCACTCGGGTCATTTCGAGACTGTCGCGTGACAGCGGATCATGCGTCAAGGGCGGGTCCGGATGCCCTTGAAATCGAGCGTGGAGTTCGGGCACTATCGAGATTCACCCTCAGGGGAGGAGACAAACTCCATGCGTTCAGCATCTCGCCGCGACTTCGTGAAGGGCTTGTTGACCGGCGCCAGCGCGCTCGTGATCGGCTTCGACCCCGTCGAACGCAGCTGGGTCACCGAAGCCCACGCCAAGAGCGGCAAGCACGCCAAGCTCCAGGTCCCGAATTTCGACGGCCAGCTGATCACCGACTCGGCGGGAGTCGCCGAATACAGCGAAGACTTCGGCAAGTTCATCCACAAGACCCCGCGTGCGGTGCTGCTCCCGGCCTCCGTCAATGACGTGGTGAAGGCCGTCAAATTCTGCCGCAAGCACTCGATCCCGATCGTGGGCCGTGGCGAGGGGCACAGCAGCGGCGGTCAGAGCCTGGTCGAGAACGGCCTCGTCATCGACATGTCGGTGATGAACCAGATCGTCAGCATCAGCAGCACCAGTGCCACGGTGGAGGCGGGCGTCACCTTGAAAGAGCTGCTCGCCGCCAGCATCCCGCTCGGCGCGCGCCCGCCCGTGGTCACGGGTTACGTCGGCCTCACGGTCGGCGGCGTGCTCTCGATGGGTGGCGTCGGCCCGCAGAGTTACCGCTTCGGCGCCATCGTCGACAACGTGCTCGAGCTCGAAGTCGTCACCGGTACCGGCGACCTGAAGAAGTGCTCGCTCACCAAGAATCCGCTGCTCTTTCAGGCCGTCGTCGGCGGCGTGGGCCAGTTCGGCATCATCGTCCGCGCCAAGCTCAAGATGACGAGCGCGAAGCCGCTCGCGCGAAACTACCTGATCGTCTACTTCGACCTGCCCACGCTGTTCACGGACGCCAACATCTTGATGTCCGGCCGCGTCGACGCACTCTACCTGCGCATCCTGCCGGACGGCGCGGGAGGCTGGCTCTACGCCATCAACTGCGCGAAGTACTACACGCCGGACGCGCCGCCGGACGACAACGTCGTGCTCGCAGGGCTGCACTTCCCGCCGCCGGCGCTGACGGTCGTCGACATGCCCGCCTTCGCCTTCGACGCCTTCGCCGACGACGTCGTCTTCTCCGAGCTCGACGCAGCCGGTCTGTTCCGCCAGATCCCGCACGTCTGGGCCGACGTGTTCCTGCCGGCCTCGAAGATCCAATCCTTCGTCGAACAAACGCTGCCGTCGCTCACTCCGGAGGATCTCGGGCCCGACGGCGGCTTCATCCTGCTCTATCCGGTCAAGAACCTGCCGTCCGCGCTGGCGTTCCGCTTGCCGCACGAGCAGCAGGTATATCTGTTCGACATCCTGACCTCGGTCGGCGCCTCCGCGGACATCCCAGGACGCCTCGCGAAGACCCGCGCCGTGTACGAAGCCGCGCGCGCCCAGGGCGGCACTCTCTACCCCATCGGCAGCACGCCCATGTCCCGCCAGGACTGGATCCGCCACTACGGCCCGCTCTACCCGGCCCTCGTCCTGGCCAAGCTGCTCTTCGACCCCGATCGCATTCTCACCCCGGGGGTAGACATCTTCTAACGGCTACGGCCGAGAACGGCTTTTGTCGCCAAGGCGCCAAGAGCCGCCAAGAGTCGCCAGGGATTTGGGGGGTCGCACTGCGCGACTCTGGCGGCAATTGCACAGTCACTGGGCTCACTGGGAGTAGGGACGGCCGAGAACGGCTTTTGTCGCCAAGGCGCCAAGAGCCGCCAAGAGTCGCCAGGGATTTGGGGGGTCGCACTGCGCGACTCTGGCGGCAATTGCACAGTCATTGGGCTCACTGGAAGTAGGGACGGTTGAGAGCGGGCTGGGGCCGCAAAGGCGCAAAGAGCGCAAAGAGTCGCAAGGGAATTTTGCGGGCCGCATTGCGCGACGGGCGGCGGCTATTGCTCAGTCGAAGGGCACGCAGTGAGTTATTGCGGCCGAGGGCTGCGATGGTCTCGCCTGGCCTTGATTGAGCTCGCTCCGTGCGCAGCGTAACCAACCAAAAAAACCTTGGCGACTCTTGGCGCCCCTTGGCGCCTTGGCGACAAAAGCTCGCAGAGCCGTTAAGCGGCGGCGACGGCGGGCGCGGGTGGGGGGATGGTTTGGCTGCAAGGGATTTTGTGGGTCGCATTGCGCGACGGGCGGCGGCTATTGCTCAGTCGAAGGGCACGCAGTGAGTTAATTGCGGCCGAGGGCTGCGATGGTCTCGCCTGGCCTTGATTGAGCTCGCTCCGTGCGCAGCGCAACCAACCCAAAAAAACTTGGCGACTCTTGGCGCCCCTTGGCGCCTTGGCGACAAAAGCTCGCTGAGCCGTTAGCGGCGGCGACGGCGGGCGCGGGTGGGGGGGGATGGTTTGGCTGCAGGGAATTTTGTGGGTCGCATTGCGCGACGGGCGGCGGCTATTGCTCAGTCGAAGGGCACGCAGTCAGTTAATTGCGGCCGAGGGCTGCGATGGTCTCGCCTGGCCTTGATTGAGCTCGCTCCGTGCGCAGCGCAACCAACCAAAAAACCTTGGCGACTCTTGGCGCCCCTTGGCGCCTTGGCGACAAAAGCTCGCAGAGCCGTTAGCGGCGGCGACGGCGGGCGCGGGTGGGGGTGATGGTTTGGCTGGCCCAGAGGGCTCCGAGCAGGACCCAGATGGTGGCGATCGGGATCAGGTAGCGCGCGGTGGAGGAGACGAAGCTGTAGACGGCGAAGGAGAGGAGCGTGAACAGCGCGAGTGGCCAGGCGCCGGACGGGAAGGGGGTTCGCGTGCGGCGCGCTTTTTGGAAGAGGAGCGCCGCTGCGGGGAGAAGCCAGAGATGGGACTTCGTGTAGACGTTCCAGAACGGGGTGCCGCGCACGGTGACGGGGACGTCGAAGAATAGGCGCGAGACGTTGGCGCACCAGTTGTAGGCGAATTTCAGAGGGTGCTCGCGGACGTTTTTGAGCCCCTGCGTCATGAAGTCGTCGCCGGATTCGGGCGACGAGATGTTGAACAGCTGATCGAGCAGCGGCAGCTTCGGGTTCGCCCCGAGCCCCGTCGTTCGGTCGTGGATCAGTTGGTGATGCGAGCGGAGCAGCTCGTTTTGGTAGACCCAACCCTGGTGGTACCAATCGCCGTATTCCTCGGGAAAGGGCGAGGTGAGCCAATAGAACATGTTGCCGCCCGCGCTCGACCAGTAAAACCAACGCCCCGTCAGCGAGTACGTGTACGCGAGGTAGGGAACACACAAGACGAGCGCGATGGCGGCTTGTAGGCCATAGCTGCGTGCGAGCTCGTTCCGGCGCAGAAACCAGACCGCCCCCGCGACGAGCCCGAGCCCCACCGTGGCCGGCCCGAAGTTCACGCGCGTCAAACACAGGACCCCGAGCAGCACGCCCGCGACGCCGAGGTGACGGCGATCCTTCGTCGCATTCCAGGCGTGAAAGGTCCAAGCCGCGCACAGAAACGCGGTGAACACCTCGGTGTAGAGCAGCGGCAGGTGCTCCCGCAATGCGGGGTACGCGATCAGAGCAGCCACCACGCCGAGCGCCCAGCGGATCGGCAAGGCCGGGTAGAGAAGCAGCCAGGCGTAGAGCACGACGCCAGCATGCAGAAAGGCGTTCAACAGTCGCGCGCCCTCCTGCCAGTCGTAGCTCACGAACGGCGCGAGCAGCAGCGGATATCCCGGGCCATTCAGCAGCACCACGTGCTCGCGCGGTGAATAGTGCCCCTCGAGCAGGTTCTGCGCATAGAGCAGGTAGCGCCATTCGTCGCCGAACACCGAGCGCGGAAGCGCTCCGCCGATCTCCCAGAGCCCGAGCAGCGCCGTGATCACGAACAGCGCGAGCCCCCATTGCCAGCGCAGCGGCATGCGCATGATCAATCGACCGTCGCAGCTCGGAGGCGACGCTCCCAAAAGGTGCGTGCCGCGCGGTGGCGAGCGATGAGCTCGGCGAGCTCGGAGCTCGAATTGTCGGCCTTCTCGAGCTGAGCGACGCGCTCGTTGACCCAGGTCAAAAAGAATCTGGCTGCCTCGCGGCTGATCCGCGCTGGCGCGCCCTGCGCTTCGACGTAATAGGGGCCGGTCGAAGCGAAGCGAAACGTGTCGGTCTTGTCGGTGAGGGCACGGACCAGGAACCAGCCGCTCTGCTTGAAGGTCTGCGGCTCGAGCTCAGCGCGACCGGAAGCGGCATCGTAGCTCGCCGTGGCCACGACGCGGCCGTCTCGAACGAGCTCCACGCTTCGTATCGGCGTGCTGGACCTCACGCTCACGTCGAGCGCGACCTTGAGCGGCTTTGCCGCGGAGGCGGAGAATACATGTCCGGGGAGTTCGCCGTTGGCGCTGACGAGGAGCAGTGGTCCGTTCGTCACGAACGAGCGCCCGGCCTTCAGCCCATTCCACCAGTCGTCGTACTCGAGTGGCGCGGTGACGTGCACGTAGACGCGGTTGTATCCGACGGGATTCGGAAGCACGCCCGAAGCGCTGCCGGCCGAGGGGGCAAGGCGGATGCCCGACTCGAGGACGCGATAGTAGATGTCCTGCGTGCAGTAGCCGTTGGTCAGCGGGTCGCGCCCCGGCCCGCCCGGACAGCCGCGGCCCCAGGCCTCGTGATCGCGCGGGCCGACGCGGTTCATGTGGTTGTGCGCGATCCCGATCGAATCGGCGAGCTCCGAGGCCAGCCAGGTCGGCACGTCCCACCAGAATGGCTTTTCGATGTCGATGTGCGAGGCGGGACTCTTGCGCGCTGTTTCCGCGAAAGCGGCCGGAGGCGGCCACTCGTCGTTCGCGTCACCCGCCCGATGGATGATCCGATTCTTCTCGTCTCGCGCGTTCGGCGGCAGCGGCAGCGGTTTGTCGAGTCGAAAATAAAGGAGCGCACCGCCGAATCGCTCGTCCTCGCCGGCGGTCGGATCCGCAAACCGACCGTTGTCGAACGTCACCACGTCGTGGGGAGCCTTCGAGGCGCCGTCGTTTCCCCAGGTGATCACGGGAGCAACCCGCAAATCTTCGGCCTGCGCCAGCAACTGGATGTCGTCGAAGCTGCGGTGAATGTGCAGATCGCCGGAGAACCAGCCCGCTCCGGCCATGTCGATCAGGCGTTTTAGCTGGACGCGGACGGTCTCGCGCTCGCGAGAGAGCGTCACCGTTCCGGACACCGGAGCAAACTCCGGACCCCGCTCGATCTCGTAGGTGTAACGCCCCGCGGGAACGTCGAGCGAACCACTTCCGGGGAACACGAAGTGATCGTGAAATCCGGGGAACCCAGCCGGAAATTGAGGCTCGCCAGCGCTGTTCCGCAAGTGGATCCGGCACGCGACCGGCGCCCCGTCCTCGCCCACGACCTCGAACCGGAGCGCAGGCGCTTCCGACGCCGTCGCGTTCGCGGACGCCGGCGCCGACGCGTTCGTGGCATTGCTCGGCTTCTCCCGGCAACCGCCCGACACGGCAACGAGCAACGCCGTGACGAGGCCAAACGCATCGGCCTTCGCGACCAGTCTAGTTGCAGCGAGCCGCATCACAGGCGCGCACGATACAGGATTTGGCGCACGGGATTCGACGTTCGACGGAGTTCCCGGCAGATGGACTCGCTTGG
Organism: Polyangiaceae bacterium; assembly: GCA_025937835.1. Taxonomy (GTDB): domain Bacteria; phylum Myxococcota_A; class Polyangia; order Polyangiales; family Polyangiaceae; genus PMG-095. The sequence continues at coordinate 32,117 of JAICQO010000058.1, forward strand.
CCTTCGCTACGAGCTCTCCGTGCGCAGAGTAACCCCAAAAAATCCATGGGGACTCTTGGCGGTCCTCGGCGCCTTGGCGACAAAAGCTCGCTTCCAGCGAGCCCTCGACTGAGCAATCGCTGCGAAGAGTCGCACCACGCGGCCCCCCAAATCCCTTGCGACTCTTTGCGCTCTTTGCGCCTTTGCGGCGAAAAACTCCCCACGACTTCGTGGTCAGCCGCCGCGTTTGATGCCGTAAGCGCGGATCTTCTTGTGGAGGTTGGTGCGCTCGACGCCGAGGATCACGGCGGCGCGGGAGATGTTCCAGTCGAGCTCTTTGAGGGTCTCGATGATGTACGAGCGCTCGGTGGCTTCGCGGTATTCGCGGAGGGTGAGGCGGCCCGGAGCGGTGCCGGAGGGGAGAGTGTGCCCGGGGAGGAGCGGCGACGGGCCGTGGGCGGGGTCGGCGTCTTCTTCGAAGGGGCTGGTGTGCGGATCTTCGGGCAGGTCGGCGATGGTGATGGCGTCGTCGGAGAGGATCGCGGCGCGTTCGACGACGTTTTTGAGCTCGCGCACGTTGCCGGGCCATTTGCGTTGGATGAGCGCCTCGTACACGCCGCGGTCGATGGCCTTGGGTTTGAGGCCGTTGTCCTGACAGAACGCGGCGGTGAAGGCGTCGGCGAGCACGGGGATGTCCATCGGGCGTTCGCGGAGGGCGGGGACGCGGATCGGAAAGACGTCGAGCCGGAACAGCAGATCCTCGCGGAAGGTGCCGGCGGCCACGGCGCGGGCCAGATCCTTGTTGGTGGCGGCGAGCACGCGCACGTCGACGTGGATCACGTGCTCGGAGCCGACGCGCACGATTTCTCCGTTTTGGAGGGCGCGCAACACCTTGGCTTGCGCAGTGAGATCCATGTCGCCGATCTCGTCCAAGAACAGCGTGCCGCCGTGGGCTTGCTCGAAGAAGCCGCGCTTTCTGCCGTGCGCGCCGGTGAAGGAGCCGCGCTCGTGGCCGAACAGCTCGCTCTCGATCAGCTCGCGCGGGATGGCCGCGCAGTTGACCTTGACGAACGGCGCGTCTTTGCGCGGGCTCAGGCGGTGGATGGCGCGGCTGACGAGCTCCTTGCCCGTGCCGCTCTCGCCCGTGATGAGCACGCTGGCCTTGGTCGGCGCGACCTTGTCGATGTCTTGAAAGAGCCGCTGGATCGGCGGGCTCGTGCCGATCATCTCGTAACGCGCCTGGAGCTCGGCGCGGAGCTGCTCGACCGTGCGCGATAGCCGCGCGGTGCGCACGGAGTTGTGGACGCTGACCACGATGCGCTCGCGGTTCAGCGGCTTCTCGAAAAAGTCGGAGGCGCCGAGCTTGATGGCAGAGACGGCGTCGTGGACCGTGGCGTGGCCGCTGACGACAATCACCGGCAGCTCGCGGGTGGCCTCGTCGGTCTTGATCCGCTCCAGCGCTTCCAGCCCGCTCATGCCCGGCAGCTTCAGGTCGAAGATCGCGATGTCGACGGGCTGCTCGGGGTTCGAGATGATGTCGAGCGCCTGTTCCGCGCGCTCGGCCTCGAGCACGCGATAGCCCTCGCCGCTCAGCACCATCTCGAGCGTGCGGCGGATGTTCTTCTCGTCATCCACCACCAGCACGGTCGGCGACGTGAGCGTCAGCGGCCCCGGATCGGTTGCTTCCACCATCGGAGAGCGATGTTACACGCCCCGCGCCAGCCGCAGAACCGAGATCCGCGGGCTTTTGCCGTGAACTCGTGGAGACGCAGTGTGCGCCTGGGGCTACACTCCGTGAATTCGAGGCCCACGGCCAAGCGTCCGGTTGGACGCGCTCGATCGGCACCCGTGGCGGCCGATCGACGCCCGATCAGGTGCGACGGATCGGGCTTGCATCGATCCTTTCGTCATCCTTTCACTGCCATGAGTTGGTTACTCCTGGGGCCCAGTAGGCGTCAGTCAGTCTTTGCCGTAATCACAGATGAGATCGACCGTGGTCCCAGCAAGCGGCGTCGAGCGCGGGATCAGACGAACGCGCCTACGATGGCCGGTCGTACATGCATCGACCAAGGACGGGTCACCGACCCCGCGATCAGCGTCGATGTAGCAGTACCCGGCCTCGGCGAGGTTCGGCTGCGCATCATGCGAGCACGCATACGACGCCGATCCAGGCACTCGAGGATCGCCTTCGAACGCAGGTATTTCACATACGGTCGTCGCCCGTCGATCCGTCCACCCACGTTCGGTCAAGAATGCTTCGGCGTAGGGGCCGCTTGGTCGTCTGCGCCCCAGCGCCTCGCAGTCGACTATGGCGTCGTGAAACTCGAGGAGCTGGCATTTCAAAGTTCCGTCGCTCCGCAATGGCAAAGAAGGATAAAAGCAGGAGAGATCCCAGTCACTCCCGTAAGTTCCTAGATGAAAATTTTCGAGAGCATCCGAATAGCCGAATCCTGGTACCTCTGGTCGATCGAGCTGCCGAGGGCAGATCGACCCCAAGTACCCAGCCGACCCGAGTGATCGCACGAACTCGAGGAGCCGAGGAGGCGGCTTGCCCTTCGCGAATCGCTGCAATGTGCCGTAGCCGCCATCGGGCTGTCGACACAATGGGGACTTCACGTCGGGATCATCCGGGCAACTGCAGTCGCTGTCGCTATCACTGTCGCATTGCTTGGGCTGTGGCAGTTCAAAAATACAGGAGTTTTGAAGTTCTACGGGCATGTCAGTCACGGTCTCATGGCCGTGAACCGGATCGAGGGGGTCACCTGGCAGCGCAAGGCCAGGACGTGGCTCGGGAGATTCGAGCAGATGAGCATCCTCAGGGGGCCTACCGGTTTCCGGATCACCTAAAATCCTCGCCCAGGCGCCTGTCGCAGCAAGTGCTTGCGGATCAAGAAAACTCATGACCTCATCATCGGCCTGCGACTCTGGGGTTGTGATCAGTTGCCAAGGCACCCCCGCCAGCGTCAACACCGAGATCATGTCTGGTGTGCGTCCGTTTTTGAACAGCGGATTATCGACGAGTGTCCCACTGCGACTAACGATGGTGGAACTGGTGAGCGCGTCGACGTAACGTTGCACTGGAAATAACCAGTCCTCGCCGAAGCGCCTGCGCTGATCCCAGCATCGAAGATTCAGCGGATCTTGCCAATCAGACCAATTAGCCTCGCTTGAGCAGACCGGATCTTGAGAAATTGAGAGACAGTTCGCCGGCGGGGTTACTTCATGACTATCGCAAGGGCGACAGCAAGCGCTCTGTGGATCGGTCTCGCAAGCGGAAGCACCTCGAGTCATGCCCGACGGTGATCCCACGCGCCAAGCGTCCCCACTGTCTTTCACAGAGCAATCGTCTTCGTCGGTCAAAATCACGATCGCGATTCGTGAATACGGATGAAGGAACGCCGCGCGTTGCGCGAGCAGTTCCTCGTCGATCCCTTCCGCGAAAGTCGTGAAGGTCGAACCCTCCGAGCGACTCGTGACGCGAAGGGGTGGCTCGGGATCTACTAGAAAACGGTACATGGCTTCGAGTGGCGCCTCGAAACCGCACCCGTCCTCACCCACTACGGATAGTTGCCCTGCGACTTGGGTGCCATGGACCTCGAGCACTTCTTGCTCGGGAACCTGTGGAACAGGATGCGCGCCCAGACTTTGTCCTGCGCAAGCGACTCCGCCAGCGTCGAGGCTCGTCGTAATGACGGCCTGATTCCCCAATGCGGGCAGGAGGCCCGTTCTGGCGTATCCAGGCGGGCATTGACCGTTGACGGCAGGGATTTCATGTCGAAGATCCCCGATGCAGCGAATGGCGTAAACGGCCGCATGCTGGACCGAAGATCGCAACACGAGTTGCTTGTCCGCCATGGAGACGGAATCGTCGACCACGAACAATACGTCGACAAAGCCCGGCTCGGGCTGCGTCTCCGCTCGCATCGCGACTACTGACCGGACGCCAGCGGGTTCCCCACTATACACATCTCTTTCGACGCATCCGGAAACAAGCCCGAGGACCGCAAACAACCCCGCCAGCTTGCGGCCAGCCCGTCCAACGCTTTGATTTCGCAACATGAGGATAGCAATCAATAGCACGAGCACGACACTCAAGCCACGAGCTTAGCCACCGTCACGCGCGGCCTTTAGAACCAGAGCCAAGCCGCAGTGCAGTAGCAGATGGTTCGACTGAAGCGCAACGACTGCGCGCGCGGCGGAATAGCTAAAACCAGGGCGACTACCCAGGCCACATCGTGTCTGACATGGCTCAGCAACGGAGCTCGCTCCCACGACCCGAGCGCTGCGGGTCGTGGGGTATCGAGACGTTATACTGACGCGCTGAACCCTGCCGACGCCTCAAGGAAACCGCGGTGTAAATTGCGAGACATCAAGCAGGCGCTTCGGCTCGTCTACGAAGGCCCCAATGCGCTCAATAATAATTGATCTGGACCCAAAACTTGACCGCGTTTAGACATTCGCCGCCGACGGCATAGACAGCCAGGCCATCGTTGCTGGTATCCACCGGAGAGCAGTGACTGAGCACTGCGCCACTTGAGTTGACCCCGGCAGCGCCTACCAAGTAGGCCCCGTTCCCACCCATGTAGGCCGCCAAGGTCTTCTGACCGAGCTGGGTTGAACCCTCTCCGTAACCCCGAGCCTGCAGTGCGCAATATTGTCGGACATAGAATGAACTGGACTGCACCTGGCATACGCTCGCACTCGCCGTAGACGCCACGACGAGCGTGCTGAGAATCGTCCCCAAAATCATGCCAACATTTTTTCGGTTCATCTCTTCTTGCTCCTTCTTTCTGCGTTCGCAAATCGGCCTAAGCCGTTAACGAGCCTGGATCCGCCCTTGTCCCGCACAGGGTCAATCGGGCGCGGAGAGGGGCCGTGACAGGCGGATAGTGCTGCTCTCACCCGTTCGGATCTCACTGGTGGTTGAGCCAAGCGCACTTTCCACTCGCACCTGGTACTGTCCACGCGGCATGTCCGGCACTTCAAATCGCCCTTCCGCGTCTGTCAGCGTTCGTACGACGTTTGCCACTAGGCTAATTCCGCGAGGCTGCGCAATGATCCAGGCGTCAGGAACCGGGGTGTCACCGGCCGCGAGCACGACTCCCTCGAGTGTGGCGGTCACCGGCGCCACCAGGTCGACGTCCACGACGTCACCATCCGCCTTAAGCGCCACAGTCACACCCGACGATTCAGTCAGGTATCGAACCGTGTGCCGACCCAGTTCAACGTCCTTAAAAACAAATGTGTCGCGAGCCGAACGCTCGGGAAGAACCAATTCTGAACTCTGGAGAACGACGTCGGCCCGCGCCCTGGCCTCCGCGGGAACGTGAGCACGAATCGTACCCATAGCTGGGATGTTCCAGAGCACCTCTTTGTCTCCGCCTGCGGGAACCTCGGTCTGAAAGTGGGCGATTTCTCGATATCCCGAGCGAACAGAACAACGATAACGGCCAGGCGCGAGCCCCGAGCAGGCGAACCTCCCCGCGACGTCGGTCGAACACTCGGAATAGCGGCCGCTCTGCGGCATTCCCGTGCAACCCTGTTCCGTGGTTTCTTTGGCGCAGGTTGTTGCGGCGTCTTCCGTATATAACGTCTCAACGCGAACCTGCAATCCCGGCTTGGCGCCGCTTGGTCCGTTAATAATTCCCCGAATGGTAAGTCCTCGGTCTAGTTTCCAGGTGCGAGTTACACGCTCTCCACGGGCGAGCTCAATCCGCTCTTGGATTGCCACCGCCCCCTGGCAGTGGGCGGTGACCTCATAATTGCCAGGCTTTAGCGAAGAGATCTCCAGCACGCCGTCAGGTGCCGTCGAAGCCCCGCGAACTATTGGTCCATGGACATCGACCTCGCCGCGAGAACATGGTTCGTTGCCGACGAGCACGCGCCCTTTCAATGTGGCAGCGGGAGACACCACGAGTGTGATGTCGGAAAGGGTCGCTCCAGAATCGAGACTGACCCGCGCAGGGGCACCCTCCCAGTTGTCGTCGGTGACACCCACGATGTAGGTTCCCGTGGAGAGACGCCGCAAGGTGAAGGTGCCATCTGCGCCCGATACTTCATGTTCCAGGTTGCCACTCCATCCTTCGCGGTGACCGTACACAACAATTCCAGGTAGTCCCCGACCAGTTTCGTCTACTACGAGGCCTCGCACTCGCGAAGCTGGCGCCAGCGCAACGCGGACCTCGGGGCCTGGGGCAAACGCCGTGGCGTTGCCGATCCCATAGCCGTCGGCCGTGGCATGAACTTCAAATTGGCCTTCTGGTACACCGACCTTGAATTGACCGTCCTCCTGAGCAGCGGCGACGGCGATGGCGTGGTCTTGAGCGTTGCCATCTTCACCTGCAGCAACGACGGCAATTCGCGCGCCAGCGACGGGGCCGCCGTAAGCATCGACTATCCTGCCCTGCAGCAAGAGGCCGTTCCGTGCCACGATATCCACCCTGCGATCAAGGTCCCGAGAGCCAATCTGAACCAGGGCATTCTGATACCCGCGCGCGCGGACACTGATTGTTAGAAGCGGCGCCACGGGACTGGAGAAGGCAAACTCCCCGGATGTGCTTACCTGCATGCATGTTTCCGCATTCGCCAGGCTCGGAGTGCCGAGATAGTCACCATCCAACCACCAGCAAACCTCGGCTTCTGAGATCCGCCCTCCTTGCTCAGTCAACACTCTCCCCGTAACCTCTCGTAGTTTCAATGTCTGGGTTGTGGTCATACGTGGTCGCGCCAACTTGGCCCCGGCGAATGCTGCGGTGCTGGCACTGGGCTGCTGCCGCTCCTGAATTGTAGATGCGCTATCAGAACGTAAGTGCCACAATACCGCCCAGATCGCCGCCGCAACGAAAAAAAAGGCCGATAATTGCGTTCTGGTGACGGTTCATTTGCGATACTCTCGACGGTGTGCGGCCGTGAAGAGCCCTGGAGACGTTGCTTGCTTCTAAGGCAACCACTCTGAAGCTGGGATGCGCTCTGTCTCTGCTGGCGCCTCGGCTCTCTTGGCGATTACGTAGGTGTAGTCAGACACCACCGGCTGGCGAGTTGTTTCGCCGAGCTTGAGGTTGATAACCATGTCCTCAATACCATCAAGACCACGGCCCAAACTCTGAATCGCCCCGGGTTTCCCGAAGGCTCCGAGAATTGGGAGAATGGGAGCCATGGGAAGGAAGAGCAAGTTCTCACCGGAGGTTCGCGAGCGCGCAGTGCGCCTCGTGTCCGAGACCCGCGAGAGCCACGATTCGGAGTGGTCAGCGATCACCTCGGTCGCGGAGAAGATGGGTTGCACACCGGAGACGCTGCGGAAGTGGCTACGCCAGTCGCAGCGTGATGCTGGCAAGAGGCCGGGGCCGACGACGGAAGACAAGGCGCGCATCAAGGAGCTCGAACGCGAGGTTCACGAGCTACGTCGCGCCAACGAGATTCTCAGGAAGGCGTCCGCGTATTTCGCTGTGGCGGAGCTCGACCGCCGACCGAAGTGATGGTGTCGTTCATCGACGAGCACAAGGAGACGTACGGGGTCGAGCCGATGTGCAGCGTGCTGCCCATCGCCCCGTCGACTTACTACGAGCGCGCCCGGCGGCGCCGAGAGCCCGAGCGTCGTCCGCAGCGAGAAAAGCGCGACGAGAAGTTGCAAGCTGAGATTGGTCGCGTCTACGAAGACAACCATCTCGTGTACGGCGCGAAGAAAGTGTGGCGGCAGTTGGGCCGCGAAGACGTCGTCGTTGCTCGCTGCACTGTAGAGCGATTGATGGCTCGAATGGGCCTTCGCGGCGCAACCAGAGGTCGCGCGTACAAGGTCACGACTGTCGCCGACACCGACCAGCGAAGGCCACCTGATCTCGTCGAGCGCCGTTTCGTTGCCGAGCGTCCCGACCAGCTCTGGGTCGCGGACATCACTTACGTCGCGACCTGGGCGGGCTTCGTGTACGTGGCGTTCGTCATCGACGTCTTCTCGCGCTTCATCGTGGGGTGGCGCGTGTCGTCGTCGCTGCGGAGCGACCTGGCGCTCGACGCCCTCGAGCAAGCGCTCTGGGCAAGGAAGCCTGCTGGCAAGCTCGTCCATCATAGCGACCGCGGCACGCAGTACCTGTCGATTCGCTACACGGAACGCCTCGCCGAAGCGGGCATCGAGGCGTCAGTCGGAAGCACTGGCGACTCCTACGACAACGCGCTCGCCGAGGCCGTCAACGCGCTCTTCAAGGCCGAGGTCATCTACCGCCGTCGTCCTTGGAAGAGCCTCGAGGAGGTCGAACTCGCCGTCCTGGAGTGGGTCGATTGGTTCAACAATCGGCGCCTCCTTGGGCCGATAGGTCACGTCCCGCCGGCTGAGTTCGAAACCGCGCACTATGCCAAGCAAGAGAATCCGGCCATGGTGGTCGGACTCAACTGAAACAGCCTCCGGGATTTCCGGGGCGATTCAGTTTCACCGGTCGCGTCCAGCTCGCGCTGGTAGAGACCGGGGACGAAGATGCGGGTCTTGTCGTGTTTCGGCGGCCCCAGCCCAGGGTGACGGATCAGCGGATCGGCACGAACGGCAGCGTGTCCCCCATTTCTCCCGGCTCGTCGCCTTTCGCTAGCTCGGGGGTGCCGATGCCGAGCTGACCGAATTGGTTGTACCCCCAACACTTCACGCGGCCGTCGTCGAAGAGGGAGCACGCGTGCAGGCCGCCGGTGACGACCGAACGCACCGACAAGCCGCTTCCGAGATCGACGAACGGCAACGAGTCACCCAGTTCGCCTGGCTCGTCGCCGACGGCGTTCCCGGTCCCCGGGTCGCGGCCCCAGCATTTCACGCGTCCTCCTTCCAGAAGCGCGCAGCTGACGTTGGGACCGGAGCTGAGCGCGACCGCGCGCGCACCGAGCGCGATCGCGGGCCAGGGCGACGCCTCGGACAGATCACCGGGTCGGTCTTCGATGGTCCCAGAGAGAAGGACGCCGAACTCGCCTCGACCCCAGCAGCGAGCGGCGCCATTCTCGTAAACGGCGCAGCCGTGGCGGATACCGACCGTAACCTGCCGGACGGGCACGGTTTCACGATCCGCTAGCGCAATGACGAGCGGTTCAGGCGCGGCCGCAGAGAGCTCGGCCTGTCCGTGACAGGCGACCGTGCCGCCGCGATTGAGGCCGCACACTGCACCCGCGCCGCAGGCGATGGCGGTGACCTCTTCGCCGAGAGGTATCGGGTGAGCCCCGCTCTCCTCACTGGCGAGCGTCGCGCCCCAACCCCACACGGCTCCCGCTTCCGTCAGCGCGTAGCTTGCGACTTGCGACACGCAGATCTCTCGAACACGCTCGGGAAGCTCGACCGAGACCGGGTCGGGCGTGCTCGAGGAAACTTCCCAATTGCCGAGCTGTCCGTAGCCGTTGGAGCCCCAGCACCAGACCTGGCCGTCACGGAGCGCGCAGGTGTGATAGCCCGCGGCGGCAACCTGCGATGTGCCTCTCAAGATCGGCTCTAGGTCGGTCAGCTCCCCCGGTTCGTCTCCGACGATGAGCTCGGCTGTGGCCCCGACTTGGTCGTAGACGGTGTCTCCCCAACACTTCACGTCGCCATTCTCGAGCCGAGCGCAGGTGTGCAGAATCCCGAGAGCGAGCTCTTGCACGCCTGGTAGGGGCTCGACATCGGGACCGTGCGCGCCGCCGCCCGCTCCGGCATCCCACGCCTCTCCCCCGTTCCCACCTCCGCCCTCGGCTAACTCACCGCCGGCACCACCTGAGTCACCCCACGGCTGCCCGCCGTGCCCGCCCTCCGCGGGTCCTGCAACCTCGCCGGCGCTCGAACCCGCGGCGCCCGCGCTGGACGCTCCCGCGCTCGGCGCGGCTCCGCCCGCGAGCTCGGGAGCGGCTCCGCCCGCGAGCGCTGGCGCGCCACTGTTGCCCGCGAGTTCCGGAGCGCCAATGCTGCCCGCGGCAAGCTCGGACGAGCCGCCGTTGCTCGCGCTCGTCGCAGGCTCGTCACGACCTCCCGTCGTGGCCGAGACGACGGCGCGACCGCCGCTGGCGGAAACCAGCGCGGGCTCCGGCGCACTACTCGCTGCGTCGCCGCAAGCCAAAGGTATCCAGGCCAAAGCTCCCGCCCAAAGCCAACCGCCGGACCACAAAACTCGAAACATGCGCTCCCATCGACCGCTCGCTTCCGGCAGTTGCTCGCTATTGTGAGCGCGGGGGCGGGCCTCCCCGGCCGGTCTGCGCTATGAGCCCGGCGCCAATGCCGACCCCCTCATCGAAGCCCGAGACCGATCCGCGCGTAGAAGCCTTTTTGGACGAGGTGGGCGAGCTCGCCGCCGAAGATCCGGAAGCCGCGCTCACCAAGATCGAGGCCGCGCCGGCCGAGATCGCCGGACACCCCGACATTCGCCTGGTGACCGCAGACCTGGTGTTCGGCGTGCGCGGTCCGGAAGACGCCGCGCCGCTCCTGCGCAAGCTGGTCGCCGATCAGCCGAAGGATCCCGATGCCCGCCACATGCTCGCCTGCATCGAGGCCGAGCTCGAGAACGAAGAGGAGGCGGTGAAGCACTTCCTCGAGGTGCTCGAGCTCGATCGCGCCATCGAAGGCGACGCGCCCGTCGATCAGGCGACGGAAGAAAAGATCGTGGCGGCCGCCGAGGGCGCGTTCGCCAAGCTGCCGAAGCTGTTCCAGGACCGGCTGGAAGGCGTGCCGATCCTGATCGAGCCGCGACCGAGCCGCGAGCTGGTGGAAGAGGGCTTCGACCCGCGCTCGCTCGGCCTGTTCGACGGCCCGAACGACGGCGACCGGCAGAGCGTCGAGAGCGTGCCCGCCCCGACGCGGATCGTGCTCTACACCGCGAATCTCCTGGCAGATTCGCTGGACGACGAGGAGCTCAAGATCGAGGTGGAGACCACCGTGCTGCACGAGGTCG
>JAICQO010000210.1 GCA_025937835.1 Polyangiaceae bacterium
ACTCCGAGCCCGAGCACGACGCCGATCACCGCGCCGGCGCCGCCGCGCTTCTTCTTCACGTCGGAGGCGGCCGGCAGCTCGGGCTGAGAGGTCTCCCAGGTACCACCGGTCTTGAGCGCCGGACCCGGCGTCCGAGCAAAGCCCGGCACGTTGGCGGTGTTCGCACCCTCCGGTAACCAATTTTGCGGGGTCGCGCTGAGCGTCGGAGGCACGCTGACCGAAGCACCGCGCGCGGCCCAGTTGTCGAGCGCCTCCACGAACTCGGTCGAGTCCTGAAAGCGGAAGCTCACGTCGCGCGCCATCGCCTTGGCGATCACGCTCGAGTACGCGGGATCGATGTCGGGCACGATGCTCTCGACCGTCGGCACCTCCGCCAGCACGATCTTGAACATCAGCTGATTGAAGGTTCCGGCGTCGAACGGCACGCGTCCGGTGACCGCCTCGAACATCATCACGCCGACCGAGTACAAATCGCTCCGCTGATCCGCCTCGTGACTGCCGCTGGCCTGCTCGGGCGACATGTAATACGGCGTGCCCATCACGGCGCCCGTACGCGTCATCTTCATGCCGTCGCCGGACAGCGGCTGGAACTTCGAAATCCCGAAGTCGATGATCTTGACGAAGTCCGGGCGCCCGAGCTTCTCCTTCAAGATGAAGATGTTGTCGGGCTTGAGGTCGCGGTGGACGATGCCGGCGGTGTGCGCGGCGCCGAGGCCGACCAGCACCTGGCGGATCAGCGGCGTGAGCTCCTCTGGCGACACCCGGCCGCGTGCGCGGATCCGCGCGCTCAGCGACTCGCCGTCCAAGAACTCCATGACGATGTAGTGGTCGCCGTCCGGCAACGAGCCGAGATCGAGCACCTCCAAGATGTGATCGTTGCCGATGCGGCCCGCGGCTTGAGCTTCTCGCTCGAAGCGCTGCATGACCTCTTCGTTTCCGCTGAAGGCGGCGTGCAGCACCTTGATCGCGACGCGGCGATTGATGCGAACCGCCTGACCTTCGTACACGGAGCCCATGCCGCCCTCCCCCACCAGGCGCACGATCCGATACTTGCCTTCGATGAGCTGACCGATCTCGACGGGCATGGTTCCTGCCGCTCCGGTTCCTACCTTACGTCAGAAGCCGGCGCATCGCTCTTTTTCGCGCGTCTCCCGCGCGGGCGGCGAGCAAGCTTTTGCCTACGAGATTTGGCGACAACCGAGAAACTGCCGGCGCCCATGTATGCTCGGCTCCGACTCGAGCGCCCGAGATCTCACCGCGAATCGCGGACGAAACGCGGGCCTCGATGAGTCGGAGCGTCGCGCCGAACCGCTCACCTCGTCGCTAGATCTTTCGGAGTCCATGCGGCCTGAGGTAAGGCGTCAGGTGGAAGCTTCGTCGAAGGAGAGGTACAGTCATGGTTCGTATGCTTGGCACTTGGGTGAGCACCCTGCGGAGAGCAGGCGGGGTGACACTGCTCGGGATTGGGTTGCTCGCACCGCGTGAGGCCACCGCTCAGACCGACGAGCAACGCGCAGCGGCCCGGGCGCTCGCGACCGACGGAGCGAAGGCATTCAACGAGGGACGCTGGCAGGAAGCCGTCGACATGTTCACGCGCGCTGAATCCCTCGTCCATGCGCCGCCGCATCTGCTGTTTCTGGCTCGCTCGCAAGAAAAGCTGGGGCGGCTGGTCCGCGCTCGCGAGGCGTACCTGAAGATCACCAAAGAGACGCTGTCCGCGGCCGCGCCTCAGGCGTTCCGCGACGCGCAAGCCAGCGCCGAGCAGGAGCTGCGCGCGCTCGAGCCGCGCATCGCGAGTCTCACGGTCAGCGTCGAGGGCGCCGAGGGCGCGTCCGATCTGACGGTGATGATCGATGGCCAGCCGATGCCGGCCGCCCTGCTCGGCGTGCCGCGCCCGATCGATCCGGGTGACCACAAGCTCGAGGCCGTGGCGGCGGGCTACCGCGGGCAACCCGCGCAGGTGAAGCTGCTCGACGGCGAGCGCAAGGCCGTGGCCCTGACGCTCGAGCGCGATCCGAACGCCGCCCTCGCGGGGCCCGCGGGTGAGACGGGGACGCCGACCGCGGCGCCACCGGGCGCGCTCGCTCCCGTCAGCACGGAACCGCCGCCGGCCACGAGCTCCGGCCCCAACCAGGGCATGCGCATCGGCTCTTATGTCGCGTTCGGCGTGGGCGCTGTGGGGCTCGGGCTCGGCACCTACTTCTTGATCGACTCGCGCGGCAAGCGCTCGGACGCGGACGCGAAGAACGACCAGTGCGAGGCGCAGCTCCGCTGCACGGCGAACGATCCGCTCGCCAAGGAAGTCGACGACCTCGACGACCAGGCTCGCAGCGCGCTCACGCTGTCGGTAGTCGGGTTCGCGGTGGGCGGCGTCGGCATTGCCACCGGCACCGTGCTGTTCCTCGCCAGCGCGCCGAAGGAAGGCGCTCAGGCGGGCTTCACGGTTCGTCCGGTGATCGGGCTCGGGGCGGCGGGCGTAGCAGGAACGTTTTGAGCGGCCCCTGGCCGCCGAAGGAGGCACTCGTGGCGTATCGAATTCCGAAGCATGTACTGTTCAGCCTGGGCACTCTGACCGCGGGCACCTTGGCCGCGGCGCTGGCGGCGAGCTGTGCGCAGAACGATC
>JAICQO010000152.1 GCA_025937835.1 Polyangiaceae bacterium
CATGAAGCCGGCGGCCGACGCGGCCCAGCCGGAGTAGCTGTTCAACATCGACACCACGACCGGCATGTCGGCCCCGCCGATCGCGAACACCAGGTGCACGCCGAGCAAGCCGGCGAGCGCGGCCTGGATGCCGAGCGAGACCACGCCTTCTTCTACCGGAGCGCCGACGAAGCGCGCGCCGAGCACGACGCAAGCGGCGACGATCGCGAGGTTCAGCCAGTGGCGGCCCGGCAAGAGCAGCGGCTTGCTACCGAGGAGCCCGCGCAGCTTACCGAACGCGACGATCGAGCCCGTGAACGTCACCGCGCCCACGAACACGCCGACGAACACCTCGATCTCGTGGATCACGAGCTCGGTGCCGGTGAGCGGCTGCGGCCCGAGGTAGCTACCGAAGCCGACCAACACCGCGGCCAGCCCGACGAAGCTGTGCAGGATCGCCACCAGCTCCGGCATCGACGTCATGGCCACGCGCGAGGCGAGCAGCGCGCCGATCACGCCGCCGACGCCCAGCGAAACCGCCATCACGGCGTAATTGGTGACGCCGGAGATCGCCGTCACCGCCACGGCCAGCACCATGCCGACGATGCCGAACAGGTTGCCGCGGCGCGCGGAGTCCTGCGCGCTCAGGCCCGAAAGGCTGAGGATGAACAGCACGCCTGCGACGAGGTAGGCGACGGTCGTTAGGCTCGCGGGCATCGAGGGGCTTTCGTCAGAGACAGCAAGGAAGAGATTACCGGCGGAACATCCGCAACATGCGCTGCGTCACGAGGAAGCCGCCTGCGATGTTGATCGAGGCGAGCAGCACCGCGGCGGCGCCGATCAGCGTCACGGGGTCCGTGAGCTCGCCGTGCAGCTGCAGCATGCCGCCGACGATGATGATGCCGCTGATGGCGTTGGTCACGCTCATCAGCGGCGTGTGGAGCGCGGCCGTCACGTTCCACACCACCTGCCAGCCCACGAAGCAGGCCAGCACGAACACCGTGAGGTGCGAGACGAACGCGGGCGGAGCGACCGCGCCGGCTCCCAGGATCGCCGCACAGCCGGCGAAGAGGCCGATCACGCCGGCGTGGCCCTTCTTCTTCGCTGCGGCCGCGTGGGCAGGCACCACCGACTTCGGCGGCGTCACGGGCTTGGGCGCCACGGGCGCCGCAGCCGGCTTCGGCGCGGGCCAGAGCAGCTCGCCGTCCCTCAGCACGATCGCGCCGCGCACCACCGCGTCTTCCAGATCGACGTGCCAGCTCTTGGCGCCGCCCATGTCCGCGAGCAGATGCGAGACGTTGCTGCCGTACAGCTGGCTTGCCATCGGCGCCAGACGGCTCGGCAGATCCATGTACCCGATGATGGTGACGCCGCGGTGGTTCACGACCTCGCCCGGGCGTGTCAGCGCGCAGTTGCCGCCGGCCTCGGCCGCCAGGTCGACGATCACGGAGCCGGGGCGCATGGAGTTCACCATCTCTTCGGTGATCAGCGTCGGCGCCAGCTTGCCGGGGATGAGCGCGGTGGTGATGATGATGTCCACCGTCTTCGCCTGCTCGGCGAACAGCGCCATCTCCGCGGCGATGAAGGCCGGGCTCATCACGCGCGCGTAGCCGCCGCCGCCCTCGCCCTCTTCCTCGATTTCGACCTCGAGGAACTCGGCGCCCATGCTCTGGACCTGCTCGCGCACCTCGGAGCGCGTGTCGAACGCGCGCACGATCGCGCCGAGCCCGCGCGCCGCGCCGATCGCGGACAGGCCCGCGACGCCGGCGCCGATCACCAGCACCTTGGCCGGGGGCACCTTGCCGGCGGCCGTGATCTGACCCGTGAAAAAGCGGCCGTAGAAGCTCGCGGCCTCGATCACCGCGCGGTAGCCGGCGATGTTCGCCATCGAGCTCAGCGCGTCCATCTTCTGTGCGCGCGTGATGCGCGGCACCTGATCCATGGCGAGCACGGTGCCCTTTCGCGCCGCGAGCCGCTCGATCAGCTCCTGGTTCTTCGCCGGCCAGAGAAAGCTGATCAGTGTGCCGTTCTGGCGCAGCAGCTCGGCCTCGTGGACGCCGAGGCCGGTGTGTTGCTCGGGCGGCTGGACCTTGAGCACGACGTCCGAACCGCTCCAGAGCGCCCGCGCGTCCTCCACCACGGTCGCCCCGACGGCGCGATAAGCCGCATCGTCGAATGACGCCATGATGCCCGCGCCGGATTCGACGAGCACCTCGAAGCCGAGCTTGGAGAGCCGGCTCGCGGTTTCGGGCGTGGCCGCGACGCGGCGCTCGCCGGGGTGAATTTCCTTCGGAATACCGACTTTCATCGCGTGCTTCTCGGCGTTGCGGCGCGGACTCTACACCCTCCGCGCCGCCGCCAATGGTTCGATTCCACCGGCTGGTTCAAGTGGGCGATTGTTCCGAGAGTCTCGCTTCGACACGACCCGTGCGGGCGGCCGAAGGTGCCAATTCGGCGCGTGGCAGAAAAGCTTGCGTTTTGCGAACCACGGGGAATTTCCCTGGTTTCCTAAACCTATTCGGGCTCGTACCGTTCCATGAGCGTGGCCCCCGTTCGGGCCGCTCTTCGTATGAGCTCCTGCACGAGGCCTTCACCCTTGAGCGGCGCCGCTGTCGCGCTGCTCGCTGCCCTCGCCCTGGCCGGCTGTTCCGACGACGGTGAGCACGCGCCCCGCACTATCCCGGGGGGTGAAACACCGGGCAAAGTCGAGGGCCCGTGCGTGATCCCGAACCAGGGTTGCGCTTGCGACGAGGAGGGACGCAGCGTCGATTGCGGCACCGTCGAAGCCCGCGACGGCGACGACGTGATTTGCCTCGAAGGTCTGCGCACCTGCACGGACGGCGTTTGGGGGGAGTGCGAGGGCGGCCTCAGGACTCAGATCTACGCGCCGCTCTCGGGCAAAGGGCTGCAGACGCTGGCGCTCGCGGGCTCTGGCTCGAGCTGCAACAACGTCTGCACGCCCGAGTGCCGTACTTACACGGACACTCCGGACGGCATCGCGGTGCCCCCGGGCTTCGCCGCCACTCCGACCAGTCTGACTCTCACTCCTACGGGTGGTCTCGGCGGAGGTGCGTGCACGACGCCGACCATCTCCCCCAGCGTCGCCACGATCACGGTCGCCCAGTTCTCGCCGCTGACCAGCGACAAGGCCGGCAACAGCGTGACGTTCACGGCCAGCTGCGGCGGCGGCGGCCCCTCGATTTCGCCTACCTGGTTCATCGACTCGGACGACGCCGACATCGCCGCCATCGACCGAAACAGCGGCAAGCTCACGATCTACGCGGGAGTGGCCAGAGACATCACGGTCACGGCGCTCACCTCGCTCGGCAGCGCCACCGCGACCGCGCAGGTGCGCGTGAACGTGAACGCGGGCAGCGCCTGTTCGTCGGCGATGAACACGCAGTTTTCCAACGTGAGCGCGAGCGGCGACGGCGGCAACGTCGATCCCGCGCAGATCCTCTATCCATATGCCGTCTCGGCGCGGCCGGTGGTCTTCCCGCAGTCGTTCCAGGCGCCGCTTCTTCAGTACCGAACCGGCGGGCGCTCGGCGTCGTGCGTACGCGTGCTGATGCGGTACCCGGCGAACGGCTCGATGTTCAAGTGGCAGAAGCTGTTCACGCTCGACCCGAGTCAGGGCACCGTCACCAGCGGCCAGCCCTCGATCGCGCTCGACCAGACCGCCTGGGATTACCTCGGCCGCAGCGCCGAGGGCGCGGACGTGCAAATCGCGCTGCAGCGCCGCACCGACGCCACCGCGAACGCCTCGAACCCCGCCAACAAGATCATGTCGGAAGAGGTGCTGCCGGTGCGCTTCGCGACCGACGCGCTGCGCGGCACCGTTTACTACACGCAGTACCTGTCGCAGTTCCGCGACGCGGCGAACAGCGGCTGGGCCAACGTCTGCACCACGCAGAGCGACATCAACACCGGCTCCTACCCCGGCACGTCGGCGGCAACCGGTGCACTGAACAGCTCGGGCCCGCAATGTCCGGTCGGTAACTGCACGCACCCGAACGCTACTCAGACCTCGCCCACGTCCATGACGCGCGCCGTGGATATCGGCTCCACCAGCGCGCCGAACCGCGACCCGTACAACGGCAAGGCGGGCTGCCCGGTCTGCCACTCCGTCTCCGCCGACGGCTCGACCTACGTCGCGGGCAGCGACGAATGGCAGCGCGCGCTGAGCCCGGTCGGGCCCTACACCACCGGCAACACGCCCTACACGAGCCAGGGCATCGCCACGATCGGCGTCAATGCCTCGGGCGCGCCGATCTTCACGAACGTCGACGAGTCGCCCTATTACAACTACCGGCAGTCGTACCCGGAGATGTTCAACGAGAACAGCCGCGGCTTCTCGTACGCACCGATCACGCCGGACGGCAGCCGCGTGCTCCAGACCGCGAACTGGTGGGGCAACACCCAGGATACGCCAGGCGCGAACAACACCCAGGACGCCACGGTGCGAGGCATCACCAACAAGCCGAAGCCGTACTTCCTGGTCAAGACCGCGCGGCCCGGCTTTGGTGTGCAGTTCGCGACCACGGGCTCTCTGCCCAGCTACAACGCGAGCGGCAGCAACGTGCTGAGGAGCAGCAATTTTTCGACCCTGAATGTCGACGGGGTCACGATGGCCATCGACTACAGCGTGCTCGTGAAGAACGAGAGCACCACCAGATACAACGGCGTGTACGTGGTCACGGCGACCAATCCCTGGCAGCTCACGCGGCGGAGCGACGCGGATGCCAGCGGTGACTTCAGGCTGAACGACGAGGTGCGCGTCTCCGACGGCGGCTCGAACTATGCGAAGGTGTTCTACGTCTCGTCGCTGAGCGGCACCTGGTCGCCGCATTCGAGCTCGCTCGGTTTCTCTTCGCGCACCGTGCCGACCTTCCCGTCGATGATGGTGCCCGCGATCTCCCCCGACGGCACCAAAATCGCCTACGTCAACGCGGACGCCGACACGATTTCGAGCCAGAGCACGGGCTGGCGCCGTGGGCTCAGCATGTTCACGTTCAATCAGGCCTTGCTCGACACCGGCGATGCGGACGAGGCCGTCTCGAACAAAAAGCGCCTGCTCAACAAGTACAGCTCCGGTTCCACCGGCACTCCGGTGAAATGGCCGTTCTTCGAGAGCGACAGCCGCAGCCTCGTCTACGTCGAGACCGAGCCCAACGAGTACTGCTCGAGCAACGCGCTCAACACCGGGTCGGCGGACGGCCTGGCCTGCTCCGAGGCCTCCTACGGAAGCATGAGCCCGACCACGCGCGCGCGCTGGAAAGGCCAGCTGTTCTCGCTCGACACCGGCGCCGGCACTCCTTCCAACACCCGCCGCGAGCTCTCCTACATCAACAAGAACGCGAGCATCGCCAACACGGGCATGGACGCGAGCGATTACGATCAGGCGTACCAGCCCACGGTGCTGCCGTTCGCGGCCGGCGGCTATCGCTGGGTGATCTTCACGAGCCAGCGCGCTTACGGCAATCAGCTGAACCAGGTTGGCACGCACTTTACGTGCGCCTCGTCGCTGCTCTGGATGGCGGCGATCGACGACACCACCGCCACCGCGGGCACCGCGCGCGACTACCCGGCGTTCCTCGTGCCCGGCCAGAAGGTGCGCGCCATCAACAACACCGCCACCAACTCCACGCCGGACGGCAACGGCGAGATCGGCGGACAGCACTATGTGAACGAGCGCGGCTACCTCGTGCCTTCGCCGTGCAAGCCCATCGGCACGGGCTCGGCGTCCTCGTGCACCGTCAACGAAGAGTGTTGCGGAGGCTCGGGTTCGAGCCCGACGGCCGCCTGCCGCATCGACTTGCCCGCAACCACGCCCGTAACCCGCCACTGCGCGGCCGTCTCCGGTTCGTGCTCGATGGCCAACGGCTCGTGCAGCACGGATCTGGACTGCTGCGGCAACTCACCCGGGAACATCCTGTATCCGTGCATCGCCGGCCAGTGCAGCTCGCCGCCGACCTACAGTCCCAGCACCTACACCCGCGACTATTACGTGGATTGCCCAGAAGACGGCTACAAGGTCGTGTGGGGTGATTTCCGCTGGCACGCGTCGGCCACGGGAAACGCCAACATCGGGTTTTCGGTGCAGAGCGACAACACCGGCGCGTTCGCCGGCCCGAGCGTGGTGATCGGCACGGCCACCTCGGCCAACAGCAACATCCCGCCTGCAGCCGCTCAAACGGTGAACGTCGGCCCGTTGCTGGCTGCGAACAACGTCATCAGCGGACGCTACCTGCGAGTCAGCATGGCGTTCAATCCCACCACGCCCGGCGGAGCAGCCGCGCCCGTTCTCTACGACTGGGAACAGCGCTACGCGTGCGTGCCCGGCGAGTAGCAACGGGTTCATCGAGGAGGAATCGCATGCGTCAGCAGAGAGCGCGCGCCTTGGGTGCGTTTATCGTCGTCATCACCAGCGTCTGGTTCTCTGCTTGCGGCAGTGACGACGAGGACCCGCCGCCCCCGAGCTTCACACCGAACACCGGAGGCCGGCAGAGCTTCGGCGGTCGCCCGGCGACGGGCGGACGCGAGACGACCGGCGGCATCGTCGAAGCCGGCGCGGCTGGCCGCGTCGACGCCGGCGGGGCTCCGTCGGGCAGCGGCGGTGCCGCCCCAAGCAGCGGCGGCACCATCGGGCAAGCCGGGGAAGTGGCGTTCGGCGGCGAGAAGGCCCTAGAGCCCTTCGAGACTCCGCCGCTCTGCCCCGACTCGGACGCCTGGGACGAGGGCGTGCGCATCGACGAGCTCTCGACGGGAGAAGACGATCTGATCGGCGGCATCACCCCCGACGAGGGCACGCTCGTCTGGTTGTCGGGGGAAGCGGTGATGTACGCCGATCGCCCCGACGCGAACGAGCCGTTCGGCGAGCCGCAAACGCTCGAAGACACCGACTTCGTCCAGGGCACGATCAGCCCCGACGGCTTGCACCTGGTCGGTACACGCTTCGGCAACTTCTCGTTTGCCGAGGTCGTGCGCGAGAGCCGCGACGAACCCTTCAGCGGCGAGCCCGACGACAGCGCTTTCGCCGATCTCAACGAGACCGTCGCCGCGATCCCGGTCGCGAAGAGCGTCGGCGATCCCCTGCTCGTCGGTGAGGATTGGTTCGTATACTCGTATTACCTGCAGCCTCCGGACATGTCGCCGACGATCCGCCAGGGTGTCGGCCCGCTCTGGTCGTTCGGCGTGCCGATCGGCGGCGCGATGCTGCTCGCCATGGGAGAAGAGCGGCGGATCCCCACCGGCTTCGGCGCCGATCTGCGCACGCTGTTCTACTGGGACGAGGTCGAGGGCATCCAGCAACAGGCGCAGCGCGCCGACGCCGGCTCGGATTTCGATCGCTACCAATCCCTCGAGGATCGCCGCGGCGCCGTACCCAACGAAGCTTGCGATCGGCTCTACTATTCCGCGCCGGGACCGGACGGCGATCTCGATTTGTTCGTCGCCGCGGTTCGCTAGGCGAGCGCGTCTCCCTCAGAACATCGCTTCGTCCCGCACCTTCGCGCGAACGATGCGTTGCGGCTTTGCCCCAGCGTTCGACGGATCGCATCCGCCGCTCAGCGCCACGCCGAGCGGCGTCACGCCGAGGCGATAGCCGCACACCTTCCCGCGTTGTGACAGGTACACGCCGGGCAGCTCGACCTTGAGCGGAAACTCGGGGATCGGCGCTTTCGGATCCTTCCCGGCCGTCGGGTTGTCGGCTTCGAGCTGTCGCTTGGTCTCGTCCGCGCTCTTCAGCTCCGGCGCCCTGGCCTCGAGCCGCGGTCCGTAGAGGTCCTTCGGATTCAGCCCGTTCGGGTACGTCTCTTCCGCGACCAGGTCGATCACCATCCGCACGCCCGCCCGCGACCCGGGGATCCGTGGCGGCGACTTCTTCAAATCCGCCACCGCGCGGGCGGCCACGGCGCGCCATTTGTCGGTCTCGCCCGAGTTGTTGCCCACCGAAATCTCGACCTCTCCGCTCTTCGACACCGTGACGTGGAAGCTCACCGTCCCGAGCTGGGGAGCCTCGTAGGCGCTCGCCGCCCGGTGAAACGCGGAGATCACGCGACCGCGCGGGCCGAGCCCGAGCTTGCGATCGTGGGCTTCGAGTCCCTCCTGTAACCCTCCGGTGTTACTGCGTTTCGGCGCCCCCGGCGTCTGGTAGGCGCCGGCTCTCGGCTTGCCTTCCGCCGTGCCGGGGGCTCTCTCACGTCCGAGCGCTGCCCAGCGCTGCCAGGCATCGGGACCGATCCCGAGATCGATCTCGCCGGCTCCCGCGCCCGGCGCTTCACCGGCTACGTCGGGTGCGAGCTCGACGATCGCGCCGTCCCCCGCGCTCTCGCTTTGAGCCTCGCTCTCGCTCTCGCTGAACGCCTCTTCGAGCTGATCGGTCTCGCGACCGAGCGCCGCGCGCGCCTGCGGAGCCGGAGCCGAGGGCGTCTCGCTCGCCGGAGCCGCGGACTCGGGCGCTGCCGGCGAGCCTTGCGTCGCTTCGAGCTCGTATTCCACGGCGAGCTCTTGCGACCCGAGCTCCGCAGGTAGCTGGGCCGCCTGTCGTGGCGTGAACGTGAGCCGCGCCACGCCGAGCAACAGCGCGTGGACGCCGATCGCGAGCAGCAGCCACCTGCGCATGCCGAACGCTAACACCCGCCGCTGCCCCTTCAAGCGCCGACTCACGCCTGCTAATCCGTCGACTGTGACTCCGGTGCAACACCTGACCCTGGTCGGTCGCTCGAGCTCTCACTTCACGCGCGTCGCTCGCGTCTTCGCAGCCGAGTGCGGCGTTGCCTACGACCTGCAAGTCGTCCGCGATCTGACCTCGCTCGACCCGAGCCATTACGGCGGAAACCCGGCGCTCAAGATCCCCTCGCTCCGAACGCCCGACGGCGACTGGTACGGCGCGCTCCCCGTCTGCCGCGAACTCGTGCGCCGCGCGAGCCGGCCGCTCCGCGTGGTGTGGCCGGAAGCTCTGGTCACGCCGCTGCTCTCCAACACCCAAGAGCTCGTGCTCCACGCCATGACCACCGGTGTGTCGCTGATCATGAATCAGCCGCAAGGCG
>JAICQO010000225.1 GCA_025937835.1 Polyangiaceae bacterium
GCCGTCGTGTTCGGCGTCGCTGCCTGTGTGATCGCGACCTGGCTCTTGTCCGAGCTGCTGGTTCTCGTGGGAAGGCGGCTCGAGCCGGGACGGGGCCCGGAGTAGCTCGTCGAGCGAGCGGCCGGCGTGCTGGTGCCGGTCCTCGGGGATGCCGGCGAGCTTGCGGATGGTGGGCGCGATGTCGGCGAGGAAGCGCGGCGATGCGGCGCGCAGCTGACCGCGCGCACGGATCTCGGTGCCTGCGGCGACGAGCCAGACGCGCGCGGACTCGGCGAAGGCGGCGCCATGCCCGACGAAGCCCCTGGCTCGGCCGTGGTCGGTCGTGATGAAGAACGCGGTGCGTTCGCCCCTGGCTGCGAGCTGGTCGAGGCGCGTCGAGAGCTCGCCGATCAGCTGGTCGGCGGCGCGGAGAGCGCGCAGGTAGTTCGAGTAGTCGTTCTGGTGCGCGTACTCGTCGGGCTCGCCGAGTCCGATGAACATCACGCGCGGCTGGTGCCGATCGAAGTACGAGAGCGCGATGCGCGCGGTGTGCGCGTCCGGCCGAAAGTCTCCGTGACCCGGATGCGGCGACACGCGCTCGGCCTGAAGCAGCGCGCCTCGCGAGGCGGCGCCGACGAGCGAGCGCGTGAGGCCGCCGTGCCGTCCGGTGGAGACGGCCACCCGCTCGGGCCGCTGGGCGACGACGCGGCTGATGTTGGGCCAGGACGTGACCGCGGCGCAGTCTTCGGTCCTGACGCCCGGGAGCTCGGCGCATCCGTCGAGCAGGGTGGGGGCGCCGCCGCGCGTGCAGTAATTGTCGCGGCAGGCCGTGACCCGGCGCCCGGTCAGCATCTCCGTGTACCCCGGCAACGAGATGAAGTTCGGGCCGGACGCCGACAGCCGCGATTCGGAGCCCAGGGCCGCGCCCTGCCCGTCGATCAACGCGTGTAGGTTCGGCATCAGCTTGCGGGCAGGCTGGTGTTGCTCCGCCGGAAGCCGCTGCGCGCGCACCAGGACCAGGTCGCTTCCGTCGAAGATCTCGCGGTGTCGAACGCCGTCGAGCGCCAAGAGCACCACGTGCAGCTCGCCAGCCGGCGCCGGTTGCTGGAACGGCAGCCGCAGCTCGGGGAAGGCCCGACGCTCCGCGGGCCCCAGAAACATACAGCTGGCGAGCGTGAACCCCGACGCCAAGGCCAACGCCAGCGACAGGTTCACCTGCGACAACGCTCGCAGGGTCGAGCGCAGCCTGCGGAAGAGCATCTCTCCAACTTGACTGGTTTCGCGAGTCGCGCGAGTCGCCAATTCACGCCCTGCGCGCGCGGCTAGCTCCACCGCGTGTCGGGTGAAGTGCGGTCCGAGCGCTTCAGCGCTGGGGCGTGTCGCTGGATGCGCCCGTGAGCAGACGGTACGCGGCAAGAAGCGCGCGGTCGGTGCCGGTGCGCGGATCGCGCGGCACGTGGCCGGGAGTGATCGGCTCCGCCCGGGTCTCCGCAGGCGGCGCTACTTGCGACGGCGTCGGTGTCTCGACGGGTGCTCCGGCTTCTGCCGGCAAATGACCTTCGAGGTTCTTCTCGCGCGTCACTCCGAACTCGCCCGCTCCCGACTCGACGAACAGATCGGGGCGGATCCCCTGTGCCTGGATGGCGCGGCCGCTCGGAGTGTAATACCGCAGCGTGGTGAGCCGCAGCCCTGCGCCGCCGGGCAGATCGACGATCGTCTGCACCGAGCCCTTGCCGAAGCTGTTCGAGCCGACCACCTTCGCCCGGCCGTTGTCCTGGAGCGCGCCGGTCACGAGCTCC
>JAICQO010000106.1 GCA_025937835.1 Polyangiaceae bacterium
ACCGGCGGCGCAAACACCGGCGGCGCAAACACCGGCGGCGCAAACACCGGCGGCGCAAACACCGGCGGCGCAAACACCGGCGGCGCAAACACCGGCGGCGCAAACACCGGCGGCGCGAACGCTGGTGCGGCTGGGAGCTCGCCACCAGAAGAAGGAGGTTCCGGCGGAGCGCTTCCCGAAGCGTCGGGCCTGTCGTGGCCCATCGATTGCGTTCCGGGCGACACCTGCGTGGATCTCGGCTATCCCGACACCGACAAGGACGGCGTCGCTCACGACTGCGGCGACCCGGGCTACGCAGACCACGAAGGCACCGACATCGCCATCCCGTTCCAAGCGCAGCTCGATGGCACGGCTGTTCGCGCCGCAGCCGACGGCGAGGTGCTGTTCGCCTTCGACGGCAAGTACGACCAGTGCCCCGACGACGACGAGCCCGACTGCCAGGCACCGGCGAGCTTCGAACCTGGCGCCCGGGTTGGCACGACGGTGTGCACACCCGTCGGCAACTACTGCGGAACGGGTGAGCCCGGCTGCTTCTGGTGTTTTGCGGGCGGCAACGTGATCGTGATCCGCCACGAGGGCGTGCCGGGTGTGTTCGCGACGCGCTACGATCACCTCAAGAAAGGCTCCGTGCTCGTGCAGCCCGGTGACCTCGTAAGCCGTGGACAGAAAATCGCCGAAGCCGGCAGCGCCGGAAACTCCACTGGATCGCACCTCCACTTCGAAGTCTGGGGCACTGGATTCTACGAGCTCGCCGACCCCTGGGCGGGCGACTGCGGACCGAATACGGGGCCTTCTCTCTGGGCCCACGATCCGCCTTGGTCTGGCTAAGCTGCGCGCGCTGCCTCGCTGGTCGCACTTTCCGCTCCAGCTCGCGCTGGCGCTGGCGATCTTCTTGGGCGTGAGCGCGTACCAGACGCGCAATCACGTGTCGCAGCAGCCAGCGCCCGAGTTCAGTTTGCTCGATCTGGCGGGAAACCGCGTCTCGCTCTCCGCGTACCGGCACAAGAAGGTATTGCTCCACTTCTGGGCGACGTGGTGCGGCGTGTGTCGCGCCGAGTTGCCGTCGCTCCGGAGCTTGCAGCGTTCCCTCGGTCCCGACGAAGTGCTGCTCACGATCGTGGAAGATTCGGACGACGCGGAAGCGGTTCGCCGTTTCGCGCGCGAGCACGAGCTCGAGTACCCGGTTCTGCTCGGCACCGACGCCGTGCGCCGCGCCTACCGCGTGCGCTCTTTTCCCACCAACTATTACGTGAACGGTGACGGCAGCATCCGGACCTCGACAGTCGGGCTTTCGACGCGCTTCGGGATGTCCCTTCACTTGTTCCGGACAGAATCGGACTGATTTCGAGATCAGAAAGTCGGGGCAGGGGTATAAAAGGGGAGCGAGGATTGCCTGGTGTGTAATCTCAGGATTTTTGTGCTGTCGCTGCTAGCGGCTGGCTGCGGCGGTTCAACGCACGGCAGCGGCAACGACGAGCCGCAGATGCCGCTTGGCGGTCGTGGCAGCGCCGTAGCTGGCAGCGGCGGCCAGGGAACCGTCACCGGGGGCCAGGCAATGGTCAGCGCCGGCTCGAACGGTGCGGGAGAAGGGCAGGGCTCGGACTCGAGCGGCGGGCGCGGAGGCGGAGCTGGCTCCTCGAACGCCGACCAAATCGGTGTCGAGCTGGACGGCGCGCCGTTCTATGCGCGAGTTCAGCGGCTCACGAATCGGCAGTGGGAACGCGCCGTCACCGACGTCTTGCGCTTTTCGGCGCCGCAGGACCTGTCCGCTAGTTTCGTTCGGCCGGTCGTGGGTGCGGCCGACTTCGACAACAACGAACGGTTGCTGTTCGTCGACGCGACCGGCTTCCTCGACTTCGAAACCGCGGCGGAAGCCGCGGCGAGGCTGGCGACCGGCTCCGCCGAAGCGCTGGCCGCGCTCTACGACGGCAGCGACAGCGCCGGGTTCGTGCGCAGCGTCGGCCGCCGCGCGTTCCGGCGCCCGCTCACTCCCGACGAAGAAGCGACGTATCAGCGCGTCTTCGCGCGCGGCGAAGAGCTTTACGGCTCCGGCTTCGCAAACGGCGCCGCCCTCGTGATCCGCGCGCTGCTGCAATCCCCGCGCTTCCTCTACCGAACGGAGCTCGGGCCCGCCGGCGAGCCGTTGAGCTCGTACGAGGTCGCATCCAAGCTGTCGTTCTGGTTGCTCGGCACGACGCCGAGCGACGCGCTGCTCGATGCAGCGGAGGCCGGCGAGTTCGAGGACCCGGACCGCCTCGAGGACGCGGCGCGCCAGATGCTGGAAGCGCCGAGCGCGCTCGAGGTCCTGCGCGACTTTCACGGTCAGCTCCTGGATCTCGGCCTGTACCAGACCGTCGACAAGCCTGGGGTTTCCGAGTTCGATCCCGCGATCAACCCCGAGCTCGAGCGCGCTTCTCATGCATTTTTCGAGCGCATCTTCCGGGAGGGCCTCGGGCTGCGTGAGGTGTTTACGTCCGACAGCGCCTTCATCGGGCCCGGCCTCGCTCCATTCTACGGCGTGGATCCTCCCGCGGGGCTCGAGCTGTTCGAGCTCGACTCGACTCGGCAGGGCTACTTCATGCAGGTGCCGTTCCTGATGCTCTGGGGCGGGAACGACGCGTCGGATCCTGCCGCTCGCGGCGCCGCGCTGCAGAAGATGCTCTGCAATGCGCGGCCCGACCCGTTGCCTCTCGGCAGCGCGCTCGAGAGCTTCGACGGGCTCGGCCGCCGGCGCGACACGAACGTCGGGGTCGGCCGCTACCCCTTCGCCGACGGGTTGAAGGACTTCGCGGATGGCACCGAGCTCATGGCCATCTTGGCGGACAGCGCGCAGGCTCACACCTGCTACGCGAAAAATCTCGCGGCCTACGGGCTCGGACGCGATCTGGTCGAGAGCGATCGAGTGTGGCTCGAGTCGTTGGCACAGGTGAGCCTGGCCGAGTCGCTGAAAGAAACCATCATCGCGCTGGTGCGAGCGCCGGAGTTCCGCATGCGGACGGAGGCAGTTCGGTGATTCGATTCGGACAGCGTGGGCCTTGTGTGAATCGGCGGGCGTTCCTGCGCGGCGCGGCGGGCGTGGCCGTCGGGCTGCCATTTCTCGAGAGCCTCCCGGAGCGCTCGGCGTGGGCCGTGGGCGCGACCCCGGTTTTCAGCCTGTTCATTTGCGCCATCGACGGCGTGGTGCCCGAAAAGTTCTTTCCAGATTCGCTGGGGCCGCTCACCGTCGAGGGCCTTGCTGCAGCCGGCAAGGCAACCAGCAAGCTCTCGGCTCACGCCGAGGAGCTGTTGTTCGTGCGCGGCATCAATTGGCCGAGCACTCCCATTGCCGAGCCGCACGCCGAGGCGCTGTGTATCGCGTTCACCGGGGTCAAGCCGGCGAACACCGGCGTCTCGGCGCGCGCCGGAGGGCCGTCCGCGGATTGGGCGATCGCCGAGCGAGTGCAGCCGGGCACGCCGCCGCTCACCCTGTACGCGGGAAATCTCAAGAACGGCTACATCGCGGAGCGGTTGTCGTTCAGCGCTGCGGGTGAGTTGACGCCCGCGGTCGATAACCCTTTCACGTTGTATCAAAAGCTCGTCGGCATCGTGGCTCCCGACGGCACCATGACTCCCGACGGGGAAGCGGCGCGGCGTCTGCTCTTCGAGAGCCGCAACAGCGTGCACGACCTGGTCCGCGAAGAGCTCCAGGCACTGATGGCCGAGCCTCGCCTGGGAGCCGAGGACAAGCGGCGTCTCCAGCAGCATTTCGACGCGATCCGCGACCTGGAAGTCGGCATCGACGGCATGGGAACGGAGGCGCAACAGCGCTGCTCGTGGGAGGGCGTGGAGCTCGACAAGATCGAGGCACTCGAAACCTTCAAGTACGACGCGCACGGCATGGTCGAAGACCTGGTGCGGCTCCACATGAGCCTCGTCGCGTTGGCGTTTGCCTGCAACTTCAGCCGAACTGCGACCTTGCAGTGGGGCGACGGAACGGACCATACCGTTTACGACGTGCCGTCGAACGAGCGCGGTTGGCCCTTCAACTTCATCTGCCACCGAGCGCAGAGTGACGGCATGGTCGGCAATGACGAGCTCGCCGCGCTCGCGCACGCGGAGATCGACGAAGTCCGCATGCAAACGCTGGCAGCCGGGCTCGACCATTTCGCCGCGCGCGGCCTCGCAGACAACGCGTTCGTGCTCTGGACCAACGGCTTTGCCGACGGGCCCGGGCACTCCTACCGCAACGTGCCGCACATCCTCTGGGGCAACGCCGGAGGGCGCCTGAAGCAAGCCGAGTACGTGGACGCGGGAAACGTGAACAACAGCTTGCTCTTGAACACGCTGATCAGCGCGGCGATCCAGGACACGGGCGAGACCGTCGAAGACTTCGGCGACGGCCCGGGCGGTCAGCTCGACGTCGTGCTGGCTTAGGCCTCGAGCTTCGTCCACCGCATCCCCCGCAACGAGACGTTGCGATGAAGCGAAGAGAACGGCGCGAGTTCACCGGAATCTTCTGCGTTCGCTGAAAGTCCGCCATTTAGTGACGGATCGCAGCCGCTCACGCCATTGCTGGTGGTCAAGGCGTCGTGTCTAGCCACACTCCGCGCGCGGATGAGCGCGAACCTCACGGTGCGGGGCAATGTTTCTTGACACGATTAATGTGAACGTTCACAATCGGCAACATCACGCTGCACGCGCCGGCCGTGCCTACCGAGCGAGTCCGTCCAATGAGAACTCAATACCTCCTTTATTCTGCGGTCGCCCTCGTCATTGTTCCGGCTGCGTGCTCGGAAGACCCGAGTTCCCCGTCCGAGGGCACCGGTGGAGCATCTGCCGCGGTGGGCGGTAGCACGCCGACTGGTGGCAACGTCTCCAAGCCAACCGGTGGCTCCTCCGCCGGCGGCATCGCCAACCCGACCGGCGGTGCGGCGCCGAACGGTGGAACGTCCACCGGCGGCACCGTGAGTCCCGCTGGCGGTAGCGCAACCGGCGGTGTCGCCACCCCGGCCGGCGGCAGCGGCGGCGCAACCGGAGGCGTCGCCCCGATGGGCGGCAAGAGCGCGGGCGAAGGCGGAACGACTGCGGGGAGCGCTGGCAGCTCCGGCGCCCCAGCGGGTGGCGCGTCAGGCGGCGGTACCGGCACCAACAAGATGGGCCCCTGCGACATCTACGAAGCCGCCACGCCCTCGACGCCCTGCGTCGGCGCATACAGCACGATCCGGCGCCTGCGCGCGGCCTACACCGGTCCGCTCTTCCAGGTGCGGAGCGGCAGCAACGCGATGAACACCGGTTCCGGCGGCGAGACGCACGACATCGCGCAAGACGCGGACGGCTTCGCGCTGATGTCTGCCGTCACTGCGGCCTGCGGCAGTGGGACCTGCACCGTGTCGCTCCTCTATGATCAGTCGGGCAAGGGCAACAACCTGCCGGTGGCCAAGCGGGGTGGCAACGAGAACGGCGGGCAGTGGGCCGACGAGGACGACTTCGAAACGGTCATCAACAGCAAGGGCCAGCTCAACGTCGGCGGCCGCCAGGTCTGGTCGCTCTACATGGCGGAGCGCCAGGGCTACCGCATGACCAAGGCGGGCAACGGGGTGCCGAAGGGCAACCAGATGCCCCAGGGCATCTACATGCTCGCGGACGGGACGCACGCGGGCACGGCGTGTTGCTGGGACTTCGGCAATGTCACGCCGGACCCCACCACGTACCACGACATGAATACGTTGTTCTTCGGGAAGGCCTTCTGGGGCAGTGGCGAGGGAGGCCCGAACGACGGCTTCCCCTGGTTCATGGCCGACTTCGAAGCGGGCGTCTGGGCTGGTGGCAGCAAAGCCGGTGATCCGGGCTGGGGCGCGCTCGAAGGCTCCCACCCGCCGAATCCGGCGAACCCGTCGATGAAGGGAGTCAAGTTTGCCCTCGGCTTCCTGAAAACGAC
This sequence comes from Polyangiaceae bacterium, assembly GCA_025937835.1. Classification (GTDB taxonomy): domain Bacteria; phylum Myxococcota_A; class Polyangia; order Polyangiales; family Polyangiaceae; genus PMG-095. Next base: position 5,918 of record JAICQO010000106.1, read on the forward strand.
CGCGACGGACTGGGCGCTCAGGGCGGCCGATACCACCAAAGATACCGCGATCAAGACCGCCTATAAGGGCGCCTTGCCCAAGGTCATCGCCAACGAAGGCGCGATCGTGCTCGGCGTCGGTGGTGACAACAGCAACAATTCCTGGGGAACCTTCTACGAAGGTGCGGTCTTGAGCGGGTTCCCTTCCGACGATGCCGAGCTGGCGGTGTTGCAGAACATCCAGGCCGTGGGGTACGGGAAGTAAGAGACCTTACCCCCCGAGGGAAATCTTCATGATGCACCGGGCCCGTTACGTCGCGCCGAACACCCGCGCGATGCTCCTCACCAGTCTGCTCGCAGCGTGCGGCAGCTACGACAACCCCTCGAAGGGGAATGCCACTGGCGGCGCTCCGTCGACCGGTGGCGCTTCCACCGGTGGTAGTGCCACTGGCGGTGCGACGGGCGGCACAGCCACCGGCGGCGCCCCGACGGGGGGGGTGATGAGTACGCCCACGGGCGGCACTGCCCCGAATGGGGGACAGCCTTCGAACGGCGGCAGCGGCGGCGGTGGCGAAGGCGGAACCAGCGGCGGAGCCGACGGGAAAGGCGCCTGCGCAGACGCCGCGGCCTGCGGCGGTGACCCGGTGGGAACCTGGATGTCGCAATCCTGCGAAATCACGATCAGCGGCAAGAGCGACCTCGCGGCGGTCGGAATCGGTTGTAGGGAAGCCGACGTCACGGGTTCCATCACGGTGACCGGCGGCTTCACCGTGACCGCCGACGGCATGTACGTCGACGCGACGACGACCAAGGGCAGCGCGACCATGGAGCTCGAGAAAGCGTGTCTCGAGGTCTCCGGATTCGGCGCCACGTGCGATCGTCTCGGCTTCGAGACGATCGGCCTTCCGGGGACCCTTTGCGTGGACAACGCGCAAACGATGGGGTGCACGTGCACGGTCCCGATCGAACAGCCCGGCAACATGGCCTGGATCGTGTTGGCGTCGTCGATGAATCCGCCCGAGGGAATCAAGGGCACCTATATGGCCGCGGACAATAAGCTGGTGACCACGACGGAGTTCGGAGACGCGACCGAATATTCGTATTGTGTTGCGGGCGACACGATGACCGTCACGCCGATCACTCCGAGCAACGTGGGCACGTTCACGGGCCCGATCGTGTTCAAAAAGCAATAGTTCACCCCTTCCTGCGAGCGCCTCGTATTGCGATGAGCCAGGTTCGTACAGTCGGAGCCTTTAGTTTGTGGTGTGCGTCGATGTCGGTTGGCGTCTTCACCAATGCCTGCTGGTCCTACGACGCGTCGGGCGTTTTGAGCGGCACTGGCGGTTCGTCCGCAGTCGGCGGCGGCACGACCGGGGGCAAGAGCGGCGGGGGCCCGGTGGTCGTTCCCCCGGGCGCGCTTCCGTGTGACGTGCTCGAGGGAGCCGGCCACCCGTGCGTCTCGGCGCACAGCACCGTGCGGCTGCTCGTGCGCGGCTACACGGGCAGCCTCTATCAGCTGCAGCGCACCGACATGACGACGAAGGACATCGGCGTGGTCGATGGCTATGCGGACGCCGCGGCGCACGAAGCCTTCTGCACCGGCACCGCCTGCGTGATCTCGATCGTCTACGACCAGTCGCCGTTCGGCAATCACCTCACGCCCGCACCGCCCGGCAGCGCCAAGCCCACGTCGGGCAAGCCGGTACCGGCCAATCGCCTGAAGATCACGGCAAACGGCCGCACCGTGTTCGGCATGCTGTTCCGTCCCGGTGAGGGCTACCGCGCGAACTGCTACGCGTGTCCTTTTCCGCCCGAGGGCCTGACCGGGCGCGGCAAGACGCCGACCGCGGTCGGCGACGAGCCGCAGACCATGTACATGGTGAGCAGCCAGAAGGACCTCGTGAACGGCTGTTGTTTCGACTACGGCAACGCCGAGTGGACCGCAAACAACGACCGCGAAGGCACGATGGAAGCGGTCTACCTCGGGAATGGCGTGATCTGGGGCACCGGCGTCCAGGGTGGCCCCTGGGTCATGGCCGATCTCGAGAACGGCCTCTACGCAGGCTGGGAGAACAAGCAGGACCGCGGCATCTCGACCGCGCTTCCGTTGAAGTACGACTTCGTCACCGCGGTGGTGATCGGAGACACGGCGGACAAGAACGACGGCAAGGGGCGGTTTGCGCTCTACGGCGGCGACGCCACGGGCGGCACCCTGATCACCACCTACGACGGCATCCGCCCGGAGAAGCCTGGCTACGTGCCGATGCAAAAGCAGGGCTCCATCATCCTCTCCATTGGAGGGGACAACAGTGATTTCGACGGCGGCCGCTTCTACGAAGGCGTCGTCGCGAATGGCGCTGCCACGAAAGAGGTCGTCGACGCTCTTCAGCAGACGATCGTCGCGGCGGGATACGGAAAGTAAGGGCTGCGCCCCAGGGCCAAAAGACAAGCCATGCTCCGAATACTCCGACCTCTCGTCGCTCTCGCCGTGCTCGCGAGCGCCACCCAATCGGCCGCCCAAGAAACGGCTCCGAGCGAGCCGGCTTCAGCGCCGGACGCGGCCGCGGCTCCGGCGCCGGCTCCGGCAGCTGCCGGCGAGGAAACCCCGGAAGCAGACGAGCCGGAGGACTCCGAGGACGCGAGCGCCGAGAGCCCCTCCAAGCAACCGGAATCGGCTCCCGTTCCCGATGCCGCCGAGACACCGACGGCCGAAGCCTTGCCGTCGGTGGCGACGCCGGCGGCGGACCCGAAGAAGTTCGAGATCTCCGTCAGCGGCTATTTCCGCGCGCCGATGACCTTGGGGATCAGCAAACGGCGCGACCCCGGTGACGACCAGGGTCCGTCTCGCCTGCAGATCTCCTACGGCCCGACCCGGACCGTCGACGCCAACTACTACAGCTTCGCGTATACCCGGCTGCAGGAGCAGGACTGGGCCGAGGTCTTCTTCCACGCCAAGAAGAAGCACGTCGAAGCCGTGGTCGGTTGGATGGGCTACTGGTTCCAAGCTGCCGGCTTCCGCAACTACGACGCGGGATGGGCACCGGGCTTGGCCTACGTCACGCTCGACACGGACTTCGAGCTCGGCAGCGTGCGGCCCAACGTCGCTCTCAGCATGGGCTCGTTCTGGCCCGCGTTCGGCTACTTCGAAAAGTACGACACCTACACGCTCGGGCGCTTTCGCCAGCTCGGCGAGCAACTAGAGCTCACGGTTCCGATCGGCACCGATCTGAAGGTCACGCTCACCCAGGGCTTCGGTACCAACCGCGACGGCAGCTTCAACATCCTCTCGCCCGCGCCCTACCAGGCCACGGTCGGGCTCGACCTGCTCCACTACGAGCACCTCAAGCTCGCGGTCGGCGAGGCCTTCGACGTCGGTGTGCACCTCAACCATCAGTGGACACGCGACCCGAACCTCACCCAGCGCGGCGCCGAAGGGCAGGCCTACCCGGACGCAGCTGACGCCAAGTTCACGACCATCGGCGGCGAGCTGAACGTGCGCCTGCCGCGCGCGGGACATTTGTGGATCTCGCCCTCGTTCACGCGCATCCGCAACGGATGGGCGCTCGCGCAGGGCGGCACCGAGGTCATGCACTCGCTCGGCGGCGCCGGCTTCGCCTCGAACTACATGGCCTGGGACGAGTTCCCCGGTAACAGCACCGGCACCGGTTCGACGCTGAACCTCGGCTTCCTGTACGAAAACTCGCTCTCCAATATCCTCGGCAAGCAAGCCGGGGAAGCGCTGCCCGAGGTCACCGCGAGCGTCTTCGGGCTGATGGTCCACTCCAAGCTCAACCTGCCCGAGACCTCGGTGCTGCCGCAGGACAAGATCCGGCAGATGAAGTACGGCGCGGACGTGACCGTACAGCCGCTGACCTGGCTCGGCGTGATGCTGCGCTGGGACGAGGCGAACTACGATCTCGACAACGATGGCCGAGTCTTCTCGGCGATCACCTCGCGGCTGATCTTCTCCTCGCACTTTCTGTCGAGCGAGAGCATCTACCTGCAGTACTCGCGCTACCGCTACGGCGACCGCATGACGATCGCCGAGAAGTGGCCGTGGGGTCAGGACATGATCCCGGGCAACCACATCGTGCAGGGCGGCCCGTACGCGGGCGACAAGCCCGACATGGACGTGGTCAAGCTCCAGGCCAACGTCACGTTCTGAGCTCGGACGGCTAGCGTTTCCGCGCGGGCCCGGTCGACGCGCGGATCACGAGCTCGGGTGGCACGACCACGCGGGTCGGCTCGAGCTCCCCCTCGATGCGACGGAGCAAGATCTGCAAACACAGCTTGCCGAGCTCGCTGAAGTCTTGCCGGACGGTCGTCAGCGGCGGGGTCAGGTACGCTGCCTCGGGGATGTCGTCGAACCCGACCACGCTGAGGTCGCGAGGGACCTGGCGTCCGGCTTCGTGCAGCCGGCGCAACAGGCCGAGCGCCATCTGGTCGTTGGCCACGAGCACCGCGGTGAGCTCTCGGATCTCGAGCAAGCGCTCGCCGAGCTCGTAGCCGGAGCGCGGAGTCCAATCGCCCCGCACCACGTCCGGCACCTCGGCGCCCGCAGCCTCGAGCTCCGCCGCCCAGCCCTGGATCCGGTCCTCGGCCTCCGTCCAATCCGCGGGCCCGGCGAGGTGCCAGACCGTCTTGTGGCCGAGGCTCAGGAGGTAGCGCGTGGCGGCTGCGGCGCCCGCGGTTTGATCGACGCTCGCGACGGGAATGGAGGCGGTAGACCCCACCGCCGCTGCGACGACCGGGAAGTCCGATCTCACGTGCTTGAGCGCGTCGAAGCCCGCGCGCACTGGCGCGATCACGGCCACCCCGTCCACGCCGTGATCTCGGAGCTGCTCGATGGCGGCGAGGACGGTGTCCCGGTTGAGCGAGCGCAGGCTGGAAATGCTCACCGCGTAACCCTCGTCGTGGGCCGCCTGTTCGATCCCGAGCAAGGTGGAGGCCGGGCCGTACAGCTTGGTATCGAACGTGACCACGCCGAGGGTTTTCGAACGACCCGTCACCAGCGCGCGCGCCACCGAGTTCGGTCGGTAGTCGAGCTCTCGGATCGCCGCGAGGACCCGCTCCCGCGTCTCGCCGCGCACGAGCGGGCTCTCGTTCAGGACGCGCGAGACCGTCTGATAAGAGACCCCGGCCAGGCGCGCCACGTCCGTCATCACGGCGTGGCGCCGCTTCTCTGTCTTGGGAGCTGGAGAGGTCATTCGGCGGGGCATCTTAACAGCTCTTGACATACACTATGTGAACGCTCACAATGCGGAAAATCATGAAAAATGGCGTCGGGCAGCAGGCACGGGAGATCTGGTTCCTCACCGGCAGTCAGACCCTCTACGGGGAGGAGACGCTCGCGCAGGTCGCGAACAACTCGCGGCAGATCGCCGAGGCCCTCGATGGCTCCGGAAAACTACCCGCGCGGGTGGTGTGGAAGCCGACGCTCACCGGGCCGGACGCCATCGAGCAGATCTGCTTGGCGGCGAACGCGGCGCCCGAGTGTGCCGGCGTCATCACCTGGATGCACACCTTCTCGCCGGCAAAGATGTGGATCGCCGGGCTGACACGGCTGCAAAGGCCGCTCGCCCACCTCCACACGCAGCACAACCAGGAGCTGCCCTGGGGCGAGATCGACATGGACTTCATGAACCTGAACCAGTCCGCCCATGGCGACCGGGAATACGGGTTCATCGGCGCCAGGCTGCGAATGAATCGCAAGATCGTCGTCGGGCACTACCAGGATCCCGACGTGGTGGAAGAGCTCGCCGGTTGGGCGCGCAGCGCGCTCGCCATGGCCGAGTCCAGGCAGCTCAAGATCGCTCGCTTCGGCGGCATGAACATGCGCGAGGTGGCGGTCACGGGCGGCGATCGCGTCGAAGCGCAGATCAAGTTCGGTTGGTCGATCAACGGCTACGGCGTCGGAGATCTGGCGGCTCGCATCGCCGAGGTCGCGGACACCGAGGTCGAGGCGCTGCTGAATGAGTACTACGAGAGCTACACGGTCGCGCCCGCGCTGCGTCGCGGCGGAGAGCTGCACGAAAACCTGCGCTACGCCGCCCGGCAGGAGCTCGCGATGCGCGCGTTCCTGGACGAGGGCGGCTTTCACGCGTTCACCACCACGTTCGAAGATCTCCACGGTCTGAAGCAGCTGCCGGGGCTGGCCTGCCAGCGGCTCATGGCGCAGGGCTACGGCTTCGGCGCCGAGGGCGACTGGAAGACGGCAGCGCTGGTGCGCCTCGGCAAGGTGATGACCGCGGGGCGCCCGGGCGGCGTCTCGTTCATCGAGGACTACACGTATCACCTGGTGAAGGGGAAGGAGCGGGTGCTCGGCGCGCACATGCTCGAGGTGTGCCCCTCGATCGCCGGCGCGAAGCCTTCGCTCGAGGTTCACCCGCTCGGCATCGGCGGAAAGGCGGCTCCGGCGCGGCTCGTGTTCGATGCGCGCCCGGGAACGGCGGTCAACGCGACGCTGGTGGACATGGGCGGGCGGATGCGCCTGATCGTGGCCGAGCTCGACGTGGTGGCGGCGGAGCACCCGATGCCGAAGCTGCCGACGGCGCGTGCGGTGTGGATCCCGCGTCCGGATTTCAAGCGCGGTGCGCAGGGCTGGATCGAAGCGGGCGGCGCCCACCACGCGGCCTTCTGCCAGGCCGTCAGCGCCGGCGAATGGGAAGACTTCGCAGGGATGGTCGGGATCGAGGCGGTCAAGCTCGGCGCCGATCTGGATTTGCGCCAGCTCCGCAACGAGCTGCGCTGGAACGACGTCGCATACCTGCTCGCGCGGTAGGCCGATGACATCGCCCTATCGTGAGTTGAAAGAGCGGGCCTGGGCAGCCAACCAGGAGATCCCCAAGCGCGGGCTTGCCATCTACACCTTCGGCAACGTGTCGGCGTTCGATCGCGCGCGGGGGGTGATGGCGATCAAACCGAGCGGAGTCGAGTACGCGAAGCTCGGCGCCGACGATCTGGTCGTGGTCGACCTGTCGGGCGCGATCGTGGAGGGCAAGCTCCGGCCGTCGTCGGATACGGCGACGCACCTGGTGCTTTACCGTGAGTGGGCGGGCATCGGCGGCGTGGTCCACACGCACTCGACGTACGCGACCGGCTGGGCTCAAGCGCGCCTGCCGATCCCGATCTTCGGAACCACGCACGCCGATCACCTCGCCGAGGACGTGCCCTGCACGGCCATCATGTCCGACGCGGCGGTCGAGCGCGACTACGAGGTCGAGACCGGACGGCAGATCCTGGAGTGCTTTGCGACCCGCGATCCGTTGCATACGCCGATGGTGCTGGTCGCCGGACACGGCCCGTTTGCGTGGGGCGAGACCCCGGAGAAAGCGGTCTACAACGCCGCCGTGCTCGAAGAGCTCGCGAAAATGGCGTTCGTCACCCGCAGCGTCGCTCCCGAAGCGTCGAGGCTCCCAGGGGCCCTGGTGCGCAAGCACTTCGAGCGCAAGCACGGGAAAAACGCCTACTATGGCCAGAAGTGAGTAGACCATGGAAGCTTCACTTTCTGCGGCCAAAACCTGGATCGGCTCGGGCAAGGCGATCCTCGGCATCGAGCTCGGCTCCACCCGCATCAAAGCATCGCTGATCGCACCGGACACCACGCCGCTCGCGACGGGCTCGCACGCCTGGGAGAACCAGCTCGCGGACGGCATCTGGACCTACGACGTCGAAGCGGTGTGGCGCGGCATCGCCGCTTGTTACGCCTCGCTCCTCGCCGACGTGCAGAAGCGCTACGAGCTGGAGTTGCGCTCCGTCGCGGCGCTCGGTGTCAGCGGGATGATGCACGGCTACGTGGCCCTGGATGAAGCGGGGCAATTGCTGGTGCCGTTCCGCACCTGGCGGAACAACATCACCGGCCGCGCGTGCGAGGCGCTCACGCCGTTGCTGCGGTTTGCGGTGCCGCAGCGCTGGAGCATCGCGCATCTGTATCATTCGATCCTGGAGGAGCAGCCCCACGTCCCGCGCATCGCCAGGCTGACGACGCTGGCCGGATACGTCCACGCGAAGCTGTGCGGGGAGCACGTGCTCGGCATCGGCGAGGCGTCGGGCATGTTCCCGGTGGATCCCGTCACTTTGGACTGGGACGCCGAGCGAGCCGCGAAATTCGACGAGCTGGTCGCGCCGCGGCGGTTTCCGTGGAAACTCCGCGGGATCCTGCCGCGCGTCGCGGCGGCGGGCGCCCCTGCCGGAACGCTCAGCGCGGAGGGAGCCAAGCTCTTGGACCCGACGGGTGCGCTCGCCGCGGGGGCTCCGCTCTGTCCGCCGGAGGGCGACGCCGGGACCGGCATGGTCGCCACCAACGCAGTACGGCCCCGCTCCGGCAACGTGTCGGCGGGCACCTCCGTGTTCGCGATGATCGTGCTCGAGAAGAGCCTGAGCCAGGTGCACGAAGAGATCGACATCGTCGTCACGCCCGACGGCAAGCCGGTGGCCATGGTTCACTCCAACAACGGCTCCTCCGACCTCGACGCGTGGATGGCGCTGTTCGGGCAGGTGGCGAAGGCGCTCGGCGCCGAGAAAAGCCCGGACGAGCTCTACGAGAAGCTGTTGCCGCTGGCGACGACCGCCGAGCCCGACGCGGGCGGGCTGCTCTCGATCAACTACGTCTCGGGCGAGCACATCACCGGTTTCAGCGAGGGGCGACCGCTCTTCGTACGCAACCACGACGGCCGCTTCACTCTGCCGAACTTCGTGCGCGCGCTGTACTTCGCCTCGCTGTGCGCGCTCAAGACCGGCCTCGCCATCCTGACCGAGCAGGAAGGGGTCGTGATCGACCAGATCCGAGGGCATGGCGGCTTCTTCAAGGGCGGCGTCACCGGGCAGCGCATGATGGCAGCCGCGCTCGGGGTTCCCGTCAGCATCCCCGACACCGCCGGCGAGGGCGGCGCCTGGGGAATGGCCGTACTCGCGGCGTACCTGCTGCGCGAGGACGCGCGTCAATCTCTGCCGGACTATCTCGACGCCCGCATCGCCTCCCGCATCGGCACGCCGGTCAACCCGGATCCGGCGGACGTGCGCGGCTTCTCCGAGTTCTTCGCGCGGCACAGCTCGGGGCTCGCCATCGAGCGCGAAGCAGTGAAGGCGTTTGGATAGCGAAAGTGCCCCTGCGACTCACCCAATGCGTGTCCGCCTGCGTCGCGGGGCTCGGGCTTGCTTCGGGCGCCGCCGCGCAGGGCAAGGCCGTGACGATCGACGTCGAGGCCACGGCTCCGGGAACGCCGCTCGAGCGCGTCTGGTCGTATTTCGGCTACGACGAGGCGAACTACACCACCACCCAAGAGGGTGAAGAGTTGCTGCGCACGCTCGTGGCGGCAAACACGGCGCGGGTCTTCGTTCGCACGCATTTCCTGTTCAACACCGGTGACGGAACGCCGGCCCTGAAATGGGGCTCGACCAACCTCTACACCGAGGACGCTGCAGGTAGTCCGGTCTATGACTACACGCTGATCGACCGGATCACGGACGCGATGACCGGAGCTGGAGCGCTCCCGTTCATCGAGCTCGGGTTCATGCCCGAGGCGCTCTCGGTGCGACCGGAGCCTTACGAAAACTCGACGCCCTACACGCTCGACGGCGGCTCGTTCTACCCGCCGCGGGACTACGAGAAATGGGCAGGGCTCGTCGGTGCCTGGGCCACACACGTGAAGGAGCGTTACCCGAGAGCAGGCTCCGAGTGGCAATGGGAGCTGTGGAACGAGCCGGACATCGGCTACTGGCACGGCAGCTTCGAAGAATTCGCTCGCCTCTACGACTACACGGAGGCGGCCTTGCACGGCGTTTTCCCGGAGGCGAGGCTCGGTGGCCCCGCGGTGGCGAGCCCGGATCGCGAGTTCTTCGGCCAGTTCCTCGAGCACTGCGCGGCCGGCGTGAACGCCGTCACGGGCGCGACCGGTACACGCCTCGACCTCGTGAGTTTTCACGCCAAGGGCGGGGTCACGATCACGGACGACCACGTGCAGATGGATCTCGGCAATCAACTGCGCCTGCACCGCTCGGGTTTCGACGCCGTGGCGCGGTCCGCCGCCTTCGCGCGCACGCCCGTCGTGATCAGCGAGGCCGATCCGGACGGCTGCGCTGCCTGCTCGACGCTTCAGCGGCGCGAAAACGCCTACCGGAACTCCCCAGCTTACGGCGTCTACGAAGTCGCGATGATGAAGCGCTCGCTCGAGCTCGCCTCGGAGCAGGGCGTCGACCTGCGTGGCGTGTTGACGTGGGCCTTCACCTTTCCCGGCACAGCGTACTTTGCAGGCTACCGGGCGCTGGCGACGAACGGGATCCACCTGCCCGTGCTCAACGCGTTCAAGTTACTCGGCAGCCTGAAGGGGGCGCGGTTGCCGCTCACCAGCAGCGGTGCGCTCCCTCTCACGGCGGTGCTCGCGGACGGCGTGCGCGGTGAGCCGGACATCGACGGCTTGGCCGCGAGAGAAGGCTCCGAAGTGCGGGTCCTGGTCTGGAATTATCACGACGATTTGCTGCCCTCCGAAGCCTCTCCGGTCTCGGTCCGGATCGCGGTGCCGCCTGAATTCGGCTCCCGAGTGAGCGTGACGCACGCGCGCGTCGACGAGGCGCACGGTGACGCATTCGCCGTCTGGAAGGCCCAGGGAATGCCGGCGACGCCCACGGACGCGCAGCGCCGCGAGCTCGAGAGCGCCATGCAGCCCGGCTTGCTAGAGCGCGATCGCAGGGTGGAGGTCGAGAACGGCACTGTCACCGTCGCCTTCGATCTGCCGCGCTTCGGCATCTCGCTGCTCACGCTCGCGGCGGCGGGCGTTGAAGATTCTCGCGCGCCGGAGCCGAGCGATGCGGGCTGTTCGTGCAGACTGCCGGCACCAGCCCCTGCGTCGTCTGCCATGCCCGCGCTGCTCTCGATGCTTCTCGTGATGGGCCTCCGGCGCGGCTCGTCACGCAGGGCTGTGTCGGGTTCGAGAGCTCGTGTTATGTTGCCGGAACGCCTCCGCTCGGCGCGTCGAAGCACGCATCGAGCCGTTTGAATTCGTGGGAGCGAGCATGAAGAACGAATATTTCCCGGGATCGGTGGTTTCTGGTCGGCGCTCGGTCGCGCGCGGCCTGGTCGGTGTCTGCCTCTCGCTCCTGGTGTTGCCAGGCTGCAGCAAGGGCTCGAAAAGCGGGGAGGGGGCCGAACCATCCGGCGCTCCCGCCGCCGATTCGCAGAAGGTCGTGAAGCTCGCGTTCGTGACCAACAACACGGCGGAGTTCTGGCGCATCGCCGCTGCCGGCGTGAAGAAATACGAGAAGGAAGGCAAGGTCCAGGTCGACGTCAAGATGCCGCCCAACGGCACGACCGAGGAGCAGAACCAGATCCTCGAGAACCTGGTGAGCCAGGGTTACGACGCAATCGCCGTGAGCCCGATCGCCCCGAACGATCAGGTGCCCGTGCTCGACCGGATCGCCGCCAAGACCAAGCTCATCACTTTCGACTCGGACGCGCCGAAATCGAAGCGCCTGCTCTACATCGGCACCGACAACTATCAGGCCGGCAAGGCGCTCGGCGCGCAGATCGTCAAGCTGCTCCCGGAAGGCGGGAAGATGGCGGTTTTCGTGGGGACGCTCGCGGCAGAGAACGCGATGCAGCGCCTGAAGGGCATCCAGGACGCGATCGAAGGTCACAAGATCGAGATCGTGGACAAGCGGGAGGACAACGCGGATCGCGCCAAGGCACGCTCCAACGTCGAGGACATCGTCAACGCGCACCGCGACCTCAAGCTCGTTGCGGGCCTGTACTCGTACAACGGGCCTGCCATCGCCTCCGCTCTCGAGTCGCTCGGGAAAAAGGGCGTGATCCAGGCGGCCGTGTTCGACGAGGAAGACGGCTCGCTGAACGGCATCGAGAAAGGCCTGATCTCTTGCACCGTCGTGCAGAAGCCGTTCGATTTCGGCTACCTGTCCAGCAAGTGGATGCACGAGCTCGCGACCGGCGGAGCCGCGGCAGAGAGCAAGATCCCGGCGAGCCGCGCGATCGACACCGGGGTCGAGGTGATCGACGCCGCCGCCGTGGGAGCATTCCGTTCGAAGCTCGCGGAGATGAAGAAGCAGTGAGCCCGCCGCCGCTGCTCGCGATGCAGGGCATCACCAAGCGCTTCCCCGGCGTGCTCGCGCTGAAGGATGTGTCGCTGACGCTCGCTGCGGGCGAGGTGCTGGCGCTGATGGGCGAAAACGGTGCCGGGAAGAGCACCTTGATGAAGATCCTCGGCGGTGCCCACCGCCCCGACGCGGGCGAGATCCGCATCGACGGGCGAGTCGTCGAGCTCGACGGCGTGCGCTCCGCGAAGAGCTGCGGCATCGCGCTGATCCATCAAGAGCTGATGCTGGCGCCGAACCTCGACATCGCCTCCAATATTTTCCTCGGAAGCGAACCTGGTAAGGGCGGCCCGCTTCGTCCCCTTCCGCGGGCCGAGACCCTGAGCCGCGCGAAAGCGTTGCTCGACCGTGTCGGGCTCGGTCTTTCGCCGACCACCCCCGTCTCGCAGCTCACGGCCGGGCAGATGCAAATGGTCGAGATCGCCAAGGCGCTCTCGGTCAACGCGCGCATCATCATCATGGATGAGCCCACGTCGTCGCTGACGGCCGGTGAATCCGAGCATTTGTTTCGCATCATCGGCCAGCTGAAGAGCGAGCAGATCGGCATCATTTACATCTCTCACCGCATGGAAGAGGTATTCCGGCTCTCGGATCGGGTGACGGTCCTCCGAGACGGCTGCAACGCGGGCGACCTGTCGGGCAGCGAGGCCACGCACGACCGCGTCGTCGCGCTGATGGTGGGGCGCGAGCTCAGCGGGCAATACTTTCCGACCCGCCCCGCGCCGGCTCCCGACCGCGAAGCGACGCTCGTGGTCGAAGAGGTGCTCGTGCCGGGCGCGCGCCACCGCGTCTCTTTCCAGGCGTTTCGTGGGGAAATTCTGGGCTTCGCCGGGCTCGTGGGCGCGGGCCGCACCGAGCTGATGGAAACCTTGTTCGGCGTGCGCCCCGCACTCGCCGGCAAGATGACGTTGAACGGCGCCCCGTATCTCCCGCTGCGCCCAAAGGACGCGATCCGGCGAGGAGTTTACCTCGTGCCGGAGGATCGCAAGCGCCATGGGCTCGTGCTCGGCATGAGCGTCGCGGAGAATACTTCGCTCCCCAGCGTCGGCGGCTACACCCGCACGGGCTTTCTGGATCGCCGTCGCGAGCAGCAGGTGGCGGAGCAGGAGTCCAAGCGCCTGCGGATCAAGGCGCACAGCATTGAGCAGCGTGTCGTGGATCTGTCCGGGGGCAACCAGCAAAAGGTGGTCATCGGTAAATGGCTCGCGATGAACCCCGTGGTGCTGATCTGCGACGAGCCGACCCGCGGCGTGGACGTGGGCGCAAAGGCCGAAATTTACCGCCACATCGCGGCTCTCGCCGAGAGCGGAGTGACGGTGTTGCTGGTGAGCTCCGATATGGAAGAAGTGATGGGCATGAGCGATCGCGTGGTCGTCATGCGCGAGCACCGCGTGGAAGCGGTGTTGGATCGCGATGGGCTGAGCCAGGAGACCATCGCCCGGTTCATGACGCTGGCGGGTGAGCCAGAGGGACGGGTGGCATGAGGCGCGAAGCCGGAATGAGCATCGCGCTGGTGGTCACGTGCGTGGCGCTGTTCATCAGCAACCCGGATTTCGCGGGGCAATCGAATGCGGTCAACCTGCTGCGTCAGATCTCGATGCTCGGGATCTTCGCGATTGGCATCGCCTTCGTGATCATCGCGGGCGGCATCGATCTCTCGATCGGCTCGACGATCGGCCTCACCGGCGTATTGATCGCGAAATTCTCGGCGGAAACCGCCGGTGGTCTGGGCTGGTCGTTGTGGGTGGGGATCCCGATCGCCCTCGCCGCGGCCCTGCTCGTGGGGCTCGCGCAGGGCTTGCTGATAACCCGGCTCGGGTTGCAGCCGTTCATCGTCACCCTCGGCGGAATGTTGCTCGT
>JAICQO010000123.1 GCA_025937835.1 Polyangiaceae bacterium
CGACAGGCCGCGCGAGATCGTGGCGCGCGTGTCCTGGGGGAGCGACTGGCCCTCCGGCGTGCGGAGGAAGATCGCGAGCGGCGCCGGCCAGCTCCCGAGCAGCTCGACGATCTTCAGGTGCTCGCCCTGCTCCGCGGCGCGCTCGGCTTCGTCGACGCGCGACAGCTCGATGGCTCCTCGCGACTGGGGGCGCGACACCCGCACGAGCTCCTCGCGCACGTGATCGCGGATCCGCGCGCGGAACGCGCCGAGCGGGTACGTCTCCTCGATGCCGTCGTGGAGCAGCGCTATCTGCGACTCCTCCGGGTCGGCGATCAGCTCTTTCAGCGCGTAGCCGTAGAGTGGTGCGAGCAGCAGATAACGCACGCCGATGTGAAGCTGCACGGCCTCGACGTCGGTGGCGCGGGTCGGCGGCGGCCCGAGCGCGTCTTCCATCACCAGCGCCGCCACGAGCCGCATCCGGAACTCCGCGAGCGTCAGCTTCTGCGGGTCCTGGCTGCCCTCTTCTTCGTCCGAGCCCACCACGAACTCGACCAGGGTGTTTTCGGGCACTCGGCGATCGACGGTCAGCGACGTGATGCGCGCCCCGGTGATCATCGCGAACGCGAAGAAGCGCGCCCCGACGATGTCGCAGAGCGCCTGGAAGCTGCCGATGCCCTCGCCGATCCGCTCGAACCAGCCATCGGTACGGATGGCCTCGAGCGGGACGCTGACGGGTTTCGACATGGACTTCCGCATTTCAGCACGTTGATCCCAGGCTCCACAAGGGGTTAGACCTCTCCCCTCCCCTTGGACCTCTCGATCCCGCTGCTTCGCTGGTACGACCGAACGCGCCGCGAGCTGCCCTGGCGGGAGACCCGCGATCCGTACGCGATCTGGGTCAGCGAGGTGATGCTCCAGCAGACCCAGGTCAAGACGGTCATCCCCTACTTCCAGCGCTGGCTCGCGCGCTTCCCGGGCGTGCGCGAGTTATCACGCGCCGAAGAGGCCGATGTGCTCCACGCCTGGCAGGGGCTCGGCTACTACTCGCGAGCCCGGGCGCTGAAGCGCGCAGCAGAGCTCGTCGTGGAGCGCCACGGCGGCCGGCTGCCCTCGAAGAGCAGCGAGCTCACGGCCTTGCCGGGCATCGGTCCCTATTCGGCAGGCGCGATCGCCAGCATCGCGTACGGCGAGCGCGTGCCCGTCGTCGACGGCAACGTGATCCGCGTCCTGACGCGCGTCTTCGCGCTGCGCGGCGATCCGGCGAAGGCCCCGCTCAAGCGCGAGCTGTGGCGCCGGGCGGAAGAGCTCGTGCCCGCCGCGCGTCCCGGCGATCACAACCAGGCGTTGATGGAGCTCGGCGCGACGGTGTGCGTGCCGGAGAAGCCGCGCTGCGCCGAGTGCCCGCTGTCGAAGCAATGTCGGGGTTTCGCGAGTGGCCTCGCGGCACGGCTCCCCGAGCTCGCCCCGCGCCCGAAGCCCACCCAGGTGCCGATGGCCGCGGCGGTCGTAAAGCGTCGCGGTCGGGTCGCCGTGGTGCAGCTCTCGGCGAGCGCGCCGCGCTGGGCGGGGATGTGGCTATTTCCAGCCGTGGAGCTCGCGGCCGGTGAGCCCGCGGAGCGAGGCGCCGAGCGCGCGCTCTTCGAAAATGCCGGGCTCCGCGCCACCGCGGCGCAGAAGCTCGGCACCGTGCGCCACAGCGTGACGCGCTATCGAATCACCCTCGAGGTTTACGAGTGCCGCGCGTCTTCGGCGCAGGCGAGCAGCCCCGGCCCACTCTGGGCGTCGGCCGCGGAGCTCGAGGGGCTGGCGATGCCGGCCGCGCACCGGCGGATCGCGCGCTGGGTGGCGCGGGCTGGGCCGGCGTGAATGGCACAATGTGGCACCGCAGGTTCCAAGGCTGCGATTTCAATGCGATCGGATCGCGGCACGAAGTGTGCTTGAGCCAGGGCCGAGCGAGGAGGCTGTGCCATGCGCAATCGGCTGTTTGGTTCGGGAGGAGCGCTGCTCCTGGTTTTCGGATGTTCGGGGTCCATGGACGGCGGCGACGACATGGAACGCTCCGCCGTTCCCGCGCCGCCTTCGGGCCCGACCACGACCACTGCGCCGGGCACTCCGTCCGCGCCGGGCCCTAGTCCCACCGGCACAGCGAGCCCCGGAACACCTGGCACGTCGCCGCCGACGACACCGGGCGCCAGCGCCACCGGCGGGGCGACCGGCGCCTCCGCACCGTCGTCGGACCCCGCGAGCCCCATCGTCGATCCTTCGGCGCCCGGCAACGGCCAGGGTGAGCCTGGCGTTTTGACCGCCGGCACCTGGGACGACAACCGCAACTTCGACTTCTTCGCGAGCTACCGCAAGAGCCGCGAAAAACTGAGCGGACGCTTGCCGTTCACGGAGCAAGCTTTCCTCGAAGCGCTCGAGCTCGCGCGGGAGCCGCCGGCGAGAAAGGAGACCCTCGACGTCGCGTTCGTGATCGACACGACCGGCAGCATGGGCGACGAGATCGCCTACCTGCAAGCGGAGTTCGTGGCGCTCTCGAGCTCGATCACCGAGCGCTATCCGAACGCGACGCAGCGCTGGTCGCTGGTCGTGTACCGAGATCTCGACGACGACTACGTGGTCCGAGCCTACGACTTCTTCGACGATGTCGCGGCGTTCCAGGAGCAGCTCGGCCTGCAGTTCGCGGGTGGCGGCGGCGACTTCCCCGAGGCGCCGGATCGCGCGCTCGCGCAGGCGGCAGGGCTCGACTGGCGAGCGGGCGAGACCACGGCGCGGCTGGCTTTCTGGGTCGCGGACGCGCCGCATCACACGGAGAACGCGGACGAGATGGCCGACGCGGTCGACTCGCTCATAGACCGCGGCGTGCACGTCTATCCGGTCGCCTCGAGCGGCGTGGACGACCTGACCGAGCACAGCATGCGCTCGGTCGCGCAGCTGACCGGCGGCCGCTACCTGTTTCTCACCGACGACTCGGGCGTCGGCAACTCCCACATGGAGCCGACCCTGCCCTGCTACTTCGTGACCAAGCTCGACGACGCGATCCTGCGCATGGTCGATATCGAGCTCAGCGGCGAATATCGCGAGCCCGCCGAAGAAGAGGTGATCCGCACCGGAGGCGACCCTCAGAACCGGAGGTGCACGTTGGAATCGGGCGAGGTCGTGGAAGCGTACTGAGGGTTCGGCAGCGAGGGTTCTCCCTAAAAGAAGTGCAACACCGCGCAGCCTCCCCGGCCCGCGCGGTGTCAGCGTCCGTTCGACGTTACCCGACTGCTCGGCGGCTCAGTAGCCCGTCACACTCACGAGCGACGGGAGCGACCAGAAGTTTCCGGCCGTACGATTCGCGCAGAAACCGGGTGAGGTGATGGTCTGCCCCGGGTTTATCACGTTGTTGAAGCTCATGGGGGTGACGCCCACGACGCCGCTCGTGGCGGTGTAGTTGCCGTTCCAGCTCTGGTACATCGCCGACTGATTGGTGTTCAGCGTCACGAGCCAGGCCACCGTCGGGCGCGAGCCGTTGTTGCGGACCGCGATGTTGACGCAATACCCGGTGCCCCAATTCGAAGTCACCGGGAACGTCACGGACAGCGGCAGCGGCGGGGGCGGGCATGCGTTCTGGCAAAGCCCGCCGCAATCCACGCCTGTCTCCGTTCCGTCCTGAACGCCGTTGTTGCAGGTCGAGGGCGGAAGATCGTTGGGCGTTACCGGGAAACTGCCGGGGATGTTCGTGCTGTTCAAGGTCACGTCGGTGTCGAGCGCGATCGTGGAGGCTGACATGCAGCCGTTGATCAGCGTCCGAGAGAACACGTTCACGCGCGCGTCGGGCGCGCTGATCGAGGCGTTGAATTGCTGAATGTCCGTGCCGAGGCGCACGATGCCGGCGCTGTTGCTGTAGAACAGGGCCTGACCGCCGCCGGTCTTGTAGACCCGCGAGCGGTCCCCGAAATTCAGGCCGTCCTGGGTGTTGATGAAGATGTCACCGCCGGAAGTATTGAGCGTGATCACCGTGTCCGTGAGCACGTTCAGCGAGCGGAAGTTGTAGACACCGGCGGTCAGCGTCAGGTTCGCTCCCGGGTTCACGGTGCCGTCGCGGCGCGTGCCAGCCGTCCAGCTCGAGGCGCCGGAGTTGGCCGTGATGTCGGTGGTACCCACGGGCACCGTGAGGCGCGCGATGGGGGGGATCGTGACCGGAGCTTGGGTGACCGTGCCGGTGACGGCCACGTTCAACGGATCCTGAGAGTTGACGAAGCCTGCGTAGGTCAGGTTGCCCTGGATCTTCGAGGTCGTGCGCAAGTAGGCGTTGCCGTTCACTGCCACGTCGGCCGCGACCACGGCGGAGGCCTTGTCGGAGCCGAGCTGGAAGGACGTGCCAGCGAGCAGCTTACCCACCGTCACGTGCGTTCTGTCCGCGAGCAGGACCTCCTTCGTCGCGTGCATGCAGGCGTTGCAATCGACGGCGAAGGTGAGCGTGTCCGAATCGTTGCTCGGGTTCGGATCGGTGTCCCCGGCCCTGGCGGGGTGGATCTCGGCGGCGATCGTGAAGGTCTTGAGGCCGGGCGTGGTGCAGCCGACGGCATAGGTCGTCAGCATCTCCCGGGTTTCGCCGAGCCGGATGTTGTTTTGCAGACTCACCGAGCTTCCGGGCGTGATCGTGCCGCCGGCGCTGGCCGTGGCCGTCCGCGTCACCTCACCGTCCGTCGGGATCGGGTCGTTGTTCGACACCACGGTTCGGACGCTGACGTTCACGCTCTGACCGACGAGCATGCGTCCGGGCGGAGTAGCGACCGGGGCCACATCGACCAGGACGAGGTCCGAAGTCGCGGTCTCGCCGTCGATCAGGGTATCGCAGTCGTTGTCGATGCCGTCGCCGTCCACCTCCGAAGCGTTCGGTTGGATCGAGGCGTTGGTGTCGTCGCAGTCGAGGTCGTTGTCGACGTAACCCGCCGGCGTCGTGCACTCGCTCACGCCAGGGAAGTTCGGGTCCCCGTAGGTATCGACATCGTTGTCCGCGAAGTACAGGTTCAAGAAATCGTTCGGCTCGTCGATCAGCACATTGAACGAGTTGACGCTGGCCGGACCGAAGACCACGCGGTACTCCACGCCCGCGGTCAGAGTGAAGACCCGCAGCCGCGACAGTGCGCTGCCGGGCGGCCCCGCGCCGAGGCCCGCGCCGAGCTGCGCGCAAGCGCTGGCGGTGTTCTGGTTGATCAGCGCCGAAACCGCGGCGCCCCCGGGCGCGAGCACCGACACCGCCACGTCGGCGCTGGTCCCGATCGCGTAGTCCTGGGTCACGGTGGGGGTGAACTTGATGGCGCTGCGGTTGTTGTTCAGCGGCCCGGGCAGCGTCACCCGGTAGATCGTCTGTACTTCGTTGAAGCGCGGCGTTGCGCCCGTGAAATTGACGTTGGCGCTGGCTGCGAGCGGGCTCGCCTGGGTCCCGATGCCGAGCGAGTCACCGAAGGGCCCGACGAAGCCGTGCCCGCAGCTGTTCTCGAGCGGAGCAGCGCCCAGCGTCGTCCCGCAGTTCGTGAGCGGGGTCTCGAGGCGGCCGAGCCCCGGTTCGTCGCCGTCCGGCTGAACGTCGGTCGAACAACCCACGACCGACACACCCAGAACCAACGAGACCGCGGCACCGATGCGTGCTCGGTAGCCTACCAAACGCGGCGCGCGCACTCCCACATTCGTCATGATTCGCTCCCTTTTCGATCGCTCGATCACCGTGACACTCCCGTTCGCGACTGCGTCGCGTCCCCCCGGTTCAGATCCGTCTTTGCTTTTGCCGTCTCACTTGCGTGAGACTTCGCCGATGCGCCGCTCGAGACCAGCCACGCGTTGCGCCTGGAGCTCGTACTTCGCCTTCAAGCGGTCCTTGCGCTCGCGCAGGCGCTCGAGCTCGGCAACGTCGACGCTGGTCGCGCTGCCGAGCACTCGTTCCATGCGCTCGACGGCCTTGCCCTGGTTATCCAGAGTCAGCCGCTCGCCGGGCAGCCGTTCCACCAGGAATTGTCGCTCCTGCTCCGGGCTCGCAAACCGCGCGGGATCCGGCAGCGGTGGGGCGGCGATCGTTCGAGGCTCCGCTGCGGCCGGCATGCCGCCGAGCTCCGGTTCGGGCGTATTTGTGGCCTGGGGCTCGCTCGCCCGTTCCTCTCGGTGAGCCTTGGGGCGGGATACTTCTGCCGCTGCGGCGACTTCCCGCCGTTCGACGGCGGCGGCTCGCGGGGTTCCGTCGGGCGCGGCCGGGCGTAGCGCCACCACGGCCGCCGCCACGACGAGCCCCAAGCCGAGGATGATCGAGAGCCGAGCGCGCGAGCGCTCTTGCGTCGCTGAACCGTCGAGTCGCATCGTGGGTTCCCTAGGGCCCCGCCTTGATTTCCGGGATCAGAGTGGACCCTGCGGTCAGCCCGCCGCCCGCGGCGGTGGCCGCCGAGTCGTAGTTCTTCAGCACCGTGAACAGCACGTTCGAGGTGCTGTTGCCGGAGGGAGTCGAGTCCCCTCCGTGGCGGTTGGCGGGCGCCGGAGCCCCCTGGAAATGCGTGCCGGGGAACGTCAGGTAGTTGCGACCACGCCCGCCCAGCAACACCGGATGGCGCGCGATCTGGTGGATCGGACCCCAGGCGATCTCGCTGCTGCAGTAAAGGATCGTGGAATCGAGCAAGTTTCCCCCGGTCGGGTCGGAGGTGTCGCGCAGCGAACGCATCCAGTCGCCGAAGCGATTCAGGGTGAAGGCGATGCCGTTGTCGTAGCCGCTACCGGTCGCGTGACTCCAGAAGTGATGAGTCGTCCCGTTGTCGGGAGCGCCAAGCTCGGCGATATTGACCTCGGCCGCGACGCCCGAGAAGCGCACCGAAGCCACGCGGGTCAAGTCGCAGGCAAACGCCAGCGCCGCCAGATCCGCCATGATCTTGTTGATGACGGTGAGCTTTTCGTTCGGGTTCTCTTCGCCGTTTTGCTCGGTTGGCTGGGCCGGCGCGGTGCAGACGCCTGCGGACTGGATACGGCGCTCGATCGAGCGGATCCCCTCGAGGTGCGCATCGACGCGTGCGCGGTCCTGGGTTCCGAGGCGCCCGCGCATCGTGCCGAGCTCGCTCTTGATGAAGTCGAGCATCGACGTCCGCACGGCGTTCGGAACCGGCGGAGCACCGAACAGCGTCTCCCAGACCTTGGCGGGGTTGCGCTCGCAGGGCAGAGGAATGAGCGAGGTGCTCGACCCTGCCGCGAGCCTTCGCACCGACAGCACGTCCGCGGCCGTTCCGCCGTCTACCGGGCTATCCGACTTCGAGACGCCGAACTGCAGCGAGCGAAACGGTAGCGTCGCCGTCTTACCGATGGCGTCGGCGATCACCTGGTCGATGGTGGGCCCACCCCAGTCCGTGGCGAACGTCTTGTCGATGCTCGAGCGGCGATCCACGTACTGGTAGCCGCTGAAGACCGTGAGCCCGTTGTGGTGGGTGATGGTCTGCGGCGCTCCGGGGTTGAGCACCGGGTTGTTCGGATTCTGCAGGCCCGAGCAAACGTTGAGGTAGCTCTTCAGATCCGACAGCTGCGCGAGCGAAGGGCTGAGAGCCCAGCCCGTCCCGGTCGCCGCGGGCTCGAACTGGTCGAGGTTGAAGCCCGAGCCGAACATCCAGGAGATGAAGCGCTTCGGCAACGGCCCGCCCTGGGCCAGCGCTTCACCCGTGCTATTCAACATCGCTTCGAGCAGGGGGAGCGCCACGGCGACTCCACTGCCGTAGGCCGCCCCTCGCAGGAACGTGCGTCGCGCAAATGCGTGCTTCTTCGGAATCAGCATGATGACATAGTCCTTTCGGGAGCTGAATCGCGCTCAGCGCAGCGGCCCGACCTGACGGAAGGCGGGACTTGCGACCATTTCGATCAACAGTTGCCGCATGCTGTAACCAGCCGCGGAGAAGGCCGTCTCGAGGTCGAGCAGCGCAGATTCCTGCAGCGTCGCTTCCTTGATGCCGATCGCGGAGCGATAGAGCTGCCGGATCCAACACGACGACACCTGATTCGCGGGCTGCGCCAGAATCGACATCAATTGGCGCGGTCCGTCGTACGCCGCGCCGTCGAGATCGCCGGTCAGGTCCAGCGGCTGACCGTTGTCCTGGGTCCGGTAGTCGCCCAGTGTGCCGTACATCTCGAAGGGGAACCCGAGCGGATCCATCATGCCGTGGCAAGCGTTGCAGCCGCCGACCGCGTGGTCTTCCTCCATGCGCTGGCGCAGCGTCTTTCCGAAGTCGGGAGCCTTCGGCGTCGTGTCGATGCCCGGGCCGGGCGGTGACACCGAGTCGCACAGCATGCGCTCGCGAATGAACAAGCCGCGCCGTGTGGGCGAGTTCAAGGTTGGGTGCGAGAAGACGGTCATCAACGCCGGCGTGGTCATGATGCCCGCTCGCTGCTGAGCATTGGCACCGGTGGCGAAGTTGAACTGCGCCCAATCGCTGCTGACGCTCACCCCGTAGAGCGACGCCAGGTTTTGATCGATGGCCCGCGTTTCTTCCGTCAAAATTCCCAGAAAACTTCGCGGATTGTCGAACACGAAGCTCTCCGCGAAGCGCCGCACCTCCTCGGCCATCGACGCCTTGAGCTCCGGGGTGAGCCCGGTCTTGCCCTTGGCGAGCAACGCATTGACCTCGAACATCTCGTCGATGTGATCGCGGAAGCCCTCGCGTGCCGGAGTCGTGCCCAGCAAGCTGGTCGCGGCGGCGCGGATCCCCGCGTCGGTCGAGAGCTGACCCGAGCCGGCACGGCTCAACAGATCCGCGCTCGGGATCCGTCCGGTCAAGAACAGCGACATGCGCGTCGCTAGCTCGAACGGATTGAGCGTGC
Organism: Polyangiaceae bacterium; assembly: GCA_025937835.1. Taxonomy (GTDB): domain Bacteria; phylum Myxococcota_A; class Polyangia; order Polyangiales; family Polyangiaceae; genus PMG-095. The sequence goes on from JAICQO010000123.1 coordinate 8,809, forward strand.
GATTTTGAGAGCCAGCGATCGGAGTTCCAACCTCCACGCTGTAGATGAAGTTGGGCGCCTGCAGGATCGTCGCGAGCAAGGTGGTGAGACCGCCGCGGAACTTCGCGAGGTCGGTCGACCCCGTCTCACCCTGCGTGCCGATTTGCACGAGCTTCGCCTTCTGCGTCGCAGTCGGCGGAATGCGCCACGCGGAGTTCGCGACGCGCTGCGCGACCTGCCCGTAGCAGACGCTGCGCGCGGAAGCGGTGTACGGCCCGTTCACGCACGGAGCGCCCGCCTGCGTCGCGAGCGTCGGCAGATTGTTCGCTGCCGCCGTTGCAGCAGAAAACGCACTAACTTCGAGCACTTGCACCGAGTCAGGATCGATCGGCAGTTCGCGCGCGGCGATCGCGTCCACGCCGCCGGTGCTCGGATCCTTCGGGGGTGTCGCTGCGGCCGCTGCCTGCGGTCCGAGGATCTCCGCGATCGCTCGCAGGTAGTGGCGCGACATCAAGCGTCGCGCGCCGCCCGCAGAGGCAACGAAGCTTGGGTCGAGCGCCTGAGTCACGCTTCCGACGGATTCACTATCGGCACCGTCTCCTTCGAGCTCTGCGTCGACCGGGCCACAACCCGAGCCGAACAGCGCGAGCAGTGCCGCACCAATCCCGATTCCACCACCAAGAGCTAGACCCGTTCCCATGGCCCAACCTCCTTCGACGTGCGTGAACGTACTCGCGCGCGCTCTGATCACGCAAGACAAAATCCATGACGTGATCGAAATTTAAATTCTTCGACTCGACGTCGTAATCACTTCGGACAACTTCGTTTCGGCTGAGCCGTCGGCCTTCACGGCGCACGAGATAAACATTCGACGCGTCACTCCGTATAGTGAGAACGCTGTACGCGACAGCGCTTCAGTCGCTCGAGTTCACCGAGTTGCTCCTAAAGCGATCGCGACGCTTCGTAGCCATTCGCGCACGGCGCGCTCCGCTCGCGGCCGTGCTTGGTGCGCCCTTCCCCGTCCTTGACAGCGTCGGAGCCGCGCGCTTAACTGCCGAGAGGGTCGAGGATGATGTTGCACAGGTGGTCGGGGCTGGCGTTGTTCGTTTCGGTTGGTGCGCTCGCGGTTGCCTGCGGCGATGACGACGGTGACGAACCGGATGCCGCAAACACGGGCGGCAGGTCGACCGGCGGGTCCGCTGGACGCGGCGGCACTGCGGACAGCGGCGGCAGCCAGACCAGCGGTGGTCGAGTCACGCAAACGGGCGGTCGTCCATCCATGGCCGGTGGCGGCGGCGTTCCCGGCGGCGCCGGAGACGACGCGGGCGGAGCCGGTCCGGCGCCAACCGGCGGGCGCGCCACGGGGGGCCGCCCCGCGAGCGGCGGCTCGAATGACGGCGGCTCGGCCGTCGAGGCCGGCGCCGGCGGCAGCAACTCGGAGCCCGGCGGAGGCGGCTCATCTGCTGGCGGCTCCGCTCCGGTCGGCGGCGCTGCACCAACGGGAGCGCATATTCCGGACGTCGCTCCGGTTCAGACCGGAGAGGTCTTCACGGGCGACGCGGTCGACGGCTTCGAGGTCACGGACAGCCACTACTACGTGCAGGGCGCCCGCGAGACCATCACCAATCATTACTGGCTCGGCGTCGTCCTCAACGACAGCGACGAGATGAAGTGCCGGCTCACCGTGAGCGTGAGCCTGGAAGCTCCCGGTAGCGCACCCGTCAAGTTCGCCGGGCCCGTCGTCGCGCCGATGTACCGCTTCGAAGGCATGACCAATCGCGTGTATTGCCTGGCCCCGGGCGAGCATGGCGTCGCCGTCGCTCAACCTTTCGAGGTCGCGCCGCAATTCGACGCGGAAGACGTGACGGCCGTGAGCTACGGCGTGGCCGGCGAAATGGCGGGCGACGTCGTCCCTGCCGAATGGGTGCACGTCGCCAACGTGGAGATCGAGGACGAGGGAGCGAAGAGCCGCGTCACGGGCGATATCGAGACGTCAGCGGACGCATCGGTCCGCTCGATCGTCGCGATCGTGTTTCCGAGAAACGCCGATGGCGCTCCGCTCTCCTACTTCCGGATTGCGGACGAACGCGCGACCGCGCCCGAGAGCTCGGTCTGGCACTTCGAAACGCCGTTCTACGACGGCCAGTTCGAGGCCGCCGAGGTGTTCTACGAGCACGGCACGGTCACCGCCGTGCCCTGAGCTCGGGCGCGGCTCCTCGAGGAGGCTCAGAACCCGTAGCGCGCAATCAATGCGTCTGCGGCAGACGGATCCTGCTTGGCTTCCAGCAGCGCCGTGAGCACGAGCGGAGCCACGATCGTGGCGTCGGACTCGATCACGAACATGGGCGTGTCTTCGGTCAGCTTGTCCCAGGTGATCTTCTCGTTCGGAGTCGCGCCCGAGTAGGAGCCGTAGGACGTGGTCGAGTCGGAGATCTGGCAGAAGTAGGCCCAGGGACGGACCGGCTGCTCGAGGTCGTACTTGATCGAGGGCACCACGCAGATCGGGAAATCACCGGCGATGCCGCCGCCGATCTGGAAGAAGCCGACGCCCGCGCCCGACGAGAGCTCGCGGTACTGATCGTAGAAGGCAGCCATGTATTCGATGCCCGACTTGGCGATGCTGGCGCTGCACTCGCCGAGCTTCACGTGCGAGGCGAAGATGTTGCCGAACGTCGAGTCTTCGTAGCCGGGGACGACGATCGGCAGCCTGGCCTTGGCCGCGGCGAGCAGCCAGCAGTCCTCGGTCACGCCCTCGTGCAGGTTCGAAGGCAGCGCCTGGATGAGCTCGTAGAAGTACTCGTGCCAGAAGTGGCGTTCGTTCCTGTCGGTGGCGCGCTTCCACGCCGGCACGATGAACTTTTCGACGACGCGGAACGCCTCGTCCTCCGGGATGCTGGTGTCGGTCACGCGACGCATCCGGTCTTCGAGGATCTTCGTGTCGTCCTTCTTCGTCAGGTAGCGGTAGTCGGGGAAATCGACGTAGCTTTTGTGCGCGACGAGCCGGAACAGCGACTCCTCGAGGTTCGCGCCCGTGACCGAGAGGCCGTGCACGAGGCCTGCGCGGATCGCCGGCGCGAGCGTGATCCCGAGCTGGGCCGAGGACATCGCGCCGGCCACGGCCCAGAACATCTTGCCGCCGGCCTGGATGTGCCGGTGGTACGCGAGCAGCGCGTCGCGCGTGGAGCGGGCGTTGAAGTTTTTGTAGTTCTTGAGGACGAACTCGAGGGTCGGCAGCACGGTACTGGTCTCCAAACTAGATACTCACCGGCTCGACCTTGTCCGGATCCACTCCCAGATCGCGGATTGCCTGGGCGATTTCTTGCGGGCTCGCCTTGCCTTCTTGACGCAGGCCCTCGAGCGCGCCGAGCACGATGTTCTCGGCGTCGACCTCGAAGTGGCGGCGCAGCGCTTCGCGCGAGTCGCTCATGCCGAAGCCGTCGGTGCCGAGCGGAACGATTCGCCCCGGTAGCCAGCGGCCGATCAGATCGCCGAGCGACTTCATGTAGTCGGAGGCGGTGATGAACGGGCCGTCCACTCCGGAGAGCGCCTGCGTGAGGTACGGCACGCGCGGCTGGGCCTCGGGGTGCAGGCGGTTGAAGCGTTCGCACGACAGCGCGTCCTTGCGAAGCTCCTGATAGCTCGTCACGCCCCACACGTCGGAGCTCACGCCGTAGCGCTCGGCGAGGATCTCTTGAGCGCGCAGCACCTGCAGCATGATCGAGCCGCTGCCGAACAGCTGCACGTGACGCTCGAGCCGCTTCGCCGCCGGGCGGAAGCGGTACAGGCCCTTGACGATGCCGTCGCGCGCGCCCTCGGGCATCGGCGGCATCTTGTAGTCCTCGTTCTGGAGCGTGATGTAATAGTAGACGTTCTCGTCGGCCGGCCCGAACATGCGCTGGATGCCGTCCTCGATGATCACGGCGAGCTCGAACGCGAACGAGATGTCGTAGGCGCGGCAGCTCGGCACCGTGGTGGCGACCAGCTGGGAGTGGCCGTCTTCGTGCTGGAGGCCCTCGCCGTTCAGCGTGGTGCGGCCCGCGGTCGCGCCGAGCACGAAGCCGCGCAGCATCTGATCGCCCGCGGCCCAGAGCTGGTCGCCCGTGCGCTGGAAGCCGAACATCGAATAGAAGATGTAGAAGGGGATCAGCGGCTGGCCGTGCGTCGCGTACGACGTGCCCGCGGCGATCAAGGACGCCATGGAGCCGGCCTCGGTGATGCCCTCTTCCAGCACCTGACCGTCCTTCGACTCGCGGTAATAGAGCACCTTGCCCTTGTCGATCGGCTCGTAGAGCTGACCGCCGCAAGCGTAGATGCCGACCTGACCGAACAGCGCGTCGAGACCGAAGGTGCGTGCCTCGTCGGGCACGATCGGCACGATGCGGCGGCCGATGGCCTTGTCGCGGATCAGCTTAGAGAGCAAGCGCCCGAACACCATCGTGGTCGAGGCCTCGCCCTTCTCCATGCCCTTGTGGAACTCGGCGTAGAGCTCGGGCTTCGGCAGCTCGAGCTGAACGTCGAGCTGCACGCGGCGCTCGGGGATCGGGCCGCCGAGCGCGCGCCGCCGCTCCTTGAGGTAGCGGACCTCGGCGCTGTCCGGGCCCGGGTGATAAAATGGCGGATCCTGCGCCATCTGGTCGTCCGAGATCGGCAGCTCGAGCACGTCGCGGAAGTGCCGGAGCTCCTCGGCCTTGAACTTCTTCTGTTGGTGCGTGACGTTCGAGCCCGAGAACTTCTCGCCGAGCTGCCAGCCCTTGACGGTGTGGGCGAGCACGACGACCGGCTTGCCGTCCCCCGCGAGCTCGATCGCGCGCCGGTAGGCCGCGTACACCTTGCGGAAGCTGTGACCGCCGCGGCGCATCGCGCCGAGCGCCTCGTCCGAGAGGTGGCTCACGGTCTCGAGGATCCGCGGATCTTGTCCGAAGAACTGCTGGCGCGCGTCAGCGCCGGAGATGTTCGTGAGGCTCTGCCACTGGCCGTCGACGACCTTGTTCAGCGCGTCGCGCAAGGCGCCTTCGGTGTCGCGCGCGAACACGCCGTCCCACTCCGGGCCCCAGATCACCTTGATCACGTGCCAGCCTGCGCCGCGGAACACGCCCTCGAGGTCCTGGATGATCTTGCCGTTGCCGCGGACCGGTCCGTCGAGGCGCTGCAGGTTGCAGTTGACGACCCACACCAGGTTGTCGAGCTTTTCGCGCGCGGCGATCGACAGCGCGCCCAGCGTCTCGGGCTCTTCGCTCTCGCCGTCGCCGACGAAGCACCACACGCGCTGCTGCGAAGTGTCCTTGAAGCCGCGCGCCGCGAGGTAGCGGTTGAAGCGAGCCTGATAAATCGAGTGGATCGGTCCGAGGCCCATGCTGACCGTGGGGAACTCCCAGTAGTCGGGCATCAGCCGCGGGTGCGGGTACGACGACAGGCCGGAGCCGCGCTTCGCCTCGCGCCGGAACGACAAGAGCTTGTCCGCGTCGAGCCGGCCCTCGAGGAACGAGCGCGCGTAAATCCCCGGCACCGCGTGGCCCTGGATGAAGATCTGGTCGCCGCGGCCGGGCGCGTCCTTGCCGTGGAAGAAGTGGTTGAAGCCCACGTCGTACAGCGTCGAGCTCGAGGCGTAGGTCGAGATGTGACCGCCGATACCGTCGGAGGCGAGGTTCGCGCGGTGCACGGTGACCGCCGCGTTCCAGCGGATGATGCGTCCGATGCGCAGCTCGAGCTCGCGGTCGCCGGGATACTCCGGCTCCTCTTCGACGCGAACCGTGTTCACGTAGTCGGTGACGACCGGCAGCTGCGCGCGCACGCCGAGGCGCTGCGCGGCATCCGCTACCTTGGCGAGCAGGTAGCGCGCTCGTTCGCGCCCCTCGTGCTCCACGACGGATTCGAGGGACTCGACCCATTCACGGGTCTCTTGCGGGTCTCGGTCGGAGTCAGGGCGATAGCTATCCACGGCGCGATCCTGGGGTGGGTGGACCCATACGTAGGCCGGACCGAGCACGCGTTCAAGCCGCCCCTTGGCCGGGTCTCTAGCCCACGCTCCGGCGCGCGCGTTTCAGGGCCGCGGCAGCCCCGAAGGCGGGGTTTCGCGCCCCGCTCAACCGCTCGCAGCGAGAGCGCGCGCGACGCGCATGCCGTCGAGGGCCGCGCTCACGATGCCGCCCGCGTAGCCCGCTCCCTCGCCCGCCGGGTAGAGGCGCCGGACCCCGATCGCTTGGAGCGACGCCGGATCGCGCGGCACGCGCACCGGCGCGCTCGTGCGTGACTCGACGCCGACCAGCACCGCGTCTTCGCTCGCGTATCCGCGGACCTGGCGCTCGAACACGCGGAGCGCCTCTCGCAACCGGGCCGCGATCGGCACGCCACCGGCGTCCAGCACCGCGTCGAGATCGGCGCTGGTCAGACCAGGGATGTAGCTGGTCTCGGGCAGGCTGGACGACGTGGCCCCGCGCTCGCGGAGGAAGTCGCTGGCTCGCACGGCCGGCGCCGCCAGCGTCGGACCGCCGGCACGGAAGGCCGCCCGCTCGATCGCCCGCTGGAACTCGACGCCGCCGAGCGGCCCGCCAAAGCCAGCTCGCTGATAGTCGGCCGGCTCCACCGCGACGACCAGCCCGGAGTTGGCGAAGGGTGAATCGCGCCGTCGCAA
>JAICQO010000180.1 GCA_025937835.1 Polyangiaceae bacterium
CACCTGCTCCTCGCGCGTGAGCTGGATGCGGTTCTCGGTCCCCTCCATCCGATCCTGCAGCCAGTTTTTCACGTGCAGGTCGTCGATGTGCATGAACTGCACGCCGATCGAGCGACAGTAAGTGGTGCGCAAGCGCGTCAGCATCTCCCGCAGCGTCAGGGACTCTGCGCCGAAGATCGTGCGGCTCGAGAACTTGCGGCCGAGGTCGTCGGCGGTGAGGCCGTAGTACTCCGGATCGAGCTCCGCCTGGTTCGGGCGCGGCAGGCCGAGCGGATCGATCTTGGCGATCATGTGACCGCGCACGCGGTAGGCGCGGACCAGCGCGTCGACCCGATCCTGACGCACGGCAGCGTCGGACACGCCGCCCGCCGCCACCGCCGCGCCGTTGCTGGCCGGAGCCAGGCTGGCATGGCCGTTTTGACCGCGGACGGAGCCGTTGCCGTTGACCGAACGCGAGCTCGGATTGAACACGCTCGATGGCTTGAACGACGGCCCGATCTGAGGAGAGCGCCGGAACGCCTCGTCGTGGTCGAGCTCGGCGAAGTAGCTGCGATAGTCCGGCGGCACGCTGTTCGGATCGCGCAGGTAGTCGGCATACAGCGCCTCCAGGAACACGAGACTCAGCGTGTTCGGGGCGACTTCGGGGCTGTCGTTGGCCATGGCGTTTGGGTCTCGAGGTGCGGTTCCCGGGCCGCGAAAGTCCGCGCGTTGCGCATGGTGGGTCCGGGGGGACCTCGGCAGGGCGTCAAATGAGGCGCCCGCACGGCCGAGTCAAGGAAGAGCGCCGTTTGGGTGCTTTTTCCAGGGCTCGAAACACGGCCGGCCCAGCCGTATTCCGACAAATTTGTCAGCGCCGCGAACGGCCGCGACCGCGCACCGAGGGCGGCGCCGCCTCGGCCGCGCGCAGGTAGCCGCGGCTCAAGAACGAATACATCTGCTGGGTGAGCACGTCGGCTGTCTCCTCCGCGAAACCGAGCGTGACGGCCTGGTGCAACAGTTCCTTCAGCGCACCGATACTCAAGTAGGCGAGCACGCGCGGTTCGCCGTCGGCCACGATGCCGAGCGCCTGCCCGTCCTTGAGCGCCTCCGTCAAAAGCTGCACGGCGCTGTCGTAAAATGCGAGGAGCTTGCGGTCGAAGGCCGGGTCCACGCCGGCCGCGTCCGTGAACAGGATTTTGGTCGTGGCCCGCTCCGCCAGGCAGATGCCGAGGATGGCGCGGATGTTGGCGCGGACCTGATCGGCGACCGGCCGGGACGAGTCGTCGGTGACGATGCGCTGAATCGCGGCGGTGATCTGGGCGGCGAAGCGATCGATGAGCTCCGAAAATACCGCGCGCTTGTCGTCGAAATACAAATAGAACGTGCCGCGCGCGACGCCCGCCTGCGCCACGATGTCGTCGATCGTCGCGGGGTTATAGCCCTTGCGGGCGAACACATCGCGCGCCGCATCCAGGATCTCGCGCCGGCGTTCGGTCTTCTTCGACTCGGAGCGGCTCTTGCGCGTGGACATTCACCGTTCCTCCACCCGGCACTCCGAAGCCCTCAGTACAGAAGCCGACTTGGTTTTCTCGAACGGATCTCCAGCTTGCCAGTGAACGCCGAAGTCTCGCAGCGTACCGAGCAACTCGGCCTGGCAGCGCAACGTGACGCGCTCGTTGGAGCGCTTCTTCCGCGCGCGCGCCAGGAAGTCTTCGACGGAGTCGAGCTCGAACAGGTTCGAAATCAGCACGAGCTCGCGACCGAGCGTGACGAACGGGCGCAGCGGGTGCGTCACTGCGACCGGCTTGCCCTCGCCGTCGAAGGCGCAGCGCAGGCCGGCGACCTCGGCGCTCGACGAGCAGCCGAGGTTCTTCTCGTCTGCCGGGATGATCGTCAGCGCGACCGGGATCCGATCCCCCTTGGACGGCGCGCGCCCGCCACCGAGAGCCAGCAGCAGCGCCGAGAGCGCGAGCGCACCGCCCGTGATCAGCCAGTCGCGCCCGATGCGTTGCACGAAGGACGTCATCGCCACACCGGCAGGAACAGCCGCAGGTTGACGGCGCGCGCGCTGGTCTCGAACATCGACCAGACGGGCGCGTAGAACGCCAGCACGACCAGCACCAGCGCCAGAAACGAGACCACGAGCGTGTTGCGTGCCTCGCGGGCGACGAAGCCGGCGAGCAGCACGAGCAAGAGCACGTAGCTCGGCAAGAAGTGATAGATGTACGAGTCACGATGGCTGATGGCCCAGGGCGCCACGAAGCCGATCGCCCCGCCCAACACGATCAGCGCCGCACGGCCGTGCGCCTCGAGAAAGCCGGAGAAGTCGAGCCCCGCAAAGCTCGCGAGCGGACCCGCGTTTGCGGCCGGGGCGGCCTCCGGTTTCCGCTCACGCAGTGTTGCGCGCAGGCCGCGGTACAGGACGCGCCAGCACAGGACCAGCGCGAGCGCCACCCCCGGCCACCACAAGGCCAGGTTACCGAGGCTCGTCAGCGCGCGCACGGTCCCGAGCCGCTCGACGTAGCCGATCATTATCGGCTTGGTCGGGAGCGCCCAGCTCACCCAACCCGAGACCAGCGCGTTCTTCATCTCGGTGAGCGCCGCGTGGTGCGTGTACAGGCGCTTCGTCTCGTTCAGCGCGGCGACCGGCGAGGACGGCTGGCCCGCGAGGCTCAGCCCCAGACAGTACAGGCCGAGGTAAACGACCACGGCCGTGCCCAGCAAGCCGAGCGCCGAGGACTCACGGCGGCCCTGAAAGCCCCTGGCGGTGACGATGCCGATCACCAACGGCACGAACACCGCAACGCCGCTGAACTTGATCGAGAGCGCGCTACCGGCGAGCAGCCCGCCCAAGAGCACGTAGCGCAGGCTCGGGCGCGTGGTCGCGAGCAGCACCGCAAGCAACGAGCAGAGCGCGAGGTAGCCGTCGAGCAGCGCCGCCCGCGAATAGCCGATCAAGAACCCGTCGGCGGTCACGAACGCCGCCGCGATCCAGGCCGCCCGCGGACTCTCGAACAAGCGCCGCGCCGCGAGCCCGGCGATCGCGATCGCGGCCAGACCACACAGTAAGGACGGCAACCGCCAGGCAAACGAATGATCGCCGAGGGCGGCGATCGACAGCGCCTGGAGCAGCTTGCCGAGCGGCGGGTGGTCGTTCAGGTCCGGTTTGCCCGAGAGGTAGTTCCTCGCGTTCTCGACGAAGTGGTGCTCGTCGAACAGGAACTCCGAGGGGAACGCCAGCGCGTGGATCCTGAGCCAGACGCCGAGCGCGCACATCGCCGCGCACAACACCAACAGCGGCGAGAGCTCGAGCCCGAAGCGCGCGGCGCCGCGGCGCCGGACGGTGGGCGCGGCGCGATCTGGCGCGTCGGGTTCGTCGTCGGTCTCGGCAGCCATCCGCGGCAATGAAGAACAGGAAATCCGCCGATCTTGTCAAGCTGCAAGCTCGGGGGCGAGCGCGCGCGCAGAGTTTTCGGGCACGCCCACGGTAGAAAGGCTAGCCTCCCGCGGCCCCGCCCCGTGTTCGTCGCAGAGCTTCTCCAGCGCCACCTGACCGCCCTCCGCGAGCTCGAGACGTATTGGTGGGGCGCGCCGCTGCTCGCGCTTGCCGCCTGCGCCACGCCGCTCTGGCGGTGGCTGCGCGCACGCGGTGCGGGCGTGGTCGAGCGCCTGGTGTTCGTCGCGGTGTGCGCCGCGGGGGTGGCGTTCGCCTGGTCGCTGCTCTGGGCCTCGGACGACGCCTACATCACCTTTCGCTACGCCGAGAACCTCGTGAAGGGTCACGGGCTCGTCTACAACCCGGGCGAGCGGGTCGAGGGCTACACGGATTTCCTGTGGGCGATCTACGCCGCGCTGGCGATCGCCGTCGGGGGCGACCCGGGGCGCTGGGGCATCTTTCTGAACCTCGCGAGCTTCGTCGGGGTGCTGGTGTGCCTCGAGCGGCTCGGACGGCGCCAGCGCTCGGTGTCGATGCCGCTCGGGATCGCGGTGATCTTGTTCGCCGCCAACTACAGCGCCGCCTCGTTCGCCACGGCCGCGCTCGAGACCATGTTCGCGGCTTTCCTGGCCACGCTCGCGCTCGAGCGCGCCGACAGCGGCCACCCGCTGGGCGCCGGCATCGCCGGCTCGCTCGCAGTGCTCTCGCACCCCGATCACGGCATTTTCTACGTCGCGCTCGCGGCGGCGCTGTTCTTCGAGCGCGACCGCTGGCAAAAGCTCGTCCGCTACGCGATCCCGTTCGCCGTCTCGTTCCTGCCGTACTTCGCGTGGCGCTACGCGTATTACGGCGATTTGATGCCGAACACGTTCTACGCGAAGTCGGCGAGCAGCCTGCACCTCGAGCAGGGGCTCAGTTACTCGGCGCTCACGTTCTTCGGCTCGGCGCTGTGGGCGCTCGTCCCCCTGGTGGTGTTCGGCGCGTACCGCGCTCGCCGCTCGCTGGTCGGCCGCTACTCACTGATCGTGCTCGTGCTCTATCCGGCCTACGTGATCAAGGTCGGCGGCGACTTCATGCTCGGTCGTTTCTTCGTGCCGGCGCTGCCGCTCTTTTACCTGCTCGCCGACATCGGGCTGCGCTGGCTGCTCTACCGCGGACGAAAGCTGCTGGCGCCGGCGCTGGTGGTGCTCGCTACGCCGGCGTTCTTCCCGGTGGCGATCGTCAAGCCGGGCGAAATCGATCACGGTGTGGCCGACGAACGCACGTTCTCGCCGATCTCCGATTTCGAGACCATGGCCTCGGGGGCCTACGGCTACCTGCTCGGCCAGGGGCTGTTCCGCGACTTCGCCGCGCGCGGCCACGCGCCGAAGACCGCGATCTTCTCGATCGGCATGGCCGGCTACTACGCGAAGATCCCGGTCTTCGATCTGCGCGGACTCACGAGCCGGAGCGTGGCGCACCTGCCGCTCAAGCAGCGCGGCCGGCCCGGCCACGAAAAGACCGCGTCACCCGGGCTCTTGCTCGAGGCCGGCGTCGAGCTGTCCGAGATGCCGGTGTTCCCGACGCCGTACGAGAAGACCACGGCCGTCAACGTGGCCCATGGTCGCTTCTTCTTGCCCCGCTACGATCCCGACTTGCTCGCGAGCTTTCCCGAGCGCACGCACGTCGCGGATTTTCCGCGCTACGCGCGACGGCAGCTCGCCGAATTCGCGAACGGCAGCCAGGCGGACCTTTGGTGCGACCTGTTCTTCTTCGAGGAGTACTACTTCTCGAAGAACCGGAACCCCGCGCTCCGCGAGGAGATCGTGCGCGCGGCGGTCGCGAAGGAGCCGTCGCTCGCTGGCGTCGAGGAGCTCTTGCTCGACGCTTCCGAGCCCTCGCGCCGCGGCTTTCGCAAGCTGCGGGAGCTCGGCTTCGAGCCGGCGCAGGCCCCGTGGGTGGTGCGCGGCAACACGGCGAGCTGGCTCGATCCGGCGCTGCGCGCGGGGCAGGACGTGCCGTACCCGAGGCTCGGCCGGCGCGTGAACTCTTTCGACCCCGAGCTCGGCAACGCCGCGCGGGGCAGGCTCCGCTCCGCCCAATTCACCCTGGAGGGTGATGCGCTCGTGCTGCTCGTCGGGGGCACGAAGGATGCGGATTGGGCGCGCGTCGAGCTGGTCATAGACGGCGAGCCGGTGCGCTCGGCGACCGGCTGCGACAGCGCCTGGCTCGGGAGGCGGGTCTGGAACGTGCGCGGCCTGCGCGGGAAGTCCGCGCTGCTCACGGTGCAGGATCAAACCTCCACCGGTCACGTGCTGGCCGACGAAATCGTGGAATGGGCGGCCCCGCCGCAGTAGCGCCACCAAGCCGAGCGATACGCGGCCTCGAGGTGCCGAGCAAAGCGCGGGGCATCGCCGAGCGCTGAAGCTTCGAGCCGAAACCGTAGGCCAGAGCGCAGCTCGGAGAGACGGGCC